>CAVXJU010000008.1:0-41689 GCA_963761935.1 Terriglobia bacterium | reverse complement strand
ACAGTATCATCATCTCGCGGTCCAGGCCGCGCAGGGCCCCTTCCACCTCCCGCAGATACCGGATTTTCTCGCCCAGGCTCATAATTGCAATCCGCAATAATGATATTGCAATCTGCAATTGCTGTCAAGGCCTGTTCGCCTAGCCGCCCGCCCCCTGGACCGCCTCCATCCCGCCCGTTTACAATAAGGGCTTAGGAAACAAGCGACTATGTGGGCCGGCGAATACAGCTTCGTGCTGCGGAACCTGGTGGAAAAAGACTTCAAGGTCCGCTACCGCAACATGTCGCTGGGCATTTTCTGGTCGCTGCTGAACCCGCTGATCATGATGGCGGTCCTGACGTTTGTCTTCACCCAGATTTTTTCTAATTCCAGCGGCGCCGATTACCCACTTTCGGTGCTCTGCGCCCTGGTCCCGCTCAGCTTTTTCCAGATTGCCTGGGTCAGCGGCACCTCCTCGCTCCAGGAAAACGCCGCGCTCATCAAGAAAGTTCCCGTCCCGCGCCAGATTTTTCCGATCGCCAGCGTGCTTTCCAACTGCCTCCACCTGGTGATCCAAATCGGCCTGTTGCTGGCCGCCGTGCTCGTATTTGGCCGGGGCGTCAATCGATATTGGCTATGGCTGCCGGTGATCTGGGGTTTGGAAATTCTCTTCGTGCTCGGCCTTACGCTGGTTTTCTCGGCCCTGAACGTCTACATCCGCGACACGCGCTACGTGGTGGAATCCGCCAATACGGTGTTATTCTGGCTGGTTCCGGTGTTTTATTCTTTTTCTCTGATTCCGCTCCGCTATCACGAAATCTATCAGCTCAATCCAGTGGCGGCGGTGGTTCTGATGGTGCGAACGGTTTTGCTCGATGGCAAGCCGCCTCTCGGCCATACCTTGGGCTTGCTGAGCATGGTCTCCTTTGGTATGCTCGCCGCCGGCCTGGTCGTTTTCACGCGATTGACGAAAGGATTCTACGAGCATCTGTAATAAGCGATGAACGCCATCGAGTTCCGCCACGTTTCCAAATCGTTTCCGCGCCTCACCGGCCAGCAATTGTTGCGCACTCACATTCTGCGCTGGTTTGGCTCCCACGTCCAGCACGGCGAATTTTTCGCGGTCAAGGACGTCTCTTTTCGAATGCAGCAAGGCGAAAGCGTGGCCATCGTGGGAAGCAACGGCGCGGGCAAAAGCACGTTGCTGGGATTAGCCGCGGGCCTGGCGACCCCCACCAGCGGACAGGTCGTCAGAAACGGACGGCTGAACGCGCTCCTCGAGCTCGGCTCCGGCTTCCATCCCGACCTGACCGGCGCCGAAAATCTTATTCTGAACGCCGCGTTGCTCGGCTTGAGCCGCCGCAAGACCATGGAGCGCGTCGAGCAGATCGTCGAGTATTCCGGCCTCGGCGAGTTTATCAACGAGCCGCTGCGCACCTATTCGAGCGGCATGGTGGTGCGCCTGGGATTCTCGGTCGCGATTCAAGCCGACCCAGATATCCTGCTGATCGATGAAATTCTGGCGGTGGGCGACGCGGCCTTCCAGGAAAAATGCCGGCGCACTTTGGACGAACTCATTCGCTCCGGCAAATCTTTACTGTTCGTCTCCCACTCCGCCCATGCGGTCCGCGAGATGTGCAAACGCGCCATCTGGCTGGACCACGGCGCGGTCATGATGGACGGGGACGTCTCCGACGTGCTCGACGCCTACGAAGGACGCACGGTGGCACCCAAGGAAATCCCGGCCGGCAACAGCGGACGCGAAGCTTAGGCGTTTCTGGAAAGCGGGCAACTCCGGGCTCGGCATAGGCGACCTCCCGCTCCTGTGCTGCACTTGCCCTGATTGACTCAACGCGATCGAGGATAGTTCACGGCGACGGCCGCTCGTGTAGGGTCTCAGAGGAACGACGTGGCCTCACGCAGCGCGTCGGCATAGTGGCCCACCAAGGCATGACCACCGGTTGGAAAAATGATGGACCGGCCGTCGCGCACGCGGGCGGCGATATACCTCGCCCGACTGGCGGTGCCGAAAGCGTCGTCTTCGGCGCTGATCGTTAGGACCGGGCAGGTGATCTTCTCGATCGCATACGGCGTGCGTGTGGCAGCAGTCTTAATGTCGAACCGGATACCTTGGAAGCGAGCGCTCATCGGCAAGAGATGATCGAGAATTTGCTGAACGCGGTCCTTCTCGCTGGCGTCAGCGGCGCGCATGACGGCTGGGTTGGTGCCGAGCAATGTCTGGGTCATCGCTCCAGGCAGGATGGGCATTAGTTTCACGGCCGCCCAGGCGACGAAATCGGAGTTGAAAATCGCGCTGGCGATTGCGCCGCCGTGGATGGATGTACCCGGAGGCAAGTAATCGGCGGGGACGAGAAGCACTAGCGCCCGGCAGCGATCCGGATGACGGATAGCGAACTCGATGGACGACCAAGCGCCGGCGGAAATGCCAACCACGTCCACTTTACCGGTGCCAAGACGATCAAGGAGTTGCGCATAGGCGTCGGCCTGCATCGCGGTAGTAAGGTTACTCGGCATGCTGGAGCGAAGATAGCCAAAACGGGACGGGGCGATGAGGCGATATCCGCGCTCGGCCATCGCGCCGGTCATGTCGAGGCTCTGATCGAAGCCGCCGGAGGCGCCGTGGATGGTGAGCATCGGCTCGCCCGCACCGATCACGGCGTATTCTAAAGCGCCGAACGACGTCTTTACCGTTTTGCTTCGACCGACGAGGCGGGCGCGCGCCGCCCTCATGTCACGCGCAAAGATCGCGTAGGCGGCGGCCGTGGCGGCGATGAGGACGGCGAGAATGACGAAAATAGTTGGACGCATGAATGCCGCCGGGGTCGGTAACGATAACGCCCCTGCGTCCTGTCGACACCTGGGTCGTTGGTAAGCCGGAATTACGGCTTATGCAAGCGGCGGTCCTGCAACGTATGGACGTGTATCTCCCGCGCTAGGCCCGCGTCGCAGCCGGAATCTGCTGCTCTAACTTCGCCTTCACCTGGCTCTCAATCCACGGATACGTCCGGGCCAGCCCTTCTTCGAGCGAAATCTCCGGCGCCCAGCCCAGCACTTTGCGCAACAGTGTGTTGTCCGAATTGCGCCCGCGCACGCCCATCGGCCCCGCGATATGTTTCTTGCGAACCGAAATGCCCGCGATACCCGCGATCATATCGGCCAACTGGTTGATGGTCACCATCTGTTCCGAGCCCAGATTCAGCGGCTGGCGGAAATCGGACTGCATCAGCCGGTGCAGGCCCTGGATGCAATCGTCGATGTAGCAAAACGAGCGCGTCTGCTCGCCGTCGCCCCAGATCTCGATCTCCGGATTGCCGGTGAGCTTCGCCATCGCGATTTTTCTCGACAACGCCGCCGGCGCTTTCTCGCGCCCGCCCTCCCACGTGCCCAGCGGACCGAACATGTTGTGGAAGCGGAAAATGCGCGTCTCCATGCCATAGTCCTGTCCATAATGCAGGCACAGCCGTTCGGTCACCAGCTTTTCCCATCCGTAAGCATCCTGCGGCTGGGCCGGATAGGCGTCCTCTTCTTTTAACGGCGCGACATTCGTCTCGGTCTGCTTGAATTCCGGATAAACGCAGGCCGACGAACTAAACAGATAGCGCGGCACTCCATTCTGTCGAGCGGCTTCCAGTGTGTTGATGTTGATCAGCGAATTGTTGTGCAGAATCATGGCGTGGTGCGCGCTGATGAAGCCCATTCCGCCCATGTCGGCCGCCAGTCCGTACACCTGATCGACGCCGCGCGTAGCTTCCAGCGCGTTCTCCCACGTGCGCAGATCCAGCACCAGAAATTCGTCCGCGGCGGTGGGCGCGTACAGCGGTTTTTTCAAATCCGCGCCGCGCACCCAGTAACCTTGCGACTTCAAATAATTCACCAGGTGATGGCCGATGAAGCCACCCGCACCGGTCACCAGTACTCGCGAACTCATGCTTTCCGCCTCCAGAATTTTATTTCGCTCACCTTGATTGGCTGGCCCCTTCGGCCGCGTACACGCGTGGTCCACTCTTGGCCGCCGACGGGCCTCGCCCGCAAGCCTGGTACTCGGTGGCGGCCTCGAACACCGCCGGTGGAAGAATGCGCCACCAATCGAACACCGCCGGACGACAATCTTGGCGCAGATGCTGTGGCCGCAGCGATTGAAATTGCCTCCAAGGCGTGGTGATCACCAGCGTGGCCACTTGCGCGGCGCACGCTTCCATGGACTCGGCATATTCCACGCGCCCGTTCAAGACTCCCCGCGCGTTCTCCATCGCCGCCGGATCGTAAACCACCACCCGGTATCCATCCTCCACCAGCATCGCGGCCAGCATCAACCCTTGCGATTCCTCGATCACTTCCGTATCCGGTTTGTAAGACAATCCCAGGATTCCAACCGCTTCCCCGCGCGGCGTCGCCGCCACGATCCGCTCTCCCAGCCGGCTCACCTGGCGACGGTTCACCTGGTCGGTCGCCTTGGCTAGTGTCGCATCCACGGTTTGCATTTCCGCAAATCGCGAGAACGCAGTGTTGTCGCGCGGAAAGCAGGGCCCGCCATAACCGGAAGCCCCTTTCAGATATTTCCTGCCAATGCGCGTATCCAGACCCAGCGCCGCGGCCACCACCTCGGAGTCCGCTCCCGGCACCTTCTCGCACACCTCAGCCAGCATGTTGGCATAGGAAATCTTGGTAGTGACATAGGTGTTCACCGAGATCTTCGCCAACTCCGCATTCACGAAGTTCATTCGCGCCACCGGCGGACGATTCCGGCAAACCGTGTGGTACAAGTCTTCCAGGATCGACCCCGCGCGCGGATCGGATTCGCCGATCAGCAGCATGTCGGGATTCGACATGTCCTGTATCACGCTGCCCAACGCAATGAACTCCGGGTTGTAACAAAGACCAAAGTCTTCGCCGCACTTCTTCCCGGATATTTCCTCGAGCAGCGGCAACACCTGCCCGCCGGTCGAGCCAGGCATCACGGTACTGGTAACCACAACCAGGTGATAAGCCGGCTTGTTTCGCAAAGCCAGCGCGATGCCTTCCACCACTTTCAAGACGTGCTTCAACGAAAATGTTCCATCCGGACCCGACGGCGTCGGTACCAGTACAAATGTCAAATCGCTCTTTTCAACCGCCTCGCCGACATCCGAAGTTGCCGACAATCGATCCGCGCTTCTTTGCACCAGCTCGCTCAATCCCGGTTCGCTGACCGGCGCCCGGCCCTGATTGAACGCATCTACGAACGCCGGATTCAGGTCCACTCCTACCACGTAATGACCGCGGTCCGCCATCACCGCAGCCAGCACGGCGCCCAGTTTACCCAATCCGACCACGGAAATATTCATTTCATTGACCTTCGATGTTTCAACGACTTGGATTCAACACTACCGCTGTCACCACCCCACAACGTAACAGCGCTGACAAAACGTCAAGTTTAACAAAATCGACAGAATTCAGGCAATTTTCTTGTGTCCACCAGCGACGGCCAAACCCGAATGGTACCGTTTCCATTCCCAATGGGTAACTCCCCAGCCGCCGATCGCATCAATCAACCGTGCTCACTTGCCCGAGCTGTAAGTCGCGTGCGCTCGCCCTGTCCCAAAGAAAACTTAGGGAAAGACCGCTTCGAATCCTGCGGATACGCGCCTTCCGATGTAGATCCTGCGACCGCCGAAGCTTGCTCTATTATGGGCCCTCGTTTCGAATCCCGGTGCCGGCGTTCTTTCGAAGGGTTTCGCTCAGGCTTGGCCGGTTGCTCAAGGACTACACCAGCCGCCTGAGCCCGCGTCGCAAAGCCGCCACGCCGCCGGCCTAAGTCCGCCGATGTAACATCCTTTATCTCTAACTTGTCCCACTACTAGGTGACCCCTAACTCCCCACAAAGTCTGGACCCGGACCCACTCTGGTACAAAGACGCCATCATCTACGAAGTCCACGCGCGCGCCTTTTATGACAGCGACGACGACGGCATGGGCGACTTCCGCGGGCTGAGCGCCAAGCTCGATTACCTGCGCGACCTGGGCGTCACCGCCGTCTGGCTGCTCCCGTTCTTTCCCTCACCCTGGCGCGATGACGGCTACGACATCTCCGATTACAAAGAGGTCCATCCAGCCTACGGCAGCCTGCGCGATTTTCAGGTGTTCCTCAGGCGCGCCCACAGCCGCGGCATTCGCGTCCTCACCGAAATCGTCCTCAACCACACTTCCGACCAGCATCCCTGGTTCCAGCACTCCCGCCGCGCTCTGCCCGGAACCCGCTGGCGCGACTTCTACGTCTGGAGCGACAGCGCCGAAAAATACAAGGACGCGCGCATCATCTTCCAGGATTTCGAAACCTCCAACTGGACTTGGGACCCGGTTGCCAAGGCCTACTACTGGCATCGTTTCTATTCGCATCAGCCGGATCTCAATTTCGACAATCCCCAGGTCCAGCGCGCCATCTTGGACGTGATCGATTTCTGGCTGGACATGGGCGTGGACGGATTCCGCCTGGATGCCGTGCCCTATCTTTTCGAACGCGAAGGCACTTCCTGCGAAAACCTTCCCGAAACGCACAACTTCATCAAGCAACTCCGCCAACACATCGACTCCAAGTACAAAGACCGCGTCCTGATCGCCGAAGCGAATCAATGGCCCGAGGACGCCGTAGCCTATTTCGGCGCCAGCGACGAATGCCACATGGCCTTCCATTTCCCCCTCATGACGCGCCTGTTCATGTCCATCCGCATGGAAGACCGCTTCCCGATTATTGAGATCCTGCAGGAAACGCCCGCCATCGCGCCCACCAGCCAGTGGGCCTTGTTCCTGCGCAACCACGACGAGCTCACGCTCGAGATGGTGACCGACGAGGAACGCGACTACATGTACCGTGTCTACGGCCGCGACCGCCGCATGCGCATCAACTTGGGCATTCGCCGCCGCCTGGCGCCGCTGCTTGAAAACGACCGCCGCAAGATCGAGCTCATGAACGCTCTGCTGTTCTCCTTGCCCGGCACCCCGGTCATTTATTACGGCGATGAAATCGGCATGGGCGACAATATCTACCTCGGCGACCGCAACGGCGTCCGCACCCCCATGCAGTGGAGCTCGGACCGCAACGCCGGATTTTCCCGCGCCAATCCGCAGAAACTTTACCTGCCCGTCATCATCGATCCCGAGTATCACTACGAAGCCATCAATGTGGAATCGCAGCAGAACAACCCGCATTCGCTGCTGTGGTGGATGAAGCATCTGCTCGAGCACCGCAAGCGCTTCAAGGCTTTTGGCCGCGGATCGCTGGAGTTTCTGCGGCCTTCCAATCGCAAGGTGCTGGCCTTCCTTCGCCGCTATCAGGAGGAAACCATCCTGGTGGTGGCCAACCTGTCGCGCTTTCCACAATATGTCGAGCTGGATCTCTCGGAGGCCAAGGGAACCACACCCGTCGAGATCTTCGGACACACCGACTTCCCGCCCGTCGGCGACCATTTCTACAACCTCACTCTGGGCGCCCTCAGCTTCTATTGGTTTTCTCTGGAAGCTCGCCAGGCCCATCCGGAAGCCGTCGCAGCTTCCGCCGCCATTGCCCTTCTTCCGCTCATCATCGTGGAATCGTGGGAGCAGGTGTTTGAAGGCCGCGCCCTGGCCACGCTGCTTCGCCGGCTGCCCGCCTTTCTCAAGACCCGGCGCTGGTTTCAAGGCGCTCACCGCTCCATCCGCTCGATCGATTTCATCGACGACATCCCCATCCCCGATACTTCGGCGCATGTACTGCTCGGGCTGGTTGAATATAACGACGGCGATCCGGAAACCTACGTCATGCCCGGATCGGTCGCCGTGGGCGAGACCGCCGAACAATTGAAAACCAAGCTGTCGGACGTCTCCGTGGCCGAACTCCAGGCCCAAGACGCTTCCAAGGGAATTCTTTATAGCGCCATCTGGGACCCGGCTTTTTGTGAAGCTCTGCTCGCATGCATCGCCCGCAGACGCCGTTTGCGCGGACGAGTAGGCGAGCTGGTGGGCACTCACACCCGCGCTTTCCGCAAGGCCTGGGGCCAGAGCCACCCCGAGCTTGGACCCGCCGTGTTGAACGCCGAGCAAACCAACACCGCCATCGCTTACGGCCGCCGATTCTTGTTGAAGCTTTACCGCCGCGTGGAACCAGGCATCCATCCCGAACCGGAGATGGGCGCTTTTCTCACCGAGCGCGCCTTCGAGCACGCCGCGCCCCTGGCTGGATTCATTGATTACCGCGCCGGCCACGGCGATCCCACCGTCATCGCCACGCTTTCCGCCTTTGTTGAAAATCAGGGCAACGCCTGGCACTACACGCTCGATTCCTTAGGCCAGTTCTTCGAGGCCGGCCTGGCCAGGAAAGAGCCCGAATATACCGGCCCCGAAATGACCCGGCATCCTTTCGAGCTGCGCGTGGGCGAGCCTCCCGCGCATGCGCACGAGCTAATGGGCGCCTATCTCGATTCAACCCGCCTGATGGGCCAACGAACCGCCGAGCTGCATATAGTCTTAAGCACCGAGCCCGCCGATCCCGCCTTCTCGCCCGAGATGTTCACTGACCACTATCGCCTGGCCTTGCAGCACAGCCTGATCGCCCTGAGCAACCAAGCTTTGCAATTCCTGCGCTTTCAATTGAAAAGCCTCAGCCCCGTCACCCAGTCCGAAGCGCAAAAGCTGCTCGATCAGCAGGACAAGATCCGCAAATGCTTCCGCGCCATTTCCGACCGCCGTATTCCCGCCGTGCGAATCCGCATCCATGACGATCTCCGGCTCAGCCGCTTGCTGCATACCGGCAAGGATTTCGTATTCATCGGCTTCGAGGGCCGCTCGGACCGTCCCTTGAGCGAGCGCCGCATCAAGCGCTCTCCATTGCGCGACGTCGCCACGCTCATGATGTCTTTTCAGACTGCCGCCGATGCCGTGTTTTACGATCATGTGCCCGGCGTCAAGCACCGCCCCGAAATCGACGATGCCCTGGAATCTCTCGGCACGTATTGGCTGCAGTGGGCCAGCGCGACTTTTCTGAACGGTTATTTCAGCCGTGTCGCCGATAATTCTTTGCTGGCCCAAAGCGAGGCCAACCTCCGCCTGCTGCTGGACGCTTTTCTGCTGGAACAAGCTTTGGAGGACCTCCGTGAGAAATTACGAGTCGAACCGGAGCGCATCAAAACCCCGCTCAAGATGCTGCTGCGCGTCCTGGCGGCAGCCACATCGTAAGTCCGCCCACTAAAATTTCTTTAATATTTCCTCGCGCCAGCCTGGAAAACCTTCCAGGAAACGGCGACGCGGCTACCTCGGGAAATGTGCAACCCCCTTGCTTTCAATTCAATCCGCTACGCCCCAGTCTGGCCTTCGGCTTGCTCATCTGCACTGGACGAATCCGGCATGCGCCTGACTTCTAAGCTTTCGATTTCGTTGATCGCAAGCGTAGCCGTTGTCTCGCTGGCCTTCGCCTATGTCCAAATGCGAGCCAGTCGCCGAGGCCTGGATCGCGAATTGGAACGCCACGCCCTGGTGCTCGCGGAAACCTTATCGAAATCCGCCCAGCCGCTGCTCGAAAATCATTCCTACCGCGAACTGCAGCGCCTAGTCGACCAGTTCGAACACCGCGAGCAGATCGCCGGCGTGGTGGTGTTGAACATGGCCGGAGAACCTGTGGCCATTAGCTCCCAGCTCGCTCCCCGGCTCGACAAATATCCCGAACCCCTGCGCCACGCACTTCAGGATGGCCTCACTCACTCGGGCTTCGCCACCTTGGGCGGCGGCGACCCAGTCCACGTCATCGCGATGCCTTTGCGCGACGAGCCATTGGTCATCGGTGTTCTGGCGATCTTTCACGACGCAGCCTACATCGAGCAGCAGACCGCCGCGCTTTGGCGCCGCGCCTTGATCGGCGTAGGCATACAGACTTTTCTCATCGCCCTCATCACTCTGCTAACCATTCGCATCGGCTTAAGCCGCCCCTTGAAGCGCACCACCGAGTGGTTGCACGAACTGCGCACCGGCACCGCCCCCAGCGTTCCCGAATTCCAGCAAAAAGGCGAGTTCGCGCCCCTCACGCACGAAGCCTCGCAATTGGCATCCAGTCTGAGAGCGGCCCGCGCCGCGGCCGAGCACGAAGCCCACCTGCGCGAATCCGCCGAATCCAATTGGACCGCCGACCGTCTGCGCGTATTCGTGCGCGGACGTCTGGGCGGCGACCATTTGTTCGCCGTCTCTAATCGCGAGCCTTACGAACACGTCCACCACGACAACATCATCCAGTGCCGCGTTCCGGCCAGCGGCCTCGTAACCGCGCTCGAACCGGTCCTGTGCGCCTGCGATGGAACTTGGATCGCCCAAGCCACCGGCGATGCGGACCGCGAAACGGTCAACCAGGCCGGCCGCGTCCGCGTGCCGCCCGAACACAACCAGTACACTTTGCGGCGCGTTTGGCTCACGCAAGAAGAAGAGCAGGGATTTTACTTCGGCTTCGCCAACGAAGGCCTGTGGCCCTTGTGCCACATCGCCCACACGCGTCCCACCTTCCGCGCGAGCGACTGGGAGGCGTATCGCACCGTCAACGAACATTTCGCCGATGCGGTGCTCGAAGAAATCGCGCGCGAGGAAAGTCCGGTGGTGCTCGTGCAAGACTACCATTTCGCGCTGCTGCCGAGAATGGTCAAGCAGCGCCGCCCGGATGCGCGCGTGGCCATCTTCTGGCACATCCCCTGGCCCAATCCGGAGGCTTTCGGCATCTGCCCCTGGCAGCGCGAGCTCCTGGATGGCCTGCTCGGCGCGGATCTGATCGGCTTCCACATCCAGGCGCACTGCAACAATTTCCTGGAAACCGTCGATCGCTCGCTCGAATGCCGCATCGATCGCGAGCATTTCTCGGTCACACGCGACGCCCACCGCACGCTGGTGCAGCCATTCCCGATCAGCGTCGCTGTCAACCACGCGGAATCCTCATCTCACTCCACCGAGCTGCCGCACCTGGAACGCGCCGGCCTCTTGGCCAAACTCGGAGTCCGCGCCACCTACATGGGAATTGGCGTCGACCGCATCGACTACACCAAGGGCATCCCGGAACGCTTCCGCGCCATCGAACGCTTTCTTGAAAGCTGCCCGGCCTACCGCAACGAGTTCACGTTCGTTCAAATCGGTTCGCCCAGCCGCATTCACATCACGCGCTATCAGGACTTGATGCAGGAAGTGATTGAGGAAGCCGAGCGCATCAATCGCCGCTTCCAGAACGGAGACTGGAAGCCCATCGTCCTGCTCACGCGCCAGCACAGCCACGAAGAAATCCTGCCTTACTACCGTACCGCCGACGTCTGCCTGGTCACTTCTCTGCACGACGGCATGAATCTGGTGGCCAAGGAATTTGTGGCCGCGCGCCAGGACGATCAAGGCGTCCTGGTCCTGAGCCGCTTCGCCGGAGCCAGCCACGAGCTAGCCGACGCTTTGATCGTCAACCCTTACGACGTCGAAGAATTATCCCAGTCCCTGCATCGCGCCCTCGAAATGTCACCGGAAGAGCGCGGCATCCGCATGCAGCGCATGCGCGCGGTGGTCAAGGAACGCAATATCTATCGCTGGGCCGGAAGCCTGATCGGCGAGCTGTGCGCCATCCGCACCGCCGCCGCGACGCGCAAGCCCAAACTAGTCCGACCCGCCGTCAACTGGCCGTAAGCCTCCGGCTATACTAGAAGCATCCTCTTAAGACGACCCCTGGGGAAACGTGCATGCTAACCGACCCTTCGAAGAAATATCGCCCATTTGAGCCCATCGGACTGACCAACCGTCAGTGGCCCTCGCGCACGATTCAGAAGCCGCCCGTGTGGTGCAGCGTCGACCTCCGCGACGGCAATCAGGCCTTGATCGAGCCCATGGACACGGCGCGCAAGACCCGCATGTTCCTCGCGCTGGTTGAGCTGGGATTCAAGGAAATCGAGATCGGCTTTCCCTCGGCCTCGCAAACCGATTTTGACTTCTGCCGCGACCTGATCGAGCGCGACCTGATCCCGAGCGACGTTACCGTCCAGGTCCTGGTCCAGGCCCGCGATCCTTTGATCGAGCGCACCTTCGAAGCGGTAAAGGGCATTCGCCGCGCCATCGTCCATCTCTACAACTCCACTTCCACGCTGCAGCGCCGAGTCGTTTTCCAACTCGATCGGGCGGGCATCAAGGACATCGCCACCAGCGGCGCCCGCACCGTCCTGGAATGCTCCAAACATTTCCCGGAAACCGACTGGGTCTTCGAATATTCCCCCGAAAGTTTCACCGGTACCGAGCTCGACTACGCCCTTGAAGTCTGCGAAGCTGTCATGGACGTCTGGCGCGCCACGCCGCAAAACAAGACCATTCTCAACCTACCCGCCACCGTCGAGATGTCCACGCCGAACATCTACGCCGACCAAATCGAATGGTTCAGCCGCAACGCCACCAGACGCGATTCGATAATCCTGAGCGTGCACCCCCACAATGATCGCGGCACCGCCGTCGCGGCCACCGAGCTCGCCCTTCTCGCCGGAGCCGACCGCGTCGAAGGCACGCTCTTCGGCAATGGCGAGCGCACCGGCAATGTCGACATCGTCACTCTGGCGCTCAACATGTTCTCGCAAGGCCTGCATCCGGGCCTCGATTTCTCGCGCATCAACGACGTCATCGAGTGCGCCGAGTTCTGCACCCAGCTTCCGGTCCATCCCCGCCATCCCTACGCGGGCGACCTGGTCTTCACCGCCTTCTCCGGCTCCCATCAGGACGCCATCAAGAAAGGTTTCGCCGCGCAGAAACCCGGCCAGCCGTGGGCCATCCCCTACCTGCCCATCGACCCCAAGGACCTGGGCCGCAGCTACGAGCCCATCATTCGCGTGAACAGCCAATCCGGTAAGGGCGGCGTGAGCTTCCTACTCGAACGCGACTACGGCATCAAACTCCCACGCAAGCTCCAAATTGAATTCAGCCGCGTCATCCAGCAGATCACCGATTCCACCGGCCGCGAGATCACCTCGGCGGAAATCTGGCGCGCCTTCAAAGCGGAATACATCGACCAGCAATCGCCGCTCTCCATTCGCGAGCATTCCGAGCACTCCGCCGGCGAGAGCGGGGAACTGCGCGCCACGGTGACCGACGGTTCCGCCGAATACGCCATCTTCGGCGAAGGCAACGGCCCCATCGACGCCTTCGTTAACGCGCTGAACAAACAATTCGACCTCGGAGTCCGCATCCTGGACTACGATGAACACGCGGTCGGAAGTGGCGCCGACGCAACCGCCGTCTCTTTCGTAGAACTGCGAGCCGGTCAAAGCGACCCCATCATGGGCATCGCCATGCACCGCAACATCCTAACCGCCTCGCTGCAAGCCATCACCAGCGCCTTGAACCGCGCCCTCCGCGACCAAATCATCTCGCTATCGAAAACCACCGTCCCCATCGGAACAGCATCGGTCTAAGTAACGCGATCCTGTACTTGCTCTGCCATCACCATAAAGCGGATAATTGGTAAATAGAATATGCGGAATCCACTAGCCTCACGCATCAGCATCGGCGCACTAACGGCCCTGGCATTCATCTCACTAACGGCGATCCCGGCGACGGCCCAAACGGCGAACACTGGCACAAAGTCCACCCTCCGCCGCATGCCGGACGGACATCCGGATTTGCAGGGCACTTACGACCTGGCCACCATGACCCCGCTCGAGCGACTGCCCGGCCTTCCCGCTAGCCTCACCAAGGAGCAGGCCGAAAAGCTCCAGCAGGCCGAGGCGGCTCGCAGGAAAGCCGACAACGGCGAACTACCCAAGGCAGGGCAAGCCAAGCCGGCGACATCGTACTTTGGACTCCTGGAGCAGCTCGGCGGCGGCGCCGTCGGCGGATATAACCGGCTGTGGCTGAATCAAGGCACCACGTACACCGTAGTCGACGGTCAGGTCCGGACGTCGCTGGTCATCGATCCTCCGGACGGCAAAGTACCGCCGCTGAACGCCGAAGCCAAGAAGCGGCACGCCGATTCCGAATCGCTGCCCACTTCCGATGCCGCCGAGGAAAATAATCAGGATGCCGCCGGCGCCGTGAGCCGTGGCGAATACGACAATCCCGAACAGCGTCCGCTCAGCGAGCGCTGCATCCTCGGATTCGGTTCCACCTCCGGTCCCCCGATGCTGCCCGACTATTTCTATAACGACAACCATCAGATCGTTCAGACCTCCGACCGGATCCTGATCCTAAGCGAAATGATTCACGACGCGCGCATCGTGCGCATGAACGAACCGCATCTCGACAAGAAATTCCGCTTCTGGATGGGCGATTCAGTCGGCCATTGGGACGGCGACACGCTGGTGATCGACACGACGAATTTCACCAACAAAACGCGCTTCCACGGATCGACGGAAAATCTCCACGTGATCGAGCGCCTGAGCCGCATCGACGACAAAACGCTTCTGTATCGCTTCACGGTAGAAGATCCGCAAACCTGGGATAAATCCTGGACCGGCGAGCAGACCTGGCCGGCCACCGACAAACCGATCCTGGAGTACGCCTGCCACGAAGGCAACTACGCCCTAGGCGACGTAATGCGCGGCGCCCGCAAGCAAGAGGCCGAGCAAGCCGCCGCCAAAGCCAAGAAGTAGCGAGGAACCTTTTTCATCAGCCAACGGAAGGCACAGCGTCTAATTGCGTTGCAGAATCGCCTGCTGTTCGGTCGTCTACCCGGCTGGACAGTTCTGCGATGACGCTTCGAAGCTTCTCCGGGTCCAGCGGCTTCGTCAGGCATCCGTTCATACCCGCGTGCAGGCATCTGTCGCGATACTCCAGCGTCGCATGGGCCGTGAGGCCCCAGATAGTAGGTTGAAGATCGGCAGAGAGGCTGGCTCTAACCTGCTGTGTTGCGGTCAGACCATCCATTCCGGGCATCTCCACATCCATCAGAACCAGGTCGTAATGAGTTTTGGACACAGCCGTAATCGCTGGCCCACCGTCCGCTACCAGGTCAGCGCGCACGCCCAGCTTTTCCAGCATCTTCAGAGCCACAAACTGGTTCACCCGATTATCTTCCGCGACCAACACTCTCAGCCTGCTTGCGTTTCGCAGGGGAGCCTCAGCAATCTGCGCCTGGGCTGGCTCTTGAGCGGCTGCCAGCGTGACGGTGAACCGGAAACTCGTCCCTTCGCCGCGCGTGGACTCAACACCCATGGCGCCATCCATCAGCTCAACCAGCCGCTTGGAGATCGCTAACCCAAGACCGGTTCCCCCGAAACGGCGACTGATCGAGGCATCCGCCTGGCTGAATGATGAGAACAGCCGGGACAGTTGGTCCGGAGTAATTCCAATGCCGGTATCCCGCACCTCGATGCGGACCAGGTACGAGCCTGAGTCGTGGCGTTCAACTGCCGCGGAAACCATAATCTCGCCCGAACTGGTGAACTTCAGCGCGTTGGATATGAGGTTGAGCAACACTTGACGCAATCGTGTGCCGTCTCCAACCACCCATGACGGCAGGTCCGGCGCAAAGCTGCTTTCCAGCCGCAGGCCTTTTTCGATAGCCTTGGCGCGAAAGAGTTCGATGCTTTCCTCTACGCAGCGCCGGGGTTGGAATGGGGCATTGTCCAGCTCCAGCTTCCCGGCTTCGATTTTGGAGAAATCGAGAATGTCGTTGACTACCCTCAGTAGAGTGTCGGCGGAGGAGCGAATCACTCGGATCGTTTCCAACGCTTCGGTGGGGTCGTGCGTGTCCTCGAGCAGTCTGCTCAAGCCGATCACGCCATTCAACGGCGTTCGAATCTCGTGGCTCATGTGCGCCAGAAAAAGACCCTTGGCTTCGTTGGCCGCGTCAGCCCGCTTCTTCTCTTCCAGCACTTTGCCGCGTTCGGTTTCCAACTCCGAGGTGCGTTGGCGGACGGCGGATTCCAGTTCACGGTTGCGGCGTTCAAGCAGCCGATGCCGCCATAGAAACATACCCCACACGGCGGTTACTCCCGCCAGGAGCGCCAGACACCTCAGCCACCAGGTCTCGAACCACATCGGCTTCATCTGGAAGTCCACTGCCGCGATGCTCGGGGAAGCCGGTGCATCGCGAATGTGCGACCGCAGCTCCAGTCTGTGGGTGCCCGGGCCGAGTCCAGCCACCGACACCGCGCGCTCGGCCGTATCCACCCACGGTCCGCCATCCAGCCGGTAGGCGAAGTGGACTAGTTGTTCGTACTTGTAGTTCAGCGTGGAGAATTCCGCCCGCACAATTCGCGGCCGCTGGCTCACTTTGAGTGCTGAAATGATTGGATCCGCCGCCGGCGTTCCGGTTGAGCCCGAGGGAGGCCGGTAGTGCGCCAATCCGCTGCTAGTGCCGATCCACACACTTCCATCGGAGTCGGCCCAGAACGCCTCCCCGTCGCAGTCATTCCAGATCAATCCGTCTTCGGTCGACATCTCGGTCCAGGAGTTGCCGCTCAGGCGCGCTACGCCCTTGGCACTCCCACGCCAGAAATTGCCGAACGCGTCAAAGCCGTGAAAGGCGGTTAGGTCATTAGAGTTGGCGTTGCCCGGCACCATCGCGTCCGAGCGCACGATGCGATCCCCGGAAAGCTGCAACCGTTCGACCCCGGCGTCCAACCGGTGCCGCAGCCACAAGCTACCGTCCGGCGCGAAGGCCGGAATGTAGGCGTCGCCGCTGACCAGGCCTTCGGATTTCCCGTAGTGACGCCACATACCATCACGCAAGCGCCACAGCCCATCCTGACTGGTGATCCACATCGCCCCGTCTGGATCCATGCTCACCGCCCAGGCTCCATGCTCGAACGCCTCAGGTTGGTCGATGCGGACGAAGCGATCCGAAACGGCTGGCCGGCTGTTGAGAAAGACTCCGCAGGAGGTCGTGAGCCACACTCGATCCAGACGGTCCACGAAGCCTCGATTCACGCTGGCGCATGCCAGGTCCGACGGGCTTACCAGATAGACTTTTCCGGTGGCCGGTTGGAGCCGTGCCAGCCCGCCGGGTTTAATCACCGCCCAGATGGACCCATCGCGCGTCTCGCCCAGCCATCGGACGTTGTCGCCTCCCAAGCCGTCCTTCTTGGTCCAGATTGTTGGCCGCGACTTCCCATTGAGGCGCGCCAAGCCCATGGAAGTTCCGATCCAGAGTGCTCCTTTTCGGTCCCGCATGATGCTCCAGATCAAGTCCGAGGGTAGGTCCTGCGCCACTGTCCAGGATTCCCATTCGTTCCTGCCGAGCCATCGGACTAAGCCGCCGCCGGTCAGACCAATCCACAAGGAACCCCCGCGATCTTCCAACGCGGCCGTGGTCATGGCGCTGTGCAAACCCCGCCGGCGGTCCACGACAGTCCAGCCCGCGGAACTCCCTATCGCCAACCCCTGGTCGGTGGGAACCATTACCGACCCATCTCTGGTCGTGGTTACCGCGCCCCAGAAATAGCTGGAGCCAATGTTCCGGTTTTCCTGGATCAGGCGAGCTTGGCCCGGCGGCTTGCGATAAAGCCGGCTAGGGCTGCGAGCCCACACCGTCCCATCGGACGAAACCGTGATCCCGTCCCACGAGTCTTCCGGCAATCCGGCTTGAGGTCCGAAAATCGAAACCCGGCCTCCGTCTTCGACACACAGATGGAGGTCGCAGCCGAACCAGAGTTCCGACCCGTGCCGCAGAATTCCATGCGTCGGTTTGCCTTCCAGGGCGGCGCTTAGCGGATACCGGCCCAGGACGAAGGAACTGTCGCCATCTGGCAGGACCTCTTCGAGACCCGTCCTGGTCGAGACAACCACATGACCATGCACGTCTTCAGCAATGCGCTGTGTCCCGCCGAGTGGGCCGGTGAAGCCCGGTACGGCCTGGAACCTCTTGCCATTGAAGCGGAAAATCTGGCTGCAGGCGTTCGTCCAGAGGACGCCATCGGCCGCCACGTAGAGTGTGTGTATTTCCGTAGTGCAGGGCAGCCCTTCGGCCGGCCCAATCAGGCGAAAGCGCGTGCCATCATAGCGGTACAACCCGCCTTCGGACCCAGCCCAGATATAACCGTCATGGTCTTGCGCCAATGACAGAACCACCAGGTTTTGGAGTCCTTCCGCAGCGCCATACTGGCGAAAGCTGTATTGCTGCCCAAATGCCGTGACACTGAACGTCAGACCCAGCATCACCCCAACGGCCGCGGCATACTTCCAGGACATCCGACACCCCTACATCTTTGTTATCGGCAGAGGTCTGGCTGTTAGCTATCCCTTAGCCAGAACTTATTTCCAACCACGGTAGATCTGCCGAGCAGATAGTCCCACGGCGCCTAGAAATCATCGCGCCGATCGTGGAAAATACATCTTCCCGTGGAGCATTCACCATCAGCGCACCACTGATTCCTCCAGCCGCCCCTTATGCCGTTCGCCGCGTTTTCCGCCTCGCCCCACTAGATTGCACCGCCAGCCGAAGCCCGCAGGCGTGTAGGACCGCCGACAAACTATCCAGCGACGGATTCCCAGACCTGGACAACATGCGATACAGGCTCTCTCGATTCAGGTGAGCCTCGCGCGATAGCGCTCTGATTCCCCCACGCGCCTCGGCAACATCGCGAAGCGCCATAAGGAACACACGTGGATCGTTGTCCTCCAAGCAGGCGTCCAGATACTGGGCTGCCTCACCAGGGTCCTTGAGCGACTTCAAAAGATTGTCGCGATAGGATTCGGTGCTAACCAGCCTTTTTGGCATCCAAATATTTCCTCCGGTAGCCATAGCCAGGGCCGAAATCGATACGCAGCTCCTCGATCCCGCCGCCAACGGACTTGCAGTCTCCGAAGTTGCCCAACCGAATCCGATTGAGACGCGCGCGCACAATTCCGACCGTCCGGCCATCCTTCAACGAGGCGAGCCACTCTGAAAATGGAGTCGAACGGCCCTCGCGAAATAAGAGGACCTCAAGCTCCACCACCTAAGTTTTAGAGTAGCGTAAAAGCTACTACCCCATCCAAACTTATCTTGAACTCAACCACGCGCCGGGCCGACTCGGCGTCCAGACACTCGATCAGCGGCCCGAGCAGGCTATCGACCACACTGGAAGCGCGTGCATTCGAGCCCGTGTCAAGTCTGTCACGTAGCTGATCCACATGTCACCCTTTTTTGCGTAACGCGGCCCTACTCTGGATGGTCAATATCCGAGACAAGCAGCAATCGGCGTGGAATCCATGCACAAAGGAGATTCTCATGAAATCAAATCAAACGATGCGCGCGGTAGCGATTGATGAATTTGGCGGGATCGAGAAGATGAAGCCGCGGGAACTGCCGGTACCGGAGGTGGCGACCGATGAGATCCTGGTCCGGGTGGATACCGCCGGGGTCGGCGTTTGGGATCCGTTTGAACGCGAGGGCGGGTTCGCTAAAGAGTATCGGCATGCAAGCCAACTTTCCTCTATGTGCTGGGGATCGGATGGCGCGGGAACTGTGGAAGAGGTGGGCGATGAGGTTCATAATCTCAAACGCGGCGACCGGGTTTACGGTATTAACTTCATGAGTCCCAAGGGCGGCTTTTATGCGGAATATACGGTGATCAAAGCCAATAATGCGGCCATGATCCCGCAGGCATTGTCCACACGAGATGCCGGCGTCTTGGCGGTGGATGGCGTCACCGCGCTGGATGGTCTGGATAAAACGCTCAGCTCAAAGCCGGTGAATCCATTCTGATCCTCGGCGCCAGCGGCGGCGTCGGCCATTTAGCGGTTCAACTGGCCAAGCGCATGAAAGCGCGGGTTCTGGCCGTGGCCTCCGGCCAAGATGGCGTGGAGTTCGTGAAACGGCTGGGAGCCGACAAAGTCATCGACGGGCATCGAGAGGATATTCTCAAAGCGGCGCATGAATTTGCGCCCAAGGGTCTGGATGCCGCTTTGTTGACGGCTGGCGGAAAAGCGGCGAAGCAGGCGATTGCGGCGCTGCGGGAAGGCGGCCGGGCCGCTTACCCGAACGGTGTGGAGGACGTTCCTCAGGCGCAGTGACGGCGTGAAGGTCATGAACTACAACGCAGAGCCCGATCCGCGGACGTTTGCCAAACTGAATGAATTGATCGATGGCGGACCGTTTGAAGTCCACATTGCGCGGACCTTTAAGTTAGAAGATGCGGCCGCGGCCCAGCGGGCACTCGATAGTCATTACCTTGGAAAGCTCGCTCTGGTTCTGAGCTGATTGCTTGCGGCGCTACAGGCGCCCTGCCACCACCCGCGCCAGCGCCGCCGTCTTGTCCCGGCCCGGGGCGAATTGCTGGAATCCCAGCAAAAAGAACGTGTCGCCCTTCAGCACCATGATGGAGTGCCCGGCCGCCACCACCGTCGCACGGTCCCCGATGCCTTCCACCGGCTGCATCGCCACCGGCGCGATATCCTTGGCCCGCGTCTGGACCGTTTCTATTTTCTCCCACTGTTCCTTACCGTCCTGGCGCCACACCTGCAGGCTGAATGCGTAGTCGCCGTTTTTGTTATCACCGTCCGCCTCGTTCAGCACACCCGCCGCACCGCCAATCAGCTTCTCCAAATCCTGCTCTCCGCTCTGGGTATCAGGTTTGTCCATTCTGCTCAAACCCGACGCGATCTCCTCGCTCATTAACCGGCGCCGCTCCGGCGCGGTGACCCAGTATTTGCACAAAGTGCCGTTGGCGCTCGCTTCCGAATCCGCACGCTCCACCGCCACGCCCAGAATCCTGGCCGCTTCCTGACCTTCGAGCAAACTGCAGCCGCTCCCCTTCGAGGGCGCAAACGTTCGCATGCTCATCGACGACGTACGGCTAGAAGTGTCGCCATCCACGCCATAGTTTTTCTTCAACTCCGTGAGCTTCTGCTTGGCGCGATATCCGACGTAAACGATGCCGCCCACCCCGATGGCACCGAACAGCATCACCACGCCCAGCACGATGAAGAGGATCTTCGCGCCGGAGCTTTTACTTACAGTCGCGGGCGCAGCCATAGCCTGGAAAGCCGGCGACGCTGGAGGTGTCACGTTCTGCGTCTGCGCCGGACCTCCCTTGATCGCCGCCCCGCACCCGGTACAGAACTGCCCGCTCACCGGAGCTCCGCAATTTGAACAGAAGCTTGCCATCATTGCCTCCCGTTAACGTTTTTAGACTCGCCGAGCCACTCTTGCAAGGATGATATCGACAAACGCGCGACCAGTCCAGCCCATCGTGTCCCAAGAGCCGCTCAGTCATACCGGAGAGCACTGGCGGGATCGACGGCGGCCGCCCGGCGATTGCAGAACAGCACTGCTCGCGATCCCCAGTGTAAACACGCGATCGGGCTCGCGGTATGGCAACGGGTTCAGCAAAATCGCCTTGATGTTGGCGCTCAAACGCGATGGATAGCTTTCATCGCTAGCACTGGATCATGCTCGATGATGCTCAGAAGTGCCGCCGCCGGGCCCGTTGGTCGCCGCCGCTTCTGCTTCCAGTTTTGGAGCGTCCTCACGCTTACGCCAATCAAACGGGCAAACTCCGACTGCGAAAGGCTAGTTCGTTCACGAATCACCCGCACGCCGGAAGACCGGACTACCGTGTGCCGCGATGGCTTTTGCCGCCCACGCAGAATTGTACCGGCTTCTCGTACGCTCTCCAGCAGTTCTTCAAACATCTGTTTCTTCATGTCGGAACTCCTTTTTGACGACTTTAGCGAATTCTGAAACCTGCTTCGCCGTCAGATCCGCCATTGCGCTCTTCTGGTACGCGTAAAGCAGCAGGATCACGTCTTTCTGGACCGCCCAAAACTTTCCTCGGGACGCAACCGCAACTCGAACCTTATGTATTCCACCACCACCCTTGATGAGCGCTCCAAGTTCCGGATTAGCGGCGATCCGGGACTGAAATCCACGATACTCCCCATCGCTCAACAGACCGGTGATCTGCCTCGTGAAGACAGAAGTCTCAATCAACTCCACTCGATTGGATTATCCGCCAATGGCGTACAATAGTCAAAATATCGGCAGCCAATTATCGCTCCTGGAAACCGGCAGATTGCCGTACGCAAAAGCTACTGTTCGCCAACCGGTCATCTCGGCCCGAATTCAGTCACCAACTCGACCCGCGATCTTCGCCTCGACTTATTAGTCACTTCCATCAACCCCGCCTGTCGACCACCTCCCGCCCATGCTATGTCCAAAGCGAGGTACACATATGTCAGCCACCCCAGCCCCAGCCATCGATCGCACCCAAATCAATCGCGCCAACGCCCAACATTCCACCGGCCCACGCACCGACGCCGGCAAACAGCGCTCCTCGCTCAACGCCCTCCGCCACGGCCTCACCGCCGCCTCTCCGATCCTTCCCTCGGAAGATCCAGCCGCCTACGAATCCCAGCGCCGCCAGCTCATCGGCGAATACCAACCCGCCACCCCCACCGAAACCCAGTTCGTCCAGGAGCTCATGGACACCTCCTGGCGCCTCAACCGCATCCCGGTGCTCGAAGCGGATCTGCTCAACCGCGCCACCAATCCACCCAACGAGCAGGCTCGCATCGACTTCGACATCGTCGACGCCCACCGCCTGATCAACAACCTCTCCATCCAGGCCCAGCGCCTCTCCCGCCAGTTCCAAAAAGCGCTCGACAAGCTCCGCGAAATCCAAACTGATCGCCGCGACCGCGAGCGCCGCCAACTCAAGGACGCCGCCGCCCTCCTCGAACTCCATAAACACAAAGGCATTCCGTGGGAGCCCGCCGACCATGGCTTTGTTTTTTCAAAGGCTCAAGTCGAACGCCACTCCGATCTGTTGATCCGTCAAAACGAGGCCCGCCACGTCGCCTATGTCCGCTTCGAAATGCCCCCTCAGCTCCAAAAAAGTTACTGACGCCCGCCCTCCGGCCCACGACGCGCCTCCAACTGCACCACGAACGTTGAACCTCCGCCCCAACCATGCTTCAATATTAGTTACACTCCTTCCCGAAAGCGTACTGGAGGTCAATCCGAATTGAATCAGGCAATCCTCGCCCTGGAGGACGGCACGGTCTTCGAGGGCAAGAGTTTTGGTGCGCCAACTGACCGCACCGGCGAGGTGGTCTTCAATACCGCCATCACCGGCTATCAGGAAATCTTCACCGACCCTTCCTACGCCGGACAAATCGTCGTCCTCACCAACCCGCAAATCGGAAACTACGGCGCCAACGCAGTACGATGAGGAAGCCGCCCGCCCTTACATCGAAGGCCTGATCGTCCGCGAATTCTCGCCCATCGCGAGCAACTGGCGCTCCCAAGAATCAGCCGGACAATTTCTCACCAACCAGGGCATTCCGGTAGCCGCTGAAATCGACACCCGCGCGCTGGTGCGTCACCTGCGCACTCGCGGCGTCATGCGCGGCATTCTTTCAGTGCAAGGAGGCGACACCAAAGATCTGATCGAGCGCGCCCGCCAGTCGCCATCCATGACCGGACTCGATCTCGCGACGCGCGTCTCCACGCCATCGTCCTACAAATGGGACACGCCAGTGTTCCCGTGCTCTCCCTCTGAACCAACGTCCGTCGCTCCCGATCCCTGGTGCCACGTCGTCGCCTACGATTTCGGAATCAAGCGCAACATCCTGCGCCGCCTGGTCCAGGTAGGCGCGCGCGTCACGGTTGTCCCCGCGCTCACTCCAGCCGAAGATGTCCTGAGTCTCAATCCCGACGGCATCTTTCTCTCGAACGGCCCCGGCGACCCCGAACCCCTGCAATTCCAGGCGCAGCAGGTCCGCAAACTAGTCGGCAAAAAACCAATCTTCGGAATCTGTCTGGGCCATCAGATCCTCGGCCTCGCGCTAGGCGGCAAAACCTACAAACTGAAATTCGGTCACCGCGGCGCGAATCATCCGGTACTCAACCAAGTCACCAACAAAGTCGAAATCACCTCCCACAACCACGGCTTCGCGGTCGACCCCGACTCGCTCAACCAAAACGAAATCGAACTAACGCACCTCAACCTGAACGACCAGACGCTGGAAGGTTTCCGCCACCGCAGCGAGCCCGTCTTCTGCGTCCAATACCACCCCGAAGCAGCCCCCGGCCCGCACGATTCCCAATACTTGTTCGGCGACTTCATGAATTTGATCAAGGACTCCAGCCACCGATGAGCGTGTACCCACCAGATGCCGCGCCGTAACGACCTCCATCGCATCCTGATCATCGGCTCCGGCCCCATCGTCATCGGCCAGGCCTGTGAATTCGATTATTCCGGCGCTCAAGCCTGCAAGGCCCTCAAGGCCGACGGCTATGAAGTGGTGCTGATCAATTCCAACCCGGCCACCATCATGACCGATCCCGAAATGGCCGACCGCACCTACGTCGAACCCCTCAGCGTCGCCTACGCCGAAGAAGTGATCCGCCGCGAACGCCCCGACGCTCTGCTCTCCACCGTGGGCGGCCAAACAGCGCTGAATCTCTCGGTGGATCTCGCCGAGAAAGGCGTGCTCGAAAAATACGGCGTCGAGCTGATCGGCGCCAAAGTCGAATCCATCAAGAAAGCCGAAGACCGGCTGCTCTTCAAAGACGCCATGCGCCGCATCGGCCTGGACACGCCGCAATCGCAGCTCGTGAACAACGTCGACGATGGCGAAGCCTTCGCCAACAAAATTACCTATCCGGTCATCCTGCGTCCCAGCTTCACCATGGGCGGCTCCGGCGGCGGCATCGCATACAACCGCGAAGAGCTGTACGAAATCCTGGAGCGCGGCCTGGACCTCTCGCCCGTCCATGAAGTCCTGATCGAACAAAGCGTGCTCGGTTGGAAGGAATTCGAGCTGGAGGTCATGCGCGACTTGGCCGACAACGCCATCATCGTCTGCTCCATCGAAAACTTCGACCCCATGGGCGTCCACACCGGCGATTCCATCACCGTCGCCCCCGCGCAAACGCTAACCGATCGCGAATACCAAATGATGCGCGACGCCGCCCTGCGTTGCCTGCGCGAGATCGGCGTGGACACCGGCGGATCGAACGTGCAATTCGCCATCGACCCCACCTCCGGCCGCATGGTCATTGTCGAAATGAACCCGCGCGTCTCGCGCTCCTCCGCCCTGGCCTCCAAAGCCACCGGATTCCCAATCGCCAAGATCGCCGCCAAGCTGGCGGTCGGCTACCGGCTGGATGAAATCAAGAACGACATCACCAAGGTCACGCCGGCCTGCTTCGAACCTACGCTCGACTACGTCGTGGTGAAGATCCCACGCTGGCAATTCGAGAAATTCCCCGGCGCCGAACCCGTGCTCGGCACGCAAATGAAGTCGGTCGGCGAAGTGATGGCCATCGGCCGCACGTTCAAACAAGCTTTAGCCAAGGGAATCCGAAGTCTCGAAACCGGCAAGTCCGCGGCCAGCGAAACGTTCGATCCCAACCTGATTCCCAAGCGGCTTATCACACCCAACCCCGACCGTTTGAGTTATGTCCGCTTCGCCTTCGAGCAAGGCTGGACGGTCGAGCAGGTTCGCGAAATCACCTCCATCGATCCCTGGTTCCTGACTGAAGTGCGCGAGATGGTCGAGCAGGAAGCCGCGCTCTCCAAAGTCAATCTGGGATCTGTCTCGCGCGAGCAATTGCTCGAAGCCAAACGCGACGGCCTCTCCGACACGCGCCTGGCCCAGCTCTGGAAAACCGATTCCATCTCGGTTCGCCGCAAGCGCACACAATTAGGTATCAAGGCGGTTTTCAATCGCGTCGATACCTGCGCCGCCGAGTTTGAAAGCTTCACGCCGTATCTTTATTCGAGTTACGAATCGGAGAACGAATCCGCGCCGTCCGATCGCAAAAAGGTCATGATCCTGGGCAGCGGCCCGAACCGCATAGGGCAGGGAATCGAGTTCGACTACTGCTGTTGCCACGCCTCTTTCGCGCTGCAGGACTTCGGCCACGAGTCGATCATGGTCAACTGCAATCCCGAAACCGTCTCCACCGATTACGATACCAGCGACCGCCTGTACTTCGAGCCGCTGACGCGCGAGGAAGTCCTGAACATTTTCGACGTCGAGAAACCCGATGGCGTCATCGTCCAGTTCGGCGGCCAGACTCCGTTGAATCTGGCGCTGCCGCTCAAGGCCGCCGGCGTTCCCATCATCGGAACCGATCCTGCCGACATCGATCTGGCCGAGGACCGCAAGTTGTTCGGCAAGCTGCTCGACGAGCTGCAAATCCCGTCGCCTGAAAACGGCGCTGCGACCAGCGCCGACGAAGCCTGCGAGGTCGCGCGCCGCATCGGGTTTCCGGTCCTGGTGCGTCCCAGCTACGTGCTGGGCGGCCGCGCCATGGTGATCGCCTACGACGAGGAAATGGTTCGCCGCTACATGCGCGAGGCCGTGGTCTTTTCGCAGGACCGTCCGGTGCTGATTGACCGCTTCCTCGAATCAGCCACCGAGGTTGACGTCGACGCTCTCGCCGACCGCTCTGGATCGGTCCTCATCGCGGGCATCATGGAGCACATCGAGGAAGCCGGCGTGCACTCCGGCGACAGCTCCTGCGTTCTTCCTCCGCAGGGCCTTTCGGAAGGCGTGTTGCGCGTCATTCAGGACTACACCGCGAAGCTCGCCCGCGCGCTCCACGTCATCGGGCTGATGAACGTGCAGTACGCCATCAAAGACGGAACCGTCTATGTGCTGGAAGTGAATCCGCGCGCTTCTCGCACCGTGCCATACGTCAGCAAAGCCACCGGCGTGCCTCTGCCCAAAATCGCAGTTGGCCTCATGCTGGGGAAAAGCCTGGCAGATTTCGCCGCGCTCACCGGCGGCCAAACCTCCGGCGTGTTGCCGGTCCCGCAGTGCTTCGTGAAGTCGCCCGTATTTCCATTTGCGAAATTCCCAGGCGTCGATCCAGTCTTGGGCCCGGAGATGCGATCCACAGGCGAGGTGATGGGCGTCGGCGAGAACTTCGGTGAAGCTTTCGGCAAAGCGCAGCTCAGCGCCGGTACGCCGCTGCCTGCAGACGGATGGGTTTTCATCAGCGTTAACGATCGCGACAAACCAGCCGCGGTGGAAGTGGCGCGCAAATTCGCCGACTTCGGTTTTTCCTTGTCCGCCACGCGAGGCACCGCCGCCGTATTGCGCGCCGCCGGCCTGACCGTGAAGACAGTGTTCAAAGTGAACGAGGGCCGCCCCAACGCGGTCGACCTGCTCAAAGCCGGATCGCTCAAACTCGTGATCTACACCACCACCGGAGGCCACTCCTTCAGCGACGAGCAAGCCATCCGCCGCGCCGCCGTCGCCTACCGCATTCCCTGCATCACGACCATCAGCGGCGCAAAAGCATCAGTTGAGGCGGTAGGGTCGCGCCGCCGCGATCCCATTCGAGTCTGGAGCCTGCAGGAAATTCACCGCCCCGATGGAACTCGGCCGGCTAGCGCTGGCTGACTTCTCCGGCCATCACGCGCTGCAAGTATTGTTGCGACATTCCTCGCGGAATGGTCAACGGCTTCCAGTTTTCGTGCTGGAAATGCTTGGCGAGCAGCACGATCTGACCGCAATGATACGAGTAATGAGCAAGCTGCCGATTGATCGCCTGCATCACCGAATGCGCTTCCCCGCGAATGGTCACGGTGCGCGATAGGTCCGCTTCCGACAGCGGCTCGAGCGCGCGGAACACATAGTTCCAGCCCTCTTCCCACAACTTGACGAGCGCCTCGCGCGATGCCGGCGCATCGACAAACTCGGAGTCGCGATTGCGATCCGGTTTCTCGCCATCACTCGTCAGAAAATCCCTGAATCGCGACCGCATATTGCCCGCCATGTGCTTCACGATGACAGCAATTGAATTGCTTTCATTGTCAATTTGCGCGGTAAGATCCTCGTCCTTCACCTGCTCGATCGCTCGCTCGGCCAGTTTTTTGTACTGACGAAATACCGCCAGAGAATCTTCCAGATAGGAAGTGGTTAGTTTCAGCGCCATGCTTCATTATCTTGCAACCGAGCGGCGACTCGCGCTATCTACTGGTACATGAATATTGGCATCATCGGTTCCGGCAACGTGGGCGGCACGCTCGGTACGCGTTGGGCGCAGAACGGTCATCGGGTTATATTTGGCTCGCGCGACCCGCAAGAAAAGGACATGCAACAGCTCGCGGCCGCCGCAGGCAAATCGGCGCGCGCCGCCACGCTGTCCGAAGCCGCAGCCAGCGACGTGCTGTTGTTGGCCGTCCCATGGCCGGCCGCTAAAGACGCGCTAGCGAGTCTCGGAAATCTCACCAACAAGATCCTGATCGATGCCACCAACCCGCTGTTGCCGGATCTTTCCGCTCTCGCGCTCGGCACCACTACCTCCGCTGGTGAACAAGTGGCTAGCTGGGCACGCGGCGCGAAAGTTATAAAGGCGTTCAACACCGTCGGCAGCAACATCATGGCCGACGCGTCCTTCCAGGGAGAGAAGCCGGTGCTTTTCTATTGCGGCGACGATGCGGACGCGAAGAAAACCGTTCATCAACTAGCCGACGAGCTCGGATTCGACGCGCAGGATGCCGGCCCGCTTAAACAGGCCCGCGTGCTCGAACCTTTCTCGCTGCTGTGGATCTCGCTCGCTTTCCAGCAGGGCTGGGGACGAGAGTTCGCTTTCAAAGTGCTGCGGCGCTAAGCGGCGGCCGCAAAGGCCAGCCGGACTTCCATGCCCTCGTCGCTGTTCACTTCGATTTGCGCGCCCAGTTGCTGAGCCAGCGTCCGTACCAGTCTCAGTCCCAGCGAGCGCGTGTTTACCCAGTCAATATCGGCCCGCAGCCCGACGCCATTATCGGCCACCACCAGCCGCGTCGAGCCATCCGAGAGCCCCCGCAGTTCGATGCGGATCTTACCCTCGCGTCCATCGGGAAACGCATACTTCAAGGAATTCGAAACTAGCTCATTGATAATGAGCCCGCACGGCACCGCCGCGTCCAGGTGCAGCGACAAATTGTCCATGTCGGTTTGCAGATGGATTCGTTCCGCCGCGACTCCATAGGAATGGAACAGGTGCGCGGCCAGTTGCCGGATGTACTCCGGAAAATTGATTTGCGAGAGATTGTGGGATTGATAAAGACTCTCATGCAGCAGCGCCATGGAGTGCACGCGGTCCTGGCTTTCCTGAAACATTTTGCGCGTCTCTGTATCGACCACCACGCGCGATTGAAGGCCGAGCAGGCTCGACACCACCTGCAGGTTGTTCTTGACGCGGTGATGAATCTCCTTGAGCAGCGCTTCCTTCTCTCGCAAGGAGGTGCGGATGCGCTCTTCGTTGACTACGCGTTCGGTGACGTCGCGCAGAATGACGGTGAACATGGTCTGTCCGTCCACCTCGACCTTGGAGATGGAGGCCTCGGCGGGAAATTCAACACCGTTCTTGCGCCGGCCCCGGATCTCCTGCCGCTCGCCCATGCGGCGCGCTGGCACCGCGGCAGCCGCGAAGTCCTGGATGTGCCGCTCGTGAGTCCGCACCGCGCTTTCTGGCAGAAGGATGTCCAAGGATTGTCCGCTGAGTTCTTTGGCAGAGTAGCCGAAGATTTTCTCTGCTCCCTGGTTGAAAAGGATAATCCGCTGCGCTTCGTCGATGGAAATGATGGCGTCGTCGGCCAGATCCAGGATACGTGCCAGTGGATCGTCCGAGTTCAGCAGAGCAGGATCTATGAATGCGGGCTTGGAACTGGGCTGTCCCGATTCAGGCCCTAACGCCGACCACGGCTTCATGACTGCACTCCTTACGTGCAGGCCACATTCCGGCCTGGCCCGATACGGTCCAGCGTCCAGCTGTCGCTCGGCGCACGTATGCCCACCTTGCAGGTCACTAAATTCAACTTGAACAATAAATAGTATCACAGTACCGCCTCACGGACTGGTACTTTTACCAGGTACATGTGAGATCAAACTGTTCCGGCGGGATGTAAGCTGGCTTAAACCTGGGTAAACTGGGGGTGAATGGACCATCGGCGCGTTTCCGTCTTTCTCCTGGGAGCCTGGATCATGGGAAGCCTGTTCATGATCTTTGTCGCCGTCCAGAATTTCCAGATGGCGGACGTACTGGGCAATCCCGAGACTCGCGCCGCGCTTCACGACATGGCCGGCCGGCTGAACCAGGTCTTCTTCGTGAACTGGGAAAGGGCTGAACTGGCGTTGGGCGTTCTGCTGACGGCCGCTCTCGTCTTCGGCGTACGCAGTCGCCTGCAATCGAGTCTCGCGGGCGCTTTACTGATCCTGGTCGCGATCCAGCATTTTGCAGTCACGCCCCAAATGCTTTCGCTTGCGGCGCATCTCGATAACGCCTCGGCTGCCGGCCAATTTGGAACACTCCACGCCATTTACGGAGTCCTGGAAGTCGTAAAACTGGTTGGCCTCGTGACTCTAGCTGTTATTCTGATTCCGAGCTGGCGCGGACGCAGTGCCGCCGTCGATGTCCACCCGGTCGATTACGCCCACCACGGCCATATCGATCGGTGATTCGGGCCGGCCCACGCTGGTCATGGCGCTGAAACCTTCGGTCACCAGCAGCACGCGGTCGCCGACACCGGCGTCCACCGCGTCCAAAGCGATCACCGGGTCGCCGCGATTCGATCCGTCCAGATCCAGCGGTTGAACCACGCAACGCCTTGCGCCCTTGATGGCTCGCGTGCTTCTGCGTCGAAACCAGCTCGCCGATGACGCGCGCGATCAGCATCTAGCTCGTCCGCTCCCGCTGCAGATCATCGATCCACAATCCCCACGATGGTGTTGTCGGCGGGAACCTCGGCCGGCAGAAACGGAAAACTGGCTTCCTTGCCGCGGCACCAGTAAATCAATTCGCCCGCTCCGGCGCCCACGGCGTCCAGCATCACCAGCTGTTTGCCGGTCGCGCGTCAGATCCGGCTTCACCGGTTGCACGATCAGCAATCGTTGTCCCGTCAGCGCTGGATCTTTGGCGGTGGAAACCACGCGCCCGACGATGCGGCCTAGAAACATGGCGCGCTCATTGCAGGCTCACGGTGTCGACAATGCCGACGATGCTCGAATCCACGGGTTTGTCCTTGCAGCCCTCCGCCATGCGGGCCGAACTTCCGGACACCACGATGACGGTTTCCTTGAAACCCGCGCTGACCGTATCGACAGCGACGATGTAGCCAGATTCATCCTTGCCATCCGGCGCGACCGGCTTCACGATCAGCAGCTTGAAACCTTCCAGCCGTGGATCCTTGCGAGTGGCGACCACGGTGCCCACCACGCGGGCCAGAATCATGGATGCCTACTTCGCGCCGGCCGCGGCTTGTGCTTTGCCGATGGGCAAAACGTCTTCCAGGCTGGGATGCGGCCGCGGGATGACATGCGCGGCAATCAGCTCGCCCACGCGACGGGCAGCGGCGGCTCCGGCATCGGTGGCGGCGCGAACCGAAGCCACGTCGCCGCGCACCAGCGCAGTCACGTAGCCCGATCCGATTTTCTCCCAACCCACTATGTGAACATTGGCGGCCTTCACCATGGCGTCGGCGGCTTCGATCATGGCCACCAAACCGCGCGTCTCGATCATCCCTAACGCTTCACCCATTCGGCCTCCTGGACTACATTACGTCAGCACGCCACGCGCGCGCAATGCCTCGTCGATCAGCGCGATCAATTCCTCGCGCGTCATCTGAATGCGCTCTTTCGATGGCTCGAGATCTTCGGCCACCAGCGGACGAGGCAGTTCCACGCCGGCACGCGGCTTGATTCCATAGCGCGTTCGCGAATCAATCAGTTTATCAACCTCCTGCTTGGGCAGAACCTTGGGTCCGCCCAGCAACTCGGCCACCAGGGTGATGCGCGCGAAATGCTCCACCGTCTCCATTTTGAAGAAGGCTTTGTAGACATCCTCGCCGTAGCACACCAGGCCGTGATTGCGCATCAGGATGGCGTCGTATTGCGGGATGTAGGGGAGCATGCCTTCGGTCAGCGCGGGAGTCCCCGGCGTTCCATAGTCGGCCAGCGGCACGCAGCCCAGGCCGATAATCACTTCAGGCAGCAGCGCCAAGGTTAAGGGCCTTCCGGCGACCGCGAATCCGGTGGCCACCGGAGGGTGCGCGTGAACCACGGCCAGAATGTCGGGGCGCATCCGATAAATGGTCAGATGCATGGCGATTTCGGATGTACGCTCGCGCGACCCTTCCAGCTTGTTGCCGTCCAGATCGCAAACGATCAGATCGCCGGCCGTCATCATTCCCTTGCTGATGCCGGTGCAGGTGCACAGCATTCGGTTGTGATCCAGGCGGATGCTGATGTTGCCATCGTTAGCGGCAACCCAGCCTTTCTGGTAGACCAGTTTGCCGACATCCACGATATCTTGCCGGTAGTCTTGCTCCGTCTTGCGCATCCGCACCAAACCCGTTACGCTCTCGCGAGCCGCGAAGGGATTCTCAATTGTAGCAATCCGGATGCCGCGGCTGAGCCGCTACAATAAATCCAGTGGACAAAAGACGGATGTGCCCGAATTGCCGGGCGTTTGTGACAAGCAGCGACCGGAAGTGTCCGTATTGCGAAGTGCCTCTGGGGCAGCGCGCCATCGATCGGCGAAATCCAGGCGAGATTCTGGGCGGATTGATCCCGCACGCGCGCTTCACCACCACCATGATCCTGCTGGTGAATTTCGTCCTTTACGGCGCCGATTATTTCAGCCAGGGGATTATCGAGCGGTGGGGCGCCAGCATGCCGTCCACGGTGATGGATGGCCAGTGGTGGCGCTTAATCACCGCTGGGTTTCTGCACGGCGGCATTCTGCACATTCTCATGAATTCCTGGGCGCTGTACATCGTGGGTGCGGAAGTGGAACAGCTCTTCGGCACCAGCCGGATGATCGTGTTCTATTTTGTTTCCACGGTGAGCGGGTTCTATCTCAGCTCCCACACGGGACATTTCTCGGTGGGATCCTCGGCGGGGATCTTTGGGCTGATTGGCGCGATGATCGCTTTCGGGGTCACGGACAAAACGCACTTTGGTTCGCTGGTGAAAGGCTATTACACGCAGTGGCTGATTTGGGGCGTGATTATCAGCTTTATGCCGGGCGTGGATTTCATGGCGCACCTGGGAGGCTTCGCGGGCGGGTTTGTGGCAGCGTTTCTGGCCAGCACGCCGCGCGCGCGCCTGATGTGGAAAGAGCCGCTCATTCGCGCGCTGGCCGGCATCTCGGTGGTTCTGACGGCGGTGGCGTTTGGGATGCTGTATCTGGCGATCTCGCAAGCCTGAGCGCTACTTCAGCGCCAGCGTGCTTTCCGGATCGGGCCGGAAAATCAGATAGCGCAAATCGCCATCCTGGCTGCTGAACCAATGCGGCGTGCGTCCGGGAATGATGATGACGTCGCCTTTCGAAACATGCCGGCTTACGCCGCCTTCGATGCGCGTGCTCTGGAACGTGGTGCCGCCGGCGCGCAGTGGATGCGGATTGGGAAGCGTGCCGCCGGTTACCAGCGTCGCGTTGCCATCCAGAATGTAATAGATTTCCGTCACCTTGGTCTGGTGCAGATTGGCTTCCTGCTTGATGCTGGCCGGCCGGAACACGCCGAAGACGCCGACGTGGTAACCGCCGACATCCACGATGCGGATGGGCCGGTCGCTCACGACATTGCGCGGCAGAGCATCGATGAACTTCTGAATATCCGTATTGCTGACATCGGTGGCCGGAAGCGGCGGAGTCTGGGCCAGGGTGGCGAACGCGATCAGCATGGCGACAACAAACACTGTGGTCTTCAACATGGAGTTTCTCCTGTTGGAGGATTCTAGCACCGCGCGGACGCCGGCACCGAATCAGAACGATAATTTCGCTGAAAACTGCAGCGAACGCGCCGGAAGCTGGTTGGTGATGCCCGCCAGCGGCGCGCCGAATCCCGGCGCCGGGCGTGGCGCCGTTGCCGTAGGTGCCGCTGTAGCCCACGAAATTGGCGTGATTGAAGACGTTGAACGCCTCGGCGCGCAGCTCCAGCTGAACGCGCTCGGCCAATCGCGAATGGCCGCTCCAGGAACGGGCGAACGTCGTAGATCGGGCGGCCGCGGCCGGTGTTGCGGCCCACCACCACGCCGTTGATCACCGGCCGGTCGGTGGTGGCGCCGGTGTCGCCGCTGTTGGTGGTGCCGGTGGTGTATGTTGTAAGGCAGCCCGGAGCCGAGCGTGGCCACGCCGCCGAACTGAATCTTCAGCGGCAGATCGTAGACGCCGCTCAGCACGAAGCGCTGGCGCTGATCGAAGATCGCGTTGCCGTTTTCGATCCTGCCGGTGAAGTTCGCATCGTTGGGATTCTGGCTGGGGATGTCGGGGTCGACGTTGTCGATGGCGTGCGACCAGGTGTAGCTGGCCAGCATCGAAAGCCGGCGGCTGAAGCGATGGCTCAGGTTGACGTCCAGCGCGTCGTAGTAAGCGTAGCCGTCGTTGACGTCGCTCTGAATCACCGCGTACGGCGGCTGCGGATTGGTGGCTGCTGGCGGGTTGCAGGTCATGCCGTTCTGCGCTGTACCACCAGATCCAATAAGGACGCGTGCAGTTGGCCGCCTGCGCGGTGCGCATCTGGCCCGGGCGCGGTGCGGATGAACGGCGACGGCGGATCGACATCCAGCGGGCGATTGATGCGCAGCGTGTGCGAGCCGACGTAGTCCACGCTCAGCACCCAGCCCGTGCAGCAAGCGGCGCTCGATGCCGAAGGTCCACTGCTCCGAGTACGGATTCAGCAGCTGATTCTGGATAGCCGATCAGCGTGGAGGTGGGGAAGAACTGGTTGAGATAGGCGCTGTCGCCCGGGCGGATGTAGAGGCTGCGCAGCGGCGCCTGCGCGCCCGCCGGGAAAGGCCGGCAAGCGGCACGGCCGCGACGCTGGCGGGGAAGCCGATCTGCCCGGGCGCGGCGGTGTAATTGAAGACGCCGGTGGGCCCGGTGAGCGCGTAGTTGGCCTCGCGAATTATCGACGATCTGCGAATAGTAAATGCCGAAGCCGCCGCGGATCACGGTCTTGCCGTCGCCGCGCCAGTTGTAAGCGAAGCCCACGCGCGGCGCGAAATCCTTGCGGGAATCGGTGAAGGTCTGCTGCTCGTAGCGCAGGCCGAAGTTGAGGGTCAGGTCCGGCCGCACCTGGAAGTCGTCCTGCACGAACAGCGACCACAGCGTGTCGTTCACCGTGTAGTTCGCGTTGCCGTAGCTCTGCGTGTAGGTTTGCACGTTGGCGATGTTGTCCAGATACGCGCTGGCTTTCGCAAACAGCCAGGCGCCTGAGTGCAGGTCTTGTAAACGAACTCGCCCAAGTAAATGGGGCCGCCGAATTCCTTGCTGTTGCCGCCGGTGTGCGCCACGATCACGTCCGCGCCGAACTTGACCTGGTGCGCGCCCCAGATCGCCGACAGCGTGTCGTTGACCTCGTACTGGCGGTTCATGCAGCAGGCCGATTGCGAAGTGCCGGTGGTGAAGGTGCCGCCGGTCGAGATGGGCACCGAATACTGCGTGCCGTAGATCACCGGATCGAATTCGGTGATGGGCGAGGCCAGTTGAAACTGCAGCGCGGACGTTGTTGAGCAGCGTGGGGCTGAGCACCGCGGTTTCGCCTAGCTCTTCGGAGTAAGTGCGGCGGCGGAAGACGCGGGCCACGCGTGGGCAGGCTGTTGCCGCCGACGATGCCGTTGGGGTTGGTGTCGTGAAAGCCGTCGACGTCGCCGCGGAAGAACAGGCTGTTGCTGGTCGTTGATCTGGTGGTCGAGGCGGAGGAATGCCAGCCAGCCGCGATAGTGGCCGACGAAATTGCCGGGCGCGACGGGCGAAATGACCGGCGAAGCGCTGGTCTTCGCGGCTGAATTCGCCGGCCACGAAGAAGTGCGTGGGGCCGTCGCTGCCGAGCGGGCCGCCAAGAGCCAGCGTCGGATTGGCCGAGCGTGTCGCTGGTAACGTCGTTGCCGCTGGCGGCGTTGGACGAGCGGTGAAGCCGGACAGCGCGGCTTCGGTGGCCGGCGGGCCGCCACAGTTCCAGCACGTCGCCGTGCAGTTGGTTGCCGCCGCTCTTGGTGACGATGTTGACCACGCTGCCGGTGCTGCCGCCGTACTCGGCCGAAAACGCGTTGGTCAGCACGGTCATCTCCTGCACCGCGGCGCAGCGGCATGTTGCTGAACATGGTCTGGCGGCCCCAGCTATCGTTGCCGGTTGCGCCGTCCACCTCAAACCAGGTCTGGCGGCGGCCCGCGCCGTTGGTGGTGAACAGGTCCTGATTCATGAAGACGTCGCCCTGGTTGATGGCGGGGCGGTTGGCGGCGTTCAGCAGCGGCAGATAGGTGATGCGGCGGTTGAGCAGGGGCGTCTCTTCGATTTGGCGTGAATCGAGGTCGATGCCGAGTTGCGGTTCGTCAGTTCGGACCTGCCCCTCGACTCCCGTGACGGTCACCTCGGTATGTTCGCCCGCAAGAAGTAGCGGAAGCGTCAGGTTAGCGGTGCTTCCGGCCTCGAGGGAGATGTCGCTGACGTCCCGTTCCACGAAGCCGCCCTTCGCCGCAACAATATTGTAAGTACCGGCGATGGGCAGCGCGGCGAGCGAGAAGTTGCCGGCCGCGTCGCTCTCCGTGGTGCGCTTCAACCCACTCAGCTCGTTGGTCGCGGTAATTTGCGCATGAGAGATTCCCGCTCCGGCTGGATCGGTCACTTGGCCACGAATGGTGGCGGTGTCGGGTGTTTGGGCCAGGACAAGATATGAACTCAGAACGGCGAGCAGCCAAAAGCGAAGCATGAGCGAGATGATTAGAATTCTAGCAGTGTCATCGAGCGGTTAAGACTTGATTGGCGATGACGGCCTGGCCGAGCGCGATGCCGCCGTCGTTGGGCGGGACTTTCGAGTGCAGGAACACTTCAAAACCGTCGGAACGCAGGGCCGTGACCGCGTGCTCCAGCAGGTAGAGATTCTGAAACGTTCCTCCGGTGAGGCAGACGTTTCGGATGCCTTCGGCGGTGCGCAACCGGCGGCACATCTCGATCACGATGGCCGAGATGGTGTTGTGAAACACCGCCGCGATCCATCCGCGCGGTTTGTTTGCGAGGACATCGCGCACGATGGCTTCGATGGCCGGCCGGACGTCGATCTCGGAGGGTTCGGCATCGGAGATTTCGAACGGATATGCAACGTCGATACCCGCGAGAGCGCTGTTCTCCAGCTCGATGGCGGCCTGCGCTTCGAAATTGACATCGTCGCGAACGCCGGCAAGAGAAGCGACTGCGTCGAACAGGCGTCCACAGGCCGAGGTAGACACGGTATTGATGTTGCGCTCGATCATGGCGCGCACGGCGGCCAGTTTCTTGGCGGGGATGCGGTGGAGCAGCGGCAGGTCGAGCGAGTCGATTCGCGCACCGAACGCGTCGAGCAAGTAACTCAGCGCCAGGCGCCAGGGTTCGCGCACCGCAGTATCGCCGCCGGCCAGAGGAATGTATCGAAAATGGGCGCGGCGCTCGAATCCGGCGAAGTCGGCCATCAGGAATTCGCCGCCCCAGATTTTGCCGTCGGTTCCGTAGCCGGTTCCGTCGAACGCCACGCCAATCACCTTGCTTGTGACGCCGTTTTCGGCCATGCAGCTTGCCACATGAGCATGATGGTGCTGCACGCCGATCTTTTCCACGCCTTCCATCGCGAGGGCGAGCTTGGTGCTGAGATACATCGGATGCAGATCGTAGGCGGCCGCGATGGGCTGGATGCGGAACAGTGCTTTCATTCTCTCCAGGGTCTGTTGGAAGAAGACCATGGTTTCGTAATTTTCCAAGTCGCCGATGTGCTGGCTGAGGAACGCATGGCGCTCTTTGGTGAGGCAGAAGGTATTCTTCAACTCCGCGCCGCAGGCCAGAATTTCGGCAACTGGGAAGCTGAGTGCGACCGGAAATGGAGCGTAGCCGCGGGAGCGCCGTAGGACGCGCTCTTGCTTATCGAAAATTCGAACCACCGAATCGTCCACGCGCGTGTGGATGTCGCGGTTGTGAAACAGAAATGCGTCGGCGATGCGGTTGAGCCGCGTGGCGGCCTCGCGGTTGCCGGTGACGATGGGCTCCTCGCTTAGATTGCCGCTGGTCATTACCAGGGCCGGGAACTCGGGCGGTGCGTCGAGCGAGTCGCCGAAGAGCAGATAGTGTAAGGGCGTGTAGGGCAGCATGACGCCGAGCGTGTTGTTGCCGGGCGCCAGGGACTGCGGCATTCGGGAATCGGGGCTGCGTGGCAGAATCACGATGGGACGGCGAGGGCTCTCCAGCGCCAATCGCGCGGCATCGGAGACGACGCAAAACTGCTCCGCGCTCTGGACGTCGGGAACCATCAGCGCGAATGGCTTGTCGCTGCGTTTCTTGCGTTCGCGCAAAGTTTGTATGGCGGCTTCCTGGGACGGATCGCAGGCCAGGTGGAAGCCGCCCAGTCCTTTGATCGCGACGATGCGGCCCTCGCGCAACAAGCGACGAACCTCGCGGATGATCGCAAGGCTCGCGTGCGGATGATCGAAGGCAACTGGCGCGCCGAGATCGTTCGTCATGACCAGCGCAAGCGATGGCCCGCAGTCAGGGCAGGCGTTGGGCTGGGCGTGAAAACGGCGATCGGCCGGATTTTCGTACTCATGGAGGCAGCGCTCGCACATCGCGAAACAGGCCATGGTGGTCAGCGGCCGGTCGTAGGGAATTTTGCGGGTGATCGTATAGCGCGGTCCGCAATTGGTGCAGTTGGTAAACGGATAGCCGTGGCGGCGATTGGACGGCGTGCGGAAATCGCGCATGCAGTCATCGCAGGTGGCAACGTCGGGCGAAACCGGGACCAGCTTGCCCGGCACATCCACGCTCTCGCGAATCACGAAGCTGGTGTATCCGGCGGGGCCGAGAATGGTCACAGCCACGTCTTCGATTTGCGCGAGCGGCGGGGCATCGTGATTGAGCGCGCGCACAAATTGATCGAGTTCTGTTTCCGATCCCTCGGCTTCAATGACCACGCCGGCGGAGGAATTGAGGACGTAGCCGGAAAGCTGAAACCGCTGCGCTAGGTTGAAGACGAACGGGCGGAATCCGACGCCTTGCACGATTCCGCGAATGTGGATTTGCCTTCTCGTGACGGAATTCGGGCCCGCGGAGTCGGTGGACATTGATCGGCTGCACTTCGAGTGTAGCGCCTTGCCCGCGCGTGCTACGCTGGCGTTTTATGCAGCTTTCTGAGATTTTCGTTGGTCTGGATCAGCCGTCCTTCGCTCAGCTCCTGCGTAGTATCTCGCTCGGCAAGCTGAGAACGTTTCAGCTTTTCGATCGCATGAAGGCGCGCATGCACGTGGCCAAGCTGAATTCAGAGCATATTCGAAAGGCCGAGCCGCGCTTGTGGACGCGTCTCAGCGAGCATGACGAGGATCTGGCGACGGATCTTGCGCAGTCCATTCTGGTCTCGCATATGGACATGATCAAGGCGGTGCTGGATCATCTGGGCATTCCCAATCAAGACGGGTTTTTCGACAAAGATCTGGATGGACCGAAGTATCTGACCGAAGGCTGGCAACAGCGGGTCTTCGATGCGTTCAAGGACAAGTATCCGGCGCCGCTGCTGTTGTTCTACATCAATCATCTGGGCTGGGAAGTGGCCAAAGCGCAGGAAGTGTTCCAGCCGGCCGCATGAGTCTCGACGAACAAATCCAGAAGCTCGGCTCTGACGCGCGGGCGCGAATCGACGCAGCCGATGGCCTCGACATGTTGGAGGCGGTGCGCGTCGACGTGCTAGGGCGCAAGGGGTCGCTCGCGCAGATCAGCAAGGAATTTGGAAAGCTGACCGCGGAAGCGCGGGCCAGCGCCGGCAAGGCTCTGAACGCGGCCAAACAGGAACTGGAAACTGCGTTTGAAGCGCGCAAGGAAGCGTTCTCCAACCAAGCTTTGAACCAGCGGCTGCGTACCGAATGGGTGGATCTCACGCTGCCTGCGCCGGGACCGCGGCCGGGGAGTCTGCATCCGGTGACGCAGATCCAGAACGAAATCGAGGACCTGTTTACATCACTGGGCTTCGCGGTGCTGGATGGGCCGGAAGTTGAAACCGAATATCACAACTTCGATGCGCTGAACATTCCCGCCGAACATCCGGCGCGCGACATGCAGGATACGTTTTGGCTGGAAGGCGGAAATCTGCTGCGCACGCATACGTCGCCGGTGCAGGTGCGCGGCATGGAGAAACTGGGTCCACCTCTGAGGATGATCGCGCCCGGGCGCACGTTTCGCAACGAAGAAGTGGACGCGTCGCACGAGCACACGTTTTATCAAGCTGGAAGGCATGATGATTGATCGCGACGTTTCAGTCGCGCATTTGATCTATTTCATGAAGACGCTGCTGAGCGCGATTTTCCGCCGCGAGGTCACGGTGCGGCTGCGTCCCGGCTATTTTCCGTTCGTCGAGCCGGGCTTCGAGCTGGATATGCAATGCCTGATCTGCGGAGGGCCGGGCTGCCCGGTGTGCAAGCAGAGCGGCTGGGTGGAACTGCTGCCGTGCGGCCTGGTGCATCCCACTGTGCTGCGGATGAGCGGCATCGATCCGGATCAGTGGGGCGGGTTCGCGTTCGGGCTGGGCCTGACGCGGTTGGCCATGATGCGTTACGCGATCGACGACATTCGCTTGTTGCAAGGCGGCGATCTGCGATTCCTGACGCAATTCTGAGCGCGAGCGATGAAATTCTCATACAACTGGATTCGCGACCTGGTTCCGGGGCTCGATCAGCAGCCGCAACAGCTGATGCGCCTGATCACGATGAAGACCGCCGAGTGCGAGGGCCTGGAAGAAGTTGGCGCGGCGTTGAATGCGGCTTCGGTGGCGCGCGTGGTGAGTGTCGAAGCCGATTGCCGGGAGCGATCACAATCGCAAGGCGGTGGTGGAGACGTCGCGTTATGGCACGAAGGCCGTCGTGTGCGGGGCGCCCAACTGCCGGGTGGGCCTGCTGACGGCGTACATTCCGGCAGCCGTGAAGATCATTGACGGCATCGAAAGCGATGGCATGCTGGCGAGCGGTCTGGAGCTGGGCATCAATCGGGATCACGGCGGCATCGTCGAGCTGGCGGCCGAAGAACTGCTGGTTTCCGACACGATCATCGAAGTGGATAACAAGTCGCTCACGCATCGGCCGGATTTGTGGGGACATCATGGGATGGCGCGCGAAGTGGCGGCCATCACGGCATCGCCGTTGCGCGATCCGGTGCGGCTAGGGCTTCTGCCGGCGATCCGGCGGCCATCGGCGTCGAGATTGAAGACCTGACGCTGTGCCCGCGATACAGCGCGCTGGTGTTTGAGAATGTCACCGTGCAGCCGTCGCCGCTGTGGCTGCAATACCGGCTGGAAGCGATCGGGCTGAATGCGATCAACAACATCGTGGATGTGACCAATTACGTGATGGCGGAGCTGGCGCAGCCGATGCACGCCTTCGATGCGGACAAGCTGCGGGGCGACACGATTTTCGTGCGGAGCGCGCGGCGGGGCGAGCGGATCACGGCCTTGAACGATGAGAAGTACGAGCTGACGCCGTCCAACTTGGTGATCGCGGACGGCGAAGGGCCGATCGCGATTGCGGGAGTGATCGGGGGCCTCGAGAGCGCAATTGGTCCGGATACCAAACGGCTGGTGCTGGAGAGCGCGAACTTTCAGGCCGCCAGCGTGCGCAAGACATCGGTTGCACTCAAGCTGCGTACCGACGCGTCCATGCGATTCGAGAAATCGCAGGATCCTCTGAACACCGTGCGAGGGCTGGCGCGGGCCGTGGAGTTGCTCCAACAAGTCTCTCCTGGAATCCGGCTGGTGGGCGGCGTGGCGGATCGCAAAGCCGAATTCAAGACGCCCGCGCCGATTGAAGTCAACGTGGACTGGCTGAGCAAGAA
>CAVXJU010000007.1:0-11279 GCA_963761935.1 Terriglobia bacterium | reverse complement strand
CAACACTTTTTTGTTCAACGTGGTTGAGGATCCGATGGAGCGGGCCAATCTGAAAGTTGCGGAAGAAGGGCGTGTACGAGCGGCTGGTGGCGGAGTGGAACGAATGGAATGCGGCCATGCTGCCGGAGATCGACGAGAGCCATACGGGCAGCTTCAGCGGGGATCAACTGGCGGACCATATCGGAACGCCCGCAGCGAGCGGCAAAGCCGACAATCCGAGGCGGCGAGACCACTAGATGTCCTACCGAACTGCTTAGGGGTTGAATTAGAGGCCTGAATTAACAGGTCTATCTTCCAGTAGAGCGTCTTCTGGAATATACTAGAAGGCGATGGCAAAGACCGAATCGCCTTTTCAGAACGCAATGGTCCAGGGGACGCTGGACATGTTGGTGTTGCAGTCCCTGGCGCTGGGGCCGCGCATGGGCATACCATCGCGCATGTGATCGAGCATCGATCCGAAGACGTGCTGCAGATTGAACATGGATCTTTGTATCCGGCGCTGCACCGGCTGGAGGATCGCGGCTGGATCGCGTCGTTTTGGGGGACTTCGGAGAACAATCGCAAGGCGCGCTATTACCGGCTGACGCCCAAGGGGCGCAAACAATTGACGGCGCAAACGGCGCGTTGGGAGCAAATGGTTCGGGCCATCGGGCGGATTCTGAAGCCGGAAGAGGGCAGGCCATGAGTTGGTGGCGTTTTTTCCGGAGGGCGGAGTGGGACCGGGAGCGGACGGCGGAGATCGATTCTTATGTCCAGCTCGAAACGGATGAGAACATCGCGCGCGGGATGACGGAAGGCGAGGCGCGGGCGGCGGCGCGGCGGAAGTTTGGCAACAGCACGCGCGTGCGGGAGGAGATTTACGCCATGAACACCGTCACGTTGCTCGATTCGTTGGCGCGGGACTTGCGGCATTCGTTGCGCATGTTGCGACGCACTCCTACGTTCACGGCGGCCGCGCTGCTGACGCTCGGAATCGGGATTGGGGCAAATACGGCGGTATTCAGCGTGGTCAACAGTGTGTTGCTGAAGCCGCTTCCGTACCCGGACTCGGAGCGGCTGGTGGCGGTGTGGCTCAAGGCGCCGGGCGCGGCCGGATTGACGAGCGTTTCGGGCGATCTGCGGCTGTCGGATTCGATGTACTTCACTTATGCCGAGCAGAACCGGACGTTCCAGTCGCTGGGAGTGTGGGATGCCGACTCGGACACTGTTACCGGCCTGGCCGAGCCCGAACGTGTTTCGGCGGTCGATGTCAGCGATGGCGCGCTCGAGGCGCTGGATGTTCCACCGGTCTTAGGAAGATGGCTGTCGCGCGAGGATCAGGCGCCGCACGGGCGAGCTACGGTGATGCTCGGCTATGGTTATTGGCAGCGGCGGTTCGGGGGCGACCGCGCGGTGATTGGGCGCAATATTATGGTGGACTCGCGGCCGCGCGAAATCGTGGGGGTGATGCCGCGAGATTTTCAGTTCGTGGATACGACGGCGGATCTGATCCTGCCGCTGGCCTTCGATCGGAGCCAGGCGATGTTGCCGGGGTTCGGTTACCGGTGCGTGGCGCGGCTAAAGCCCGGGGTAAGCATGGAGCAGGCCAGCGCCGACATCGCAAGGTTGGTGCCGGTGTGGATGAGGTCCTGGCCGGCGGCGCCGGCTTAAACCCGAGCGTGTATGAGAATTGGCGCATCACGCCCGCGCTGCGTCCGCTGAAACAAGAGGTGGTGGGTGGCGTGGGCAGCGTGCTGTGGGTTGTGATGGGGACGATCGGGATGGTGATGCTGGTGGTGTGCGCCAATGTCGCCAACCTGCTGCTGGTGCGGGCGGAGTCACGCCAGCAGGAACTGGCGGTGCGCGCGGCGCTGGGGGCGGGACGCGGGCGCCTCGTTAGAGAGCTGCTGAGCGAGAGCATGCTGCTGGCGCTCCTGGGTGGCGCGCTGGGAGTGGGGCTGGCGCAGGCGGGCTTGCGTTGGCTGGTGTCGATCGGGCCAGGGAATTTGCCGCGGCTGAACGAGATCGCTGTGGATGGGCGCGCGCTCGTTTTCACTTTGGGAGTCGCGCTGCTTTCAGGGATTTTGTTCGGCTTGATTCCGGCGTTGAAATATGGAGGGCCGGGGGTCGCGGAGGCGCTGCGCGGCGGTGGGCGCACGGTGAGTCAAAGCCGGGAACGGTTTCGTGCGCGCAACGTGTTGGTGGTGGCGCAGGTGGCGCTGGCGCTGGTGTTGCTGGTGAGTGCGGGGTTGATGATCCGGACGTTCCAGGCGCTGCTGCGGGTGCAGCCTGGATTCACGCATCCGGAGCAGATCCAAGTGCTGAGGATTTCGATTCCAGATTCGTTGGTCAAAGAGCCGGAACGCGTGGTACGGATGCAGAACGATATTTTGGACCGGCTGGCGGCGATCACGGGCGTGAGTTCGGCTGCGTTTGCGAGCGAGATGCCTATGGAAGGCATACCTCCGGATTGGGACGCGGTCGTTCGCGAAGGGCAAGCCAATCTAAGCAAGGACATTCCTCCGCTGCGATTTTTCCAATTCGTGTCACCGGGGTTGTTTCAAACCGGGGGGAGCAAGTTGATCGCGGGGCGGGATTACACCTGGACGGATTTGTACGGGCGCAGGCCGTTCGCGATAGTTTCCGAGAATCTTGCGCGGGAGCTGTTTGGCTCGGCGCGCGCCGCGGTGGGGAAGCGCATTTCTACCGGTCTGCCGGGATCGCCCTGGCACGAAGTGATCGGGGTGGTGGAGAACGTGCGTCAAAACGGGGTTCAGGAGCCGGCGCCGGCGACGGTTTACTGGCCTTCGTTCGGCGAGAGCCTCTACAGCAAAGGGCGAGTGAATGTCGAGCGCGACGTGACTTTCGCTGTGCGCAGCGGGCGCGCGGGCAGCGCGAGTTTTTTGAATCAAGTGCATCAGGCGGTGTGGTCGGTGAATGCCAGTCTGCCGCTCGCGTCGGTGCGGACGATGCGGGACCTAGTTGGTCAATCGCTGGCGCGGGCTTCGTTTACGCTGATGATGCTGGCGATTGCGGGGACGATGGCTCTGCTGCTGGGGATTGTCGGAATCTACGGTGTGATTTCGTACGCCGTGTCGCAGCGGCGTCGGGAGATTGGGATTCGCGTGGCGCTGGGGGCGCAGCCGGGCGAGATGAGCCGAATGTTTGTTCGATACGGGCTGGCTCTGGCCGCGATCGGAGTTGCGATTGGGCTGGCAGCGGCGGCGGGGTTGATGCAGTTGATGCGCTCGGTGCTGTTCGGGATTGGCCCGCTGGATCCGGTGACCTATGTCGTGATGCCGGCGGTGCTGGTGGCCGCAGCGGTGCTTTCGAGTTACTTGCCGGCGCGGCGGGCGGCCAGCGTGGATCCGATGCACGCGCTCAAAGAAGAGTAGCCGATTAGTGCTGCTTCGTTTTTACAGCAGCTTCTGGAGTTGATCGAGCGTCAGCGGATCACCCGCTTCAATGCAGTCCTCGATGTAGAGTTCTATGGCTTCCCGGATATTCGCTACGACGGCATCCTTCGTATCGCCCTGTGATACGCAGCCGGGCAACGCCGGAACTACGGCCACGTACCCGCCGTCGGGTTCTTGCTCAATGACCACGGTGTAGCTCATCTATTCTCAACGATACCGGAGCAGGGTTCGCCGGGCAAGCGTAAGTGTTTTGATTTTGTCGTCACTCATAGCGCAGCGCGATGACCGGGTCGATTTTAGATGCGCGGATGGCTGGGATGCAACAGGCCAGCAGCGCGACTGTGGAGAGAATCAGCGCGACGGCGGTGTAGGTGAGCGGGTCGGTGGTTTTGACGCCGAACAGCAGGCTCGCCAGTAGACGCGCCAAGCCGAATGACGCGGCCAGTCCCAAAACCGCTCCGATGATGGTGAGGCGCATGCCCTGTCCCACTACCAGGCGGAGCATGTCGCCTCCGCCCGCGCCGAGCGCCATGCGGATGCCGAGCTCCTGCAGACGCTGCTCGACGCTGTAAGACATCAGGCCGTAGATTCCGATGGCGGCCAGCAGCAAGGCCAGGCCGGCGAAGATGGTCAGCAATAGCATGTTGAAATTCTGGCGCGCGGTGGATTCGGAAATGACTTGGTCCATGCTGCGGACTTTTGAGACCGACAACTGAGCGTCGACGGTCAGGAATTCGCGCCGGATGGCGGCAGTGAGTGGGCCCGGATCGCCGGCGGCTCGGATGGCCCAGCTCAACGGAATTATGTTGCTGGCCAAACGAGTCAACGGGTCGGTGATTTGCGATTCAGGCACGTACATGACGCCCTGGTCGCGGCCGCTCAAGCCCGCTTCGCGCGCGTCGCCCACTACGCCCACGATCTGGCGCGGCGGCTCGGCGAAGTCGGGTCCCAGTCCCTTGCCGATGCTGATGCGCTGGCCGAGGGGATCTGCATTGGGCCAATATTTCTTGGCCATGGCCTGATTGATGACGACCACGTGTTCGGAGTTGCCGGTGTCGCGCTGGTCGAACGCGCGGCCGCGCAGCAGGGGAATCCGGAACGCGGTGAAATAGTGCGGGCTGACGAAGCGCCACTGCTCATCGCCGTTGTAGGTGTCGCCGTTGGAGGGAGGGCGGCCTTCGATGACAAACGGCATGTCGACGCCGCCTTCGAGCGGCAACATAATGGTGGCGGCGGCGGCTTCGACGCCGGGGAGCGCTTCGACATGTTCGGTGACCTGGCGAATCATCTGCGCGGCCTTGGCGGTCGAATCGTAACGGCCATTCGTCAAGGAAGTTTGCATGGTGATGACATTGTGCGCGTCGAAGCCCGGCTGCACGGAACGAAGGCCGGAGAAGGTTCGAATCATGAGCGCGGCGCCGACCAGCAGGATCACGGCCAGGGCCATTTCGGCAACCACCAGCACATTGCGGATGCGATTGTGACGCAGGCCGCTGCCGGAGCGTCCGCCGCCTTCTTTCAAGACCGCATTCACGTCCAGGCGCGAGATGCGCAGGGCCGGGAAGACGCCGAACAGAACGCCGGTTACGAGCGAAAGGCCGAGGGCGAAGACGAGCACGCGCCAGTCCAGCGCCGTCACGGCGGAGGCAACGTGTTGTTCGTCGTTAATGCGTGGAAGATTGCCGGGGCTCAAGGCCAGCAGCAGCCGGACTCCCCAGGCTCCAATGGCGAAACCGATCAGGCCGCTCAGGCTGGCCAGCAAGACGCTCTCGGTTAGAAGCTGGCGGAACAGACGCCAACGTCCGGCTCCGAGGGCGGTACGAATGGCGATCTCCTTCTGGCGGCCGGCGGCGCGGGCCAGCAACAGATTGGCGACGTTGGCGCAGGCGATCAGAAGCACAAAGGCCACCGCGCCGGCCAGAATCAGCAAGGGCAGCCGCACCTCGCCTGCGAGATCCTGAGCGAGGGGGAGCACGGCCACGCTTTCGTTTTTATCCATCCAGAGAGGATTGGCCTGGCGGAATTGTTCGCCCGCCTGTTTCATGTTGGCCTGCGCAGCTTCAATGGAGACGCCGGGCTTGAGGCGTCCGGCGACCAGATAAATGTGACCCTGGTTGGTGCTGTTGGGGTCGGCTTGAAAGGGGAGGAAGACTTCGGCGGGAGGATCGGAATGAAAACCGTGGCGGAAGAACGCCTACCACTGTGTACGGCATGGCGCCTAGCACGACTGGCTTGCCGATCACGGATGGATCGCTTCCGAAATGAGTGACCCAAAGATCGTGGCTCAGCACGGCAGCTTTTGGACCGCCGGGCTGGTCCTCCTGAGGTAGGAACGCGCGGCCGAGTGCGGGCGCGACACCGAACACGGCGAAATATTCGGAGGTAACATGGATGGCTTTGACTTGCTCGGGATGGTCGCCTTCGCCGAGGTTGAGGCCGGGGCCTGAAAAGTCGTACATGGCGAGGGCCGAGAAGGTCCGGTTGTTCTTCTTCCAGGCCATGAATTTGGGAATCGAGATGGAGTTGCCATGGCCGGAGGGGAAACCGCGCGCGATGCGCATGATCCGGTTGGAGTCCGGGTAGGGAAGAGGTTCGAGCAGGACCTTGTTGATCACCGTGAAGATGGCGGTGTTGGCCCCGATGCCGAGCGCCAGAGCTGCGACTGCAACGGTGGTGAATCCGGGGCTCTTGGCCAGGACGCGGATGGAGTGATGCAGGTCGGAAGAGAGGCTGCCCATACAAGCCGGTACGGGTTGCCTTAGCGGTAAGTTCGGAAAAAGAGTTCCACGATGCCCGTGGAACTCCACAAGGCAGGAATAAAGGTGAGTGGGAATCAGCTTTGGGACGCGGCGACCGCCATGACGGAGCTGATCTCACTGAAAATAGTGCTGATGCTGGTGGCGACTGACGGCATGACCGCGCCGGCGGCAACGGCGACGAAGCCGGCCATGAGGGCATACTCAATCAGGTCCTGGCCTTGGCGGTTTTTCCAGATGCGCACCAAGGCGGTAAAGGCTTGCACAGCTAACATAATGTTCTCCTCCTCCGATCCGGCCCTCGGCTAGGAGGGCAGGGCTAATTAGTTTCTGCGTCCATTTTCAAGCAGTTAAGGAAAAGGCGCAATACCGACGATAGGGTAAGGGGCGTCAGGCTTTCGACACCCTAGAGTACGGTGAAAAAACGGTGAAGCAAAGCATCTGGCCGGTTTCGGTATTCGGGCTTGGTTTTCTGCTGCTGATTCTGGGCCTCTCGGGCGTGGCCAGCATTCAGGAGACGCGGCGGATTCACGAGCAGATTCTGGCGGTGGAGGACAGTTACCGTCACATCGAGCGGCTCGCGGAAGCTATTCGGTCGGACGTGTCGCGGGTAGCGGTGTTGCGGCGAGACCGGCTGCTGGAGGAGCACGTTTCGGCCGCGCGCTACCTGCAATCGTTGGCGGAATTGCGGGCCAGGACCGAGGTGAATCTGGACCAGTTGCGGCTGTTGCGGTCCGAACAGGGTGGCAAAGCGTTTGACCGGCTTGAGAACGCGCTGCACACCTACCTGGACGCGGTAGACGTGGAATTCCGGAATGGGCCGGGCGGTCCACCGGACTTGCCGTTGGATACGCTGGGATCGCAAAGGACGACGATTTTCGCGGTCACCGAAGAATTGGAGAGATTAAACGAGGATAATTTCGAATCTCGCCGCAAAGCAATGAATCAATCGGTGGAGAACTTGCAGGACGACATTTGGGAAACCATTCTGACGGCGCTGATTTTGGGGTCGGTGATTGCGGGGGCCAGCATTTTCCGCATTTCGGCTTTGGAACGGGAAACGGCGGAGCAGCAGCGAGCCACGGAACGGGCCGAAGAGCGGCTGCGGTTGTTGTCGCAGCAACTGGTATCGTCTCAGGAGCAGGAACGCAAGGCGCTGTCGCGCGAGCTGCACGATGAAATCGGGCAATTGCTCACTGCGCTGCGGATGGAGCTGGGGAATATGGAACGGGCGCACTCGACGCCGTCAGGAGACCTGACGCCGCATCTGGAGCAGGCCAAGAAGCTGGCCGAAAGCACGCTGCGGACGACGCGGGACATCGCGATGGGTTTGCGGCCGGCCATGCTGGATCTGCTGGGGTTGGGGCCGGCGCTGGAATGGCAGACGCGGGAATTCTCGCGCCGCTACAAGACGCCGATTCATTTGGAAGTGGATGGCGATTTGAAACACTTGTCGGATCGGCAGCGAACTTATTTATATCGCATCGTGCAGGAAGGGCTGACCAATTGCGCGCGGCATGCCAAGGCGCAGAATATCCGGGTGCAACTGCAAGAGTCCGGCGGCCAACTGGCGGTCGCCATAGAGGACGATGGCATCGGGTTCAAGCAGGAAGATGGCGTGGCGTATGGGCTGGGGTTGCTCGGGATTACGGAGCGTGTGCGCGAGTTGTGCGGGCAGGTTTCGGTTCGCTCGGCGCCGGGGCAGGGGACGCGCATCGCGGTGGTGTTACCGTTGCGGGCGGAAGGCGAAGCTGCTGTAGGGGCCGAAGGCGAGGTTACTGGATGATGCGCTTGCGCACCGCGTAGAGAACAATATCGGCCGTGCTGTGCAAATTAAGTTTCTGCATCAGGCGGCTGCGGTGAGTCTCGACGGTGTACAGGCTGACGTTGAGCAGCGAGGCGGCTTCCTTGTTGGATTTGCCCTCGGCCAGCAGCTGGAGCACTTCTTTTTCGCGGTCGGTAAGCAGATCGTAGGAGTCCTCCAGGCCTTCGTTCTGCATCTGGCGCATGTAGTCTTCGAGCAAAGTGTGGGTGATGGTGGGGCTGAAGAAGAGTTTCTTGGCGGCTACGGCGCGGACGGCCAGCAACAGATCGGACTCGGCGCAATCTTTCAGCAAGTAGCCTTGGGCTCCGGCTGCGAGCGCGCGCACCAGGAAGGTTTCGTCGCAATGCATGCTCAACATGATGATTCCGATTTCGGGCGACCGCTTGACGATTTGCGAGGCGGCATCGATGCCGTTGAGCTGAGGCATGGTGATATCCATGACTACGACGTTGGGCGAAAGCTCCTCGGTGAGCCGGACAGCCTCGCGGCCATCGGCGGCCTCGCCCACAACCTCAATGGATGGGTCGGTTTGTAGCAGGAATCGCAGGCCCTTGCGGACCACGCCGTGATCGTCGGCGACCAGAACTTTAGTAACAGCAGACATGAAGCCCCCGGTCTCTTATCGGCATTTCGATGCACAAAGTGTAGGCCGGCGGCGTGGGTCGATTTCATGCAATAGCGGTGGCCGTCTCAATGCTAGGCTGAGGGGATGTCTCGCGTACTGGCCCTTTTTGCATTGCTTTGTGCCGTTGGACCGCTTCGCGCTAATGTCCAACTGCTCGCGACGCTGCCGAACGGGGCGTCGCCGACGGCCACGCAACTTGATGCAGCCGGCAATATCTATGTCGCCGGGACCTTCGTTCCTGCGAGCAAGAATTTTTTGTCGGCCTTTGTGGCAGAGCTCTCGGGCGACGGATCGCAGGTCCTTTATTTCACGGTTCTGTCCGGCTCGGACAACGACACCGCAACGGCACTGGCGGTTGGCTCTGATGGATCGGCGTATGTCGGAGGCGACACGCTTTCGCCGGATTTTCCCGTGACTTCAGGGGCGCTCGATGCTACCTCGAGCGGGGGAACTCAAGGATTTCTGGTGAAGGTGGATCCGGCCGGTTCGGTGGTGTATTCGACTTTCATCAACGGCGCCACCGAAGTTAATGGAGTTGCTCTGGATACGGCCGGCGATGTTTTTCTGACGGGCCTCGGCCCTCTAACCGGCTCCGCGACGAACATCCAACCGGCTCGGGGCTTTGTGATGGAAGTGAATGCCGCGCTGGACAAAGTGCTGTTGTCTACGAATGGGTATGGCGGCGGATTGATCGCTCTCGACAGTCAAGGCAGCATCTACGTAACAGGGAGCGCCCAGCCCTCCTTGACGCAGGGCACGAACGAGCTCACGCTCCCGATCCTTTCGGCCGGCGCGTTTCAGCCGACTCACGACGCCCGATTTTGTTTTATCGCCGAAAATTCGGGCCCGAACCCGTCGATATCGATAACTTGTCTGTACCAATATGTCGCCAAGCTCAGTTCCACCGGAGCGCTGGTGTGGGCGACATACGTCACCGGCTCGTGGGGCGCGATCGCGGGCGGTATGGCGGTAGACAGTGCGGGGAATGTCATCATTGCCGGGACCACTTACTCGGACGATTATCCGGTTACGCCGGGGGCGTTCCAGACTGCCTATGCCGCCGCCGCGCCTAGCCTTCCAGCGCCCGCCGGCAGCATGTCTTCCAGTCCACCGGCGGCTACGGGGTATATCAGCAAGATCAACGCTAGCGGGACTGGGCTGATCTGGTCGACCTATTTTGGAGGTTCTTATAGTGACCAGATTACCGGCCTGGCGGTTGACCCAAGCGGTGAGATATTTGTGTCGGGGCATTCGGATTCGAGCGATTTGCCAGGGCTCGCCGCGACGCCGGATGGCTGCCGTCCGACGGCTAACCAGGAGCTTGCGTTCGTCGCGCGTGTGGCTCAAGACGGAGCGACGGCGGGGCCAACTGAATTGCTCCAAGGCGCTCCCGATTGCCTTTACTCTTCCTGCGGTTCTCTGGTCTACAATGACCTGACCGATTATCCGGGCTTTTCAGCGCGTGGACCGCTAGCGCTCGGCTCGAATGGAACACTGCTGTTCGCCGATGCGGACGGTAGTCTGGCGTCGATCGATTTTTCGTCCAGCAGCCGCTTGAGTTGTGTGGTGGATCCGGCGGATTACGCGCAGCTTCGCACCGTGGCTCCAGGTCAACTGCTGACGATCTTCGGTACGGATCTGGCGCCTGAGACGCCTTTCATTCCGGCCTCCGGCGTGGCAGCGTCAACGGCTAACTTCGGTGTGTTTTTCAACGGCATCCCGGCGCCGATCCTTTATTCCGGAGCGCAGCAGATCAATGTGCAGGTTCCTTACGAGATTGCCGGCCAGTCGAGTGTCGAGATGCAGGTGGTGGACAACCAGGTGGCGCTTCCGGTGTCGGAGGCAGTCACGCTGGGAGTGGTGGCGCAGCAGCCCTCTGTCTATCTCACGCCTGCCGCTTTGGAAAGCTTGTATTCCGCTGTCACAGTATGTGGTGGGGTGGTGGCGTTCGGCACGGCCGCGGTCGCCCTGAACGCGGATGGCACGTTGAACGATTGCAGCAACCCGGCGCTTGAGGGGTCGGTGGTGACGCTTTTTATCGACGGTCTTGGGCCCGTTATACCGGCGCTAGCGACCGGAGCAATTGCCGCTGCGCCGGCCGTAGCGCTTACACCAGGTGTCGTCGGCGTTGATAGCAACGGCGTCATCGGCTCGGCCACATTGACCGTTCCGGGAGCAATCACGGGCGTGGCCGAGTGGCAGTTGCAGTTGCCGATAGGTTTGCCAGCTGGGCCATACTATGTGGCGCCTTCCTTGAATAGTGCGTCCTTGCGGGAGCGATTGATCGTGGTTTGGGTGGGTTCGGACTGAGATCGATCTGCATTCGTTTCTTTGACATAAAGACTACGGCCCGGCTCACCCGATAATTTTGAAAGAACGCCTTGCCAAATCAAGAAAGAGTTGCTACTCTGTTTAAAGCTCCTGGGTGCGGATATCGACCCGAGAGTTGCCCCCAACCGAAACCTCCCCTGTGTTGGAACTGGCGGGGATGAGTTTGGTTTTGGGGCCCTGAATTTTTTGGCTTGCCAAACGAACCAGATTTTGTTAGGCTGGTTGATGGCACTTTACGGCAGGTAGTCTGGCGCAGTAAGCATCATCTCCTGTCTGGTTGTTCTTAAAGTTCCCAAGAATTTCTGGTGTTGGGCGGTATTTACGGATGTAAGTATCGCTTGCGCCAA
>CAVXJU010000006.1:0-306737 GCA_963761935.1 Terriglobia bacterium | reverse complement strand
CGCGGTGGAAACGGAGCCGGCGGCCTGAAACCACTCTTGCATTTTCTTCTGACCGTATTCGCACGCCCGCCGCTCATTATCCTTCACCGCGCTGGTGACGCGGCACACCGGATCGCCCAGCGGATCTTTCATCTCCGGATCCAGATCCAGATAAATATCTTCGTAAGGAAACGTGGAGGTTTGCAGATACGCCGAAACCCAGCGCCCGGCGTTCACGCGCACGAATGACTTCCAGGCCGAACCCCAAGTGGGCGCGAGGTCGAAAGTGTTCATCGACGCCGCCTCGATGGGATGCATCTCGGTGTGCGGTTGCAGCGTGGTCCCGCCGATAAAGTCCAAACCGGAATGATCGTAGTTGTCGTCCGCCCAATCGTCTACCGCCGCGGCTTGCGCGGGCGTGCCGTACCACACGTTGATGTCGTAAGGAAACAGCGCTGAAACCCCGCTTTGATAGTGCGCGAAATAGTGTCGCCCCACCTGGCCGTGATTGTTCGACAACCCCTTCGGATAGCCTTTGGATTTCGACAGCAGCAGCAGGCGCGAATTCTCGTAGGTGTAGGAGCCGACCAGCACGACTTTGGCCGGCTGGAAGTATTCGCGGCCGTCTTTTACATACGCGACGCCCGTAACGCGCCCGTCCGCGCCCGCTAGGATTCGCGTGACTTGCGCGCGATCGAAAATGGTCAGGTTCTTGGTTTTCACCGCCGCGGGAATCGTGGTCACGGCGGTAGAATTTTTCGCGCTGATGTGGCAGCCGCCGCGATTGCAGTAGCCGTGATAAGCGCAGCCCGGCCGTCCCTGGTATTCCTGCGAGTTGATGGCCGCCGGCGGCCGATAGGGATGCCAGCCCAGTTGCTTGGCGGTTTCCAGCATGTGATCGGTGAATCCGCTGCCGCGCAACGGTGGCATCGGATACTCGCGCTGCCGCGCCGCTTCGAAGATGTTTCCCGCCGGATCGATCTTGCCCTGGATGTTTCCCGCTTTCCCGGATACCCCGACCTCGTGCTCGATGGTGTCGTAGTAAGGCTCCAGCTCGTCGTAGTCGATCGGCCAGTCCTCCAGCGTCGAGCCCTTCGGAAGCGCGCCTACGCCGTATCGCTTCACCACTTCACTGCGCGTCTTGAAATCCCACACCTTCAGCCGCCAGCTCTGCGCCCAATAATGGATGGAGGTGCCGCCGATGGCGTTCATCATGGGATGAATGTTGCCGCGGCGTGTGGGCCCCGAAGCTCCAATGCGCACGGTGGGGACTTCCCGATTCGCCTTCGGCACCGACGTCAGCAGCCCGCGCACGTTGTTGTGCAGCTCGTCCGGTTTGAAGCTGTGCGGGTCCATCCAAGTTCCGGCTTCGATTCCGGCGACCTTCAGGCCCGCGCGCGCCAGCGGCAGTACAGCCACGCCGCCCGCCGCGCCCAATCCGATGACGGCCACATCCACCGGCTTAAGATTGATGGCCATTGTTCGCTCCTAACGCCGACCGGCGATACGGCTTGACCTGGATTTTCATTTGCTGATCGTCGGGCGCGACCGCAACGCGCGGCCCCGGGTAGCGAATCATATCCCAGCCCAGGAAATTCGTGTTTCCACCGTAGTAGGGATCGCTGAACATGCCTTCGAGCGTGAGCCGGCGAAAACGCCCAAACACCGCTCGTGCGCTGGTGAAACCTTCGGCCGTGCCCTTCTCCATGGCCGTCAGCACCGCGTCCTTTTTCTGCGCCGGGAGCTCGGCGAACGCGGCCCCCTGCGCTGTGCGCGCGTAGCCGTCCACTTCCGCCAGACCTTGTAGAAAGGTGCTCTTCTCTTCTGCCAGCGCTCCCCCGAGCGCCTGGTCGATGTAATTGACCGCGCCGCATTCGAGCGCACCCGGCCCCAGTTCATCGCTGGGAACCAGCCGGTCGACGAATGCCTCGAGTGTTTTCCGCTCCGCCGCGGAAAATACGGTTTGAGAACCAGTGGGAGCGGCCGAGGATGTGAGTGCCGCAACGGGTACCAGAGCGGCCCCTCGAATCAGGCTGCGCCGCGAAAGGCCACGAACTTCCGGATCTTGCTCTTGCATAGCCAAGGCCTCCAGTTCGAACGTGAGTTCAGAACGTGGCTTCCAGTATATCGCCGGGGAAGAGCCGCCCGCATTGCGAGCGATGATAAAAGATCGCGAGGCGCGATGGGCGCCCCGCGATGCTCCTAACTACCGGAGGTTTGGCGGTCCGTTAGTTAAGATGCCGTTATGAATTTTTCGCGCAGCTTATTTCTCGCCGCTAATGGAGATGCCTTCAACCGAGCTGCCCCAGATCACTGAGGAGCCCCAGATGGCGCTGGAACCCCAGATCGCACTCGAACCCCAAATCGCGGAAGAGCCCCAGATTGCCGAGGACCCCCAGATCGCCGAAGACCCCCAGATCGCTGACGAACCCCAAATCGCGCTCGAACCCCAAATCGCTGACGATCCCCAAATTGCGCTCGAACCCCAAATCGCCGAGCTGCCCCAAATTGCCGAATTCGCGCCCACCAGATAAATATTGCTGCCCTTGGGATCCGGCGCGGCTACCGGCGACAGAGCGGTTCCATTCGCGATGTCCGTATCCGCCAAAGCCGCGGGAACATCCAAATACCCTGCGCCAATCGTGAATACATCGTACTGGCTGGTGAAAGTCTGACCCGTGGTCGCATCCGTAACCGTGCTCGTAGTCTGTTTGAACTTAGTCGCAGTCTTCATCAACCGCGCCTTCACCGTATCCGGGCTCAAGCTCTGATTGCGCTCGAACATCAGCGCAGCCGCGCCGCTCACCATCGCCGCCGACATGCTGGTGCCGCTCAGCAGGAAGTAGTTGCCCACCGCCTGGCTGTTTCCGTTCATGTAGACGCCCTGCGCCACTTCATTCTGCGGATACTCAGAGTCCAACGTAGACCCAGGTTGCCGGATCGACATGATCAGATTGCCAGGCGCCACCAGGTCCGGCTTTACAAAATGATCGAACAGCGTCGGGCCCTTGGAACTGTAGCTGGTGATTTTATCGTCCGAGCGCGTCAAGGTATCAACCGTGTTCATCGCGCCGACTGTAATAACGTAGGGATCGTTTCCAGGCGCGTTGATGGTGGCGTACCCTTCTGTCCCGGCTGCATTGTTGCGGCCGTCGTTGCCAGCCGCCACCACCACCACGATGCCCGCCTTCCAGGCCTGCTCCACCGCCTGGCATAGCGGATCGCTGGCATAAGACTCGTACACCGGCCGCCCTAACGACAGGTTGATTACGCGAATGTTGTATTTCTGTTTGAGCTGGATGGCCCGCTCGATGCCCGCGATCACCGTGCTATCGGATCCCTGCCCATTGGCATCCAACACCCGCAAATTGATCAGATTCACGTTCGGCGCAAGGCCGCGAACGTCGTAATCGCTCTGCCAGCCTATGGACGCGGAGCCGTTGCCCGCGATCAAGCCCGCCACATGTGTGCCGTGCCCGTATGCATCCGATGCGCTCGCGTCCCCCGGAACGAAGCTCTCGTTGTACACTACCCGGCTCGACGAACCCCAGCTGCCGCGCAGATCCTGATTCACCGCACTCACCGTCGAAACGCCGCTGTCGATCACCGCCACTCCGACGCCAGCGCCGTCCAGCGCCAGGCTCCCCATCGAAGCCGGCAGGTTCAACGCCGTCATCCAGCCGTAATCCGGCGCGCCGTCGTAGGCCGTGGCGCGTAGCGGATGATCGAGCGCCATCGTCTCGACCTCCGGATCCGCTGCCAGCAGATCGACGTCTTTCGCACTCACCGTGAAGACGGAAGAACCAATCGAAGAAAAGAACCGCTGCTGCCGCGCGCCGCGCGCCACGAATCTCTTGAACCCCGCCTGATCGGGACTCGGACGGAAGCGCACAATCACGTTCACCGTATCTTGAGAAGCGTCGTTCGAGAATCCGCCCGGATTTGTTTGGGCGAAAGCGCCTGGGATTCCTAGTACCACCAGCGCTGCGGTCGAGAAAATTTGCCGAGTCATGGGTGCCAAACCTTTGCACCTTAAAAGGCATGCCTCGGACCACTTGACGCGCTTGATTTTAGACCAGTTAGCAGCAGACGGCCGCGCCCATGCGCCACAATGTCCACTGGGCGTGCGACACTTTGTCTAGTCCTAAATTGGCCGCAGTTCTATGTGCTCAGACGTTCCACTTAGTAACTCGTAGTAAGAAGAACTAATGACCAAGGGCCTAATGCCGGCGCAAACCAACACCCTCGGCCACGGTCTCGAAACCAATTAGCATGGAGGAGCGATGACTCAAGATCCCTACCTTCGCGCGGCCCTCGAGCAGGCGCGCAAGAGCCTTGCGGAAGGCGGCATTCCCATCGGCTCGGTCCTGGTGCACGAAGGGCACATCATCGGTCGTGGTCACAACTGCCGCGTACAAACCGGAAGCCCCATCGACCACGGAGAGATGAATTGCCTGCGCAACGCCGGACGTCTTCCGGCTGCCGTGTATCGGCGAAGCATACTTTACACCACGCTGTCGCCCTGCCCGATGTGCAGCGGCGCGATCGTCCTTTATAAAATTCCGCGCGTGATCGCGGGCGAAAACAAAACTTTCCTGGGCGCGGAGGACTATCTGCGATCGCAAGGCGTCCAGCTCGAGGTAATGCAGGATCCCGAGTGCATCGAGCTCATGGCCGATTTTGTTCGCGGACATCCGGAACTCTGGAACGAAGACATCGGCGTTTAAAACTGGCCCACGTTTCATTTTCATAGCCCGCGCGCACGAATTTCCTGTCAATTGTTTCCGTCCAGCGATTGACCTTGATCTGATGAACATGTTATAAATGGCGGGTCCCTGCTCAGGGATGTTTCGGAGGAGGGGAAATGTCTTCGGCTCCAGCCGCGCCGCCGGCTACGGCCTACCCACCTGAAAGGCGGTCGCACAAGCGGTTTCCGATCGCTTTGAACGCCGACTATCGCATCCTGCGCAGAGGGCGAGTGGGTGGTTTCGGGTCGGCTCGGACTGTTAACATCGCAAGCCGCGGCGTGCTGCTGGAGGCTGACGACTCGCTGGCTGTCGGCAGTCCCATTGAATTGCTCATCAACTGGCCGCTTCGGCTGGAGGGTGTGTGTCCCTTGAGACTGGTCTTATCGGGACGAATCATTCGCAGTGACACCCACGGAGTGGCCATCGAAGCCCGGCGCTATGAATTTCGCACCGCTGGCATTCGCAGGCCCACCGGCCGCCCGCCCGATTCCAAGGTGCGGAGTTTTACAGGGTGACGGAACCCCCCGGCGCGCCCACTATCCTCATCGCCGACGAGGACATGGGTTTTCTGTGGTGGCTCGGCGAGCTGTTCAACGAATTGGGCTATCGCTCCCTTCCGGCGTTGAGTTGCAGTCAGGCCCTTGCTCTGCTTCGGAAAAGCGGCCGCCAAGTAGATCTGCTGCTTATCAATCCCCGCCTCAGGGGAGCTTCCCGCTTGATCCTGACGTTGAGCCGAATGCGGCCCCTCAAGGTAGTCTTCATCCAGGGGCCCGAGGCCTTCGAACTACCCGGTATCCAGCCGTCGGCCAACATCGAGCGGCCGTTTGGATGGGCGCCCCTCTCGCGTTTGGAATGGCGTCACAAACTGCAGCGGCTACTGAAGCAAATCGGAATCCGGGCCGCCAGCTAGCCCACAGAGGCGCGGGTGCACCTCATTGCGCCGGAGTAAACTCGCCCGCCGCTTCGTTGTGGGCGATTTACTTAGAAGCCGATTTTCCGCCAGCCGCCGATCCACCGTGCCGAGTATGCGATCACCACTGAACCCACTATCTTGGTCCACTCGGTGAAGAACAGATGACGCGACCGTGCATCTTTCCACCAGCCATCGGGCTGGTAGCCTGCATCCGGTGCGGGCGCGGACAAGAAATGAATGCCTGGACAAAACAAGCGGAACAGAATCATGCACCTTCTGGAATGAAACGAACTGGTCACCACGATCACGCGTTTAACGCCGCGCCGCGCTAGTTCCCCTCGCAGCGCCAGCACTTCCCCCAGCGTCGATGGCTGATTGTGAACGAAGACGGCGAACAAACTGCGTGGGTATCCTTGCTTGACTAAAAATTCAACGGCCAGCTCGCCTTCCGGCCGTTCGTAGTAGTGTGGCCCGCTGATTAGCACCAGCGGCACAAGTCCCTGTGCACCGATTGCAGCCCCCGTCAATACGCGCGGACCCCAGAAGTCTCCGCCCATCACCACGGCCAGATCCGCTGGCTCGCGCGGGTCCGAGCACACCAGGTAGTTGCCCAGCCAATTGAGGACCGCTTGCCAGCGAATCAAGGCGATCGCCGCGAGGACCAAAATGCCCCAAAGCAAAGCTCGTCGGACCAAACCGAGCACTGGGCGAGGACGTGATGTCGCGACGCGCATTCCTGCAGCCCATTCTATCCAGCACCGCCGCCGTGCTCACAATTTGTCCGCGTCACGCTAAAATCAAACATGACTAAAGAAGAGATCATCCTCGCCAATCGCGACCATCTGTTCCCTTCGGTCTTCCACTATTACCAGGAGCCGCTGGTCATCTCGCGCGCCAAGGATCAGTACGTTTGGGATGCGGACGGCAATCAATACCTGGATTTCTTCGGGGGCATCGTCACGGTCAGCGTCGGCCATTGCAACGAAGAGGTGAATCGCAAGCTGCACGCTCAGATCGACCGGTTGCAGCACGTCTCCACGCTGTTCCCCACCGAGCCTCAAGCCGCGCTGGCGAAAAAGCTGGCCGAGATCACGCCGGGGAGAAAGCTCACCAAGTCGTTCTTCACCAACAGTGGCAGCGAGGCCAATGAAACCGCGATTTTGACTGCCCGTTGTTACACCGGATCCACTGAAATCGTCGCGCTCCGCTACTCCTACCATGGGCGCTCATCGATGACCATGGGGCTGACGGCGCACTCCAATTGGCGGCTTGGTCCGCCCACGCAGGCCGGAATCGTTCACGCCGTGAACGCGTATTGCTACCGCTGCCCCTACGGTCTCTCTTATCCATCCTGCGGCGTCAAGTGCGCGCACGACGTGGAGGAAGTAATTCGCACCACCACCTCGGGCCGCATCGCCGGCTTCATCGCCGAACCGATTCAAGGCGTCGGCGGCTTCATAACGCCTCCCAAGGAATATTTCCCCATCGTTGCCGATACGGTCAAAAAATATGGCGGCGTGTTCATCAGCGACGAAGTCCAGACCGCCTGGGGCCGCACCGGCGGTAAATGGTTTGGCATCGAGCAGTGGGGCGTCCAACCCGACATCATCACCAGCGCCAAAGGCCTGGCCAACGGAGCGCCCATCGGCCTGACGGTGGCGCGTCCCGAAATCGCCGACTCGATTAAAGGCGCTACCATTTCCACTTTCGGCGGCAACCCCATCTCCACCACCGCCGCCAAGGCCGTGCTCGATTTCATCGAAGACCACAAGCTCTCCATTAACGCCGCCGAGGTGGGCGCCTATTTACGCGAGAAATTCATCGAACTGCAAGCCAAATACCAGTTGATCGGCGACGTGCGCGGCATGGGACTCCTGCAGGCGCTCGAGCTGGTGGAGGATCGCGAAACCAAAAAACCCGCCGTCGCGCAGACGCTGGCGTTGATGGAAGCCGCGCGCGAAAATCGCATCTTGATCGGCAGGGGCGGCTCCTACGGCAACGTGCTCCGTATCTCTCCGCCGTTGAATATCAGTAAAACCGATGTCGACGAATTCGCGCGCCTGTTGGACGCGAGTTTCGCGAAAGCTGAGGCGCTGGCCGTCGCCTAGACGCCCCAGGAAAACCCATATGGACGAACGCCAATTTTACAAAGAGTCGCAGGCCACTAAGCCGGCCAGCTTGCATTGCCCCTTCTGTCGTACTTCGGAAAACTACGATCTGCGCTGGCTGGTTCGCACTAAATTGAACCAGCTGCCGCGCCAGGCCGACGAGCGCGACCGCGCCAAGTTCGCCAAAGCCGCCAGTTACATGGTGCTGCTGGACGACAAGGTGATGTGCAAGAACATGCGCTGCCGGAAACGTTTCGACATTTCCGGAATCAAGACCATGGCGTTTATCTAGAGGCTCGAATGCGCCTGGAATGCTCGATCGAGATCCGCCGGAGGGCCGAAGACGTCTGGAGATTCCTCGCGGACCCTTGCAATCTGAGCAAGTGGGACCGGGGTGTCGCCGCAGTGGAAGTGACACACGCAACCGTTCCACCCGGTGTGGGATTCGAATTCGCCACTATGGGATATCCCGGCAGCGGGCCGGATGCCGGCCGTATGGCGTATCGCGTCATCGAAGCAGATTCGTTGCAAAGGGATTGCTCCACAGTGCTGACAAGCCGAACCGGCAACGCCCGCTTTTTTAGGACCGCGCAATGGCGGCATCGAGTAAAAGATGCGCCGGAGGGATCGCGGGTCACGTTCACGGCCGAATTCCGCCTGCGCCTTCGCTATTTCCTGCTCGCGCCAGTTCTCTATTTCATGCTCGGAAAGAGCGGAATTCGCAGAGACTTGGTCAGTCTCAAAAATGTGCTTGAAAATTCTTGACGCCGCCATCGTCATCGAGCCTCTAGGTTATCTTTGAGTCGGTTGCTCCGGCTTGCGGGCATTTTGCGCCGCGGGCGCGGCCGAGTCGAAGGTAATGTTCGTATCGGCGTTGAACTTGCGATAGGCGTCGTAAGTCACGTCGTTTTTGATCAGGTGCGTCCCCTCGCGCGAGCGCAGCTCGAACTCCAGCGGCAGAAGATAGTCCGCGTCGCCGATGCGAGTGTAGTCGTAGTCCAATACCAGTCCGACTTCCTGGACCGGAAAGCCGGCCGGAATTCCATCCGCATGCAGCGTGATGCGGTGCACGAAATGTTTCTGGTCGTCGATGAAGATCAATCCGTGATAAGAAGTCACCAGGTCAAGCTTCTTCCCCGGAACCACGATATGGTAGTCCGAACCCGAAGCCGGGACGGTGTATGAGTACACGTGCATCCTGCGGCCTCGCAACGTGTAGAACCGCTCCCAGGTGAACCGCGCGTTGGCCTGCGGCCAAAAGATACCCTTCATCACCGAGCCGAATTCGCCTTCCGACGTCGCGCCTCCCAGCTCCAGATGCGACAGATTGGAAGCCTCGCCGTTCACCATGAAAACTTTGTATTCTTCGTGATGCTCGAAGTACGTGAGCCGCTCGACGATCAGGTCCACGGAGCGAAATCCGCTCTTGCCGGTGTAGTCGACGAAACGTTGCGTGGTCTGCGTACAAATGAAATTGGGCAGGCTCTGCTCGCGATTCAACGCATACTCGGTGGCATCGGCGATTACCTTCTTCTGCTCGGCCGCGTCCGGATCGGGCCGTGGCTGGCCGGACAAAGCGATCGCGGCCGCTAGAACGCCGGCGTAAAGCTTGCACTGCATAAGAACATCATAATCGTTCGTAGTTCCGCGCGGCCGGACTCCGGCCAGCTACCATGAATCGAAAATGGCCATTGAAATTCGCCAGCTGGGGCCATCCGACGCGGAAGCTTTCTGGCATATCCGTCTGGAAGCGCTGGAAAGCGAGTCCCGCGCTTTTGGCTCTTCGCCGGAGGAGCATCGCGCTGTGCCGGTGGAGGCGATTGGAAAACGTCTTTCGTCCGGCGCCGGCAACTTCGTGCTGGGCGCTTTCGTCGACGGAGTTCTGGTGGGAACCATCGGTTTCGCACGCAACACCCGCCGCAAGGACTTGTATAAAGGACGCGTCTGGGGCGTGTATGTGAAGCCCGCGCACCGTTCCACGGGAATCGCGCGGGAAATGCTAGCCGAACTGGTACGGCGCGCCTCCCTGCTGCCGGGACTGGAGCAAGTGATCCTCACCGTAGGCGTGGATCAAACCTCCGCACGCCGCCTGTATGCGTCCGCCGGGTTCGAAGTCTTCGGCCGGGAACGCCACGCCCTCAAGGTCGGCGATTCCTACGTCGACGAGGATTACATGCTGCTGGAAGTTCGCCGCTGAGCGCCCGCCGTCAAAATGCCCGCTCCAGGATGGCGCGAAAATCCACTTGCGCCGGCAGCGTCCCGAACGTTCGTCCGCCGTCGCCGGCCAATCGCGTGGCGCAAAACGCGGCGGCCATGGCGGGCACGCTGTGGCGGATCAGCAGCGAAGCTTCCAGCGCCAGAGCCAGCCGCTCCGCTAACCGTCGCGCCTCGATCTCCGTAGCCGCTTGCCGCAAATCGTCCGCCACCCGATCGGCGAATGCATCGAAACGCCGGTCGACGCCGCGCGCCAGCGAAATCTCGTCCACCAGGCTCGCTACAGCGTCGGGCTCCTTGCGCATCGCGCGCAAAATATCCAGGCAGATTACGTTGCCCGATCCTTCCCAGACCGAGTTGACCGGCGCCTCGCGATACAGCCGCGGAAGCACGCATTCTTCGACGTAGCCATTCCCGCCCAGGCACTCCAGCGCCTCGGCCACGTGCGCCGGACCGGATTTGGAAACCCAATATTTCGCCACTGCCGTAGCCAGCCGCGCCATGCCATATTCCTGCGGGTCGGAGTCGCGCGCATCGAAAGCTCGCGCCAGACGCAGCAGTAACAATGTAGCGGCCTCGGACTCCAGCGCCAGATCCGCCAGCACGTTTTGCATCAGCGGTTGATCGATCAGCAGGCGTCCGAACGCGCTGCGATGCCGGGCGTGATGAATGGCCTGTACCAGCGCCTGGCGCATCAGCGCCGCGCTACCCATCACGCAGTCCAAGCGCGTGTGCTGAACCATCTCGATGATGGTTGAAACTCCGCGGCCTTCCTCACCAACCCGCTGCGCCCAAGCGTCCTCGAATTCCACTTCGCCCGACGCATTGGAGCGATTGCCGAGCTTCGACTTCAGCCGCTGGATATGAAATGCGTTTCGCTCTCCATCCGGAGTCCAGCGCGGCAGCAAAAAACACGTCAAGCCACCCGGCGCTTGCGCCAGCACCAGAAATGCATCCGACATGGGAGCCGAGCAAAACCATTTGTGTCCGGTCAACAGGTACTCGCCCGCCCCGGCCGGCCGCGCCGTCGTCGTATTCGCGCGCACATCCGACCCGCCTTGCTTCTCCGTCATCGCCATCCCGATCAGCACGCCGGATTTTTCAGACGCAGGCCGGTAGCGCGGATCGTAGCTCGCTCGGAGAATGTGCGGCGTCCACTCTCGCGCGACGTCCGGTTGCTGGCGCAGCACCGGAACCGCCGAACAGGTCATCGAAACCGGGCAAGTATGTCCCGCTTCGTTTTGGGCCGCCAGAAACATGAGCGCCGCTCTCGCCACGTGCGCGCCCTTCTTGGGCTCGGCCCAGGGCAGCGCCGCCAGACCGTTGTCGATGGACAGCCGCATCAATTCATGCCAGGCCGGGTGAAAGTCCACTTCATCGATGCGCCGCCCAAAGCGGTCGTGCGTGCGCAGCGCCGGCGGGTTCTCGTTGGCCTGGAATCCCCAACGAATGGCTTCCTCAGAGCCGGCGCGGCGCCCGAAATCGTCCAGCAGCGGACGCATCCAGGCTGCCCCTTCCCGCTCGATCCCTTCCGATAGCGCCCGGTCAGTGGCAAACAAGTTGTAATCGGTCAGCGCCGGCGCCTGGTTGGCGACATCCTGTGTTGGCTCGACGCTGGAGTCAACCCCAGCTTTTGGCATATGTCCTCGCGGCTTCAATTCTAGCAACGCCAAGTCCGGACTGCCGCACGTACCCGTACATCAATCGGAAATTTTTGCACCGCCTAGAAATTCTTGCCGCAAACAGGGCGTCCAAAATAGACCTCCGGGCCCGAGAGGGTCACTCCTTAGTTAAACGTTACAGGGGACTTATAGCCTAACCCGTCCACGCGCGGCCCATGGCCCAAAAACTGCCTCGTCGAAGTCGCGTTGCAGCCGGCCATTGTTTGGCCAATCCAAGCAAGGAGATAAAATGACAACGGAAGAGTACGGGAACGCATATCAGAGAGGCTACAGCCTGACGGTTCGGTTTCTGGTATCGCGCGGCCTGACATACGATTCCGCCCAGGAAACCGCCCAAGCGGCCTGGGTGAAGGGCTGGGAACGGCTCGGTCAATTGCGGGACTCTAAGATGATTCTGACCTGGATGAACAGCATCGCCCTGAACTTGCACCGCAGTTTCATGCGGCGCGAGCCATTCTTGCAGGCGCTGCCCGAACTTCCTACGCCCCCCAGAATTAATCTCGCCGCCATCGACGTCCGCCGGATTCTCCAAACTTGCAAGAAGAATGAGCGCCTGGTTCTCCAGCGTCACTATTTGGAAGGTTATAAGGTTCAAGAGATCGCCCGCTCTAACGGCTGGACCGAAACCGCCGTCCGCATCCGGTTGCTTCGCGCGCGCCGCGCGGTAGGGAAACGCTTCGCCGCATAGGCCCTGCGCGTCACGCCACTCCCCGCGTCGACATCGCGACTGAGAACACTCTCAGCCTGCTTGACCGTTATCGCGACTCCACGGGCCGCCAGCCTGAAGCCGGCCGCTCCTTTAGTTGTTCCGCTTTTCGCTGTGTGTCGTTGCCCAAATCTTGTTCGAATACCGCCCCGTCGTTCGCCACTATGAATGTGGTGATTCCGGAAACGCGGTACTCCGCCGGATACGCTACCGCCGCCAGGTTGCCGTTCCCCACGATTCGGAAATCATATCCATGGAATCGCTCACTGCTGCCGGGTGAATCCGCCGCCAGTTTCTGCGCGACCTGCGTAATCGCGTCTCCCGTCGAACGCTTAGCGGCTGCCTGCTTCTTGGCCGCGGCGAATCGATCGCAGACCTCCATCGCCGTGATCTCATCTTCCCCCACCCTTCGATAGCGGATCTCCTCCTTGCCAGCTTCCCCATCGAAGAACCATTTGCCATTGTTCGAAACCAGCGGCACCGGGAATGACCAGTTCTCCGCGCCCACGTACAACACCAGTGCCCCTGCCGGCTGTTGCACTAGCCGATGCATTTGCGCAAACTTCTCGGCAAAATGGTGACGCTCCAGTCGCGCGGCTCCTTTATCCGGAGAGATCACGCCTTTTCCCAGAACCGCCTCCAGGGCCGGTTCGCTGTCGGCCTGCACCGCCTGAACCAGCGCATTGCAGGCTTCCGCCGCTGTAGCGAATGTCTTCTGACCAGGCTCCTGAGCGGACAACAACCCCGCGCAGATTGCCGTAGCAAATAATAGATGCCTTCGCATAATCACCTCCGGCCTCCGCCACCATGGAATCCACCGCCGCCGCCGTGAAAAGCTCCGCCGCCGCGCGCGCCAAAGCTCGAAAATCCGCGTTCGGAGAATCCTCGCGCCGCTCCTCCGCGATTGAACCCACTGAATGCGCCCGGACGCGCCGCCCCCTGCGGGCCTGACCGGAAGCCTTCGCGGCCATGAAACGCTTGGAAGCGGTTGTTATAAGCAGCGCGGTTGTTCACGAAAGCATTGCGGTTCACGAACGTGTTGCTGTGAATGCCATAAGGTCCCCGGTCGAACATAATCGATCGGCGTCCCCAGTCAAATCCCCAATGGCCCCAGCCCCAGCCAAAGCCCCCGAAGAATCCGATGCCAAAGCCCACTCCCCAAAAGATACCGGGCGTCGTAATATACAAGCCTGGATACCAATACCAGCCCGGCCAGGGCGCCAACGGTGGGCCATAAGCCAGCCAGGGATCATATTGGGGAACGTATACTACTTGCGGATTGGCAGGCTGAATGGCGATGTTGGGCCCATTATTGACCACGTTTTCCTGGGGCGTATTCTGCAGATTCCCGGCGGACTGCGCGCGCTGCCGCATCACCTGGATAGCACTCATCACCCCTGCCTGACTGTTCACGTACGCGTCCCCTAGCGAGGAAGTCCAGGAGAGGTTCTTGTCCATGTCGGCCAGCACCGCCGGAAACTCCGTCAATGCCTTCACACTGGGATCCCAGGGCTGTTTATTGACCTCGTCGCCCAGTTTTTGTCCCTGCAGGTTCCTGTGATCCTGCATCCACCGGTCCGCTTCCACAATCTCTTCGGGAAACGCGGCGGCGGCCAGGATTTGCGCTACCAGAGAATCCGGATATAAGGCGATGGGCGCCACCAGTTGTTGCAATTGCTCCGGCGATGGCTGCGCCCCTTGCATCGGCATCCCGGGAGCAGGAGGCGGAGGATTCTGGAAAGCCCAGCCCTCGGGAACAGTCGTCATTGCCAGACAAGCGGAGAGTGAAAGGGATAGAAATCGTTTGACCGCAGTCATCAGTGGCTTCCTCTCCTTCATCATAGTTAAACTTCCGGCGCTATGGCGCGAAGCACCGCACCCTCTTCAGGTTCTGCATGGGGGCGGACACGCCCACCGCAGTGATATAGTCAACTTGAGTGTTGTGTGTGGTTGCTCCGGAGCCACAGTACGCCTCAGGTTTGCTGATGCCGACGATCCTGTACAAAGCGAAGGAGGTGCTGGCAGCAGCGAACCTGCTGCGCAGCATGGGCGCTTCCGAGGTTTTCGTTTTCGGCTCACTGGTACGAGGCGAGTTGCGACCGAATTCCGACATTGACATGGCGGTATCGGGGCTACCGCCCAGCATTTATTTTTCGGCAGTCAGTAGAGCCTCCGACATCCTCGGACGTCCGGTTGATCTTCTAGATCTAGACGAAGACACTCCGCTTGTTCGATATCTCCTGCGGAGCGGAGAACTGGTCCGTGTCAGTTGATCTTTCGCCTAAGATTCAACTTGGACTCGAAGAATTTTCGGTTGTGCGGCAGCAAATGGCGCCGCTCATTGCCAAACCACCAAACTCGAAGGCCGAGGACATGGAGACCGCCGCCGCATGTGCAATGCTTCATTCCTTCTACACCGAGATCGAGAAGATCCTGAAGCTCATCGCTCGCGAGTGGGACGCCCAAATGCCTTCGTCAGACTCATGGCACCGGGAACTGCTGAACCAAATGGCGGCTCCTACTAACACCCGGCCAGCCGTTATCTCTTCTGGTCTGGCCGAGGTTCTCGGTGAATTTCTCGCGTTTCGACACCTCTTTCGCGGCGCCTCCATTGCACTGATGCGGTGGGAAAAGATCCAGCCTCTCATCGCAAAGGTAGACTGGACGTTCGTCCAAACGACGAAAGAGATCGAAGGCTTCCAGAGCTTCGTGCGATCTCGACGCGAAACGTCACCGTAGAAGAATTTCGCTTCGACGAGCCGTTTCTAACGTAACTCAAATTACTATATAAAACCTGCCAGAGAATATTTTTTGCAATCCCATCGCAATCTGGTATACGATAGAACGTTCATACAGGACTAACCTGGATGGCACAGCTCTTTCATCGCAGTTCCAACTCACTCGCTAATATCAGCATCGTCGCGGTTGTTCTCGGGGCGGGCTTGCTGCTTGCTTTCGCGTACTCGATGGACCGCGGTTCCTACATCACCGACGTCAAGGTCGTCAAGGAACAGCCGGTCCCGTTCAGCCACAAGCATCACGTGACCGACGATGGCATCGATTGCCGCTACTGCCATACCTCGGTGGAAACGTCGTCCTTCGCCGGCCTTCCGGCTACGGAAATCTGCATGACCTGCCACTCGCAGATCTGGACCAACGCCGAAATGCTGGAGCCCGTGCGAGCCAGCTTCCGCAGCGGTGAATCGCTGGAGTGGACCCGCATTCACGATCTGCCGGATTTCGTCTACTTCAACCACAGCATCCATATCAACAAGGGCATCGGCTGCGCCACCTGCCACGGCCGCGTCGACCAGATGCCGCTCATGTACAAGGAAAACACGCTCTACATGAACTGGTGCATCAATTGTCACCGCAATCCTGAAAAATACGTGCGCCCGCGCGACCAGGTTTTCAACATGGCCTACCAAGCGCCCTCCAACCAGGAAGAACTGGGCCAGAAGCTGGTGGCCGAGTACAAAATTCAAAGTTTGACCGACTGTTACACGTGCCATCGATGAACGATAAACCCGCTCTTGATCTAAACAAGATCCGGGCTCGGCTGGAATCAGCTCAGGGTCCGCTGTACTGGAAAAGCCTCGAGGAACTGGCTGACACCGAGGAGTTCCGCGCTTACCTGGAAGACGAATTCGCGGGCCGCTCTCCGGAGTGGCTCATTCCCGCCAATCGCCGCAATTTTATTAAAGTGATGGGCGCTTCGCTGGCCTTCGCCGGCGTCACCGCGTGCACCAAGCAGCCCAAGGAAACCATCGTTCCCTACGTGCGGCAGCCGGAAGATTTTGTTCCTGGCATTCCGCTGTATTACGCCACCGCGATGCAGATGGGCGGCGTGGGAACGGGCCTGCTGGTTACCAGCCATCTGGGCCGGCCGACCAAAGTCGACGGCAATCCCGATCATCCCGGCAGCTTGGGCGCCTCCAATTATTTCCAACAGGCCTCGATCCTCACCATGTACGATCCCGATCGAGGCCAGGCCGTCATCCACAAGGGACAGATCAGCAGTTGGGTTGCTTTTCAAACCACGCTGGCCGTGGCGCGCGAGCTGGCGCTGACCAAAAATGGCGACGGATTGCGCATCCTGACCGAGACGGTTACTTCGCCCACGCTGGCCTCGCAGATCCAAGGCATTCTCAAGGAAATGCCCTCGGCCAAATGGCATTCCTACGAACCGTGCGGCCGGCACAATCCTTACCGTGGCGCCGTGCTCGCGTTCGGCAAGCCCGTAAACACCATCTACCATTTCGATCAGGCCGACGTAATCGTTTCGCTCGACTCCGATTTCCTGTCGTGCGGCCCTGGCAATCTGCTTTACGCCCGCCAGTTCGCCGACAAACGCCGCGTCCTGACCAACGTCACGCATACCCCGCAGCCCAAGGAAGATTGGCAGGAGGGTTATCAGGCCGGTCCCATTCCGGCCCGTCCCAACCAGTCCGCTCAGTATGCGCCGGAAAATCGCGGGCCATTTGTTTTGCCGCCGCAAGTGCAGGCTGAGGGTAAACCGCCGGACCAAACCACGCAGAACCGCTTATACGTGATCGAGCCCGCCCCAACCCCCACCGGAAGCATGGCGGATCATCATTTCGTATTGACCGGAAGCGAAGTGGAAGCAGCCGCGTGGGACTTGGCCGCGGCACTGGGCGTCAGCGGCGCATCCTCCACCGGAAAGCTCAAAGAAGCCGCCGCCATCGCCAAGGACCTGACCGCCCACAAAGGCGCGTGCGTGGTAATCGCAGGCGATCATCAGTCCCCCGCCGTTCACGCTTTGGCGCATGCCATGAACGCCGCGCTCGGCAACGTCGGCAAAACCGTCACCTACACCGATCCCATCGAGGCCAATCCTTCCGATCAAATCGATTCTCTGCGAGAACTGGTCGCCGATATGAACGCCGGCAAGGTGGACACGCTGCTGATCCTCGAAGGCAATCCCGCATACGCCGCCCCGGCCGACCTGGATTTCAGCGCTGCGTTAAAGAAAGTCGGACAGATCGCCTATGTGGGCCTTTTCTCCGACGAGACCGCCGACCAATGCCATTGGTACGTTCCCTCGGCACACTATCTGGAATCCTGGAGCGACGTGCGCGGTTTCGACGGGACTGTCAGCTTTGTGCAACCGCTGATCGCGCCTCTCTACGGCGGTAAGACCGGGCACGAAGTAATCTCCATGCTGGCGGGCGATCCCGGCAAACTGCCCTACGACATCGTGCGCGCCTATTGGCGGACTCAGAACAATGCCGCGAACTTCGACATTTTCTGGTCCAAGGCTCTGCACGACGGCGTGGTTCCCAACACCGCGCTGCCAGCCATCAACGTCACGCCCAAGACGCCGCCCGCCGCACCGCCCAAGAACCGGCTCGGGTCTCGAGGTCATGTTCCGTCCGGATGCAACGGTCTGGGACGGCTCCTTTTCCAACAACGGCTGGATGCAGGAACTTCCCAAGCCTGCAAACAAGATGACTTGGGACAACGCCGTGTGGATCAGCCCCACGCTGTCCGAGCAAGCCAACCTCAATACCGGGGACCTGGTCGAGCTCAAATATCAAGGCCGAACCGTTACCGGCCCGGTCTGGATCATGCCCGGACACGCCGACAGCGCCGTGACCATCCATCTCGGCTTCGGCCGCACGCACGCCGGCCAGGTTGGCAACGAAGTTGGCTTCAACGCTTACCTGCTGCGCACCTCCACCGAACCTAATTCAGGATTCGGCCTGGAGATGCGAAAAGTAGGCAGCGGCCACGACTTCGCTACCACGCAGCACACCCAAACCATGGAAGGCACCGCGCCGGTTCGCACGGCCACGCTCGACGATTACAAAAAGAAACCGCAATTCGTCGAGCTAACCGAGCAAGACAAGCCGCTTCCGCAGTATCTAACGCTGTATCCCGATTACCGCTATCAAGGCTACAAGTGGGGCATGACCATCGACCTCAATGCCTGCGTGGGCTGCAGCTCGTGCGTCGCCGCTTGCCAGGCCGAGAACAATATCGCAGTGGTCGGCAAGATCGAGGTCACCCGCGGCCGCCACATGCATTGGATTCGCGTGGACCGCTACTTCAAGGGCAATTGGGACAATCCTGAGCTGTACTACCAGCCGGTTCCCTGCATGCAGTGCGAGAACGCGCCTTGCGAGCTGGTGTGCCCGGTCGCGGCCACCGTCCATAGCGGCGACGGCCTGAACCAGATGATTTACAACCGCTGCGTGGGAACCCGCTACTGTTCCAACAATTGCCCCTACAAGGTTCGCCGCTTCAACTTCCTGCTGTACTCCGATTGGTACACGCAAAGCCTCTACCCGCCTGCGCAATCCCAACGTCACCGTGCGCAGCCGCGGCGTCATGGAAAAATGCACCTATTGCATCCAGCGCATCAGCGCCGCCAAAATTCTATCCGAGAAGGAAAACCGACGCATCCGGGACGGCGAGATTGTTCCGGCTTGCGTGCAGGCCTGTCCCACCCAGGCCATCGCGTTCGGCGACATCAACGATCCCAAGAGCCGCGTGGCGCAGCTGAAAGCGCAGGCGCGAAACTACAGCTTGCTTGAGGACCTGAATACCCGGCCCCGCACCACCTATCTGGGTCGTCTGCGAAATCCGAATCCGGAGCTGGAGAAAGGATAGCCCCGTGAATATCGAAGAATTAGAACAAAGAGCGATCGACCCCGGTCCGGATAAAATCATTGGGCCCGGCTTTACCAACGCCACCGTTACCGACAAAATCGCGGGCGTCATCCTTCAGCCCATCCAGAAAACTCCCCGCCAGTGGTGGATCACCCTCCTCATCGCCTTCATAGCCATGCAAGGCCTGTTGGCCGGAGCGTTCTGGCTGTTCTACAAAGGCGTCGGCGTGTGGGGCATCATGATCCCCGTCGCCTGGGGCTTCGCCATCGTCAATTTCGTCTGGTGGATCGGTATCGGTCACGCCGGCACGCTCATCTCCGCGATTCTCCTGCTGCTCAAGCAGGACTGGCGAACGTCCATCAACCGCTTTTCGGAAGCCATGACGTTATTCGCCGTCGCGCAAGCCGGCATGTTCCCCATCCTCCACCTCGGGCGCCCCTGGCTCGCCTACTGGCTGATTCCTTATCCCAGCTCGATGTGGCTCTGGCCCCAGCCTCGCAGCCCGCTGCTCTGGGACGTGTTCGCCGTCACCACCTACCTGACCGTCTCCCTGATTTTCTGGTTCATCGGCCTTATCCCCGACCTGGCCAGCATGCGCGATCGCGCCAAGAAAAAATGGCAGCAGCTCACCTTCGGCATGCTAGCTATGGGCTGGCGCGGCTCGGCCAAGCATTGGTCGCGCTATCAAATGGCCTATCTGTTGCTCGCCGGCCTGGCCACGCCGCTGGTTCTCTCGGTCCACACCGTGGTCAGCTTCGACTTCGCCATCAGCCTTCTGCCCGGCTGGCACACCACCATCTTCCCGCCTTACTTCGTCGCCGGCGCCATTTATTCCGGATTCGCCATGGTGCTCACACTGGCCATCCCCACGCGCAAATGGTTCCACCTGGAAGATCTCATCACCATGCGCCACCTGGATGCTTGCGCCAAGCTGATGCTCGGGACCGGCCTGATCGTGGCCTACGGCTACATGATGGAAGCGTTCATGTCCTGGTACAGCGGCAATCCGCATGAAATGTTCATGTATCTGAACCGCAGCGCCACCGGGCCATACAGATTTTTCTTTTGGATGCTGATCCTCTGCAACATCATCATCCCGCAGTCGCTGTGGTCCAGGCGCGTCCGCCAGAATGTCCCGCGCCTGTTCATTGTGGCGATCGTGGTGAACATCGGCATGTGGCTGGAACGATTCATCATCGTTATCACTAGCCTGGCTCGCGACTTTGTGCCGTCGTCCTGGGGCGTTTATTATCCCACTCAATGGGACTGGGCCGTGCTGGTCGGAACCATCGGTTTCTTCCTGCTGCTTATGACGTTGTTTGTTCGCGTATTACCCTCCATCTCGATCTTCGAGGTGCGCGAAGTTCTGCATCACCTGGCGCCTCACGCCCTGGAAGACGAAGGGCTCCAGCCGGAGCCGGGGGTAGGAGACTAGCCTATGAGCGAAACTTTCGCGGACCGGCACGGCTTGTACGGCGTTATGGCCCGGTTTGAAGAGCCCGAGCAACTTCTGGACGCCTGCCACAAAGCTTACGGTGCCGGATACCGAAAGATGGATGCTTATTCGCCCATGCCGGTCGAGGGTTTGGCGGAAGCAATCGGATTCACGCGCCACTGGGTTTCGCTGGTCGTTCTCATCGGCGGCTTGTTGGGCTGCATCGGTGGCTTTAGCCTGTTGTGGTGGATCGCCGCCGTGGCTTATCCGCACAACGTCGCAGGCCGCCCATTCGTGAGTTGGCCCATGTACATTCCTATCACGTTCGAGTGCACGGTCCTTTTGGCCGCGCTCAGTTCCGTCATCGGCATGCTCGCCATGAACAAACTACCCATGCCGTATCACCCGGTTTTCAACCTGCAATCGTTTGCCGAACGCGCCTCCATTGACCGCTTTTTCCTGTGCATCGAGGCCGACGATCCGAAATTCGACCGCCTTCAAACGCGCGCGTTCCTCGAACAACTGAGCCCGGAAGAGGTGGCTGAAGTTGAGAAATAGGATTCTTATCGCGGGCGCTTCCGTTCTGCTGCTGGCTTTGACGGCCTGCCGCCGCGACATGCAGGACGAGCCACGCTACAAGCCCTTGGCCGCCAGCGAGTTCTTCGCCGACGGTCGCTCCGCCCGTCCGGAAGTGGAGGGAACCATCGCGCGCGGCCAGCTTCGCATCGACGAAGCGCGCTACACCGGCAAGATCGCGGGCGAGGAGATCACCGAGTTTCCGATTCCCATTTCAAAAGACGACATCCAGCGCGGCCAGGCCCGCTTCAACATTTATTGCACCCCCTGTCACGGCCGCTTGGGCGACGGCAACGGCATGGTGGTGATGCGCGGCTTCCGGCAGCCACCCTCCTATTACAGCCAGAGACTCATGGATGCGCCGCTCGGGCATTTCTACGACGTGATCAGCAACGGTTTCGGCGCCATGGCCAGTTACGCTACCCGCGTGTCGTCGGACGATCGCTGGCGCGTGATCGCTTATATCCGCGCTCTGCAGTTGAGCGAGTCGGCCAAGCTCACCGATGTGCCCCCCGATCAACGCCAGAATCTGCCCGTGGAACCGCCGCTGCGAAATTCGGGCGAGCCCGGCGACGTCCCCATCCCAGCACCCGCGCTTCCCGCGCCCGCCCCAACTAATTCGGGAGGCAACCGATGACGCCTAGCGAAACCCTTCGTCCCCAAATGGACCGTGTCCAGCGCAACGCGCTTATTATCGGCGTGATCGCGCTAGCCGTTAGCGTACTTGGACTTGTCCAAAACGCCACCCATTTCTGGCAGTCCTATCTATTCGCGTTCATCTTCTGGGCCGGGCTGGCCCTCGGATGCCTTGGAATCTTTTTCCTGCATAACGTAGTCGGCGGAAATTGGGGCGTCGCCATCCGGCGCTTTGTCGAGGCCGGCATCAAGACCCTGCCGCTCATCGCGATCGCCGCCATACCCGTTCTGCTTGCCTTGAAAACACTGTACTCCTGGACCAATCCCGAAGTACGCGCTCACGATTTCGCGGTCGGCCACAAAGCCGTCTACATGAACATTCCGTTTTTCATCGGCCGGACCGTACTTTATTTCGCGATCTGGTTCTTCTTTGGCTGGCGCATCCTGAGAATGGCCAATGAACACGATCGCACCGGCGATCCAGCCCTGTTCAAGAAAATCAAGGGCGCCAGCGCGCCGGCTCTTCTCATTTTCACTGTGTCCACCACCTACGCCTTCGTCGACTGGATCATGTCGCTAGAGCCCGACTGGTATTCCACCATCTATCCCTGGATGTTCACCGTCGGCGAGTTTCTGGTGACGTTCTCTTTTGTGATCGCGCTCCTGATCCTGCTTTCCGACCGCGAGCCCTTCGCCAGCTTCCTAAAAACGTCGCACTACCACGACTTGGGCAACCTGATGTTGGCCTTCACCATGCTCTGGGCCTACCTGTCCTTCTCGCAGCTCATCATCATCTGGGCCGAAAATCTTCCGGATGAAATCCCTTGGTACGTTCGCCGCTTCAGCGGGGGCTGGGGCTATGTCGCCTGGTTCATCTCGATTTTCCATTTCTGCGTTCCTTTCTTCCTGTTATTGATGCGTTTCATCAAGCGCAATCCCAAGCTCCTCCGTACCATCGCGATTTGGATGATCGTCATCCGCGTCCTGGACGTTTTCTGGATCGTGATTCCGGCCTTCCGCCAGCGCGCCTTGGAAGTCTATTGGACCGATCTTGCCATTCTGATCGGTCTGGGCGGAATCTGGCTGGCGTACTTCGTCCGCAACCTCAAGGCCGGGCCGCTGCTGGTACCCAACGACCCGCGCAATACCTACTCGCGCGTCCAGGCGCGAGCGCATTGATATGGATCACCAGAACGAACATCCCACTAACGGAACTGGACACGAGACCAAAGAGGTCAGCGTACCGTTTGTCTTCGCGTCGTTGAGCGCGCTGATCATCGGCGCGTTCCTGGTTTCCCTGCTGTCGGTCGGCATCTTTCAGTTCTTCAAAAACACCTATCATCCCGACGAAAAAGCCAAGGCCTTCCAGCAGGTGATCCCGCCGTCTCCGCGCATCGATTCGCACCCGGCCGAAGAGTTGCAGTCCATCCGCTCGCACGAAGACCATATTCTGAACAGCTACGCGGTGCTCGATCCGAAACAAGGCATCGTCCGCATTCCCATCGATCGCGCCATCGACATGCTCGCTCAAAAGGGCCTGCCAACGCACAATTATCTGGACGACATCACGGCCGGCCGCAAATCGCCGGTCGCCGCCCAGCCCACTCCACAACCAAGATTGCAAGGAAGTATAAATGTCCGGTAAGAGAATTTGTATCGCCGCATCGATTCTGGCCGCCGTCTTCTCCGCTACGGGCGCGGCCCAGCAATATGGCCTGCCCGCCATGGTTCGCGGTGTGGGAATCGATCAGAATCTGAACGCGCAACTTCCGCTGGAATTGAAGTTTCGCGATGAGACCGGCCAAACCGTGCGCTTGGGCCAGTATTTCCGCCAAAAGCCGGTCGTGCTGGCGCTGGTGTACTACGAGTGCCCCATGCTGTGCGACATGGTCCTCAATGGCCTCACCCATAGCATGGAGCAGATCTCACTTAATCTCGGAACCGATTTCGACGTCGTCACCGTCAGCTTCAATCCGCACGAGACCTGGCAGCTGGCCGCCGCCAAGAAAGCCAACTACGTCGAAAAGTATAAGCGCCAAGGCGCCGTCCAAGGCTGGCACTTTCTGACCGGCCAGGAAGACGATATCAAGAAGCTCGCCGACACCGCCGGCTTTCACTATAAGTACGATCCGATAACCAAACAGTACGCCCACGCCAGCGGCATCATGATCATCACCCCGGAAGGCAAGATCTCGCGCTACTTCTACGGAATCGACTACAAATCCAAAGACCTGCGCCTGGGCCTGGTGGAAGCCTCCCAAGACAAGATTGGCAACTTCGCCGATCAGGTGCTGCTGTTCTGCTTCCACTACGATCCCATGACCGGCAAATACGGGCTGGTGATCGCCAACGTCACCCGCGTGCTCGCCACCGCCAGCGTGCTCGCTTTGGGCGGCATGATCTTCTTCTTCTTGCGGCGCGAACGGCATGACGACCACGGGAGGCCGGTCTGATGCAGGTTCCCCTTTTTCCGGTAGCGGCCTCCTCCATCGCGCGCCAGGTCGACTATCTCTACGCCTACCTCAGCGTCGTCACCATCATCATGACGGGGCTGATTTTCGCGGTGGTTTTTATCTTCGCCGTCAAGTACCGGCGGAAATCTCCCAACGAAGTGCCGCGGCAGATTCACGGCTCGCTGGTGCTCGAAATAACCTGGTCCGTTATCCCGTTCATCGTGATGCTCAGCTTTTTCTGGTGGGGCGCGGAAATCTTTTTCGCCAATGCCACGCCGCCTTCCAACGCCATGGATGTTTATGTCGTCGGAAAACAGTGGATGTGGAAGATTCAGTATCCCGAAGGTACCCGCGAGATTAACGAGCTGCACGTCCCCATCGGCCGGCCCGTGAAGCTCACCCTGGCGTCTGAAGACGTCATCCACAGCTTCTTCATCCCCGCCTTCCGCATTAAACACGACGTGGTGCCCGGCCGCTACGACACCATGTGGTTCACCGCCACTAAGCCCGGGCGCTATCACATCTTCTGCGCCGAATATTGTGGAACCGAGCACTCCGGCATGATCGGCTGGGTCACCGTCATGAACGACAGCGATTATGAGAATTGGTTGGCCAGCGGCGGGACCGAAGGCTCCATGGCGCAGCAGGGCGAACGGCTGTTCGAACAGTACGGCTGTTCCACTTGCCACCAGACCGAGCAGCAGGGCCGCGGGCCTAATCTGCGCGGCCTCTACGGCTCGCGCGTCCAGTTGAGCGATGGACGTTCTATTTTGGCCGACGATTTTTTCATTCGCGAATCCATTTTGAATCCCAACGCTAAGGTCGTCGCCGGTTACCGGCCGGACGTGATGCCCACGTTCCAGGGTCAGGTCAGCGAGGAGCAACTGCTGCAGTTGATCGTCTACATCAAGTCCCTGGCAGACTCAGGGACCACCACTGGTACGACGCTCGCTCCCGGCGCCGCCAGAACCCCAAATACGGGTGGAAGACAATGAGTACCGCACTACAAACACCGGAAGTAGCAGAAACTCCGAATTACTTAAATTCGGAATACGGCTGGAAATCCTGGCTCTTTACCAAAGACCACAAACGGATCGCCATCCTTTACATCATCTCGATCACCGTCATGTTCTTTATTGGCGGTATCTTCGCCTCGCTCATTCGCATCGAGCTGCTCACGCCGCAAGGCGACCTGGTCAATTCGGACACCTACAACAAGTTCTTCACCATGCACGGCATTGTCATGGTGTTCTTCTTTCTCATACCGTCCATTCCAGCCACGCTCGGAAACTTTTTCTTGCCCATGCAGATCGGCGCCAAGGACTTGGCCTTCCCGCGCATCAACCTGCTGAGCTGGTATATCTACATCGCGGGCGCGGCCTTTGCCCTGTCGGCCATCGTTCTGGGCGGCGTGGACACCGGCTGGACCTTCTACACTCCCTTTAGCAGCACTTACTCGAACACCTTCGTCATCACCGCCGCGGTCGGCGTTTTCATCGCGGGCTTTTCCTCCATTCTCACCGGACTGAACTTCATCGTCACCGTCCACAAGATGCGGGCGCCCGGCATGACCTGGGGCCGCTTGCCCTTGTTCGTGTGGGCCAATTACGCCACCTCGCTCATCCAGGTTCTGGGCACTCCCGTGGTCGCTATCACGCTCGCCTTGGTCGGCCTGGAGCGCGCCTTCCATATCGGAATTTTCGACCCAGCCATCGGCGGCGATCCCATCCTGTTCCAACACATGTTCTGGTTCTATTCGCACCCCGCCGTCTACATCATGATCCTGCCCGGCATGGGCGTCATCAGCGAATTAGTAACCTGCTTCTCGCGGAAGAGCATCTTCGGCTATTCCTTCATCGCCGCCTCCAGCCTGGGCATCGCCATCATCGGCTTCCTGGTCTGGGGCCACCACATGTTCGTCACTGGCATGTCCATGTACGCCAGCCTGTATTTCTCGCTCCTGACCATGCTGGTCGCCGTTCCCTCGGCCATCAAGGTGTTCAACTGGACCGCCACCATGTTCCGCGGCTCCATCAGCTACGACACGCCCATGCTCTATGCGTTCGGCTTCATCGGCCTGTTCACCATCGGGGGCCTCACCGGCTTATTCCTTGCCACCCTCGGAGTGGACGTGCACGTGCACGGACACTTACTTCGTCGTGGCCCACTTCCACTACGTCATGGTAGGCGGCATGGTGCTGGCGTATATGGGCGGCATGCACTTCTGGTGGCCGAAAATCACTGGCCGGTTGTATCCGGAAGGCTGGGCGCAAGTTCGCGTGTCTGCTGGTATTCGCCGGATTCAATCTCACGTTCTTCCCGCAGTTCATCGCCGGTTACCTGGGCCAGCCGCGCCGTTATCATGCCTATGCCCCCGAGTTCCAGGTGCTGAACGTGATGTCCAGCGCCGGAGCTTCCATGCTGGGCTTAGGCTACGTCATTCCGCTCATCTACTTCCTGTGGTCGCTCAAGTACGGCCCCAAGCCGGAAATAATCCCTGGAACGCCAAGGGGCTGGAATGGCAAACTACTTCGCCGCCGCCCACCTATAATTTCGAACAGACTCCCATTGTGACCGAGGACGCTTACGCCTATGGCAGCGAGAGCGCTCCTGAGGAGGCGCACCATCTGACTGAGCCGCACGGCGCGGTTGCCGAGCACGCTGAGCACTCGCCCTATCTCCGCCATCATTTCGACAACATGGAGCAGCAGTTCGACTCCGCCACGCTGGGCATGTGGGTTTTCCTTCTGACCGAAATCATGTTCTTCGGCGGCATGTTCGGCGCCTATACGGTGTACCGCTCCATGTACCCCGAAGCATTCGCCAGCACCAGCATGCACATGAACCCTGCCTTCGGCGCAGCCAATACCGCCGTGCTGATCGTCAGCAGCTTGACCATGGCTTTGGCGGTCCGCGTCCGCCCGCCTGGGCAATCAAAAAGCCATCCAAATCTTCTTGATCTTGACCATGATGTTCGGTATCGCGTTCCTGGTGATCAAGGGCTTTGAATATCACGAACACTGGGTGGACATGAAAGTGCCGCTTTTCGCCGGGCACTGGGATTACAGCAACACGCCCGAATTTCCGCATCAGGCGCAGTACTCGCACCAGGCGCAGATCCTGTTTTGCTTCTATTTCTTCATGACCGGCTTCCACGCCTTGCACATGTTGGTGGGCGTCGGCCTCATGACCACCATCCTCATGATGGCGCGGCGCGGCATCTTCAGCAGGAATTACTTCACGCCGGTTGAAATCAGCGGTCTGTATTGGCACTTCGTCGACATTGTCTGGATTTTTCTGTTCCCGTTACTCTATCTGATCGGAAACGCGAGAAAGCTTATCTGATATGCATCCCGTTCCAAGCGTTCGAACCTACGTCATCGTCTGGGCGACCCTCACGTTCTTTACGTTCGCCACTTACTACATCGCCCAAATCGATTTGGGCCAGTGGAACATCGTGATCGCGCTGCTGATCGCATTCTTCAAGATGTCGCTGGTGATCTTTTTCTTCATGAACCTCAAGGCCGAGAGTGCGCTCACCAAGCTGTTCGCGGCCGGCGGATTCTTCTGGATGATCCTGTTGCTGGGCCAGTTCTTCGTCGACTACATTTCGCGCAGTTGGATGCCCGGCGGCAAGATGTGGTAGCCGCGCCTGCGTGGTTACTGCACTGCCTTTAAAGAATTCGTCGTTGCGTCCCAGCTAAACTTGCACGCGTCATCGCTTGAGGCTCGAACCGCACCATCTCCCGTTTGCATCGCCACGCATTCCGGAAATCCATTGGCGAATGCGTAGACGCCATGCAACGTGCGCGGCAAGCCCGTCACCAACGGCCGCGCGCCTGAGCTAATTGCGCACTTCGCCGCCGCGTTGCAAGCCGACTGCACCACCTCAGAGGCCCTTTGCCAGCCCTGCAAGTTGTGCAACAATATCGCCCCATGAAACACCAGCAGTATCGCCGCTACCGCGGCTTGCGATGGTAAACGCAGCGGCTCGGCCAGCGCGGCCAGCAGCAGACAGAATCCAGCCGACGGCAGGTACAGCACGCGCCCTTTCTCCAGATCCGTTCCGATCAGCAATTGAGAAACGGCGGGAGCCGCCGTGAGTATGACGAAGCCGGCCGCAAATGCAATCTTCAGCAACTGTGCGCGGCTGAGAAACAGTTTCACCAACGCGACCATATATGCGGCCAGCAGCAACTCCATCCATCGCCCGGCCGGGAGCGTCCAGTTGACCGGGAAGAAAAGGATGGCCCACATCCGGAACAGCAGTCCCTTCAATGAAAGCAGCAGAGTCATCTGGGGGTAGCCGCCGATGCCACCCAGAAGATGCCAGCGATAGACAAACAGCGCGGCCGTCACGGCCACGAATATCAGCACAGTCATCCAGGCCTGCCGGCGCCGCGACTCGCCAGTGCACACCACCAGTAGCGCCGCCACCAGCGCGAACGAGTACGCGGACTCTTTGGAAAGCAGCCCGGCAGTCATGGCTATCACGGCCACCACCAGCCAAGCCTTTCGTGCGCTACCCGGCTTAAGCGATTGCAAGAAACAGGCCAGCGCCGCCAAAAAGAAAAATGTCGATAATAGATCGAACCGTCCGGCTATCCACACCGCCGCCTCCGGGTGCGTGCCGTGCAGCGCGAAAAGAGCGGCGGCTAGCCACGCGAGAAAGCGCGCGTATCCGAACAGCCTGGCGATTGCATACAGCAGTATCGTGTTGGCGATATGCAATCCAAAACCGATCCAGTGCCACGCCGCAGGATCCGTCCCCGCCCATTTCGCGCTGGCCACGTACGACAGATAGCCCAATGGCCGGAACGCGCCATCGCCTCCACGCGTGGCGAAAACAGATCGCCAACTCCAGAGCATCCGCGCCTGCCCCAGCAATATGAAATCGTCCGCCAGAAAGTAGGAGCGCGCCATCCAGCCAAAAAACGAAACGATAATGAGCGCCAGCGCAATGAGAGCCAACGCATCAAATCGGTTCCAATACCACGCCTTCTTGTAGGCCGGCGCGCGCGTGGCGCGCACGAACGCAACCAATATCCCCGCCAGTACAAACCAGGCCTCGGTATTAAGGGAAATCATCGCCGCCGCCGCCGAGCCACAAGTTTATCAAATGTTCGCGAAAATTCTGGGTGTAAGTTAGAGAGAGTTGCTCACACGCTCCTTCCTACCCGCTCCGTTGCTGCCGGCCGCGCGCATTCTCTATTATCGGTTGTTCCGTTTCGAGCTGCGCCTGCGCTGTTGGTGGGCCGACCGGAGTCACGCTCAAGATGCATCCGGGCTGCCTCTACCACCCGCGCTGCTTCGTTATCGAGTCAGCGAACTTCTTAGCCGCGACGATTTCCTGACCATCGGTGAAGGCTGCGCTCGCCTAGTCGAAGAGCATGCGCGATCCAGGGGCCTGGATCTTTCGCAAAGCGGCCGGATATTGGACTTCGGCTGTGGCTGCGGGCGCACGCTGCGCTGGCTTCTGGCCGCTCTTCCAAGCGTTGAATTTCACGGCGCCGATGTGGACCAGCAGGCTATCGATTGGTGCAGCCGGAACCTTCCAGCCGCCCGCTTTGTTCGCAATTGTCCCCAGCCTCCCTTGCCATACCCGGACCTGCACTTCGACGCCATCTACTGCTTTCAGTATTCACGCATCTGGATGAAGCCGCGCAGGACCTGTGGCTGGCCGAGCTCGCCCGCCTGCTGGCGCCGGACGGGTTCTTACTCATCTCGGTGCATGGAGCGGGCGCCGAAAAAGCTCTGGACTCCAATGGTCTCGCGGCGCTAAAGACCGCGGGCTTCGTTCACCGCCGCTCCCAAAAGCTGCAAGGGATCGTGCCCGACTGGTATCAAACCACCTGGCATTCCGAGCAGTATATCGTAAACCGGTTGTCAGCCTGGTTCGACGACCTGCGCTACCAGGACATTCCCGGGAGCGCCCAGGCCATCGTCACCGCGCGAGCGAGGAATCACTGCGCGCGAAGCGACTTCACGTCCACCGTCTCGCCGCTATAGAGTGGACTGCGTTGTTGCGACAGAATCGCCAGGGCCTGCTTTTTATAACGCTTGGCCTCGTCCTTGCGATTCAGCTTCGCCAGCGCTTTGGACAGTGCTCCCATCGAGTCCGCCACCAGCGCGGTATTGGGAATTAATTGCTGCCGCGTCGCCAAGACTAGCTGGTACTGATCCGCCGCGTCCGACCAGCGGCGTTGCGACATGTAGTAGTCTCCCAGGTAGCTGCCCACCAGCGCATTCGCCAAAGGCACGTTGCCCGGAATTGTACGCAGCATGTCCATCGATCTTGTCAACGTCCGCTCGGCCTCCGAATGATCCTTCAGATGCGCATACGTGTTTCCGAGTTCGCCCAGCGCGACGCCCTGCGCCAGTGAACCTCGTGGCATCACCTTTCCTTCGATAGAAAGAAAACGCTCCAGCGCTTCTTGCGCCTCTTTGTATTCTCCGACCGAGCTGTACAGGTGCCCCAAATGCAGCCAGACTACGTCATAGCTGGAGGTCGCTTCTCCCAACGCCTTTTCGCCGATGGCAGCAGCCTCGCGCCATACCTTTTCGGCATCCGTGTATCTGCCGACCTGCATGAGCCATTCCGCGTGGTAGTCAAGAAAAGGAATGCGGCGCTCGCTGTCGGACGGCACCGCATCGTCAACGATGCGGTCGGCTTTGCGCAAAGCAGTCTACGCGTTTTCCATCGAGCCCCGCGCCGTATAAAGCCACCCGAGAGCGTTCCAGGCTTTGGCTGTCCGCACATCGTTTGGTCCGGCGTACTTCGTGAAGACCGCAATCGCGCTCTTGAGATTGCTTTCCGCTTTCGAAAACGAACCCTGCAACGCATACAGGCTGCCCATGGAAACACGCTATTCCGCCTTTCCATGCACCCAGAGCTCGTCCGCGTCGCGCCGGAGTTCTTCTGGCGCTGGCTCCGATTGGCCCGCGCACATGACCAGGCCGTAACCGCATAGTAATTCTGCAATGCAAATTCGAAACATGTTTATCGCTCGACTCAACGGTGGGTTTTCCCCGCGCAAAAACTTGCGTTCTGCGCGATGTTCGTTCGTTTGACTCGGCCGATTCGCGTTCAATTTCGGCGAGCCCGAACAACGTAACGGTTAAGGTAAGTACTTATTCGAGGTCCTCGCGCTGCTGTTAAAATCAACCTATGCCACGTTCGCTGATTGGTTTCACATTCCCGTTGATCCTCACCGGGGGATTGGTACTGCATGCTCAGGATGCCGGACTGGTGCTGCGCACGTCGGTCGGCTACAACACGCAAAAAGCCAGCCTGCCGCTCACCGATCAACAGCGCCAAGAAGCCGACCGCCTCGGCCAGGAGGCCCAGCACGCCACGCAGGCCCGCCAGTACGGCGAAGCGATGCGCGACTACAACCAAGGCCAGGCCGTGATGCGCAACATCGCCTGGACGCCTGGCTATGAACTCGTGGTGTCGCTGCAAGGCCGGCTGGATCATGCCATCGTGGCGCCGGGTAAAACAGTCAGCGTGACACTCACGCCGCTCTACACCGACGGCCGCGAACAGGGGCTCAAAGTTACTGCGGCCGTGGCGCTGGTGCCCGCTAAAGCCAATAGCGGTGAAGCGATCACTTTGGAATCCGGCTTAAAACTCGATCCGGCCGCGCTGCCTTTTACAACCCAGGTCACTCTTCCACGCGCGGCTGCCGGCGATTTCAATCTCGAAGTGCGGTTGGAAGCGCCCGGCGAAACTCCCGTGGATGGCGCTCGCAGCGCTTTCGTGAAAAACCTGCCGGTACACATCGAAGCGCTCTCCGCTGACGCGCAGCGCCTGAAGGACCGGCTGGCAAAAGCCAAACAGGGATCGCCCGCGCTGGCCACCGCCGAGTACGCGCTGGCACTGTACGAAAGAGCCGATCAGGGCGAAATCAATCCCACTCGCTACAATTTCCGCGAGCAATTCGCCGATGCCACCGCCATCATAGATGCCGTGGATCGGGGCCGCGATCCGTTCGCCGCCAAGCACGGCGATTTACACAAGGCCTACCGCTCCGCGGTGGATAACACGCTTCAGCCGTATCGCATTTTCATCCCGAGCGCCTACGACGGCTCCAAGCCAACTCCGTTGCTGGTGGCGCTGCATGGCATGGGCGGCGACGAGAACAGCATGTTCGACGGCTATAAGGAAACGCTCAAGCGCGAAGCCGAACGCCAGGGGTTCATCGTGGCCTGCCCCAAGGGCCGCGACACCGCTTCCATGTATCGCGGCGCGGCCGAGCAGGATGTCCTGGACGTCATGAAAGAAGTTGAACGCGATTATCGCATCGACCCCAAGCGCGTGTATCTTATGGGCCACTCCATGGGCGGTTACGGTACTTGGAGCGTCGCTATGGATCATCCCGATCTCTTCGCCGCGCTAGGCCCGATCTCGGGCGGCGGCGATGTGAACGGAATGGTGAAGATCAAGAATATTCCCGAATACGTCGTGCACGGAAACGACGACCGGACGGTGAATGTCAGCCAGTCCCGCAGAATGGTGGAAGCGGGCAAGAAGGCCGGCGCGAACATCACCTACGTGGAAGTGCCGGGCGGCAGCCACGTCAGTGTAGCCGAGCCGAGCTTTGCGCCGATGCTCGATTTCTTCTCGAAGCAGCAGCGCTCGGATTCGTCCGAGGTCAAGACGCAGTAGTTTGTTCGAGCAGCGGCCGGATCACCCCGGCCGATTCCAGCTCGTCCAGCTTGGCGGGATTGAGGTTCAACAGTTCCTTCAGGACTTCGCGACTGTGCTGGCCGATGCCGGGCGGACCGCTGCGCACCTGACCGGGAGTGGCTGAAAGTTTGACTGGCAACCCGGTGACCAGCGATCGCTCCACGTTGGCTAACTGCGGGAACATTCCGCGCACCGCCGACTGAGGATCGTTCACCACTTCATCGATGGTTCGAACGGGCGAGCAGGGAACTCCCGCGCCGTTCAGCTTCTTGAACCAATGTTCCGCGGTGTCCTGGCTGAAGATCGCGGCGAGCATGGGTTCCAGCACACCTCGATTCTTAACCCGCAGCGCGTTGGTGGAGTAATCGGGATGATCGATCAGTTCCGGATGCCCCATCGTTTCGCAGAAGATGGTCCACAGCTTGTCGCTCGCCACGGCGATGGCAAGCTCGCGATCCTGAGTGGGAAAGGTCCGGTAGGGAACGATGGTCGAGAAGGCAGTGCCCCACGGCCGCGGCACCACGCCGGCGCCTAAGTAATTCGCAAAAACCGAAGCCATGACCGAAATCATGGAGTCCAACATCGAGACATCGATGAACTGGCCCATGCCGGTTTGATTGCGCGAGTTCAGGGCCATCAAGATGCCGATCATCGCGAACATTCCAGCCGAAACGTCGGCCACCGAATGCCCGCAGCGCACCTGCTCACCGTCCATGGTGCCGGTTATGCTGATCAACCCGCTGGACGCCTGAACGATTAGATCCATGGCGGGATAATCGCGCGAGGGTCCGTCTTGGCCGTATCCGGAAATGGAGCAGTAGACTAATTTGGGATTGCGGGCGCGAGCTTGTTCGTAGCCCAGGCCCAGGCGCGCGAACAAGCCCGGCCGGAAATTCTCCAAAACGACGTCGACTTTCTCCATCATTTTGAGGCACAGCTCGACGCCTTCCGGATTTTTCAAATCGATGGAGACGCTGCGCTTGCCGCAATTCAATCCCAGAAAAAAAGCGGCAGTGTCGCCGACGAAAGGAGGGCCCCAGCCGCGCCCGATGTCGCCGGAATCGGGCGCTTCCACCTTGTACACGCTGGCGCCATAGTGGGCCAGCAGAAGGCTGCAATAAGGACCCGCGAGAGCATGCGAAAAATCGAGCACTCGCAGCCCGGTTAAAGGTGGTTGAAGCAACTAAAATGATACCGCGAACTGCGCCGGCCGCTATTCGTTCGGCCGGTAAAAGATCACGTCTCTTTTGCCTTCCGGACCCTCCGCGAGCTTGAAATCGGACGGGACGGTGAACTGGGAAGGATCGGGCTCCGAACGCACGATGTTGGTGAGTTGGAAGACCTGTTCGCCGGTGCGAGGATCCGAGCGCTTGCTGTAGACGATGGTCTGCAGCTCGGGCGAGGTCCACACCTCGGTGACGATTTCGATCGGACGGTCATTGCCGATTTGTCCGGCCGCGATGGTGCGCGTGGTGCGAACTCCGTGGACGGCGACGCCTTGCATGGTGGTCGCGCCGAGATCTTCGGTGTGGATGTCGGCTTGCTCCGCGTTGAGTTGAGCCTTCATAACCACGGGGCCCGGTCCGGCTACGCCTGCTCCCGCTACGCCAGCTTCCGCGACTGCGATGCTCCGAGGTAGAATGGCCGCCGAAAACGCGCCCGCCATCACCTGGCCTTGGATCGCTCCGGGCAGGCCGGGCGGTGGCATGGGCATCTTATGCGCGGTCTTGTCGGTGAGATTGAGGCTGTAAGCCGTTTTGGCGACCGGATCTTGAATGAAAACCAGATGCGGTGCGTTGGCGGCCGACAGGTTTCCGATGGAAGGCAGCGCCATGTCCTGGCGGGTGCGGCCCTGGGAATCGCGCGCGGTGCTGCCGGTGGCGCTCTGGACTATGCGGTTTCCATCGGACAGCGTTTGCGTGGATTCATTCACGATGGTGGCGGAATAAGGAGCGCCTTGCACGACGGCATCCGGTATCTGCATGAATGCGCCGCCCACGCCTGTAGCGACGGTGAGCTGTCTGGGTGGCGGTTGAGCCAGCGCGAGGCTGGCGGCAGCGAGCGTTAAGACGATCGATAGTTTCATGAGGTAAGTCAGCTCCTATTTCAATCCTGGTTGTAAGCGAAGAATGCGGGGCGATCCATCATCGCCGATTCCGAGATCCGCGATGAAAGTCACGCCGGGCGGCAGTGCGCCCGGAGCGAAGAGAGCGTCGGCCGGGATGGCGATTTCGACGAAGGGTTCGGTGGCAGTCCAAGCGGCCTTCGAAATATCATTGCGTTTCGCCATGGTCTGATGGCGAGCCATCTTCACTGGCGCCGGCTGCGTTTCAAAGGCGATGGCCGGTGGGCGCGCGGTCTTCGGGGCTTGGAGCTGCAGCTGTTCCACGGGTCGGGGGAGCGTCCATAGAATCATCGCTGCTGCCGCGGCCAAACCGATGGCGCCGGCGGTCGTCCAACGCACTCGAGATGCGCGCTTGGGAACGGGCGCGGCGGCATAGTATGCGGCGAAGGCGCGGCTGACCTGCCGATACTGGCTGGCCTGGGCTGAACAAATCTCGCAAGTCTGGAGATGGCGTTCCAGCTCCAGCGCGGTGTCCGTTTCCAGCTCGCCATCGATCCAGGCGATTAAGCTTTTCTCGTATTCACACATTACATTTCTCCGCCAACTTCTTCACGGCGCGATCCACGATGCCGGCCACCGTGGACGTCGCCAGGCCGAGCACTTCTCCGATCTCACGATATCGCAGGCCCTCGGCTCTGAGCAGCAGGCACTCGCGCTCGGAATCGGTTAGCGCCCGGATGGCCGCTCCGAGCTTACGATATCGCTCCTTTTTCAGGACGGCGCGCTCGGGCGTCGATCCATCAGTCCGATCGAAAGCCGCACTCTCGAGCGGCGCGGCAAATCGGCGATGATAGCTTTTCTGACGATTGCGCGCCGCATTGTGAGCCACGCGGAAGAGCCAAGCTCGCGCGTTTTCCGGCGACGAATCGGCGGTCAATGATCGATGCAGGCTCAGAAACGCGTCCTGTACCACGTCCTGCGCTTCGTCCGGTGAAAGGCCCAGCGAAATCAGGTATCGAAGTAAGGGCTTGCGCAACTCGTCGAACAGATTGGCGCCCTCGCGAGCGCTGGCCGCGAAGCGCGAAAACGGAAGGGCGACAGGGAAACCGTCGCCGCTCATACTGTCCTTGTCATTGCGGTTCTAAAGATAGGACAACCCGAGCGGGCTGTTTTCCAGAGGCCCACAAAATTTATTGGCCGGTTAGGGACGAATGGCGTAATCGGGCCAGCAGTCGTTGGGATCAAACTGGTCGCTAAACATCCGGAACGCATTGCCGTTTTGGTTAGCGGGCGGGGCAAAGCGCGGGTCGAGGATCTTGGCGATTTGATCGCGCGCGGCTTCTAAGTGAGCCTTGGTTTCGCGGTCCTGGGTTTTCGCGAGTGCCGCGCCGATAGTGGCGTTCAAACTCTTGAGCTCCGCGCGATAGAGCGGTTTCTCGTCGGGACTGGTGGCTGAAAAGCCGAAGCCGCCGAAGCCCGCGGGCTGCGCGGCATTCAGTTTGGTGTTGATCAGATCGAGGTAGGCGTGCTGCAAATCGCGGCGATAGGCGTCGATCTTCACCTGCGGCGCATCGAGTTCCTTCCAGATGCCTTTGCGGACGTCGGCCAGAAACTCGGCGGGCCCGTAGGATGAGCTGCCGTCGATGGCTTCCTGTTCCACCAGGCGCGCAAAACGGGAGCTGCTCAGCAGGTTGGTGAGCACGGCGTCCTGCGCGTTGCGGACGCGGCTCAACGCGCCGATCGCTTCGATGCGCCGGAGAATCTGCGGATCGAGCGCCCAGGTGGGCGTGGTGAACGCGTTTTCGTTCAAGAATTTCACGGCTTCGAGTTGGCGCGCGCGCGGGACAGGGCTGAATATGACACCCTCCTGCCCGACGTATTTCTCCTGGGTATTGAATCCGCCGACGATGGCAGCGACATGGTTCAATTCGAGCGTCCACTGACCCAGCATGCGGCTGTACAACTCGGCCAAATCGCGGTACGGCTCGCCCGGCTTGGTAGAGGTTGCGGGCAGAAGCATTTTCGACACGCGCTGCAGGTTCTTGATGCCGAGCGCGGTGGATTTGAGGGCGTCGGCATCGCCAACGGCTTCGGTCAGCTCGCCGGGATCGGAACCGGCCGCGCCGGCGGTGGAGAATCGGAACCAGGGAGTTTTGTCCTGCTCGCGGGCCCATTGATCGAGGGTCGGCTTCTCGGCGTCAGGCGTGGTGGCATCCGGAATCGGCTTGTAGCCCCAGCTAATCGCAAAAATATCGTAAGGGCCGATCCGCGGCACGAGATCCGCGACGTCGATCTTATCTTCCGGCTGCGCGACGTAGTTGAAGCGGGCGTAATCCATGATGGAAGGCGTGTGGCCCATTTTCTTGACCCACTTGGGATCGCGGATTTTTTCTTCCGGGTACATGGAACTGGCCTTCATATTGTGCTCGAGGCCAAGGGTGTGGCCGACCTCGTGCGCGACCACGAACTCCAGCAGCCGGCCCATCAGGTCGTCGGGCAGCGGCAGTTTCTGGGCGCGCGGATCGAGCGGGCCGACTTGCAGGAAATACCAGTCGCGCTGCAGGTTCATGATGTTGTGATAGAACTGGATGTCCGCATTCAGAATTTCGCCGGTGCGTGGATCGCTGATGTGCGGCCCCGAGGCGTTTTCGATGGTGGAAGGCAGCCAGCGTATCACGGAATAGCGGACGTCTTCGGGATTGAAGTCGGGATCTTGTTCGGGAGTCGGCGACGGTTTGGCGATGATGGCGTTCTTGAAGCCGGCTGCTTCGAAGGCGGGTTGCCAGTCTTCGATGCCGCGTTCCAGCCAAGGGACCCACTTGGTGGGGGTGGCGGAATCAATGTAATAGACGATGGGCTTGATGGGTTCCGACAACGCCGCGGATGGATCCTTCTTCTCCAGGCGCCAGCGGGCAATGTATTCGCGATGCGGGGCGCGCTGCTCGTCGCGGCTGTAATCCATCTGATCCACCGAGAAATAGCCGACGCGATCATCGAACACGCGCGGCATCATGGGCTTTTCGGGCAATTTCACCATGCTGTAATGCAGGACCACGGTGGCGCTGCCGGGGCGCATGCCTCCGCCGCCGAAAAAGGTCTGTGGTGTCTCTCTGGCTCCCGGGGGCGTGGGGTTGCGCGTATAAGTGTGGGAGGCTTCGGCTTCGATATTTTCCGGATAGGGCGAGACGCGTTCGATGTAAGAGCGCGAGGAGTCGATCGAACTTGCATTCAGACGCTGGCGCGCGCTGAATTCGGTAATGTCGCCGGTAAACAGGCGGGTGACGTCGATCACGGCCGAGGATCTGTCCGCGCCGAATGCGGCGACCGGAAAACTCATCAGAATGGCGTTATTGTTGGAGGCTTTTACCGCTTCGGCGATGGGGGCCTTCGGATCGGCGACGATGTCGTAGTTGATGCTGCGCAGGTAGACCTTGTTGCCGTTGAGCTCCCAATAGACCACTCGCGAGGACAATTCCTGTCCGCCATTGCCAACGCCGATGGCGGTTTTCGCGATGCGCGTGTTGAAGAGAAATTCCTTGCCGAGTTCGCTGTTGGGGATCTCGTAATAATATTTTTCCTTGACCTGGTGAACGGTGAAGATTCCCTTTTTGGATTTGGCGTCCTTGGTGATCACTTCGTCGTAGGGCTGCGGTTCCTGCGATTGACCTCGGAAGCCGGGACGCTGGGGGCCGGAGGCGGCGGGAGGCGCGGGGGTGTCAGACGGCGCGGGCGGCGCTGGGTCTTGGGCGCGCAACAGTGGGAGGGCCAACGAGGTCAGTGAGAAAAGGAGGACGGATCTGCTCATTCTTCGCTCCTTGCGGTGAGTGACCACTATGATAGCAACCGGTTTGGCGGCGGCGTGGGTCGGACTTGGCGTGGAGCACGGTGGGGAGGGGCGGGGTGATGGTGAGAAAAAAAATTGAAAAATTGAAAAACGAAGCCAGCTAACTTGCGCTTTTTCAACAAAGGCTTCATTTGTTGCCGGAGTGAGTTGCCTGAGGTCCATCAGGACATATTACGCTTGCATAGATGATTCCGAGCACGCGCGAGAGCGCAAGTGATTGTGGGGAGTACGAAAGTGTTGGCAATAACGACGGTGACTCTGTAACGGGCTCTGGCTTACGCTGAGGGCGGCGTGACCGGCGGCAGTTCTTCTGGCGACGGAGGTGGCGGCGCAGGATTCTCGGGTTCAGGTACTGGACCAGGATTGCCAAAGCTCTCTTTCCAACCCTCACCCTTGTGGTCCCATTTCGTATCGCGACTGAACCAACACCACGTACCGCTCTTTGTCTGCTGTTTACCGATGTTCGCAGCAACGATGCGACTTGGCACGACGAGAAAAGTAGGCCGTTGGTTTCCCTGAAGGGCCACAAAGATGTATACGTGACTGTCACTTTTCAAGTACTCGCATTGAGCGTTCAATAGCCAGTAGTTTGCTGTCGTGCTCTGGTTCGTTTTTACCTGCACGGACCATGAGTGTTGGCATTGACTGTCTGTGACAAGGAGATCGGCCCCGAAAGCATTGCGCGAGGTTAACGAGACGAGGAAGCCACGATGCGTTAATTCAGCCGCCGCCAAGAAAACACCCTGCATTCCGTTTTGGAACCGCGACGCCACTGTCTTAGCCTAAGCTTTCTTCGTGGTGGGCTTACGGTTCTTGCCGTGCTTCCGCTTCCATTCTTTCTCGCGCCGGTCGATTTCGGACTTGGGGACTGCGATGACAGCGCGGAGCAGATTGTCCATTTTCTGGAACGGCGTCGAGCCGGGAACTTGAATTGGTGGAGGTGCTGGCTTCATGGCTGTCCTAGCTCATTGGTCGTGGGAATTTCCTCGACCCACAGAAGCAATACGTTCTCGTCTTCTTGGTCTTCCTTTTCGATGCTGAAAAAGATTCTCAACATCGGGACCGTAAGACCGAGAGTGTCGTTCCTTGCCTCTCTGATATTCCATGTCACCCTATCATAACCCTTTGGGTTTGACGCAATCCCCCACCGGATTCCGTCCAACACAGGACCGATCACGCCCAGGGAATGCTTAGCGACTATCTCGTCATACTGCGCTGTGAATTCAGGCGTCTCTCGGAGGGTGCGGTAGTGCGGCCCGTCCGCCATCTCGCGAGCCTAGAGTTTCCAGCCGTACTGTGCGGCTAGCTCTTTAGCACGCGATATATCCTCAAACGACACTGGCTCGTTTGAAATGAATACAGCTTCGTATGGAATCAACTCTGAATCTTGCGCGAGCTTCCACGGTCTGCCATGAGAAAACCTACTGATGTCCCGAGACGTTTTCCCCCAGAAAAAGCGTATCCATTCGCTGACAACAGCTATTTCTCTTCCCGAGAACAAATCGAAATTGGGATCTTGCAATGGCAACACGCGTTGCCGTAGGTGTTCGTAAACCTGTTTGCGAACGATTCGAATCAAGCCATCACGCAGCATCTCATCTTCGTAGCGACCGAACGCAACGGGTGCGGGGCCAAATGGGAACTTACGATAAGGCACTCCCGTGATCGGCGCGCCGTATCGTCCGAAAGACTCAAAGTCTGAGTAGAACAGGATCTTCAACAATTTCAGTCGTGAGAAAGTCGGATCTTCCACGCACTGCTCTGCTATGTAGAGAACCAACTCCTTGTATCGCAGTTCTCTCTTGGGTAGCTCGAATTCGAAGTGTAATCGAGCAGGGTCCCAGTGCGACTGCGGCTCGTGTTGCATCGTTTCCATAGTACAGAAAACGCGGTGTTGAATGAATCGGAGAGCAATTGGGCCGCCCGCCCAGCGACGATCCGAACGGCTCAAAAGTCATAGTAACAGAAACGACCGAAAATGTTTTAGGTAGTTCTCTTGCCGCGCTTCTGTCGATGCCTTCTGGTTCAGTTGGGACGGATAGGCTTTGCTTCTATGTTGCCGGTGACCTCGGCCAAGTAGCCGCCTCCAAACGATCTGGCGGACCGTAAACTCGAATCTGTCACTGTCGTTCATGTCCGTGCGGTTGTTGTAACGGAATGCCTGCTCATCCACGTAGCGGAAACAAATGGAACGGCTCCACGCTAACGTAGCTTCCGCCGATATAACCCAAACTCAGTACTGAGTCAAGTTAATTATTGCCAAAATGGTTGCTGTTGTGTGAACTAGGGCGGCGGCTGTGTTCAACGGCCTTCGGCGCGCCACACGAACTCGGCGATTCGCGCGGCGAGTTGGTCCCGTAAACCGGGTGGTATGTCATGTCCCATTCCCTCGATCAGGACCAGTTCCGCGCCGGGGATGGCTTCGGCCGTCGCTCGGCCGCCGCTGGGGTCGCACATGCGGTCAGCCAGGCCGTGGATCACCAGTGTTGGGACCTCAAGATGCCGCAAGCGTTCGGTGCGATCTCCGCTGGCGACTGTCGCGATGGCCTGACGAGCGGTGCCGATGGGATCGTAAGAACGGTCATAAGCACGGCCTGCTCGCGCGGCGATCTCATTCTCATCGCTCGGATATCCAGGCGAGCCGACGACGCGGAAAGCCCGGACCATCTGCTGAATCACTTCGTCGCGGGTGGTTGCGCGCGGGCCGCTGAACACTTCGCGAAGCACGTCCGGCGAGGGCTGGCCGACTGACATGTTGCCGGTGGTCGACATCATCGAGGTGAGAGAGCGGACACGGTGCGGATGCTCGATTGCCATGGTTTGCGCGATGGCGCCTCCCATGGACGCGCCGACGATGTGCGCCTTCTTGAAGCCGAGCACGTCCAGCAACCCCACCGTGTCGGCAGCCATATCGGGGAGCGTGTAGGAGACCGACGACAGGTCGCCGGCCAGCGCCGCGGGCAGGTTGGGTGGCGGGGCATCTGTCAGGTGCGAGGACAGCCCGGCGTCGCGATTGTCGAAGCGGATAACTTGCAGGCCGCTTTCGACGAGGGCTTGACAAAACGCGTCCGGCCAATGAATGTATTGCGCGGCGACGCCCATGATGAGCAGCACTGGAGGTGCATCGGGGTTCCCGAGGCGCTGGTAGGCGATGTCGATCCCGGCCGGCCCTACCTTGGTCGCCTTCGTGTCCTCGGTTGAAGCATCGAACCCATTCACAAGCTCTGACATGCGGTCCCCCCTTGCGTAAGCGGCTCGGCCCGTGCCGTTTCTGCCATTTTGCCCGATCTAACTTGGCATGCGTAAAGAACATTCCGTCGACTATTGTCATTGCCAGGACGATTTACAGTATCAAGCACTACTCGGGTGCATCAAGTTGATTATTGCCAAAATGTTTGGGGAAGGACGTTACCAAGGTGTCTGGGTCTGGGGCGTCGCGTCTGGGGAGGCGAGCGATAATGAGATTAGCGTTATGCCGACTGCATTCAAAGGGGTTGTTCAACCCGAAAAGCTCACGGCTGCGATTGCCACTCTAGAACTACATCTGCGGCCGGACGTTGTGCGCATCCGGCATATGATCGGGGAGGATTCGTCTGGACAGCCGGCGATTTACTTCCGGGTCCTGCTGTCGGATCGGGCGAGCAGGCCTGATCGCCTGCGACAGGTGACGAGGAAAGTCAGGAACCTTGTCTATCAGAACATCGATCCCGTCAATTCATGGGGTCTAGTTCCGTATCTGAGGTTCCGAAGCCAGTCCGAGCAGGCGGAACTCCAAGAGCCGGCCTGGGCATGATGCATGGCGTTCGCGGACGACTTGCTGGAGCAGGCTAAACATCTTGCCAGGCGCGAGCCGAAGCGCCCTCGCCAAGCCAGCTTAAGAAGAGCCGTTTCTACTGCGTACTATGCGCTCTTCCATCTTCTTACCTCCGAAGCTTCGTCCAATTGGAAGATAGCAGCCCAGAGGGCGCGCTTCACACGTATTTTTGAGCACAACAGGATGAATGCGGCGTCCGTTCGAGCTCTCGGTTCATCTTTTGCCGGAGGGGACCCGAGCAAAGCCGGGCATCTTCGAAATGTGGCACGGGCGTTCAGCCAACTATTCGAGGACCGGCGGCTTGCGGACTACGATGTCGCCGTCCAATGGTCCCGTGTTGAGGTTCTAACGGAGATTGACCTGGTGGAGCAAGCGTTCGCGAGTTGGCACGCGATTCGCAGCCAAGATATCGCGAATGATTATTTGCTTTCGCTGTTCGTGAGAGAGCGATAGTAAGATTCGAGGCCGCAAGCGAGGATGTCAGCCCGGCAAGACATTTACCAACTTGATGCGGCGGTCCAGGCTTCGCACTTTGGTCCAGCCCGGTGAGCGGCCGGGTTTCTTTTCCTGGATCACCTCGAGACCGTGCTTCGTGAGTCTGGGATCGTTGGCGATGGCGTCGCGTAAGCTGCGGCCGCGCGTGCAGACCACTTGGACGACGGTTTGCATCCGGTCTCCTGTTTGCTTTTTCATCCTACACGATGGACTGGACCTGTTCCGGGCTGGTATGGTGTGGACGTGATCATCGCTTGGGCCGCTGTGCTTGCGGCGGCGTCCGTTGCGGCGCTTCCGCCGGGACGCGGCATCTCCGAAAGCCTGGCCAAGGAGCGCGCGGACACTATTCAATCCGTGCATTACGATCTTTCGTTTCGCATTCCGGAGCGCAAGACGGATGCGATTCATGCCACCGAAATCCTGCGGTTCTCGCTGCACGCGCCGCATCGGGTTGTTGTGGACTTCGAGCAGCCGCGCGAGCATGTGGTGGACATTCAGGTAAACGGCCGCGCGGCCGAGGTCGCGTTCGCGGACGGGCATTTGATCGTTCCCAGCGCGGCCACCAAGGCCGGTGAGAACGCGATTCACATCCAGTTCATCGCCGGAGACGAATCGCTCAATCGGAACGACGATTTTCTCTACACGTTATTCGTGCCGGCGCGGGCGCATCTGGCGTTTCCGTGTTTCGATCAGCCCAATTTGAAGGGCCGATATCAACTGGTTTTGGAGATTCCCCAGAGCTGGCAAGCGGTGGCGAACGGTGCGGAGTTGGATTCAAGCGCCGAGGAGGGACACAAGGTCGTTCGTTTTGCCGAGACGCGGCCGCTCTCGACCTATTTGTTCGCTTTCGCGGCCGGGAAATTTCACATCGAGACTGGCGTGCGCGACGGCCGTACTTTTCGTATGTTCCATCGCGAGAACGACGCGGCCAAGGTAGCGCGCAATCGCGACGCGATCTTCGATCTGCACGCGCGGGCGTTGAGCTGGCTGGAGGACTACACCGGCATTCCGTATCCGTGGGGCAAGTTCGACTTCGTGCTGATTCCGTCGTTCCAGTTCGGCGGGATGGAGCATGCGGGCGCGATTTTCTATAACGCGTCCAGCTTGATGCTGGACGAATCGGCTACGCAAAACCAACTGCTGGGGCGCGCCAGCGTGATCTCGCATGAGACTTCGCACATGTGGTTCGGCGACCTGGTGACGATGCGCTGGTTCAACGATGTCTGGATGAAGGAAGTGATGGCCAACTTCATGGCGGCCAAGATCGTGAACCCATCGTTTCCGCAGGTGAATCACGCGCTGCGGTTCTTGATGGAATATTATCCGGCCGCGTACGACGTGGACCGTACGGCGGGCTCGAATCCGATCCGGCAGGAATTGGCGAATTTGAACGAGGCGGGCACGCTGTACGGCAACATTATTTATGACAAAGCGCCCATCGCGATGCGGCAGCTTGAATTGATTACCGGCGAGGAAGGTTTTCGCGACGGCTTGCGAGATTACCTGCACCAGTATTCCTTCGGAAACGCTACCTGGCTGGATCTGGTGCGGATTCTGGATGAGCGCGGGCGCGGGACGTCCATAGCGGCGTGGAGCCGGGCCTGGATCGAGATGCGCGGGCGGCCTGAGATTCGCACGACGCTGCGATTGGATGCGGAGAGCCGAGTTTCGAATTTGACGCTCAGCGAGAGCGATCCGCTCAAGCGCGGGTTGGTGTGGCCGCAGCGAGTACAAGTGGCGCTGGGCTATCCGGACCACATCGAAAAGCTGGATGTCTCGATCAATGGACGGGAGACAGAAGTGCTGAAGGCGCGCGGAATGAAGCAGCCGCTGTATGCGATTCCGAACGGCGCCGGGCTGGGTTATGGGCTGTTCCTGTTGGATGACGCGACGCGGCGGTATTTGATGGAGCATATCGAGAACATCCCGGATGCGCTGGCACGCGGCAGCGCCTGGGTGGATCTGTGGGAGAACCTGCTGGAGGGACGCGTGGCGCCGGGCGAGTTTCTGGATGTAGCGTCGCGCGCGCTGCCGCTCGAAAACGATGAGCAAAATGTGCAGCGCGTGCTGAGCTATTTGTCGCGCGCTTTCTGGCAGTTTCTGCCGCAGAGCGAGCGAACGGCGCGGGCGCCGGCACTCGAGGGCATGCTGCGTCAGGGCATCGGGCGGGCGTATTACGCGAGCGAAAAATCGGCCTGGTTCGCTACGTTTCGCGGTGTCGCGCTCACGCCCGAGGGTCTCAATTGGCTGAAGCGCGTGTGGCGCCACGAAGAGAGGATTCGCGGGCTCACCTTCGCCGAGACGGATGAGATCGATATGGCGATGGAACTGGCGGTGCGCGGGTTGCCGGATTCGCAAGCGATCCTGAGCGAGGAGCTTGACCGGATCCAGAATCCGGATCGCAAAGCGCGCTTCCAGTTCGTCATGCCCGCGCTCTCAAACGATCCGGCGGTTCGCGCGCAGGCTTTCGAGCGCTTGCGTGCCGTGGAGAACCGGCGGCATGAACCGTGGGTGCTCGAATCGCTGCATTATTTGAACCATCCGTTGCGCGAGGAATCGGCCGGGAAGTTTATCCGGCCAAGTCTTGAGATGCTGCCGGAAATTCAGCGCACTGGCGACATTTTTTTCCCGGCGCGCTGGACTGAGGCGGTGCTTGGTTATCAACGCTCGCCGGAAGCGGCCGCGGCTGTCAGAAGCTTTCTTGCCAAGACGCCTGCGCTAGCGGAGCGGCTGCGTTGGGATGTTTTGGCGTCCGCCGACGATCTATTTCGCGCCAGCCGAACTAAGTAGGTCTAGCTGTGAAAGAATTGTCGAAAGAGGTATCGATGCCATTGAACCGTTGTTTCCTCGCGTTGCTAGCCGCAAGCGTTATTGCTTGGGCGCAACCGCCGCAAGACACCCACGACATGCAGCATGGCGACCACATGCAGCATCGCTTCGACAATCCCGAACAATGGGCGAAGAGCTTTGACGATCCAGCGCGGGACGCCTGGCAGATGCCCGACAAGGTGATCGCGGCGCTCCTGTTAAAACCAGGGCAGGTGGTGGCGGATCTCGGCGCAGGGACTGGTTATTTCACGGTCCGGCTGGCGCGGTCGCCCGCGGCGCCCAAGGTGTATGCGGTCGACATTGAACCTTCCATGGTCAACTATATTCGCGAGCGCCTGGCGAAGGAGGGTTTAAAGAATGTGGTCGCGGTGCAGGCGGCGGAGGACAATGCCAATCTTCCGGCGCCCGTGGACATGGTGCTGATCGTGGATACTTATCATCACATCGGGAATCGGGCGGTGTATTTTAGGAGGCTGGGGAAATCCTTAAAGCCTGGCGGGAGAGTAGCGATTATCGATTTCAAACCGGACGCGCCGGATGGACCACCCAAAGAATTTCGCTTTCCGCCGCAGAAGGTGAAAGCGGAGATGGCCGCCGCCGGTTACGCGTTGGCTGAACAACTGGATTTTTTGCCGCGACAGCAATTTCTAATTTTCAAGCTGACGGGTGGGGATTCTCAGTCGAAGGAAAATCCCCACTCCAGCGCCAGCCCGGCGCGCCTATAACCTGAGGCGGCGCTACTTGTGGGACGAAACGAACGCAGTAATCGTCGTTTTATTGATATTGATCTGATCGCCCGGACGCACCACTTCATGATGCCTTACCTTGCCCAGGTGGATCCTGGGAGATTGGGTGGCTAACGCCTCCTTGGTGTACCAAGCCATACGATGCACCTGTTCCGGAGTGTCCGTCCTGGTGGTGCTGTAAGTTTCGGCGAAAGCAAACGCGCTGGTTAGTAAAAGACCTACGATGACCTTTTTCATCTCTTATGCTCCTTCCCGTTTTTATTGAGGGCAATTATCGGACCGCGAGGGTAATTCGTTCAGTCTGCGGCAGATGAGCAAGTTGACGCTGGAAGGCGGCGGAAAAAAAGACTGGGCAAAACTACGTGTTGAATCGCGTCACCGTGACGAGTTTTAACTTACTGGCCGTTGGAGCCTCGGGGGGCTTTGCTATGCAGGGCCGCAGCCGCGGTTTGAATTCTGGGCGCCGGAACATAGGGCGCCGAGACATAACCGAAAACTTCGTCGTTCTGCACCTGGCTGACGACGATCTCGTAAGGCAGCGGCTTGCCGGCTACGTAGAATTGCACGGCTTGGTTGATGGCGCAGTCCATTCTTCGTTCGATTTTGTCGCCGGCGTAAAGGTCCATGCTGTAGCGGTTGTTCTTCTGGTCTGTGCCGCGAATTGCAATTTGGATTTCGCCGATGGTGGTGGGAACTTTGGTCTTGAGCAGATCGAACGGGAAATACTTTCGCGTGGGCGGCTGAGGCGGCGTAGCGGCAGTTGAAGCCAGCGTGTGAGCGGTTGGGAGAGGCGGAGTAACCGGCTTGGGCGGTGTTGCGGACGGTTTGGCGCTGCTCGCGAGTTTGGCGGTTACCAGCCTGAGATCGCCCGCCACGCGTTTCAGATCCGCGCGGTTGTTCTCGGTCTCCGTGGAGACATGCTGCAACTTAGTATTGGCATTCTCGAGTCTGGTGCTGGCGTTTCGCAGGCTGGTGGTGGTGTTTTGAAGCTGGATGTTAATATCCTGTTTCAGGGCGGTCACCTGGGCCGTCAATTCGCGGTTTTTCAGGGCCAGTTCCTGGTTTCTTTTCTCCAGACGCGCGGCCACCTGGGAGCTGCTTCGCCTCAAGTCCGTGCGGGCATCGATTAACGCGTCCAGCGTGGCATCCTGGAACTTTTTCAGATCCTCGAAGCGATGCTGGGTCACGTCGAAGCCGCCTGAGGTCGCATCGCTGAGCCGTGTAATCTGGGATTGTAGATTGTGTTGGATGAGCGCCACATCGCGCGCCATGCGTTGGCTCTTCACAAATTGATATGCGTCGCCGGCCAGCGCGAGGGCCAGGCTGAGAAGCAGGAGCACGATAACGCCGGTGCGGAAACGCGTCGGGCGCGAACCGATGTAGTCGTCAGACATTGGTCCTCCGGGAAGTTCGATCTATGCAAGCCAACTCCTGCATAGATTCCGGATGCGGGCAGTGCGTTACGGTGAGCTGGTACCAGAGGGGTACTGTTGTCGGGTTCGTGCGAAATTGTTGTTCTGCGAAATTGTTGTTCAACGTACATCGCGGTGGCGGGATGAAAAGTTCGGTGAGGGTGGCGTAAGCCGTTGGTCTTATCCAACTGGCAAGATCGCCGCCGCTCCCGGGGAAGGCTCTCCGGCTCTCGATGGCGCGGTTGATGTCCAGGGGAGCGTTCTCGACGCTCCGGGATGAGAGAATTCCTTGATGGCCCGCACAATCTCGGCCAGCCGTCCGGCAGCCAAGGACGGATTGAACGCCGTGGTCCAGCAGGGGCCGTTCGCCGTGGTGGTTTCCGACTTCCGCATGCCCGGCCTGAACGGTATTCAGCTTCTCTCGGAAGTAAAGCGCGCCAACGCCGATGGCTCGTCCGATGCATCTGCTTAGATCGGTTTGGGATCGGCGTTTGGATGATGCCCACGTGGAGCAGTGGCCGCCCTCGCGGATTCGCAAAGCAAACTTGCAATTTCGCAATATTGCGAATAGACTGGGATCGAGTGTCCAAGACCAGAGTCGCCCTCTACCGCGAGGAAGACGGATCATGCCCGTTCATCGACTGGTTCGACAAGTTACCGGCCAAAGTGCAGGACAAGTGCTACCTCCGGTTGGAGCGCCTGCGCGAGATGGGCCACGAACTGCGTCGGCCCGAAGCGGACTTCCTGCGAGACGGCATCTACGAACTGCGGGTCAGCCTGGGAGGGGTGCATCACCGTATCCTGTACTTCTTCCATGGCGCGATTGCAGCCGTGGTCTCTCACGGTCTTGTGAAACAGCGGGTGGTCCCGCCGAAAGAGATCGATCATGCCGTCGAGCGCAAGAGGCGGTTTGAGGCGAACCCGGCGAAGCACACTTATGAGGAGGCTTGACATGGCAAAGACGCTTAAACCGACCAGCGATGCGGTGGAGATTCTTCACCGCCGGACCTACGAAGGCAAGCCGGCCCGGCTGAAGAACCTGGAAGAGGCACGCGCGAATGAAGAGATCGCCCGCAAAATCCGGGAACTGCGGGCCGCGGCGGCCCTTACCCAAACTCAGCTTGCCAAGCTCATAGGCACCACCGCGTCGGTCATCTGCCGCCTAGAGGATGCCGATTACCAGGGCCACTCCCTGGCGATGTTGCGTAGGATTGCAGCCGCGTTAAATAAGCGGGTCGAGATCCGTTTTATACCGATTCGGCGGTCGGCGTAGATAGATTTTGGTGGACCTGGTGAGATTCGAACTCACGACCTCTTCCATGCCATGGAAGCGCGCTCCCAACTGCGCCACAGGCCCACTGAGGAGGGTTCTGTTCACACTATATCATGACGGTTTCGCTACCATGGTCTGGATGAAGCGAGAAGAAGCTTGGGAAATATTGTGCGAATTCACCAAGTCCGATAGTCTGCGGCGTCACGCGCTGGCGGTGGAGGCTTGTGTGGCGGCCTACGCGCGCAAGCTGGGGGAAGACGAGACCAAATGGTCGGTTACGGCTTTGCTGCACGATTTTGATTGGGAGATTCATCCGCAGTTACCGGATCATCCGACCAAAGGCGAGCCGATCTTGGCCGAGCGCGGCGTGGACGCCGAGATCCGGCGCGCCATCCTGTCGCATGCGGATTTCACCGGCGTGACGCGGGAATCGCCGCTCGAGAAAACGCTGTTTGCCTGCGATGAACTGGCCGGATTTCTGACCGCCTGCTCCTATGTGAAGCCTAACCGCAGCATCCACGAGGTGGACGTCGCGTCGGTGCGCCGGAAGCTGAAGGACAAAGCGTTTGCCCGCGCGGTGAATCGCGACGACATTCTGCAGGGCGCGGCCGGCCTGGGTGTGGAGCTGGACCAGCACATCGCGTTCTGTATCGAAGCCATGCAGCAGCGCGCGGCTGAACTGGGGTTGGCCGGAACACAACCTGTCGCGCAGGCCGGCGCTCAATAGCGCAATGGCTGGCTAGACGAACCGGCGCGTCCGGATGCTAGAATCACGCCTGGGAGCTAGTCTTGGCCGGTGCTGGGCCTGGTCTTCAAAACCAGCGTGCGGTACTTTGTATCGCAGGTGGGTTCGACCCCCACTAGCTTCCGCCATCCTGCGTCACGATTGCATACGTCATGCTAAAATTCCGGTCGTGATAGGAGTTCCTTCCATGATCCGATTCTATTTGCGCATAGCGATCGGTGTAGTTTTTGCCATCGCGGTTCAGGCCAAGCCGGCGATTTATCTCCATCAGGTGGTAAATGCCGGCAGCTACTACCCCCCAGGACTTCCCGCGGGATCGATCGCCCAAGGCTCCCTGTTCTCGATATTCGGCGCCGCACTGGGGCCAGCAACAAGGGATCTCGCAAACCAGTTTTCCGCTCTCCAATAGTTTTTCGGGCGTTTCAATCCAAGTGACTCAGGGATCGACGACCGTGAATGCGATCCCTCTATATGTGTCGGCGAGCCAGATCAACGCCATCATGCCGTCCAATACACCTTTGGGTTGGGTTTCGGTTTCGGTGGCGTTCAACGGGACGAGCAATCCAGCGCCGGTGTACGTGGTGCACGACAGCCCCGGAATCTTTACCTTCACGGGGACCGGAATCGGTCCAGCCGCGCTGCAAAACATACAGAGCAGCGGCAGCCTGGTCAACAATGCCTACCAGGCTTCGGCGACGCCGGGTCAAACCGAGCAGCTCTATCTGACCGGACTCGGTCCGATTTCCGCTCCCGACAATCAGCCACCACCGTCCGGCAATCCGGCGACGCCGGTTGAAGTTTGGGTGGGTGGCGTTTCCGCCGCTATCGTCTACAGCGGCCGCTCACCATGCTGCTCCGGTTTGGATCAGGTCGATTTCGTAGTTCCCGCCAATGCCCCGCAGGGATGCTGGGTCCCGGTGTACGTCCGAACGTCGCAGAACACCGTGGGCAACTTCACCAGCCTGGCCGTCAGCGCGAACGGCGGGGCCTGCTCCGATGCTTCCAATTCGCTGTCGGCGGCGGTGCAGAGCGGCGGTGCGTTGGGCACTGTCACTTTGATGCGCATGGCGGTGCACGAAGATGTGGGCGTCAATGCGCCAGTGGACGTCTCAGACGATTTCGCAACTTATTCGGCCCTAAATATTGCCAGCGGACCTTTCACTTTTCTGCCGTTCGTGTCGGCGCCCCCGGCGGGAACTTGCACTGTTTATCCGGCGGCGGGTGACTTTCTGCAGACCGGCAGCGTTCCGGAATCGCCACCCACCAGCCTGGATGCAGGGACGCAGTTGTCCATTACCGGACCCGGCGGCCAGAAATCGGTGACCATGACGGGGAGCGGGGCTGCGCTGGGATCCTATCTGCCGCTCTACTCGTTGCCTAATCAGCTGTACTTGACGCCGGGCACGTATTCGGTAACAACCAACGGCGGGACGAACGTACCCGGGTTCACCACTTCGGTGACCGTTCCAGCTGCGCTCAATTGGACCAATCGCGATCAAATCAGTACCGTCGATCGAACGCAGCCGCTCACGCTCAACTGGTCTGGCGCAGTGTCCGGCCAGCCGGTGGAAATCCTGGGAGTCGGTTCCGACTTGCCCACCAACTCGAGCGCCCTGTTCTTTTGTGTCGCTCCGGCCGGCGCGACAAGTTTCACCGTGCCGGCTCAAGCCCTCTCGGCATTGCCTGGGGCGAGGCTGAACCCGCTGGCGTCGAAGGACGCGATTTACTTGATGACCTCCAGCCCATCAACCTTCAGCGCATCCGGTCTTGCCAACGCTGTAACCAGCGGCGGATACATAGCCGGGAAAACAGTAACGTTCCAATAGGAGAGCCAAACATGAAGAGATTACTTCAGATTCTCGCCTTCATGATTGCTGTTTCGGCCGGTTGCCAGGCCCAGAGCGTACCGGGCTTACCCGGCTGGGCCAACGGCTGGATCAACACTTGGTCCAATTTGCTCAATGGCCCGTACACGCTATCGATCGCTTACTTGGAATGCCACGGTAATGAGATGTTTTACGTTGTGTACAGAATGTATAGCGACGGAAGGATGATTCCGGACCACGCCACCGACTCCGGCTCTCCCTGCGAGTGCGAGAAAAGCAACGGCTCTGCGCGGCCGGCCGGTGTCCAGGGCATTTCCTCAGTGCGTCCACAGGAAGAAAATTGCAAAAGCGACAACGGGATGGGGCAGGAGGTCACCGTTCCAGGCCAGGAGTCGACCGGTTCAACGAATGGCTGGGGAGGTCCCTCTTCCTTCGGACCAACCACCGGCCCCGTTCCAGATCGTTTTGGGCCGCCCGCTGCTTCCCGACTTTCTTCACGCGCCGCGGCTGCAGGATCGACCTTCACGTTTACCGTTCCTTTTCGAGATTTGCCCTCGGGACCGCTGTCCACCGAAGTGACCTCGCCGGTGACGTGGACCTGCAATTCGAGCGTTAATCCCACTTTCTTTCGCGTCTTCCACGTCGACGATGTGGTCACCCGATACACCATGTGTCCGGTCGCGCCCATCGCTAGCATCCCAGTGCCGGATCTTCCCCTTCAGGTTCGTGTGACGCCCGACGGTTCACAGGCTATCGTGACCAGCTACAGCGGAGCGATCACGTTCATTAGCACCGCTACGAACGCGATATCGGGCTCCATCCAAACTACGACCGATCCTAACTTCGCTCCAGACGGCCTGGCGATTTCACCGGATGGCAGCTATGCGCTGGTAACGAATTACTTGGCTCGGCCGTATTCCTACCTGGCGGTGGTCGATACAGCCAGCAAGCAGATCACATCGAAGATCACCTTGGATACGGACTATCCGGAATCTGTATTTATAAACCCCGATGGAACGCTCGCGTGGGTCACCTACCCTTGGAATAACGTCGTCGAGGTAGTGGATATTCTCAGTGGAACCATCGTGGAATTACTCAGAGTGACTCAGCCTTTTAGCATCGTGTTCAATCCCACCGGGACGAGAGCTTTTGTTTCCAGCGGAGCCGGCTCAGTGCAGGTGTTTGACACATCGACCTATGCGACGATCCAGAGCGTTCCCGCCGATGCCGGGGCGATGGATCTCCTAATTTCGCCGGACGGAGGCTTCGTTACCGTCAACAACAGTCAGGCCCAGACGGTTACGCTAATCGACACTCGGACTCTTACCTCCACCACCACGAATATTGGCGGGACGCCGGAAGGCGCGGCGCTGGTGCCGTCGCAATAATCGCGGAGGCAACTACATCCGCCGTTCAATACTTGAGCGATTTCAGATAGGCCAGGACCGCTTCGGCGTCCGCGCGCGTCATGTGTGGCCGCAACATAGGAGGCTTGGGCGGCTGGCCGGTACGCGCGATTCCGGTGGTCATCAGCCGGATGAAGTCGGCGTCGGTTCCCGGAGGGCCTCCCGCCAGGCGCGGTGTCACCAGGGCCCAGTTCGCCACTGGATAAGTGGGACGAATCTGCAGCGGCCCGCCCTTTAACCAGTTACTCCGCTCTCCTTCGTCGTTCTGGTTCCCGGGCGTGTGGCAGCGCGCACACTGGACCATGTCCTCCACGATGTAGCGGCCGCGCTCGACGGCGCCGGAATCCGATGCGCCTTGTTTTGCGTGCAGAGTGCTGGCCGGTTGCGAGCGGCCCATCGCGAAGAGAAGGAAAATGCCAAGCGAGATGCGAACGAGTTTCATCATAGTGAGGATTGTATCAACTCCCGGGCCGCTGAAGCCCGTCTTTTGAGAAAGATCGACCAGCCAGAACAGCGCTTGTAACCGGTACGTAACGCCGGCAGTGAAAACCTTCTACCTGCGTTTTGCTACAGCGGCTACCAGCGAGTTGGTATTTCGAAATCTGAGCTTGGCGCTTAGACTCAAGTTAACTTCTAATCCCCAACAAACACCCCGGGCGCTCCCACTTACCCGTAACCCCGAAGGGGGCGCCCACCCTCTTTCCTCGAACGATCCGGCTCGCGGCGCTGCGCTTCGCGGTGGGCGCAAGGCACACGCGGGAGACGCTACCAACTTGGCCCGGAAATGAATACCGAGGTTCCGGTATTCCCGGCAGCAGGATGACTCGGCTACGCTCATGTCAGAGCAATGTGTCTGATCCGGATGCCGCGATGCGCCATGCCATCAGTTCAATCGTTAAATCCATTTCCAGTCTCTTTCGAGCGAAAAACCACCATTCCGGCGGTCTGAAAGGGTGGCCTGCCGGGAACGGCGCCCACTCCGGCATTACGATTCTCTCGGTGCCGGGAACCGAGCCGGACCGGCAATTGCTAGATGAGATTTCGCGCCGGAATCACTGGAACATATCGTTCGCATCCTCGAGCGGCGAAGCGCGCGAATGGCTGAAGCGAACCAAGCCGCAGATTATCCTGATCGATCGCGACATCGATGGCGCGGATTGGCGATATGCGGTGTCTTCGCTCGCGGCGGAGTCGGGCGGCGCGTGCGTGCTGCTGATTTCTAGAGTGATCGACGACTACCTATGGAACGAAGTGGTTACCAACGGCGGATATGACGTGTTGCGCAAGCCTCTGAGCGAGAACGAGGTTATGCGCAACGTCCGGCTGGCGTGGTCGTATTGGACCAGCATCCGTCAATCGGGCAGCGTCATCAAGAAGTAATCCTTCCCGTAGCTTTCGTTAGATCCCTCGGCTATATTGATGAGATGGCTTTTGTATATGGAGGCGGGAGAACCTTATCTCCACGAGTCGCTCTGCTTTCGCTTTTCTTGTGCGCGATTTGCCTCGTGCCGGCCGCGCTGGATGCCCAAAGCGGCGGACAGGCGCTGCTCCCCAACTATGAGAAAGGCCCGAGCCAGTTTCCGAATCTAATCGGACCTTATAAAGAGCAACCGATTCCTCCGCTAATGCTGGAGAATTCTCCGCGCCTGCACGATCTCATTCACGGCGGAAAGATGGACTTGTCGGTCGCGGATGCGTTGGCCTTGGCGATTGAGAACAATTTGAACATCGCGGTGCAGCGTTTTCTGCGCCCCATCGCCGAGGTGGACGTGCTTCGGACCAAGTCGGGACAAGCGGCGCGAGGCATCCCGGGAGCGCTTTTGCCGGCGGGTCTGAGCATAGGCGCGATCGGAGTGGGGGTGAATCAGCTCCAGGGCGCCAACGGCGTGGGCAGCGCGGGCGGCATCAGCGGGGGCGGCGGCGCGGTCCAGGTTCCGCAGGTGGGCGCTTTCGATCCCTCCATCAGTCTGAACGCGAGCTGGGATCGCACGGTGTCGCCCTTGAATACCGTTCTGGTCGCGGGCATGCCGCAGGTGGTGACTTACTCGACAGCCCTCACCAGCACCTATACGCAATTGCTGCCGGACGGCTCCAGCTTTCTGGTCTCCATGAACGCTATCCGGCAAAGCTCCACGCAAGATTATCTGATTTACAATCCGGCGGTGATCAGCCGCTTTTCGGTGGGTTTCAACCAACCGTTGCTGAATGGTTTTGGCCTGTTGCCCAACAAGCGTTTCATCCTGGTGGCCCAGAACGATATCAAGACGTCGGAGGAACTGTTCCGCCTGCAGATGACTACCGTAACGGTGCAGGTGACCGACGCGTATTGGGATCTGGCGGCATCGCGACAGGCAGTAGCAGCGGCCGAGCGAAGCCGGGAGGCGGCGCAAACGTTGTATCGGCAGAGCCAGACCATGGCGGAACTGGGCACCGCGGCCGCGCTGGATGTTGCGACTGCCAATGCATCCCTGGCTGCCGCCGATCGGGATCTGATTATCGCGCGTACTAATTTTCAACTGCAGCAAACGCAGTTGAAGAACATGCTGAGCAAAGTCGCCGATCCCGAGCTGGACGCCGCCGAGATCGTAACTGCCGATCAGCTTCCCGAACCGAGCGATCGCGACGTTCCCGAACTGCAACCGGCACTCGAAATCGCGTTCCGCCAGAGGCCGGACTTGTTGGCGCCGGCGCAGGATTTGAAGAACCAGGAGATCAGCGTAGCTTTTACCAAGAACGGATTGCTGCCGAACGTGAGCCTGTTCGGGCTGTATGCGGGCGCCGGTCTGGCGGGGAACACGCTGCTCGCCCCGGGCGGGACGCTGCAGTCGCTCAATCAGGATTTTGTATTGCAATATCCGGAATATTCGGGTGGCGTGAGCGCGGTGGTGCCGATTCGGAATCGCTCCGCACAGGCGGACAACATGCGCGCTCGTCTGGAGCGGAGGCAGTTGCAAGTGAATCTGCAGGCCACGCGCCAGCAGGTGAGTCTGGAAGTGCGGCAGGCGATTATCGGGTTGATTCAAGGCCGGGCGCAGGTGGAATCCTCGCACGAAGCGGTGCGGTTAGCCAACCAAACGGCGGACGCCGAGCGCAAGAAGCTGCAGGTGGGGCTCTCGACGGCTTACAACGTGATCTTGCGCGATCGGGATGTCATGACCGCTCTGCAAGCCGATATCGCGGCGGTGGGTACTTATGCCAAAGCTCTGGTGGAAATGGATCGCGCGACTGGCTCGATACTGGAGCGCGATGGCATCGAGCTTTCCGACGCACTCAGCGGCGATGTGACCAAGCAGCCTTCGCCACCCTATCGCTATCCCCGCTATACCGGCGTGCCGGAATCCAAGCCGTAGCCGCCCTATGAAGCTGAACTTGCGGTTATTGTTCGGAAGAATATCGGTGCTCGCCATCCTGGCGGGCGTTCCGCTCGCTGCGCAATCGGGCGACCTCATCGATGGCGATTTTCTCAATCGCGGGCCGGCCGTGTTTCCAAAAATCTGGAAGCCGTACGAGCAGGCTTATCTCCCGCAACCCAATTTGAGCAACAGCCCGCGGCTGAACGAGCTGCTGCGCGAGGGGAAACTGGAGCTCTCGCTGAACGATTTTTTGAAGCTGGTTACGGAGAACAGCCTGGCTCTCGAAACGGACCGGTTCGGTTATCTGATCGCGCAAACGGATCTGCTGCGAGCCAAGTCAGGCCAAGCCGCGCGCGGCGTGCCGGGTGCGCCGGTGCCTTCAGGTCTATTCGCCGGCGCCATTGGGGCTGGGGTGAGCGGCAATGCACCGCTTTCACCGGGAGGAACCGGGCCGGCCGTCATTTCGGGTTCCTCGAAAGTGGTGAGTATTGGCCCGCATGGCAACTTCGATCCCACTTTTTCCACTAACTTCAGCTTTGACCGGGTGGTGAGTCCGTTGAATACCGCGGTGGTTTCGGGAGTTCCCACGGTGACTACTCCTTCCGTCGATCTGCAAACGCTTTTCCAGCAACAACTGCCATTCGGCACCAGCTATGGAATCGCGTTCAACATGCAGCGGCAGAGCTCGACGCAGACAGGACTGATCTTTAATCCGGGGGTCACGGGATTCATTTCGGCGTCCATTTATCAGCCGCTGCTGAACGGCTTTGGGTTCGCGCTGACGCAGCGCTTTATCACTTTCACGAAAAACAATCGTAAGATCGCGAGCGAGATTTTCCGCCAGCAACTAGACGATAATCTCTCCAGCGCCGCGATTCTATACTGGGACTTCGTCGCGATGACCGAGCAGGTGCGAGTGGCCGAGCAGTCCGTTGCCGCCTCGCAGAAATTGTATGCGGACAACCAGAAACAGGTTGAGGCCGGGGCGCTCGCGCAGCTCGATCTGGTGCAGGCGGAGTCGCAGTTAGCCGCCAGCCGCCGCGATCTGGTGATCGCGCAGACTAACCTGCAATTGCAGGAAGCCCGAATCAAGGCCACCATCAGCAAGGTCTATAACGAGGATCTGGACAAGGCCACCATCGTCCCAACCGACCCGCTTCCTGGAGCCGACGATATTCAGGTTCCAGCGTTGGACGTTGCCTTGCACTCGGCGGTGGAAAACCGCGCCGTGATGCGCGAGGGAGTACTGCAGCTCGAAAACGAACGAATCTCGGCGGGATTCACGCGCAGCAATCTGCTGCCTGTCTTCAGCTTCTTCGCACTGTACGACGGCTATTCGCTGGCCCCCGGAACCAATTCAACGCTGCGGCAACTGGCACGATTCGAATACCCCGAATACTCAGCCGGATTTTCCCTGACCTTCAATCTCTTCAACCGGGCCGCGCAAGCCGACGACATTCGGGCGCGGCTGGAATTGCAGCAAACGCAAGCCACGTTCGCGCAGACGCGGAGCCAGGTTGGCTTGGCGGTTCGAACGGCGGTGGTTGCGCTGGTGCAGAACAAGGCCCAGGTTGAAGCGGCTCATCGCGCCGTGGAGACCAGCCAGCTGGCCTTCACCGGTCAACAGGTGAGGTTGCAGAATGGGCTGGCAACGCCGTACGCCGTTATCCTGGCGCAGCGCGATTTGATCACGGCACAATTTGCCGAGATTGAAGCCCGCGTGACCGCCGCCAAGGATGAGATCGCGCTGGAGGCCGCCATGGAGACGTTTCAGCAAAAGCATGGCATCGCCTTCGACGATGCGATTCATGGCGACGTGTGGCGCGGTTCCACACAGCCGTAAGGCAAGTCTGTACGCCAAGCTAACCAGTTACTGATTTATATTGTTGTACTTACATGACTAACATACTAATCTCTATAGACAAAGTATAGATTGTGCTAAACTGGCTTCGTGCCGTTGTCGAACTTGCGAAGTTTTCTAGCGGCAAGTGGGCTTTTGTCAGCCCGGCTCGCCGCGCTGTTTTGCCTGGCGGTGGTGCTTTCGGTTAGCGCGCTTTACGGGCAATATGACAAGGTAGCGGCGCTGGGTTCTGATTCGAGTCTGACGCCGATCGGCGGACCGGCGTCCTCACCGCCTCTTTCGACCGAAGGATACGACCTACCGGACCTGCGGCCGACCGGAATACTAAACGATCAACTTCCGAAATGGCTACAGTTTGGTCTGGATGAGCGGATGCGCTGGGAAAGCGCCAGCAGCAACGGGTTCAAGACCACCGGCACTGATTCTTATGTGCTGAACCGCTTCCGGTTTGGGATGCTGCTGCTGCCGGCGAACTGGTTTAAGCTGGTTGCGCAGGTGCAAGATGCGCGATCGTTCCTAGAGAACCCGCCCATCGGCCCACCCAACAACGTCAGATGGGACCTGAAACTGGCTTATGCCCAATTGGGCAACTCGGAAGCGCCGGTATCCGTCACCGTCGGCCGCCAACTGCTGGACTACAACAGCACGATCCTGGCGAACTCGGAGTGGCGCAATCAGGCGCGCTCCTACGACGGCGTAGTGACCAATATTCACGTCGACCATTTTCGCGCGGCGCTTTTTGCGGCCTCGGTGGTTGTGCCTCAGCTGGATGGCATTTCCCACCATCAAGAAGGCAACAACATTTATGGCGCATATGGTTGGATTACGCGAGTGGTGCCGAAGTCGTCGGTTGAACCGTTCATGATCTGGCGCGTGGAGCCGAGCGTCGCGACGGAAGCCGCAGCCCAAAAAACCGGCCATCTAAACGAGCAGGCCTACGGGTTTCGCATCCGGGGCACGCAGCTACGAAACTTCGATTATCGGTATGAGCTAATCGAGGAGCGCGGCTCCGCGGGCCCTAACCCGATCAAGGCCTGGGCCACTACTGCGGGCGCCGGATATACGATGGCGGGGCTAGGGTGGAGACCGCGTTTGTTCACCGGCTACGATTACGCATCCGGCGACAAAAATCCGGCGGACGGTATCCGCGGCACGTTCGACACGATGTACCCTACCGCGCATGACCGATTCGGCATCGCCGATCAGCTGGGATGGCAGAACATAATGGCGGGACGCGCAGGCGCGACGATTATTCCTCACCGCCGCTGGTCGCTGACGGCCCAATATGTGGATTTCTGGCTGGCCAGCGCTCGCGACGGGATTTACAACACCTCGGGAGGGCTAACTCTGCGCGATCCGACCGGCAACTCGGGCAGGCACATTGGAGAGGAGCTCGATTTCTATACCTGGTATGAGATTAATCGCCAGGTTCACATCGGAACCGGCATTGGCCACATTTTGCCCGGTGAGTTCCTGGCGAAAGCAGGCAAAGGGGCTGGGTACACTTATCCTTATTTTGTTGTCGAGATGTTGGACGGCAAAAGGGTCCGTTAGCCGGCTGAGCCTGGGATACAATGGGTGAAACGAATACGATCATGATAAATCCAAAATCGCTTCTGGCAGCGCTGGCACTCGTCGTGGTGCCGTTTGCGCTGGGCATCCAGCCCAAGGAGGGCGCGATCCGCGGGACCGTAACTAAGGTTGACCGGGCCGCGAAGACCGTGGCCGTCAAAACCGCCGATGGAACCGAGCACGTTGTGCACTTTGTAGGCCGCACGGCTGTGCACGGCGCCGAGAAGACGGCGGCCGGCGCCGACGATGCTTTTCACGGCGTGAAAGAAGGTAGCGAGGTAGTGGTGCATTACACCGCGAAAGGCGCGGAAGTAACCGCCGAAGAAGTGGATCGCGTCGGCGAGGGCGGGTTGCACGTTACCGAGGGCACGGTGTCTCACATCGATCACGGTGCCAAAGTGGTTGTCGTCAAGACCAAAGACGGCACCGAAGAGACCTTCGGGATGACGGATCGCGCTGGGAAAGATATAGGCAAGGGCGCCGAAAAATCCGGGAAGGTCACGGTGTACTACACCGAGGAAGGCGGCCGGAAAGTGGCTCACTTCTTCGAGAAAGCGCTGTAGAGAGCGCGCCCGCTTCCCGCGGGCGCTAGGAAATCACGCCTTTTCTTACCGCGTACAGGATCAATTCGGCGAAACTGTGCAGGTTCAACTTGTCCTGCAAATTCCGCCGATGCGTCTCCACCGTGTACAGGCTGAGGTTTAACAAGGTGGCGATATCCTTGTTGGATTTCCCTTCGGCCAGCAATTGCAGGATCTCGCGCTCGCGCGGGGTGAGCAGCTCATAACTATCTTCGCTGCCGCGCGCGCGGATTTCGCGGACATAGTCTTCGGCCAGCATTTTGGTGATTTCCGCGCTGAAGAAGGTCTTGCCGCGAGTGACGGATTTGATGGCTTCGATAAGATCGCCCTCGGCGGAATCCTTCAATAAATAGCCCTTGGCGCCGGCCTTTAGCGCTCGCAAGACATAGCTCTCGTCGGAATGCATGCTCAGGATGACGATAGAAGTGTTGGGCGCAACCGAGAGAATGCGTTGCGCGGCTTCAATGCCGTTGAGGTTGGGCATGGCAATATCGAGCACCACCACGTCGGGTTTGGCGGACTCGACCGCATCCACGGCCTGTTTGCCGTCGGCGGCCTCGGCCACGACGCTGAATTCCGGTTGGCCTTCCAACAGCAGCCGTAAGCCGCGGCGGACGACGGTGTGGTCGTCAGCCAACAGGATACGGATCTTCCTGTCGCGCGTTAGTGTTTCCATTGATCTCGCCTTTATGGAACGGCAACTCCACGTTCAGCAAAGTTCCTCCGCCGGGCACCGAGTGTACCTGGCAGGAGCCGCCCAGACTGGCGACGCGTTCCTGAATGCCCAGCAGGCCCATCCCTCTGTTTTCCTTGAAATCGAAGCCCCGCCCGTCGTCCTGGACGGAAAGGGTCAGGCGGTCAGGCTGCTCCTGCACGCGGATGCGGACGGTCTTGGCCTGGGAGTGGCGCGAACAGTTATTCAGCGCCTCCTGAACGACGCGGTAGATACAGGTCTTGTAGATATCGGGATAATCGTCGGAGAGCCCTTCGGCGGCGACGCTTACTTCCATGGATGTTCGCTTGGATACTTCGCGGGCCTGCCAGCGCAGAGCGGGCACCAGGCCCAAGTCGTCCAACATGGAAGGGCGCAGCAGCAGCGCCATGTTGCGAACCACGCGCACGGTGCTTTCCACCAGGCCTTTGATCACTTCCACCTGGCCGCGCGTCTGCTCATCGGCGCGGGCGCCCAAGCCGGATGACAGATTCCGCAATTCAATCAGGACTGCTGAGAGCGACTGGCCCACCTCGTCGTGCAATTCCCGGGACAATGCGCGGCGCTCGGTCTCCTGGGCCTGAACCAGACGGGTGGAGAGATCTTTGAGCTCGCCGCGAGCTTCGGCGACCTCCAGATATTGCGCGTGCGCCTGATCCTCCAGTCTCAGAATCCGGCGTATGCTGAAGGCGGCCATGCCCAATCCCAAAGCGAGCGCGATCACCAGCGTCACTCCGACGCGAGTTTCAAAATCCGCCAGCAGACCCACCACCTGGTCGTTGGCGGCGTTCAACTGTTGCTCATTGAGCGCCGCAGCGCGGTCGGCCATGGCGAGCATATTCTGACGCCGGGGGAATACTTCGTCGCGCAAAAAATCGTAACCTAACTTGCGGCGCTCGGTCGCGTCCCACTTGAAGATGGGATCGAGAATATCCCAATATTGCCCCAATTCGGTTTTGAGAGCTTTGTAGTGCAGGGCCTCCTCGGGATTGAGCTGCCCAGCGTAAGATTGCAGCGCGGCATCCATTTCACGGCGTACCTGCTGCAGGCTGCTTCGGTACGCATCGGCACGTTCGGTTTCCGGTTCGAGCAGGTAATCGCGGACGTAGGTGCCCGACAAGTAGACTTGCGAGCGGATATCGTTCAGAACATGGTTTCGAAAGAGGAACTCGCGGCGGATGCGGGCTTCGCTGGTTCTGAAGTTCTGGAGCACCCGCAGGGCGTCTAGTCCAGCCAGCGCCATGATAATCAGAAGACTGCCGAAACCCACCGCTAATGCGACGCGGCTGCCGAGCAACAGGCGCTCATGTCCGCGTCCTCCGCTGGTTGGTTTGGAAGCGCCCAAGACGATATCCTGATTCCAGCCTAACCGATTGAGTATCTTAAGAAAAGACGCTACCGGGATTTGGCGCGGGAAATACCAACTGCTTGGTATTGGGTCGGCGGGGGTAGACTGTCGTAGAGTAAGAGCAGCAACATTTGATGAAATCGCCTGTGCCTACCGCCCCAGTCCTATCTCATGGTTACTAAGCCGATGGATATAAGCGCCGATCTGGAGAAGATCCGCGCTTTGGATACCTGCACTGTCTCCAATGCCATCGAACGATTCAACGTCAGGCTGCGGAACGAAGGCTTTGTATCGGGATCTGTGCGGTGCCGCTTTCCAAATTTCGCGCCGATGCTGGGCTACGCTGTGACGGGGCGAATCCGGAGTTCCAGTCCGCCCGTGTCGGGACGCTGTTACTACGACCGCATGGATTTCTGGAACTACGTTGACACCCTGCCGGCGCCACGAGTTTTGGTTTTGCAGGATGTCGATCACGCGCCCGGCTTTGGAGCGTTTGTGGGAGAAATTCATGCGACCATCGGCTTGGCTTTGCACTGCGTCGGCTACGTCAGCAACGGAAGCGTGCGGGATTTGCCGGCCGTCAAGGCGATGGGCTTTCACTTGTTTTCCGGCAGCGTCGCGGTTTCCCATGCCTACGCGCATCTGGTGGATTTTGGCGAGCCGGTGGAGATCGGCGGCCTGAAAGTCTCTCCGGGAGACTTGCTGCATGGCGACCGGCATGGCGTTCAAACCATACCATTGGAACTGGTGCCGGAGATTCCTCTGCAAGCCGCGAAGATCCAGAGTGAGGAACGAGAACTGGTAGAGTTTTGCCGCTCGCCGCAGTTCTCCAAGCAAGGTCTCGCTGAGCGGTTGACGCGATCCTCCAAGGAATGCCTGTGAAGACGAAAGTTTGGTTGCTAGGGTGCACCGGAATAGTGGCTGTAGCGGCCGTTTTTTTGGCGTCCTGCGGCAAGGGCGAGAAGGTCAGCGCCGCCACCGTGGGCGCCGCACCCCAGGGAGTGGAAGTTGGAGTGACCAAGGTGGCTCGAAAGTCACTCGGCCGGACGCTGACGCTGTCTTCGGAACTGGTGCCATTCCAGGAAATCGACGTGTATGCGAAAGAATCCGGTTACGTACGCAAACTAAGTGTCGATTACGGCAGCCGGGTCAAGGCGGGCGATGTGCTGGCGGTGCTGGAGATTCCGGAACTGGAATCGCAGTTGCACCAGGACGACGCAGCGATTAAGGCGGCGTCCGATCAGATCACTCGCGCTCAACATGAGCTCGGCCGCGTGCAGGCGCAGGGCAAAGTTTTGCATCTGCAGTACGATCGCCTCAATAGCGTATCCAAAAGCAAGCCCGGCCTGGTGGCGCAGCAGGAAGTGGACGACGCGGAAAGCAAGGATCTGGCCGCTCAAGCCCAGGTGGAAGCCTCCCAGTCGAGCGTAGATGCGGCGCAAAGCCAACTGGTGCAGGCTCAAGCCAAGCGGCAGCACGACCAGGTTCTGTTCGACTATTCGAAAATCACCGCGCCATTTTCAGGCGTGGTCACGCAGCGGTTCGCGAACCTGGGAACGCTGGTGCAGGCCGGCACCAGTTCCAGTACGCAAGCGATGCCGCTGGTACGGCTGTCGCAGGACGATCTGTTCCGCCTGGTTATTCCAGTACCGGAATCTTATGTGCGCTACATCCGCGTCGGGGATCCGGTGCAAGTTTCGGTGCCTTCGCTCAACCGTACGTTTCCAGGGAAGGTGACGCGTTTTTCGGTAGACGTCAAGGAAGACACGCGCACCATGCACACGGAAGTGGACGTTTCGAATCCGGGCCACGTGCTGATTCCGGGGCTGTACGCGGAAGCGACCATAACACTGGAGAACAAACCTGACGCGCTGGCGATTCCGCTCCAGGCGGTGGATCATGCCAACGACCAGACCAGTGTTTATGTGGTGAGTCCGTCCGGAAAGATTGAAGTGCGCCGAGTTGTTCTGGGGATTCAAACCGCCACTTCCGCGGAAGTGCTTGCGGGCCTCGAGGAGGGTGAAATGGTGGTGGTCAGCGATCACAGCGGCCTGAAAGCCGGTCAAGAAGCGCGGCCCAAGGTGATCGAGCTGGTGGAATACCAAGGCCAGGAAGACAAACAGTAAGGCGGCCGCAACGTGTCCCGTTTCTCCATACGCAATCCGTACTTCATCATCGTGGTCTGCCTAGCGCTGATGGTCATCGGAGTGACCAGCCTGGCGCGGATGCCGGTGGATCTTTTCCCATCCATCAACATTCCGGAAGTCGTGGTGGCGACGTTTTACTCCGGCATGCCGCCGGAAGACATCGAAACCGACATCACCAATCCGCTGGAGCGCTTCTTCACCATGGCCAGCGGCATGGACCACATGGAATCCCGATCCATGCTGGGCGTAAGCATTATCAAGGCTTTCTTTCAGCCCGGCACGAATGCGGATGCCGACGTTACGGAGTTGTCCAATCTGGCGCTGGCGGACTTGAAACGCCTGCCGCCGGGCACCCTGCCCCCGGTGGTGCTGAAGTTCGACGCTTCCAGTCTGCCGGTTTGCCTGGTGACGCTCAAGGGGCAGGGTTTGACGGAGACGCAGCTTCACGACATCGGGCAGTTCACCATCCGCAATCAGATCGCGGTGGTGCAGGGCGCGACCATTCCCCCGCCCTTCGGCGGCAAGTACCGGCAGGTGATGGTCTACGTGGATCCCTACAAGCTGCTATCGCGCCAGTTGAGTCCGATGGACGTAGTGAACGCGGTAAACAACAGCAATCTGATTCTGCCGGCGGGCGACGTGAAAATGGGGCCGTTCGACTACTACGTCTACTCCAACAGCCTGGTGAAGAAGGTGGAGGAGCTGAACGACATTCCGATCCAGACGGTGGGGCAGCGCTGGGTTTCGGTGGGCGATATCGGGGAAGCCAAGGACGCCAACCAGATCCAATACAACATCGTGCGCGTGGACGGCCAGCGCTCCGTCTACCTGCCGATCATGAAGCAGGGCGGCGACACCAATACCATCCAGGTGGTCAATGGGATTCGCGACATGATCGGCCAGCTGTTCGATATTCCGAAGCAATTGCAGGCCACGGTGGTGTTCGATCAGTCGGCGTTCGTCAAAGAAGCGATCAAGACGCTGCTGCATGAAGGCCTGATCGGACTGGCGCTGACCAGTCTGATGATCCTGATTTTTCTGGGAAGCCTGCGCGCCACGGTCGCCGTGTTCCTTTCGATTCCGCTTTCCGCTGTGGCCACGTTCGTGGTTCTGTACCTGATGGGCAGCACGATCAACACGATGATTCTGGGCGGCCTGGCGCTGGCATTTTCGCGCGTGATCGACAACTCCGTGATCGCGCTGGAAAATATCTACCGGCATCTGGAGATGGGCGCGTCGCCCGAGACGGCGGCCGAGCAGGGCGGAGCCGAAGTGAGCCTGGCGGTTCTGGCCGCGACGCTGACCACCGTGGTGGTCTTCTTCCCGGTGACCTTTCTTGTACGGCGTCAGCAAGTTTCTGTTCTCGGCGCTGGCGCTGGCCGTCGTGATTTCGCTGTTCGCCTCCTACTTCGTCGCCATGACGGTGATCCCGCTGTTCTGCGCGCGCTTTCTCGAAGAGCGTCCAGCATGCGCAGGACGAGACGTCGCGACAGCGGCGGCTTCAATGCGTGGTTCAACCGGGGGTTCACGCGTCTGCTGGATTTCTATGAGCGCTCGGTGCGCCGCGCGCTCCGCGATCCGGTGCTCACCATAGTGGCTCTGTTGGCGGCTGTTCGTGGCCAGCCTGGCATCTATCCCGCTGCTGGGTGTGGCGTTTTTCCCGCGGACCGACGCCGGCCAGTTCACCATCAACCTGAAAGTCCCCACCGGCGCGCGCATTGAAGTCACCGACGCATACGTAGCCAAAATCGAGGACCTGGTCCGGCACAGTCGTCGACCCGGCCGATTTCAAGATGATCGTTTCCAACATCGGAATCGTGCCGGATTTCTCCGCTCTGTACACCACCAACGCCGGCCCCTACACCGCCACGATCCAGGTGGCGCTCAACGATTCACACAAGATCGAGCAGCTTCGAATACATGGACCGCGTGCGCCGGCGAGATCGCCAGCCAATACCCGGATCTTCGCACGTTCTTCTCCAGCGGCTCGATGGTGGACGCGATTCTCAACATGGGCATGCCCGCGCCCATCGACGTCCAGGTCAGCAGCCGCGACCTGGACCGGACTTACAACGTCGCGCAGGATCTCGCCGCGCGCATCCGCAAGCTGCCGGGTATCGGCGAGGTTTATATCCCGCAGGACATGAATTATCCGGCGCGTCCGGCTGAAGTCGATCGCGTGCACGCCGCGGAACTGGGCCTGACGCAGAAAGAGATCGTGGACAACGTCATCACCGCGCTCAATTCGAACACCATGATCGCGCCCAACTACTGGGTGGACCACCAGACCGGCAACGACTATTTTCTGACCGTCCAGTATTACGAGAATGGCCAGCCGGCCATTCACAACTTCGTCGATCTGACAGCAGATTCCGCTGCGCGGCGCGCGCCGAAGGGCCAGATCGCCGGCGTGCGCCCGGATCGGCATGGCACGATCGCAGCGCGCGTGCCCACCACGACGCTGGGCAACGTCGCCAGCGTCGATTTCGTGCAGTCGCCCACGGAAATCGATCATTATCAGATCCAGCGCGTCGCCGACGTTTATGTCACTCCTTCCGGCGAAGATCTGGGCAAGGTCTCGGCGCAGATCAGCAGCATCTGCTCGACGGACAGAAACTTCCCGGCAACATCCGCATCAATCTGCGCGGCATGGTGCAGGGAATGAACGATTCGTTCCACAGCTTCGCCATTGGGCTTGTCGCTTTCGGTGGTGCTGCTGTTCCTGATCCTGGTGGCGCAGTTCCGGTCCTTCAACGATCCGTTCCTGATCATGCTGGCGATTCCCATGGGATTCATCGGCGTGCTGGTCGATGCTGCCGCTGACCCATACCACGCTGAACGTCATGTCGCTGATGGGCGATTCTGATGCTGGTCGGCATCGCGGCCTCCAACAGCATTCTGATCGTGGAATTCGCGCACCGGCTGGAGGAGCAGGGGCAGATCCGTGGAGGATGCCGTGATCACGTCCTGCCGGGTCCGCCTGCGCCCGATCCTGATGACCTCGCTCGCCACCATCATCGGCATGGTGCCGATGGCGCTGAAGCTGGGCACCGGCAGCGAGCAGTATGCGCCGCTGGCCCGCGCCATTATCGGCGGCCTGACTTCCTCGGTTCTGCTGACCGTCTTCATCGTTCCGGCGGCTTATCTTCTGGTCTATCGCAGGAGGCCTGCAGCCCGCAGCCGGAGTAATCTCGATGCCGCGCTTCTCCATTCGCAATCCGTACTTCATCGTCGTGGTCTGCCTGGCGCTGGCCGTGATCGGCATCACCAGCCTGGCCCGCATGCCGGTGGATCTGTTCCCGACCATCAATCATGCCGGAAGTGGTGGTCGCGACGTTTTATTCCGGCATGCCGCCGGAAGATATCGAGACCGATATCACCAATCCGCTGGAACGGTTTTTCACGCTGGCCGTCCGGCATCGATCACATGGAGTCGCGCTCGCTGCTGGGCGTCAGCATGATCAAAGTCTTCTTCCAGCCGGGCACCAACGCCGACGCCGATGTCACGCGAGCTGTCCAACCTGGCGCTGGCCGATCTGAAGCGCCTGCCGCCCGGCACGCTGCCGCCGGTGGTGCTGAAGTTCGACGCCTCCAGCCTTCCGGTCTGCCTGGTGACGGTGAAGGGCGAGGGGCTCAACGAAACGCAGCTTCACGATCTGGCGCAGTTCCAGATCCGCAACCAGATCGCGGTGGTGAAAGGCGCCGAAATTCCCGGCGTGTTCGGCGGCAAGTACCGCCAGGCGATGGTCTATGTCGATCCCTACAAGCTGCTGTCGCGCCAGTTGAGCGTGATGGATGTGGTCGACGCGGTCAACGACAGCAACCTGATTCTTCCGGCGGGCGACGTCAAGATCGGCGCCGAACGACTACTACGTCTACTCCAACAGCCTGGTGAAGAACGTCGAGGACCTGAACGACGTTCCGCTGAAGACGGTGGGCACACAGCTGGGTTTCGGTGGGCGACGTCGGCGAGGCCAAGGACGCCAGCCAGTTGCAGTACAACATCGTCCGCATCGACGGCCAGAAATCCGCCTACATCCCGATCATGAAGCAGGGCGGCGACACCAACACCATCCAGGTGGTCAACGACGTCCGCAATCTGATCGGCCATCTGTTCGATCTCCCGCAGCAGTTGAAGACCAGCATCGTCTTCGATCAGTCGGTCTTCGTGAAGGAAGCGCTGAACACCGTGCTGCATGAAGGCCTGATCGGCCTGGTGCTCACCAGCCTGATGATCCTGATCTTCCTGGGAAGCATGCGCGCCACGTTCGCGGTGCTGCTGTCGATCCCGCATCTCCGCGCTGGCCACGTTCGTGGTTCTTTACATGATGGGCAGCACCATCAACACCATGATTCTGGGCGGCCTGGCGCTGGCGTTCTCGCGCGTGATCGACAACTCCGTGATCTCGCTGGAAAACATCTACCGCCACCTGGAAATGGGGTCGTCGCCGGGTCGCCGCCGAGGAAGGCGGCGCCGAAGTCAACCTCGCGGTGCTGGCGGCGACGCTGGTCGACGTGGTGGATTTCTTCCCGGTCACGTCTGTAGGCGTGAGCAAGTTCCTGTTCTCCGCCCTGGCTCTGGCCTTCTGCCTGTCGCTGCTGGCCTCCTTCGTCGTGGCCATGACGGTGATTCCGCTGTTCTGCTCCAAGTTTCTGAAGGGAGTTCAGCATGGGCACGGCGACGGAGAGCCGCTGGAGGATCGCTCCTGGAGCGGCGCGTTTCAACGCCTGGTTCAACCGGATGTTCAACCGGCTGCTGGATTTCTACGAGCGCTGGGTGCGGCGCGCGCTGAAGCGTCCGGCGCTGACCCTGGCGCTGCTGATCGGCGTCTTCGTGGCCAGCCTGGCGATCTATCCGTTTCTCGGCCTGGCCTTCTTCCCGCAGACCGACGCCGGCCAGTTCACCCTCAACATCAAAGTTCCTACCGGCACGCCGCATCGAAGTGACCGACCAGTACGTTGCCAGGATCGAGGATCTGATCCGCCACGTCGTGGCTCCGCACGACTTGAAGATGATCGTCTCCAACATCGGCGTGGTCAACGATTTCTCCTCGCTTTACACCACCAACGCCGGACAATACACGGCCACCATCCAGGCGGCGCTGAACGACGATCACAAGGTCAGCAGCCTGGTCTATATGGACCGCGTGCAGGAAAGATCTGGCGGCGCAATTCCCGGATGTGCGCGCGTTCTTCCAGAGCGGCTCGATGGTGGACGCCATTCTCAATTCCGGCATGCCGGCGCCCATCGACGTCCAGGTCAACACCCGCGATCTCGCGACCACCTATAACGTGGCCCAGGATCTGGCCGACCGCATCCGGCAGTCTCGCGGGGTCGGCGAGATCTACATCCCGCAGGATATGAATTATCCGGCCTTTCGCCTGAATGTCGACCGCGTGCACGCGGCCGAACTGGGGCTTACCCAAAAGGATATCGTCGACTAACGTCATCACGGCGCTGAATTCCAACACCATGATCGCGCCGAATTACTGGGTGGACTATAAGACCGGCAACGACTACTTCCTCACGCGTGCAGTATGACGAGCACGGCAAGCCGGCGATTCACAACCTGGTCGATCTGAAGCAGATTCCGCTGCGCGCGCCCAATCTTACCGAACCCACCACGCTCGATTCGGTGGTGAAACTGGAGAACCTCCAGTCGCCCACGGAAATCGATCATTACCAGATCCAGCGCATCGTGGATATCTACGTCACGCCCTCGGGCGAGGATCTGGGAAAACTGACCACCGCGATCCGGCAGACCATCGCCGACGCCAAGCTGCCGTCCAATATCCGCGTGACATCTGCGCGGCATGGTGGAAGGCATGGAGCAGTCCTTCAAGAGCTTCGCGCTCGGCTTCAGCATCTCGTTCATTCTGCTGTTCCTGATTCTGATCGCGCAGTTCCGCTCCTTCATCGATCCGTTCCTGATCATGCTGGCGATTCCCATGGGATTCGTCGGCGTGCTGATCATCCTGCCGCTGACCCACACCACGCTGAACGTGATGTCGCTGATGGGCGTGCTGATGCTGATCGGCATCGCCGATTCCAACAGCATTCTGATCGTGGACTTCGCGCACAAACTGGAAGAGCAGGGCCTGTCGGTTGCCGACGCGGTCGTGACCGCCTGCCGGGTGCGCCTGCGGCCGATTCTGATGACCTCGCTCGCCACCATCATCGGGATGATTCCGATGGCCATGAAGCTGGGGACCGGCGGCGAGCAATACACGCCCATGGCCCGCGCCATCATCGGGGGCTTGACCTCCTCGGTGCTCCTGACGGTGTTCATCGTGCCGGCCGCGTACTTACTCGTTTATGGAAGGAGACAACGGAATGCAGGAGAGACTGCTTCATAGCGCCGCAGGAGGCTGGGGCCGCCACAATCAGCGTCGAAATCGCCGCCCCGGCCTTCCGTTGCGGCGCAGTTTACTGGGTAGAGCTTTCATTCTCGCCGTCTTCGGCGCCGCCAGCGTGAGTGCGCAAACGCCGGCGCGGCTCACGCTCCAACAGGCCGAAGCGCTGGCGGTGCAAAATCATCCGCAGATACAGGCCGCGCAGGAAGAAGTGGCCTTCGCCAATCAACAGATTGTCATCAACCGGGCGCCCTATTATCCGCTCCTCACGGGTGAACTCACCGGCTCGCAAGGCAACGATCTTTCGCGCGTCGGCGCGGGAGATCTATCGGCATCGCGGCTTTTCAACCGCGTCGGTCAAGGCGTGATCGTCACGCAATTGATCACCGATTCGGGCCGGACTCCCAGCCTGGTTTCGAGCGCGCGCTCTACCGCGCAAGCCACGGCTCAAACTTTAAATGCCACGCGCTTTGACGTCCTGCTGGCCGTGAATCGATCCTATTATGACGTGCTGCATTCTCAAGCCGTAGTCAAAGTGGCGCAACAAACTGTGGCGGCGCGTCAGACGCTGGCCGATCAGGTGACCGAACTGGCCCGGAACCAGCTCAAATCGCAGTTGGACGTGAGCTTCGCCGATGTCACGGTCTCGGAAGCGAAGCTGCTTCTCATCAATGCGCAGCAAGATGTCCAGCAAGCCTTCGCGGAATTAGGGCGCGCGGTGGGTTCCGATCAGCCGGCTAATTACACCCTGGTGGACGAGCCGCTGCCCTCGGGCCCGCCTGCGACTCCGGACAACCTGGTGGCCCAGGCTTTGAACAATCGGCCTGAGCTGGCCAGCCTGCAGGCCGCGCGCAACGCCGCTTACCGATTTTTCGAGGCGGAACGGGATCTGTCGCGTCCGACGGTGAGCGCGGTCGCGGTGGGCGGCGCGATTCCGTACATCAATACACCCGCGGCGTCGCCGATTCCGACGGGTTATGAAGGCGTTGCCGTGAATGCCAGCATCCCGGTTTTTAATGGGCATCTCTTTTCGGCTCGGCGCGAAGCGGCGCGCCAGCATGCGCTCGAAGCCGATCAAAAGCTGCGCGATGAACAGGAGCGGATCGCGCGGGACGTTCGCGTGGCCTGGGCCAGCGCCTTCACCGCTTTCCAACGCATTGACGTTACCGCCGAGTTTCTGCGCGAAGCCGCCCTGGCTCTCGATCTCGCGCAGGGGCGCTTTAATCTGGGTTTGTCTTCTATCGTGGAATTGACTCAGGCGCAATTGAACCTCACGCAAGCCGAAATCGAAAATGTCAACGCCAAGTACGATTATCAGAACCAGAACGCTGTGTTGCAGTACATGATGGGCGCGCTACGTTAGAAGTATGAGCGGTGCCTCGGAGCCGCTGTTTCATGAAGAGCTGCCGCTGTTTCATGAAGAGCAACGCTTTCGTCAGCGGCGTTTACGAGTTCTGACGGCCGTGCCGCCGGTGATTCTATCGCTGCTTGCCATCTGGCAAGTCGCATTCGGCCATTCCTTTGGCAAGCAGCCGATGAGCAACGGGAGCATAATCGGGTGGAGTATTTTTCTCTGGCTGGTGTACCTGCGTCTCAACACCCTGAAACTGGTGACGGAGGTGCGGCCGCTAGAGCTTACCGTCAAGATGCGCGGTCTGCTGCGCTCTTATAGCATCGCGCTCACTTCCATCAAATCGGCTCGGCCCGTGACGTTCCATCCTGGACCGGACTGGGGTGGCTACGGTTTCCGATCTTCCACCCGAGGCCGCGCGTTTCTGGCAGAGGGCACACGCGGGGTAGAACTGGAAATGTCCAAGGGAGCAATCGTCGTAATCGGCTCCCAACGGCCGGATGAGCTGGCGCGCTGCATTAACGATCAGCTAGCGCGGCGCCAACTCGCTTCGTGATAGCCTAACACGCATGCGCTGGCTCATTCTGCTTGCGGCCTCGGCCGCTTCTTTGTTGGCTCAAATCGCTGCTCCGAACGATAGCGGCGTCTCGGTGGGACATATGCACCTGGTGGTGGCGGATCCGGAGGCCCAAAAAAAACTGTGGGTCGACGTGCTGGGAGGGCAGGTCACGCACGCCGGTTCGCTCGAGATGCTGAAGTTTCCAGGCGTGTTCATCGTGGTTCAAAAGGCCCGCACCGCGCCTAGCGAGGGGTCGGATGGTTCCACTGTGAATCACTTCGGCTTTCTGGTGAAGAGCTCCGCGGATACGAAGGCTAAGCTGATTGCCGCTGGGATAACCAAGTTTCCCCTCGATCACCCGGACCAAAAGCAGTTCATCGCGGAGTTTCCCGAAAAGGTGTGGGTCGAGTTCACCCAAGACGCCGCGTTGAAGACCCCGATCGCGTTTCACCACATCCATATCGCGACCACCGACGTAGATAGCCTGCGCGCATGGTATGTCAAGACCTTCGGCGCCCAGGCCGGCAAGCGCGGCGATTTTCTGGCGGCTAAGCTTCCGGGCGGCGAGGTGGATTTTCGAAAGGCCGACAGCGCGCCGGCTCCTACCAAGGGCCGCTCGCTCGATCACATCGGCTTCGAGATTCAGGGACTCGAGGCGTTCTGCAAGAATCTCCAGGCGCAGGGAGTGCCGTTCGATCTGGCTTATCGCGAGATGCCGCAGCTGGGCGGGTTGAAGATCGCGTTTATTCTGGATCCAGTGGGCACGCGCATCGAGCTGACGGAAGGGTTGAAAGGTTACTGACCGCTATGGCAACGCGAGCGCTGGTACTTGGTGGCGGCGGGCCCGTGGGCATCGCCTGGGAATCGGGATTCCTGACCGGGTTGGCCGAAGCCGGGCTGGACCTGTCGGACGCGAATTTAATTTTGGGTACGTCCGCGGGGTCCGTAGTTGGCTCCCAGTTGGCGATGGGACGCCCGGCAGCCGCGCTGGCCACACCGTTCTTGAGCGAGCGGCCGGATCAGCAGGCGTCTTCGCCCAGCCAATTGCTCGGGTCCAGTCCGCCGGATCTTTCTGTGCTGATTCAGAAGATGACCCAGGCTGTTTCAGGCAGCGGCCCGGCTGAACAAGCGCGCGCGGATATCGGGGCGTGGGCCCTGCAGGTGCAAACCATGGGCGAAGACGCCTTTATCGCGAGCTTCGGCCAAGCCATCCGGGATTACCCCGAAGGTTCGTGGCCGGATCGATTCGCGTGCACCGCCGTCGACACCGCCGATGGCGCTTTCGTGGTGTGGAACAAAGACTCGGGAGTCAGCCTGGGCCGCGCGGTGGCATCCAGTTGCAGCGTTCCCGGAATCTTTCCTGCCGTTTCCATTCGCGGCCATCGCTACATGGACGGAGGGATGCGATCGGCCACCAATGCGGACATGGCCAGAGGCTACGATGTCGTGTTCGTGCTGGCCTTGACCGTAAGCGCTGCCGCCGCTTCGCCGATGGCCGAAGCTTTTAGCCGCCGTTTAGAAGAGGAACTCGATGCGGCGCGGCAAGGCGGAAGCCGCGTGGAATTGATCCTTCCCGATGCCGCGAGTCTGGAAGCGTTCGGCCTCAACTTGATGGACTACCGGCGCAGGCCCGCCGCTGCCAAGGCCGGATTGGAGCAGGGCCGCGCACAGGCCGGCAAACTGCAAGCGCTCTGGCGGGTTGGCTAATCGCTACTTCTGCTGCGGCGGCGGTTGCGGCGCCCGCTTGGGATAATTGGCGCGATACTGCTGGTGACAGACGATGCAGGAGTCGGCCAGCTTGTCATCGACGGCCAGGATTCCATCCATGTTTTTGGCCAGCGCGGCACGGTATGCGGTGGCGGCCAGATCGATCATGACTTTGGTTTCCTTGATCCAATCGCCCTGATCGCGCTGACGGTTGGGCAGCAGCATGAGGTTCCCCGATTCAGCCAGCATCAGGGCCTGAGTGCGGATCGCGTTCCATTGCACGTCGGTCTTAGGCGGGTCGCGCTCGATGTAGAAAAGTGCGTCCGACGTGGGATAGATAATGCGAATCATCAACTCGCCCATGGATCCCACCGGCTGAAAGGAAGGGGCCTGGGCGACCGCTGCACCGGCCAACATAAAAAGAAGCAATCCGACTGCCCGCATCACGCCTCCTGCTTACTGCGAAAACTTTCGATCCACCGCAGTCTAGCACGCTTGACGTTGCAACACGTAACGTGCCAAAATCGGCAGACCGGGCTAGTCAGGACGTGGGCCGAGCATACCGTTCGCCCCGAAACGTACCATGTAGCGCGTGGAGGAATCGTTCTCATGCAGAATCGGTTTATCGTGTTCGGCGCAACAACCGCTTTCTTGCTGGCGACGCTGCCAGCGTTTGGACAAGCAGCCTACCGGGCGCCTCGTGGTCCGGACGGCCACCCGGACCTGAACGGAATTTGGCAGGCCATGAACACTGCCGATTGGGACTTGGAAGCGCACGCCGCGCATGAGAGCCCGATCGTCCAAGCCGGCACTTTGCTGGCTGAACCCGGCGGCCTGAGCGTCGTCGACGGCGGGACCATCCCTTATTTGCCACAGGCGCTGGAAAAGAAAAAAGCCAACCAGCAGCACTTTTTGGATCTCGATCCGGAGGTCCGCTGTTATCTGCCGGGCGTTCCGCGCGCCACCTATTTGCCCTACCCGTTTCAGATCTTTCAGAGCGAAAAATATCTGGCCATCGCGTACGAGTACGACAGCGCGTTTCGCAACATTTATCTGAAGGATCCAGGGCCGGCGCCGATCGACACCTGGATGGGGCAATCCTACGGGCATTGGGAAGGCGACACGCTGGTGGTGGACGTGACGGGGATGGATGAGCGCACCTGGTTCGACCGGGCCGGCGATTACCACAGCGATTCATTGCATGTGGTGGAGCGCTACACGCCGCATGGCGCCGAACATTCTCAATTACGAAGCCACCATTGAGGATCCCAAGGTGTTTTCGAAGCCCTGGAAGATCAGCATGCCCTTGTACCGGCACATGGAAAAGAACGCGCAATTGCTGGAATTCAAGTGCGTGGAGTTCGTCGAAGAGCTGATGTACGGAAAGTATCGCAAGAAGTAGCTGCCAGACAGCTGGCGGGCAGGGAAAACAAGTACAGGTTATAATTGAAGCTAGCAATTCCCAGTAAGTTGGCAAGGAGAATCTTCAGATGAGAGCAAAGTTTGCTATGTTGGCAGCGGGTGTTGGTCTGCTGGTGGCGGGCATGCCGGCTTGGGCGCATCATGCGTTCGCCGCGGAATTTGACGCTAAGCGTCCGGTCCATTTCGAAGGGACCGTGACCAAGGTGGAGTTAATCAATCCGCATTCGTGGATCCACGTGGATGTAAAGAATCCCGATGGAACGGTTAGCAACTGGATGTTTGAAGCCGGCAGCCCGAACGTTCTGCTGCGGCGCGGTTTCAACAAGAATACGATCGCGATCGGGACCACTGTAATCGTCGATGGATATCAATCCAAAGACGGTTCGCTGCGGGCCAATGGACGCGATATCACGCTACCGAACGGGCAGAAGCTGTTCCTGGGCTCGCAAGGCACGGGCGCACCGTACGAGGCAAACAAGGAAGACAAGGAAGACAAGAAATAACCGCCGTTCGGACGAACACGCGGAGCTGGAAATTTGAATGACCGCTGAGGCGCGTTGAGCGCCCGCGGGTTCTAATCGCGCACGGGCCTGGGCGTAAGCCTGACCGTGCGCGTGTTGATTTGGAGGGGACCAATGCCAAGTCCACGTGGACGATGGATGGCGCCATTCGCGGCTGGGGGCATTCTTCTTCTTGTGACCGCAACAGCGCAGCCTCAGACCACCTCCTCCAAAGGGCCGCGCACGGCCGACGGCAAGCCCAATCTGAACGGCATCTGGCAGGCTCTAAACACCGCCAACTGGGATCTCCAAGACCATTCCGCCCAAGCCGGCAACATCCTGGCGCTGGGTGCGCAAGGCGCTGAACCGGGCGGCATCGGCGTACTCGAGGGCGGCGAAATTCCCTACCTGCCCGCCGCGCTGGAGCAAAAGAAACGCAATTCGGAGCATCGGCATACCGACGACCCGGAGATAAAGTGCTATCAACCTGGCGTTCCACGCGCCACTTACGAGCCTTTTCCTTTCCAGATCCTCCAGAGCAAAAACATCATCCTGATCTCTTACGAATTTGCCAATGCGAGCCGGACGATCTATATGGAGAACCCGCCCGAAAGCCCAACCGACTACCTGATGGGCCATTCTGTCGGTCATTGGGAGGGCGATACGCTGGTGGTCAGCGTGACCAATCTCGACGAGCGCACCTGGTTTGACCGCGCCGGCGACTACCACAGCGACGCTCTGCACGTGACCGAACGCTATACGCCCATCAGTCCCGATGCGCTTATGTACGAAGCCACCATCGAGGATCCGCAGGTCTATTCGCGGCCGTGGAAGATCAGCATGCCGCTCTATAAGCATCTGGAAAAGGACGCGCGGCTGATGGAATTTCGGTGCGTGGAGTTTGTCGAAGACCTGATCTACGGCCCGTATTACAAGAATCCCATCGTAGTGAACAAGTGATAAGGGGAATAGATGCGACAAAAACTGGCTATTTTGTTTATTGGTGCCGGACTGCTGGCGCCCGCGGGTCTGTGGGCGCACCATGCCTTTCAGGCCGAGTTCGACTCCAAAAAGCCGATCCACCTGCGCGGCACGGTTACCAAAATGGAATGGATCAATCCGCACGCCTGGCTGCACATCGACGTGAAGAACGCCGACGGCACGGTCAGCGAGTGGATGATCGAAGCCGGCACGCCGAACACGCTGTTCCGGCGCGGCTTCACCAAGGACTCGTTGAAGATCGGTACCGAGGTCATCGTGGACGGCTACCAGGCCAAGGACGGATCGAACAGCGGCAACGGCAGAGATGTGACACTGCCCGATGGACGCAAGCTGTTCTTTGGATCGACCGGAACTGGCGCGCCCGATGACGCCCAGCGAAAGTAGGAGGCAGCGCCTCAAGCGGCGCACCGCTTGTGTTACGCCGGCCGGCCAGGTCAATCGCCACGCTCTCAGAGTACAATGAGGCTTACGGATAATACCTGCACTGGTGCGACTGATCCCGTCGCGCCCGTGAGCCTGATCCGATGAGAAAATGACCGAAAGATATCTAGCGTATCGCCGCCGCGACCACTTAGGTTGTTAACAAGCGAAACCGCGAAGAGGAAGGAACACGTTATGAATTTTCAGTCGAGATGGCTGATCCCAGCCGCCGCTGGAATCGCTGTTTTGTGGTTGGCAGGCGTCGCCACGCCCCAGGCTCCCCAAGCCAAGCCCAAGATGGCGGAAGAAGTTTTCAAGAACGTCCAGGTGCTCAAGGGCATTACCGTGGACGATTTCTTGGGCACCATGGGAATTATGTCTGCCGCCGTGGGCTTCGATTGTTCGGAGTGTCACAACAATGCTGGCACCGATAAAGTAGATTGGGCCGCGGACGACAATCCGAAAAAACTGACTGCGCGCCGGATGGTCACGATGGTGAAAGCCATCAATCACGACAACTTCAACAACCGCCAGAATGTCACCTGCTGGACTTGTCATCATGGCCGGGATCATCCGTCCACCACGCCCACGTTGGAATTCGTGTACGGCCCCGGTCCGATGGATATGGACGACGTGCTGAGGCAAGAACCCGGCCAACCTCCGGCCAGCGCGATTCTGGACAAGTATATTCAGGCTCTGGGCGGCGCGGACAAGCTGGCTGGGTTGAAGAGCTACGTCGCCACCGGGACTAGCGTCGGGTTTGGCGGATTCGGCGGCGGCGGTACGGTCCACCTGTACGCCAAAGCGCCCGACATGCGAACCACGCTGATCGAATTCAAGAAAGAAACCGAACGGCCCGACAGCATCCGCACCTGCAATGGCCGCACGGCCTGGATCAAGTCGCCGCTCACCTTGCTGGGCGAGTACGAGCTGACTGGAACCGAGTATCAGGGCGCCAAGCTGGACGCCGAGCTCTCCTTCCCCGGCCAGATCAAACAGGTCATCAGCAACCCGCGCGTGAGCTTACCCACCACAATCAGCGACCTGCCCGGCCCTTCCAGCCAGACGGCGCAAGAGAAGAACGTCGGCATCGGACAGGATCGTCTGGTGAATGTGCTGCAGGGCACCGGCCCCGGCGGAACGCTGGTGACGCTGTATTTCGACCAGGAGTCGGGCTTGCTACTGCGCATCAAACGTTACGGCCAGACTCCGATCGGCCGCGTGCCCACCCAGATGGACTTTTCCGACTATCGCGACGTCGGCGGCATCAAGTTTCCATTCAGCCTGACGTTTGCTTGGCTGGACGGGCGCGATGCGATTCACTTGAACAATATCCAGGTTAACGCTTCGATCCCGGAATCGAAGTTCAATACGCCAGAATCGGCTAAGCAGTAGACTAGGCGCTCTGACATAGGGCCGGTGGTTGTTCACTCGGGGCCATCGAGTGTAACGACAGAAACCGTGATGAATCAGTAAGCAGCGCATCACAGGATGTGCGGCGCGTGTCACGGCGCCGGCCAAGAAATGGCCGAAAGATAACTAGTCCCGCAGCCCCTGCCAACCTATCCTGAGGATTGCCCACGACTCGGTGGACGAATGGTGGCAATCGACGTGCTAACTGTGTTCGATTGGCGCAATGAACTGGTGAAAATTGGCCTCAGTAAAGTGAATATCGTTCGGTGGATGCAAGTGGCAGCTGGTTTGATGTGGACCAGCACACTGGCCTGGACCGCAGTCACTGGAAGCATCTCCGGAACGATCACGGATGCCACCAGCGCGGTCATCGCCGGGGTGGACGTAACCGCGACGAATACGGCCCAGGGCCTCGAAACCAAGACCAAAACCGATAGCAGCGGCTTCTATAGCTTTCCCAGGCTCGCGGTAGGCACTTACGATCTTCAAGTGGAATCCCAAGGCTTCAGTCCCCAAAAGAAATCCGCGATCACAGTCGATGCCGACGCAGCGATTCGAATGGACTTTACTCTTCAGATTTCAGAACAGACCGAGCAAGTCACGGTAGTGGAGAGCACTGAGCCGGTTCATGTCGAGACGAGCAGCACTCAGGTGGGTGAGGTTGTCAGTCAAAAAGAGATGACCGGCAGTGGCGTTGAATGGGCGTAGTTATACGGATTTGCTGGCGCTGCAGCCGGGCATTGTTCCCATGTCCACCCAAACACCCAATTCGATCGTGATGGCGGGCGCCTCGGTAGCGATCCAGCCTTCGGGCGGCTTAAACCCGGGCAATCAATCCATCAGCGGCCAGCGTGAAGATGCCAACGGGTTTCTGGTCAACGGCGGCGACGTGAAGGAAATGATGAACGGCGGCACGGCGATCATTCCCAACCTCGATTCCATCACCGAGTTCCGCGTGCTCACCAACAACTTCGACGCCGAATACGGAAACTATAGCGGCGGCATCATTAATGTCGTCACCAAATCCGGCTCGAACCATGTTCATGGCAGCGCCTTTGAGTTCCTGCGGAACACGGATCTGGACGCGCGCAATTTCTTTTCGCCGGAGCGCGGTTTCTATCGGCAAAACCAGTTCGGCGGCACAGTGGGCGGACCGATCAAAAAGAATAAGCTATTCTTTTTCGCCGACTATCAGGGCACGCGAAACGCGCAGGGCATCGACACCGGCCTCATTGCCGTTCCCACCTTGGCTGAGCGGGCCGGCAACTTTAGCGATGCATCGAGCACCCTTTCGGGCACCGTCAGCGGTCCCTATTTAGCGAACCTGCTCTCGCAAAAATTGGGCTACCCGGTAACCGCCGGCGAGCCTTACTACAATTCCGGATGCGGTTCCTCTTCCTGCGTCTTTCCCGGAGCGATCATCCCGCAGTCGGTTTGGGCCGCGCCCGTTTCCCACCTGCTGCCGTACATCCCGCTCCCCAACGACGGTCCCTCCACGTTCACCACCGGGGCTTACGGAGAAATTCTGAGGGATGACAAGGGCAGTCTTCGCTTCGATGCCGACGCGGGTAAATGGGGGCAGATTTCCTTCTACGACTTCTTTGACGACTACAATCTGAACAACCCATATCCCAGCGGCCAGGGAGGCGCCACAGTGCCCGGATTCGCGGGACTCAATCTCGGACGTTCACAGCTCATCAGCATCGGCGATACCAAGACATTCGGCCCGACCATTGTCAATGAGGCTCGCCTCAGCTTCATGCGGGACGCCAATAACGTCGGTCAGCCCGCCGGAGGCGTGGGTCCCAGCCTGGCGTCCCAGGGCTTCGTCACCGGCGTGGGGACTCCGGGCATCGTTCCGCTCGACCCCGCCATCGAGGGCATCGAAAACGTCATCTTCAATTCTTTTGTCATGGGTGTTCCCATCACGAACCTCGCGCAATTCAACAATACCTACGCCTGGAACGACACTTTAACGCGCGTCATGGGTACGCACACCCTCAAGGTCGGATTCATCGGCAGCTATGAGCAGGTCAACGTGCATCCCAACCCCGAATATAACGGCGGCTTCACCTTTGCCGGGCAGGAAACCGGCAACGACTTCGCGGATTTCTTCATTGGCGTCCCCAGTCTTTACAACCAGGCGGATTCGCAGGCGTATTACCTTCGTCATCATTACGCCGGCGGTTTCGTGCAGGACAGCTGGCGCGCCACGAACAATTTGACGATCAACTTTGGCCTCCGCTGGGACTGGATGGCATATTGGTCGGAGAAATACAATCAGATTCCGACCTTTCTTCCGGGAGAGCAGTCGCAGGTCTTTACCCAAGCTTTCCCGAGCCTGGTCTACGCCGGCGACAAGGGCGTTCCAAGCACGTTGGTACCTTCGAGCAATCGCTTCTCGCCGCGAATCGGGATTGCGTATTCGCCGGGTGCAACGGACGGTCTTCTCAGAAAGATTACCGGCGGGCCGGGTAATAGCAGTATCCGCGCCGGCTATGGAATCTATTACTCCGTCATCGAGGGCAACACGATGGCAATCGACGAGCCGCAGCCGCCCTATGGGCTGAGCTACACCAGTCCCGGGCCGCCGCTGTTCGCAACTCCGTTCGTCACGGCGGCGAATGGACAGTTCCTCGGCAATCCATTTCCGCTGAATTTTCCATCGTTGAATACCGGGATCAAAAATCCGAATACAACTCAGGATTTCTCGACATTCGCGCCGCTGCAAGGCATGACGGCTCCGGTGCCATGGAACACTTATCCATACACAGAAAACTACTTTCTTTCCCTGCAACGGCAGTTCGGCCGCAGCACGATGTTGAGCGTGAGCTATGTCGGCTCACAGGCGCATCACCTGCTCTTGGTGTATTCCAGCAATCCGGGTAACCCGGCATTGTGTTTGTCACTGAGCCAGCCGAATGAAGTCGCATCCGGATCGCCAACCTGCGGGCCTTTTGGCGAAGAAACGGTTTACACCAGCGCCTCCGGTCAGGTCTACAACGGAACGCGTCAGGGTTTGGGGTCGAACTTTGGCAACGACGATTACGATGGCACCATCGCTAACTCCAGTTTTAATGCGCTGGAAGTCACGCTGCGGTACACCACCCCGAACTTGAGCTTCCTGATCGGGTACACCTGGAGCAAATCGATTGACCAGGCCTCCAGCATTTCCGATCCCGGCAATCCCTATAATTTCGCCGCGACCCGAGCCTTGTCGTCGTTCGACATCCCGCAAAACTTCGTCGCCAGTTATCAATACGACTTGCCATTCGATCGCTTTTTTGGTCACATCCGCGGCGTGACCAACGGCTGGCAGCTTTCGGGAATCACCAGGATCAACAGCGGCTTTCCAGTGACGCTGCATTCCGACGGCGACAACTCTTTGATGGGCAGCAATCCCAACGGCGTTAATAACTACAGCCTGGACTTGCCGGATTACAACGGCCAGCCGCTCAACCTGAACGGCAACCCGCGTAACGGCCAACCTTATTTCAACGTGAACGCGTTTACGCTCAACGCCCTGGGCACTCCAGGCGACGCGGGACGGCGATCGTTCATCGGACCTGGCGAGATCAACTTCGATTTAGCGCTGCTCAAGACCTTCACGATCAGCGAGTCGAAAACTTTGCAATTCCGGCTGGAAGCCTTTAATGCGTTCAATCATACGAATTTCTTCGGACCTACGGCGGTGAATGGCGACATCAGCAGTCCGTTGTTTGGTCAGGTGGTCAGCGCCGCTCCGCCTCGCGAGGTGCAAGGCGCGGTCAAGTTCTTCTTTTAGGTGTACAGCCATCGGATCGGATCGGATTTCGCGAATGCGAGTAGAATACGAACTTAGGAGGCTCATTATGAAGACGTTGGTAATTGCTGGCTGCGCTTTGTTCATCGCGATGGCGGTTTATGCGCATTCAGACGAGGAATTCGAAGGTTGGATGAGACAGACCAACAAAAGCTTCGCAACCGCGCAGAAAGGCATTGCGGCCAAACAAGCGGGCGAGACTGCCGCCGCCGGCGACAAAATGGCGGACCTATTCGAACATGTGAAGGCGCATTTCGAAGCTCACAAGTGGGCCGATGCTATCGGTTTCGCTAAGACCGCCCACGACGCGTCCAAGGAACTTGCGGCGGATGCCAATGCGGGTAATTGGGAGAAAGCGTCAGCCGATCTCAAGACGATTGGTGGCTCCTGCCAGTCCTGCCACGCGGCACATCGCGTGAAGAACGCCCAATGGCGAATGGGAGATGAAGTAAATCGCGCGGCTATGCAGATCCCCTACGACATCACGCAGAATCCGCTCAACAACAACGAGTGGTCGTTTCCTCTGATGGAATGTATCCACATCGCCATGTTCGCCATGTCCATTGGGACCATCGCGGTGGTGGATTTCCGGCTGCTCGGCCTGCTTTTTAAAGAGCGGTCTCCGGCCGAAGTGCTGAGGTCCACCAGTATCTGGACCCTGATCGGCCTGGTCTGCGTGATCTCCACCGGGATGATTATCTTCACCACCGACCCCCTCAGCTATTACTACAACTGGTCCTTCCGTTATAAAGTGGTGGCGCTGCTGCTGGCGATCGTTTTCAACTATACGATTCACCGGAAAGTCGCAATGTCGAATTCCTCTGGCGGCGTCAGCGTGATGACCGGCGCCGTTTCGCTGCTGCTCTGGAGTTCCGTGGTTTTCGCCGGCATTTTCTACGCCTTCACCGAGGAGCTGCACTATGTCGGCGGACCAAATTAGCAACGCGATCCAGAATCTCCCCTACTTCAGCGCGGTCCGCGAATCGGGGCTGCTGTATCCGGTCATCCTATCCAGTCACCTGACCATGATCGCCCTCTTCGGCGGCCTGATTCTGCTCACCGACCTGCGGCTTCTGAATGTCGCGATGAAAAACATTCCAGCCTCCGTGGTGGTTGCCAAAACGCGGCCGTGGAAGCATGTCGGCCTCACCATCATGCTTCTGATCGGCATTCATTTGGGCGGCGCGAAGTTCCACGATTACTACGACAATCCGTACTTCCTGATGAAAATGTCGCTGCTGGTGGTCGTTTTCATTCACGCCATGGCTTTTCGTAAGAGCGTCTACAGGAATCCTAAAGCGCTCGATTCGCCGGCCGGTCCTCCCGCCGCTGCGAAAATCGCCGCGACGCTCTCATTGGTGATCTGGGTCGGCATTCTGTCGTGCGGCCGCATGATCGCCTATTGGGACAATCCCAGCAACCAGCCCGGAAAAGCGCCTCAACTCACTCCCGGCCAAGTATATGGCCGGCCTAAATAAGATTCGACAAGCAGCGCGGCCCTTGACGCTCTACCGAATCGAAGCGGTTATAACTTTTGAGCCGCTACCCAAGGCGATAAAGGTGTCCTTTGCCGAGCGAACCAGCTTGGGGTAGCCGAGTTCGCTTTTTTCGCCCTTGGCGATTTGGAGCACGGGTCCCGGAGCGCCTGCGGAAGTGACGGCGCGGACCAGGACGCGCGTGCCGCCCGAACCCTGCTCCAGCCAGGAAACGGTCGCGTTGCCGCTGTCATCCAGTACCACGGATGCATAACCGTACGCGTGTCCGGTGCTGACAACCACCGGCTTGCTGAGCGTGACGCCGCCGTCGCTCGAGAAAACAATCTTGACCTGCGATGAATCGTGGGCAGCCGTGTACCAGGCGATCGCGACGTGGTCGCCGCGCGCTGCAATCGACGCAGCGTTGATGGGGCACGCGTCGATCTGCCAGTTGTCCGGATTAATTATCTTGGAAGTGGACCAGTGCCCGTTCTCCAAACGCAAGATGGCGATATCGCGAATATCTTTCGGAGTGTGGTCGCGGTAAGCCAGCACTAGTCCCTTGGTGGTCTTCGCGACGGCCGTCGGGCAACAGGCGCATACATCGTCGTCCAAGCGCTCTTCGCTCACTTCCTTGCCGGACGCATCCACCACCGTGCGCATCAGGTAGACCGGGCCGTCTTCGCCCTTCAGCGCCTCCAGCCAGAAGAGCGAAGCTCCGCCGCCCGGGTTCTCGATCATTGAGACCAAGCCGTGCTGGACGGGACTGTGATCGCGATGGGCCATCAGCGGAGTGGTCCAGTGGGTTCCGTCGGCTGACGAAGAGACGTACACGAACTCGGCGTCGCTCGATTCTTGATTTTCAACCCAGTGCGCCAGCCAATGGCCGCCGGCCGTTTCCATGACCTCCGGAACCTCGGCCGGATGGCGGAAGAAATGACGATGCGCCGCGATGGTGACCGGCTGGGACCAAGAATCGCCGCGCCGGACCGCATAGCGCAACGAGTATGAGCCATCCTTGGACGCTTCGGTCCAATTGAGAACGACGCCACCATCCGGCGTCAAGGACCAGTTCGGCTGCAGGCTTTCCGCGCCCGCCGGATTGGGAAATGGCGAGCTGGACAGCGACTGGCTGGTGGCAGGAATTGCGACCATGGTCGCGAGGATTAGAAATCGAATGGTGTGCATAGGTGCTCTTTCATTGTGCGCCGCGGGCGTAGAGTGCGCCGCAAAAGCCGTAGTCCGATAATTACGGCGCTAACGCTCAGCGCGGCGCCGCCCAGCAGCAACGTCAAAACTAAAATATCCCACGCTGGGCGGTGGCGGTAAAGCCACGGCAAATCCCAGGAATGGAGGCCGTGATACAACCAGCGGTTCCAGCGCGAGTGGTTGTCGTATGTTTCCACGATCTGCGCGGTCTTGAGATCGATATACTAGGCCGAATCGTGGGCGTCGTTCAGGCGCACGAACAATACGGGTAAGGGATGGCGCCGATGGCGGTCCAAATAATACGCCTCGTATTGACTGACGATGCGAGTCTCCGCGATGGAATCCGGCTGGGCCGCCTGCGCCACAAGTTTCAAAATTCGTTCGCTGTCGAACCGATCGAAAGGGGCTCCGCCGCCGGCCGGCACAATGCGGGAGAGCTGCGGCGACTCCCGGGCGAAATAGTAGGGTACACCGCCGACGAGCATCATCTCCAGAGTCTTCACATGGATGCCCGAGCGCCGGATCGCGTCCTGCGGCGTGCTGGAACCGAAAGCCTTCAAATCGAGCCTCTGGCCGTGCAGAGCCGAATCGATTCGCGAAGCGTTCTCGCTCGCTCCCTGGAGCCATTCAAACGGCTCCATAGAGAGCATGCCACTGAATGCCCAAGTGCACGCGAGCGCGCCAAAAGTCAGACCAAGAATCATGTGCCAGCGCTTCATCCCGCGATAGGGAATGCTGGAGGGCTTGGATGGCGCATACAACCACAACCCGGCGGTCAACCCCAGGATGCACAGCACCGTTCCGGCCCCAGACAACCAGACCACAACTTTGTTCCAGAGCGGCCCATTATCTCGCAGCGGCGTGAAATAAAGCCAGTGGGGGATCGCGCCAAAGTAGGCTACCAGGCGCGACGCCCGCGTGGTGTGCTGCACCACTTCGCCGGTTTTCTCGGAGATGTAAACCTGTTGGCCGTCCGGGAACGAGTATTTCAGAAGCGGCCGCAGCGCGCGGTACTCGCCGCTAACGGTCCATTGATCGGCGCGGGTCAAAACTCCATCGAAGTGCGCCGATGCGCCCGGCCGGCGCACCCAAGCGGCCGCGATCCGAAGTGCCGCCTGCGCTGGAACGCCGCGTGCTATCGCTCCATTGTCCGCATACACCGAGGCTTGCGAAGATCCGATGCGAAACCGGTAAACCGGACGGCCGTCCAACATCGACAATTGTGCTTCGTGCGGCGGTTCGGAATCGCGCAGGCGATCGAATGCAGTTTGAGGCGCCAGGTTAACCGCTTCCGGCTTCAATCCGTCCTGCTTGGCTAGACGTTCGGCCGGGGCAACTTCCGGAAAGCTCCGATACATCATGACCATTCCGGACACAAACCAAAGAACGAAAAGCCAGCACAGCGCGAGCCCGAGCCAACGATGGCAGACCATGGCGAACTTAAATAAAGGCTTGCTGACCGCATCCATGGAATCGGACCTGATAATTCAAGCTGTATTAGATCATGCCCAGGCAGGGACCAGCGGCACGAGCCGTCAAAAATGGCCGAAAGATAGCTAGTTTTCGCCATGGCGGACCAATACACTGCCAAGAATAGGAACCGGACGGGCCCGAGTTCTGTGTGACAAGGAAGGAGATCAAGCCTATATGTTTGCGCTTACACTTCGACATACGTTGGTGGCGATAGCATTCACGATGGTGACAGGGTTTTCTTTTGCCCAGTCGCCGCCGGCTCCCGCGGCGCGAGGTGCGGTTCCAACGCCCCGAGCAGTAGTGTATGCCAACCTCGCCCAGCTAATGAGGGGCATCTTGTACCCCGCTTCTAACATCGTCTTTGCGGCCCAAAGCGACAATCCGAACGACATCAAGCCGGCTCAGACTCCGTCCTCTGCGACCGACCTGCTCACCAGCACCTACGGAAAATGGCAAGCGGTGGAGAACAGCGCGCTGGCAATTGCCGAGGCCGCAAATCTTCTCGAACTTCCGGGCCGGAAATGCTCCAACGGCCGAGATGTCCCGCTGCGGAATAAGGACTGGTCGCAATTCGTGCAGCAACTGCGCGAGGCCGGCATGACGGCATACAAGGCGGCGCAAACCAAGAACACCGACAATATCGTGACGGCGGCGGACCCGCTGACGATGGCCTGTTCGAACTGCCATGAGAAGTATCGCGACAAACCCGATTTGGCAGATCGTTGCAAGTAACATTCGGACCCTGCCAGGCGCTGTAAAATCAAAGAAGCTAGCTTATGATTCGCAGGATTTTACAGTGGAGTCCCAGGGCGGTGCTGAGCTTGGCCGCGGTCCTCATCGCGTTGATCGCGCTGGCGGACTGGAAGATCGAAATAAGCGCCACGCTGGGTTTCTTATATTTGTTTCCGCTGGTACTGCTGGGGACGTTTTTAGGATGGTGGCAACTGGTGTTGGCGGCCGTGTTTTGCACGTTCCTTTCGGACTGGCTCGACCCATTTCCGATGGACATGCAAGTTCCGCGCGACATTCTGATCTTCCTTACACTGGCCACCACGGGGCTGCTGTCGCGGGATGTGGCGCGCGGTTACAGGCGCGAGATGGCGGAGGTGGCGGCGCGCCGCTCGGCCGAAGAGCAGTTGGAGTTCTTAATTAAAAGCAGCCCGGCCGCGATTCTGACCATGACGGCGTCGGGCGAGATCCTGTTGGCCAATCCTGCCGCGCATCGTCTACTTGGAGTGCCGGCCGGGACGCTTCCGGGAAGGCGTATCGCCCGTTACATCCCTGCTCTGGGGTCCGTGCCGTCCTTCGACGAAAGCGCGAAAATCTTCCGCACCGAAATGCAGACGCGCGGCCAGAAAGAGACTGGCGAAGTCTTTCTGGCGGACGTGTTCTTCTCTACGTACACCACCGCCGCCGGCCCGCGTTTGGCCGCGCTACTGGCCGACGCCTCTGATGAACTCAGGGAGCGCGAGGAGGCCAGTCTGCAACAGCTTCTGGCCGGCTCGCGCATCCTGGTGGCGGCCGTCTCGCACGAGGTCCGCAACGTGTGCGGCGCCATCGGCATGATGCACGAGAACCTGGCGCGAAGCGGGGTGTTGGCCGGGCAACCAGGACTTTGAAGCACTCGGTTCGCTGGTCGAAACGCTGGCCAAAATCGCGTCGCTCGAACTCAAGCAGAGCACCAGCAGCGCCGAACCGGGCTATCTCGACCTGCACGAAGTGCTCACGGACTTGCGCATCGTGCTGGAACCTTACTGCGAGGAGTCCGACATCCAACTGCTATGGAACATCCCGGAGGATCTGCCGCTAGTCCAGGCCGACCGCCACAGCCTGATGCAGGTGCTGTTGAACCTCACCAAGAATAGCCAGCGGGCGCTCGAATCGGCGGCACGCAAGGTCATCCAGATTTCGGCCTCGGCGCACCCCGACGGCATCTCAATTCGGATTACCGACAGCGGGCCGGGCATTCCGCCGGGACGGAAGCTCTTTCAGCCGCTGCAGAAAGGAGCGGATGCCACCGGCCTCGGTTTGTATTTGTCGCGCGCTTTCATGCGATCGTTCCGCGGCGATCTGCGGCACGATCCCGAGCCCCCAGGTTGTTGCTTTGTCCTGGACCTGACTGTCGCCCCGGACGCGGAAGTTCCCCATTCAGTGGCCGTTGAACATGCAGCCCATCCGACTCTTACTGCTTGACGACCACATCCTGTTCCGCGAGGGACTGAGCCGGCTGCTGGTCTCGGAGCAGGATTTTGAGACCGTCGCGCAATGCGGCACGCCGGTGGAAGCCTTGGAAGCGCTGGCGCGGTCGGCGGTCGACCTCGTTCTCCTGGATTTTGAACTCGAGGATGATACCGGTACTCGCTTCATACGTGCGGCGCGCGCCGCGGGCTATCGCGGGAAAATCCTGATGGTGACGGCGGGCATGAGTGGCCTGGATTCCTCACTGGCGTGGAAGCTGGGAATTTCCGGCATTTTTCTCAAGCACAGCGCGCCGGCCACGCTGCTGGAAGCCATTCGCACGGTAGCGGCGGGTGGTGTCTGGAGCGATCAGAAAACAGCTGCGCCAGCATCGCCAGCCATCTCGCAAGCCGGCGTGCCTCGCTCCGCTCATCTGACGCCGCGCGAGCAGCAGGTACTTCGAAGCGTGCTCGAAGGCTTAACTAACAAGGAGATCGCTTACCAGATTGGAGTCTCCCTCAGCTCAGTAAAGGCGACCTTACAGCACCTGTTCGAGAAGGCCGGCGTGCGGACTCGCGGCCAATTGGTGCGGATTGCGCTAGAACGTTCGCTCGAAGCTCCTAGCGCGGGCGTCCGAAGCAACTAGCATACGGGGTGTTATCCTGGGATGGAAAGTGTCGCTGTAATGTGTCTCCGTACCGCGCTGGCAGCGGGATTCGTCGGGGCCGTATTCCTGGTGGGCCTGCTCGAAGCGCAAAGGCCTTTCAAAGAATACCCGGCCGTTGAGTACGAAAATTTCCCGCTTCCTAAAGATTGGAAAGATCAAGACCACGAATGGGTCCGGGCCCGTCTGCGCTATCCCGACATCTTCGGCTATCCGGACCATTCCCGGCTTCGCCTGATGGGCGGACGTGCATGGCCCGGCCAGTGGACCATGGATTACCCGCGCTCGGACCGGCATTTGCTCGAAGGCGTCCGGCGGCTGACGCGCATCGATACGCGTTCGGTGGAGCAGGTTGTGGATCTTGACGGCACGAACGATATTTACAATTGGCCCGCACTGTACGCGGTCGAGGTAGGCCACTGGCTGCTGCCTCAGGATCAAGCCGATCAGTTGCGCGAATATCTGTTGCGCGGCGGCTTCCTCATGGTGGACGATTTTCACGGCTCAGATGCCTATCCGGACTACGGCACGCTGGAGCCCCTGAACGAGTGGCAGACATTCGTCAATAGCATCCGGCGCGTCTTCCCCGACCGGCCTATCGAAGACATACCCGACAACGACCCCATCTTTCACATCCTTTTCGATCTCGACAACAAATTTCAGGTTCCCGGCTATTCTAACTGGATGGAGAACCACATTACCTACGAAAAAGGCCCCACCGGCAGGCAGCCACACTGGCGCTGCATTCGCGACGATAAGGGACGCATCATTGTCGCCATCTGCCACAACATGGATTTGGGAGACGGCTGGGAAAACGCCGACGATCCGAAATACGAGGAAAAGTGGTCCTCCCTGGCGTATCGCACCGGGATTAACTACTTCGTCTACGATCTGACCCACTGACGAGCGGGTATCTCTTATGAAACCAAGTGTTCCGAAGTCGGTTGACGAATATATTGCCGCGCAGCCGGAGGCGGTGCGGCCGAAGCTCGAACAAGTGCGCGCCGCGATCAGGAAGGCCGTTCCGGAGGCCGTCGAGGGCATTGGGTATCGCATGCCCGGATACAAGCTGCACGGGAAGCCGATGCTGTATTTCGCCGGGTTCAAGGAACACTATTCGCTGTTTGCCGCATCCGGGACGTTCTTCGCGGCGCTCGAAGACGAGCTCAAGGGTTATGACTTGCGAAAGGGGACGGTCCATTTCCCACTCGCTAAACCGGTTCCGGTGAAGCTCGTCAGCCGGATTGCGAAGCTCCGTGCGGCTGGGATCGCCGCCACCGCTAAGAAATCGCTGCTCGGCCGGAAGAAGGAAACGGGCAAATCGGCACACTAGGAGACTCCGGCGCGGCGTGTCTCCGAGGAGTATTATCGTTTGTATGCGTACTCTTCGTGCGAGCCTGTTTTTCGCGGCCTTGCTGCCGCTTTGCGCCGCCATTACCGATCCGGTTAAAACCGAGAACGGGCAGGTTTCCGGTGTCGCCGGCGCGAATCCCGAAGTCCGTGTTTATAAAGGCATCCCGTTCGCCGCGCCTCCGGTTGGCGATCTGCGCTGGCATGCGCCCAAAGCTGCCGCGAACTGGCAGGGCGTGCGTGCCGCCGATAAGTTCGGACCCATCTGCATGCAGCGGCGTCCCGGCACTGCGGCCAATGGCGCCGCGAGCGCCATGAGTGAAGACTGCCTGTATCTCAACGTCTACACCGCTGCTAAATCAGCCAGGGACAAGCGGCCGGTGATGGTGTGGATTCACGGCGGCGCGCTCACCAGCGGCGCCGGTTCCATCTACGATGGCGAAGCGCTGGCGAAGAAAGGCGTGGTGGTGGTCACGGTGAACTACCGGTTGGGCGTCTTCGGCTTCTTCGCCCTTCCCGAATTAACCAAGGAATCCGATCGCAATTCGTCCGGTAATTACGGCCTGCTGGATCAGATCTCGGCGCTCGAATGGGTGCAGAAAAATATCGCCGCTTTCGGTGGAGATCCGAAGCGCGTGACCATTTTCGGCGAATCCGCCGGTTCCTGGAGCGTGAATTATCTGACCGCGACGCCGCTGGCGCGTGGACTGTTCCAGCGAGCCATCGGCGAGAGCGGAGGCGAGTTCGCACCGGCGCGCAAGCTGGCCGATATGGAACAGGCCGGCCTGAAATTTGAACAATCCGCCGGCGCCAGTTCCCTAACAGCCCTGCGCGCCAAACCCGCCGCGGATCTCATGAAGATCCAGGGTTTCCAAACCGGTGCCAACGTGGACGGCTGGTTCCTGCCTCAAGACGTCTTCACCATCTACGCCACGGGCAAGCAAAGCGATGTGCCCACCATCATCGGATCGAACAACGACGAGGGCAGCATGTTCACGCCTCCCAGCACCACCGAAGCATCCTTCCGTAAGCTCGCCGAGCGGCGCTTCGGAAAAGATGCCGCCGCATTTGAAAAGCTGTATCCGTTCAACTCGGATCAGGAAGCCTGGGAAGCGCAAGCCGAGAGCATGCGCGATCAGACCTTCGGATGGGAGATGCGCACTTGGGCGCGCGAGCAGACCAAAACCGGGAAATCCAAAGTCTACGTTTATTACTTCAGCCACGTGCCTCCCGGGCAGAACCGTGCCAAAGGCGCTTTCCACGGCTCGGAAATCTCGTACGTGTTCGACAATCTGATCATGGCGCCATTCGCGGTCGGCCCGAACGACCAGCCGCGGCCGTGGACCGACATCGATCACAAGCTGGCCGACACGATGTCGTCTTATTGGGTGAATCTGGCGACCACCGGCGACCCGAATGGCAAAGGCTTGCTCAAGTGGCCTGCGTACAAAACCAAGGAGGATCAGGTGATGGGTTTCGGCGACAAAATCGAAGTGATGAGCCTGCCGCACAAGCCCGCGCTCGATTTTCTGGACGAGTATAACGAGCGGCAAAGGCAGGCCGGCGACCACGGAACGCGCTAGGCCGCGGGCCGGTAAGCTGTGGACCAGCGCTTCGCCCGCCGCGCCAAAGTCCACGGTAGACTGATCGGTTGTATGAACCGAATCGCTTTTCTAATCTCGTTCGCGGCGCTGGCTCTCGCACAGAATCCGCGCCCCTTGAAGCCAGGTCTTTATGCCGTGTTCAACACGGACGCGGGGTGTTCACCGCTCAGCTTTTTGAAAAAGACACCCCGGCTACGGTGGCCAATTTCGTCGCGCTGGCGCAGGGAACCAAGCCGTGGCGCGATCCCAAGTCGGGCCAGATGGTTCGGCGGCCGCTGTATCAGAACATCACGTTTCATCGCGTGATTCCGGGCGTGGCCATCCAGTCCGGCGACCCCACCGGCACCAGCGCGCACAATTGCGGCGTAACCATCCGCGACGAAATTCTACCGGGTTTGCTCTTTACCAGCCCGGGACGCCTGGCCATAGCGAACACCGGCGCTGCCGACAGCGGCGGGTGCCAATTCTTTATTACCGATCAGCCCATGCCGAACTGGAATGGTAAATACACGGTATTCGGACAGGTGGTCGCGGGCATGGATGTCGTATCCAAGATCGCCCACGCGCCAGTGCACGGCGAGAAACCGGTTGAGCCGGTCAAGTTGATCAGCGTGACCATTGAGCGGATCGGCAAGGCCAAGAAGTAGCGCTCGCTCGCCGTGCCCGCTCGGCTGATCAGGCGGATTTATTCGTCAGCTCCCGGTACACCACTTCGGTAAAGGTCGGAAATCCAGGGCCACGGCCGCCACGTCCCGGTGCCGGAGGCTTATCGCCAACCGCGGTTTTAATCTCCTCGAGCGACTTTCCCTGGGCTACCAGTTCCTTGATCTTCGCGCGTTTCGCTTCGGCATTCGCCAGGCGCGTCTGAACGTCGGCTTTGGTCTGAACGTTTCCATGGCCGGGCACAAACTGGTCCGCGTTCAGAGCGACGATGCCCTTCGCGGTCGTGATCCAGCCTTCCGACGAGCCGTGCTTTTCAAGGTGAATCAACGGGTCGGGGAGCTGCGCCGCGACGATGTCGCCGGTGAATACGATCTTTTCAGCGGGAAGATAGACCACCAGATCGCCGCTGGTATGCGCCGGCGCCCAATGGTACAGCTCGATCTTGACGCCGTCGATCTTGAGGCTGGTTTTATTCTTCGCGATGGTTTGAGTGGGGAGATGATCGGCCGGAGGAGCCCCGCGCCCACCCGCGGCGAGCGCCGCTTCCTGTTCCTTCTTATTATTTTCGTGCGCGATGATCGTGATGCCGGCCGGGAAGGAGGCGAGTCCGTTGACGTGATCTCCATCGCTGTGCGTGAGAATCACGGTGGTCACTGGTTTGGGCGTGATCTTCGCAACGTTGTCGAGCAATTCCTTGCCGCCGGCCGGCGGTGGTTTTAGCGTCGACGATGATCACGCCTTTGTCGCCGACAATGACGCCGCTGTTTCCGCCGCCGCCTTCGATCCAGTACACGTTGGGCTTCAACTGGTGCGCGGTAAACGGCGCGGGAGGAGCCTGAGCGACGGCTAGCATCGCGAATGCACATAGGCCCACGCTGCCCGCTAGAAAAACACGAATTTGCTGACGAGGCATAATTATTTTCCTTTCTTAAGGCACTCTATCACTTCTGGAGCGGACGTCGCGGATGCCGAGAGGCCTTGTATAATCAGCGCATGAATCGACGAAGCGCGATTGCGGCTTTGTCTGCAACCGTCATGCAAGGATTCGCCAAGCAAGATCGCGTCGTAATCGTAGGAGCGGGAATCATCGGAGCATCGATCGCTTATCACTTATCGAAGCGCGGCGCTCGAGTCACCGTGCTCGAAAAGCAGCGGCCGGGCGCAGGCGCTACGGAAAAATCATTCGCCTGGATCAACGCGTTTTCGAAACTCCCGCGATCTTATTACGATCTCAACTTGTACGGCATTGCGGGCTGGCGGCGGCTGTCACTGGAAATCGCGGATCTTCAGGTGCAGTGGGGCGGCAGCGTGCAATGGGCAGCGGCCGAGCAAGCGGAGGCGATGCGCAAGAACATCGCGCGGCTGGAGCAGTGGGGTTACGCCGCGCATGCGGTGGACGAATCGGAGATCCCCAAGCTTTTGCCGGGATGCGTGCCGGGTCCCGCCGGAGCCGCCTGTTTCGCCGAACAGGAAGGCACCGTCGATCCGATGCAAGCGCTCGGTGCAGTGCTCAAGAGCGCGCAGAAGCTGGGGGCGGCGGTCGAATATCCGTGCGAGGTGACCGGAGTTTCCGTCGCGGGCGGGCGCGTGCGCGGCGTGGAGACGACGCGTGGCCGAATGGAAGCGGATTTTCTGGTGCTGGCCGCCGGTGTCGATACGCCGCGTCTGGCGCGCATGCTGCAAGTGGACGTTCCGCTGAAAGAATCGCCTGGGTTGCTGGCCCACACCGCGCCTGCCCCACGCATGCTGGAACGATTGGCGTTCGCACCAGATGCCAATATCAAGCAGAACCCCGACGGAAGGATCGTGACCGGCAGCGATTTCGGAAGCGCTTCGACCCTCGACACCAGTAAAGAATTTGGCGAAAAGCTGCTGGAAAAAGCCCAGCGCTTCCTGCCGCGGATCAAAGAAGCGAAACTCGAAACCGTGACGCTGGGGCATCGCGTCCTGCCCAAGGACGATCATCCTATCGTGGGATTTGTGAAGAATTATCCAAATCTCTACATCGCCGCCATGCACAGCGGCATCACCCTTTCGCCGTTGATCGGACAGGTGGCGGCCGCGGAGATTCTGGATGGAACCAGCGTCGATCTGCTGAAGGATTACCGCCCGTCGCGGTTCGCGTGAGCCGCCCGGCGATACAATACCTGTGTCGGCTGTTATGCGCGTAGCGTGGCTCGTGATTCTCGCTGGATTGTGTACCTGGGGCGTCCTGCGCGCCCAGCGGCCTTTTCGCGAATATCAAGCCATCGAGTACGAAAATTTCCCGGTCCCTAACGACTGGAATCAAAAAACCGAGTGGACCCGCGCGCGCCTGCGCGTTCCGGGAATCAACCGCGGATGGGCCAGCTCAATCAACTGGACCATGGATTACCCGCGCTCGGACCGCCATCTGCTGCAAGGCATCCGCCGTCTGACTCGCATCGATACGCGCTCGGTCGAGCAAGTGGTGGAGCTCGACGGCGACGATGACATCTACCTCTGGCCTTCGCTCTACGCGGTGGAAGTCGGGCATTGGTACATCCCCGACAATCAGGCCAAGCAGTTGCGCGAATTTCTGCTGCGTGGTGGATTCCTGATGGTGGACGACTTCCACGGCACGCAGGAATATGAGGTATTTCTCGAAGGCATCAAGAAAGTATTTCCCGATCGGCCGATCGTCGATATCGACAACAGCGATTCGATTTTCCACACTATCTTTGATATCGACCAGCGCTTCCAGGTGCCCGGCGCACAATACTTGCGCACCGGACGCACTTATGAAAAAGACGGCTATGAGCCGCATTGGCGCGCCATCTACGACGACAAAGGCCGCGTGATGGTGGCCATTTGCCACAACATGGATCTGGGCGACGCCTGGGAGTGGTCCGACGATCCACGTTACGACGAAAAGTTCGCCGGCCTGGCTTATCGCATCGCCGTCAATTATTGGATCTACGATCTAACCCACTAAATCAATCGGAGATGCTCTTGTTGGTGTGGTCTTTGAGCAGCGCGGTGGCAATCAGCGTCACGACGGCACAGGCCAGGATGAACAGCGCGATGGGCGTGGCGGACCTGTAGCGGCGCAGCAGCGAAGAGGCAATCAGAGGCGCGGGTCCGCCGGCTATTACAGACGACAATTGATAACCGAGCGATGCGCCGCTGTAGCGGAGCCGGCCCTTGAATGACTCGGCGATTAATGCAGCTTGCGGACCGTACATCATGTCGTGCGGTATCAGCGAAAGCACAATCGCCAGGCCAACTAACCACGGCATTCTGGTGTCGAGCATCCTGAAATAAGCGAAACCGTACACACCGGTGAGCGCCGCTCCGATCATGTACACGCGCTTCCGGCCATAGCGATCGGACAAGTGTCCAAAGAACGGCGTTGAGAAGAATGAGACCGCGGCGGCTGCGAGCACTGCTACCAGCAGAAAGTCGCGGCTGAGGCTCAAGACCTCGGTGCCGTAGGCGAAGACGAAGGCGGTGAACAAATAGAACGGCGCTTGCTCCGCCATCCGGCATAACGCGGTGAGGATGATCTCGCGCGGCTGGCGGCGGATCACCTCCAGAACCGGAGCGCGCTCGATGCGCTTCTCGGCCAGCAATCGCGTGAACACCGGCGTTTCCTGAATTCCAAGCCGGATGTACAAGCCGAGCGCCACCAGCACGCCGCTCAGCAGGAATGGAATGCGCCAACCCCAGGTTGCGAATTGCGCGCCTGAAAGAGCGCTGAAGCCGAGCACCGCGAGGTTCGCTAGAAAGAGCCCGGCCGGCACGCCGAACTGCGGCCAGGAAGCAATGAATCCGCGATGCTGGTTGGAACGTGCCCACTCCATGGCGAGCAGGACCGAGCCGCCCCATTCTCCGCCGACACCGATACCTTGAATGAAGCGGAGAAACGTCAGAATGATGCCGCCCCAAATTCCGATACTTTGATAACCGGGAACCAGCGCTACCAGAAACGTGCCTATGCCCATCAGCAGCAGAGTCGCGACGAGAGCCGCTTTGCGCCCCAAGCGGTCGCCATAATGGCCGAAGATGGCCGCGCCGATCGGCCGGGCGACAAAGCCTACGGCATACACGCCGAATGCGTCCAGTAACCCGGTAAACGGGTCGGCGCGAGGGAAGTACAGATGCGCGAAGATCAGGCCCGTGACCGAGCTGTACAAAAAGAAGTCGTACCACTCAATCGCCGTGCCGATGGTGCTGGCCAGAACCGCTCGTCGAAGCTGCCGCCGGTGTTCGGCGTCACTAAGCCGGCTCGGGGTCGGTAAACTAGCGTCCACCTTGCCAGTCTACCTTTGAACCGAACGCCCATTGCGGTGGATTACGTCCTCAAGTAAAATGCTCGCAGGTACGTAACGCGAGGAGGCTTGGCATGAAGTTGCGTCTTTTAGCCGGTGGGTTGCTCTTAGGGATCTCTGCCGCTGCATCTTCCACGACGCCCACTTTCGATAAGGACGTGCTTCCGATACTGCAGAAGAACTGCCAAGGCTGCCATCGACCTGGGGAAATCGCGCCCATGTCGCTGATTAGTTACCAGGAGTCGCGGCCGTGGGCCAAGGCCATCAAGGCAGCGGTGTTGACCAAGAAGATGCCGCCCTGGTTTGCCGACTACGGCCATTTTGCCAATGACCCCACGTTGAGCGAAGCCGATGTCAAGACGCTCTCCGCATGGGCCGACAACGGAGCGCCCGAAGGCAACGCCAAAGACGCACCGCCGCCGCTTCGGTTTGAGGATGGCTGGAACATCAAGCCCGACATGATTGTCGAAATGCCGAAAGAGTTTCATGTCGCTGCCAGCGGGACCATCAACTATCAAGATTTTCTGGTGAAAGTAAATTTTCCGGAAGATACTTGGGTGGTGGCGGCCGAGATGCGTCCGGGCAATTCAAAAGTAGTGCATCATGGGCGCGTGATCGTTCGGCCGCCTGGATCGAAATTCATGGCCAATGCGATTCCCGGCGAAGCGGTTGAGACCACCTCGGCCGCGGCGGGAAATCCGGCGGAAGGCACCGATTTGTTGGGCAAGTACAATCCGGGATTCGGAGCGCAGCATTTCGATGTGGAGGACTCCGCCAAGCTCATACCGAAGGGCTCCGACCTGGTCTTCAACCTGCACTACACGGCCGTGGGCACTCCGCAGACGGACCGCTCCAAGGTCGGGTCTGGTTTTCGCCAAGCATCCGCCCAAGAACCGATACTGGATGTCGCCCGGCACGCCAGCGGCGTTCAATCTCGCGATTCCCGCAGGCGCCAGCAATGCCGAGGTGGTGAGCGAAGTCACGGTCGCAATCGATGACGCCAAGCTAGTCTATATCCAGCCGCACATGCATCTGCGCGGCAAGGATTACGAGCTGCGTCTGATCTATCCGACCGGCGAAATGCAGACCGTATTCAAAGGGCAATGGAATTTCGACTGGCAGGTCGGCTATCAGCTCGAAAAGCCGATCGTGATGCCTAAGGGCACGCGCATACTGGCGATCGCGCATTATGATAATTCGCCCAACAATAAATACAATCCCGATCCGACCAAGCCAGTCTGGTGGGGCGATCAGAACTGGGATGAAATGCAGTCCGGTTTCCTGGGTCTGATCTTTGACGCGCATATCGACGGTTCGAAGGTGTTCAAGCCGTCCGGGCCGAGTCTGCTGCCGCGGGGAACGTCCGGCCCGACATTGGCCGCGTTCACGCTGCAGCCGGCACGCTAAGATCGAATCGCAAACTTCGGGCCTCGGCGCGGAGGGTCGCAATATGATATGCTGCCGCCTTCTGGAGTACACATGAAACTTTGCTTGGTGCCCCTGGCTGTGTTGGCGGCTGTTTCGATTCTCGCGGCGCAAACGCAACAGACTTTCAAGACTCGGCTTTCTCCCGTGCCCATCGATGCGCAGTTGGCGCGGGTCATTACGGGTCACGGGTCGGTGTCGGCCGTACTGACCGGGACTAAGCTAACGGTGAGTGGGACGTTCGACGGCATGCACTCGCCGGCTACCGCGGCACATCTGCATGAGAGCAAGACGACCGGAGTCCCAGGCGTGATGATCCACGAGCTGACGGTCTCCAAGGCCATGTCGGGCAGTGTTTCCGGTTCGGTGGATCTTACGCCGGACGAGGTGCAGGCGCTGCGTAAAGGGCTGCTCTACATTGTGGTTCACAGCGAAGGCGCGCCGGACGGCAATCTGTGGGGCTGGTTGTTGAAGTAGGAGGCTACGGCATATGAAGACTGGCATAATTTTGACGCTGCTCGGCGCAGGGATTCTTTTCGCGCAGCCAGGTCCAGCGGGACCATATACGACGGATCAGGCCGCGGCAGGACGCGCGGCGTACCAGACCAACTGCTCTTCGTGCCACGCGGCCGATCTAAGTGGCCGCGAAGGGCCGCAACTGGCCGGGTCGAACTTCATGGCGCAGTGGGGCGACCGGACCATCAGCGACCTGATCAGCTTCATGCAATCCACCATGCCTCCGGGCGGGGCCGCACTCTCGGGCGATACTTACGTCGACTTGGCGGCGTTCATCCTGGATGCCAACAGCGCGCGGCCGGGCGCGCAGGCGCTCGCGGCCAACTCCAGTGGTACGATTCGCAGCGTGGCATCGGGTCAGCGCGCGGCCTACCTGCAGCCGGGTGGCGCTCCCGTGCCGCAACAAGCCAGCCAAGGCAATCCAGCCGCAGCAGGCCGAGGCGGCCGAGGAGGCAGGGGCGGGCGGGGAGGCAATCAGGCGCCCCGCGGCATCATCGTATCGGGCGAAGTGAAAAACTATGTGCCGGTCACCGACGCGATGCTGCGCAATCCCGATCCGGCCGATTGGCTCATGATCCGGCGCGATTATAAAGCCAACTATTACTCGCCGCTGAATCAGATCACCACGCAGAACGTGAATGACCTGCGGCTGGTGTGGAGCTGGGCGATGCAGGAAGGCCCCGGCGGCACCGGCAATCAGCCCGCGCCTATCGTTCATGGCGGCGTGCTGTACGTGAATAACACCGGCAACGTGCTGCAGGCGCTGGACGCCAAAACCGGCGAGCTGATCTGGGAGAATCGCTACGGAACCAATCCGGGTGCGGCGGCCATGCGCGGCATCGCCATTTACGACGACAAGATTTTCGTCGCTACCAACAATGCGCACCTGATGGCTTTCGATGCGCGCACCGGCAAGACGGTGTGGGACACCACCATCGGCGACCGGTCCAAAGGCGAATACCAGACCACCAGCGGACCCATTGCCGTGAAGGGCAAGTTGATTCAAGGCCTGGGCGGCTGCGCGACTTATCGCGAGGAGAAGTGCTTCATCAGCGCTTACGACGCCCAGACCGGCAAGGAAGTGTGGCGCTTCAGGACCGTGGCTCTCGAAGGTGAGCCGGGCGGCGACACCTGGGGCACGCTTCCCAATCTGTTTCGCGCGGGCACCGAGACCTGGATCACCGGCAGCTACGATCCGGACCTGAACATCACCTACTGGGGCACCGCGCAGGCCAAGCCCTGGATGCGCGCGAGCCGAGGGTCGGGCAACGGCGCGACGCTTTATGCCAACTCCACCGTGGCGCTCAACGCCGATACGGGAAAATTAGTTTGGTATTACGATCATGCGCCCGGCGAGACGCTTGATCTGGACGAAGTATTCGAGCGCGTGCTGGTGGACGATCAAGGTCAGAGCCTGGTATTCAGCGCCGGAAAAACCGGAATTCTATGGAAACTGGATCGCAAAACTGGAAAATATCTCGGCCATAAAGAAATGGTTTTTCAGAATGTGTACGATTCGATCGATCCCAAAACGGGCCAGCCGCACTACCGCAACGACATCGTGGAGCAGCGCATCGGCGATTGGGTTCCGGGCTGTCCGTCCACCGAAGGCGGTAAGAATTGGCCGGCCATGACGTATTATCAGCCCGGCAATCGGCTGATTATTCCGTTGAGCCAGAGCTGCCTGGACCTGAGTGCGCAACAGATCGACAAGGTGGAAGGCGGCGGATCGGGCGGCGGCGCGCTGCGGCGTTTCTGGGAGATGCCTGGGACCAACGGCAATGTCGGCAAGCTGGCAGCCTACGATGTGCGCACGATGCGCGAGATCTGGAAGTACGAGCAGCGCGCGCCGTTCCTGACGGGCGCGCTCTCCACAGCCGGCGGTGTGGTGTTCGTGGGCGATCTGAACCGTATGTTCCGGGCGTTCGATGCCAATACCGGCCGCATCCTTTGGGAGACTCGGCTGGGCGCGGCGGTGGAGGGATTCCCGCTGACATTCACCGTGGGTGGCAAGCAGTTTGTCGCGGTGACCACCAGTAACGGCGGCGGCAGCCCGCGCCAGGTGCCGGGCCTGATTGCTTCCGACGTCCACAGCCCCCCGACGGGAAACGCTCTGTACGTTTTTGCGCTTCCGAATAGAAAATAGAAAGTTGATGCCGCGGCCCGCGTGTGCGAAGATGTGGGTCGATAACAAAATGTTTGGAGGATACATGTGTACTCGATTCGGTAGATTGGTTGCCGGGTGCGCGCTCGCGTTTGGCTTGACGTGCGCCGCCAGCGCCCAAAGCGGAGACATTGTCGTAGCTCACCCCACCTACGTCTCCATTCCTATGGAAATCACGGTCAATCGTCCGGCCGCTGAGGTTTGGCAGCGCGTCGGAAAGTTCTGCGACATTGGCGAGTGGTTCCAGATTCCGTGCACGATTCTCTCCGGCAAGGATGGCGAGTTTGGCGCGGTGCGTTCGGTGGCAGGCGAGGTGCTGGTTGGAAAAACCGAGCTTTCCTATACCTACACGCAGACCGTCAAAGAGGGCAGACCTTACAATCTTTACCACGGCACGCTCGAGGCCCGGCCGCTGACGGCCACGACGTCGAAGCTGGTTTACACGCTGATGTTCGATAACTCGATGCTGCCCGACGATGCCGCCCGCCAGAAGGACATCCAGCAGAAGACCGCGACTTTCACGCGCGCGCTCGAGAACATGAAGATCCTGGCGGAAGGTGGAACGCTGCCGCCTCGTCCGGCGCGCGGCGGGCGCGGCCGTTAGTCCGGACTCGGCGCGGCCGCTGCCAATTCGACGTCTAGCTCGCGTTCGGTGTGCTTGCGGCGAAACTTCATGCGCACGTGGTCTCCCGGCTTTTTGTCCCACAGCGCCAGGCGCACATCGGTCGTCGCCTTAACCGGCTGGCCGTCGACAGCGAGTAGCACGTCTCCTTTTTTGAGCCCGGCTTTTTCGGCGGCTCCGCCCGGACTCAAGGACTTGATCCGGCCTTCACCATTTTTGTTCTCCAGATTGACCCCGAGAATTCCAGCCGGAGGGAGTTCCTTTTTCTCGCTGAGCAGAAGATAGTCCGCCATGTGCGGCTCCAGATCCTCGCCGCTGCTAAGCACGATCGCGTAGGTTGCGTGCGTGCGCCTTTCCAGACGCTTGGGGATTCCGGACCCGAACTCCACATGGCCGGCGCCCACCAGAATTACCATTCGGCGATCGGGATTGCCCTCGAGATAGGCCGCGGCGCTTTGGGCCATGCCTTCGTCCCACGCGAGTTGGGCCTCGACGAAATGTTCGAAATCGCCCGGCTTGCTTGGGCCGTGCGCCTGGAAAGCGCCGCGGAGACGTGCGCGATAAGCATCGTCGGCCGGCTCGCGTTCGCCAGGTAGATACTTGCGCTGCGATTCCGAAAGACCGGCGATGCCCACCCTTGCGACGGCGGACGGCAATTCATTCGGGACGTTGAGCGCGCGGACCGGAATGTGCTGCTCGCGAGCGTAGCGGAAAATCGGCGCGTACAAGCGGTAATCGTAGCCCCAGTTCTTGAAGTAGTCGGTAGCGCGCAGAAATTCCTGTTCGCTGGTTCGCCCCGCGATGTAGTCGTCTATCTGTTGCTGAACGGTTTGCGGGAGATATTCCACACCGATGGCCAGGTTCGAGTCGCGGTCGTGCAGGAGCCTGATGATTTCGAGCTGATTTAGATGATGGTCGTAGCGGTTGTGAATCTCGCCCACGAAAACCACGCGCTTGGCCGCCAACTGCGAGGCCAGCGTGTTTAAGGCGAGCGGCGTATCGAGATCGATCGCGTCGAAAGGCGCGCGATCCTGAGCGATCGCTAACAAAGCGCCACATGCCAAGGCTGGCAGGCGCATTTTTGATAAACTTCGTCCGACGAACTGCACTCACAAAGGAGTATGACATGCGCGCATTCTTGGTGTTGGTCGCCTGCGGCGTTGCGTGCGCTGCCGACCTGACGGTTGGGTCGGCAACGGCGCGGCCCGGCCAGAAATCCACCGGAGTTCTGGCGGTGCCGGCTGGCGTGGATGCGGCCAGCAGCTTGGCCGTCATCGTCATAAATGGCGCTAAGCCAGGCCCCACTCTCGCGCTGGTCTCCGGTTCTCACGGAACAGAATACGCTTCGATCATCGCGATGGAAAAGCTGGCGGAATCCATCGAGCCGTCGCAACTAAGCGGCGCGGTAATCATCGTTCCGCTGGTCAATCCGGCCTCGTTTGCGCAGAAAGTGCCGCATCTCAATCCGGTTGACGGAAAGAACATGAACCGCTTTTATCCCGGCAAGGCGGATGGAACGCAAACCGAGCGCGTCTCCTGGGCGATCGCGAAACAGGTGGTCGACAAATGCGATTATCTGCTCGATTTCCACGGCGGCGATCTGGACGAGAATCTGCGGCGGTATGTCTATTGGGCCGACACGGGAAATCCCAAGCTCGACAACGTGACCCGCGGCATGGTTCTGTCGTTCGGTTTGGATCACATCATCATCCAGCGCTGGCGCCCGAGCGATCCGCCGCCGGCCGCGATCACGCTGACGCGTTATGCATCCAGTATCGGCAAACCGGCGGTCGCAGCCGAAGCCGGACACGCCGGCACGGTGCTGGCCGAAGACGTGGACGTTCTAGTGCGCGGGTCATTGAACGTGATGCGTCACTTGAAAATGCTGCCGGGCTCGGCGCCGCCGGTAGAGCATCCTTTGTGGGTTGGTCCTGCCGCCGTGCTCGCGAGCGAAACGGACGGGATCTTTTATCCCTTGGTTGGTCCCGAAGCGTACGTGAGCAAGGGCATGACCATCGGCTACGTCACCGACTTTTCCGGTCAGCGAATCTGGGATGCTAAATCGACAGTGTCTGGCGTGATCCTGTACATCTGCGCGCTACCTTCGATGAAGAAAGGCGACAACGTGGCCGATATTGGAGCGATTGCCGAGGATCCAGCGACCAGATGAATCATTGCTGATAATTCCAAGTCCACGTCGAGCCCAAAAGGTCCACTTCTTGCGCACCACCGGTAGCGCCGGTGAAGCCGATGTAAGCTGGGCTCCCATTCAGGCCCAATAACATGCTGAGAGTTTGGCTCGATGGCAGCGTGCCGGTAACTAACGGAGTGGAAGAACCATCGAGATAGACGCTAATGGTGCTTGCGCCGTCGTACGTGATCGTGGCGGTGTGCGGACCGCCGTCCGCAAAATTATGCAGGGTCGGTCCACCGAGGTTCGCCGCCGTCCCGTGATTAGCCGAATTTGGCAATGCTCCGTTACTCTGAATGCCGATATGAGCATCCGAAGCGTTCGCGGCGACCTGCGGATCGTCCTCGCTCGAGTTATACCAGGTATCGAATTCAATAGCGATACTGTGCGGGATACCCACATAACCAATGTATTCGCCGAGCCCCGTAGTGCCGAGGGTCGTGTTTCCGCTACCGCTCCACGGCGAACCTCCGGTTGGCGAGGGTGCGGACTGGATGACGAACGCGAATCCGTCACCGATCGTGTTGGAGCCGGTTGCTTGGGGCGTAATCTGGAACTGGAATGTGGTGGTGAATGCCGACGAGACCGGAATGGCGGCCGGCAACCAAGCCGAGGTTGTCTCGCTGCCGGTGTTGGTGAGCTGCAGCATGCTTCCGTTCCAGGTCGGCGTGTAATTGACGCCATTCGGCGAAAGTTTTGAGAGATCGATGGCGTCGCTAATGTTTGCCGCAGTCGTCGCCGTGGTCGATGTCAGCGCGTAGTTCGCGGAGCCCGGCCCCGAGATCGAGATGCCGGTCACGTTCACTGCAATCCCTGTGCCCGGGCCTATGCTGGCAAAGCTAGCGCTGGTGTAGGCGTCTGCAAAGGTGTCAGCCGCAAATGCCGGTCCTGCCAGTCGATTATCGGTCAGCGTTACGGTCGCGTTTGTCGTGCCATCGAAGGACTTGTTTACGCCGGTTGCGGTCACGGTTAGCTGTGCGGGACTTACCGTCACCATACCGCCCACGTAGCTGATGTTGTAATTACTGTCTGCCGCACCGGAGCAGGCTGTGGAATAATTCGCGACATTCCCGGTTGGGTTTCCAGGAGCGTAGCTCGTGCCACAGTTGAGGGCGGGGCCCAAAACTGAGATGGCCTCATTGTTCACGAGTCCGTTAGGACTGGGAATGACCGCGGGCGTCGCAGCACCGTACATCACCATTGCACTTGTCGCCGTGATGATCAGGGTCGCCGGCGTGATGCTGACTGGATTGGCCATCACGCTAATCGAGGTCACGTTCGTCCCGTTCGCACCGAAGGTGTAATCCGTTGCTGTCGAGCCACCGAGAGTAGCCGTCGCGCTTACAGTGGTCGCTCCGACAACCTGACTCGAGTTGAACGTGCCGTTTGAGGCGCTGCAGGTCACATTGGTGTCGCCCGCCACTATGTTGGTCAGCGAGCAACTCATATTAGGCTCCGTTAGGGTCCCGTCATAGGTCTTGCTCTGCGCGGTTAGCGTGGCCGTCACTGCCCTGGTTGTGATGCTGGAAGCTGCCGACACGCTAAACGACGGAACGCTGACGGTGGTCCCGCCGGCACCGAGAGTGTAATTGCTCGCGGCGGTGCCGCTAATCGTGGTCGTCGCCGTTACCTTGTTGGCCGTTGAAACCTGGCTAGTATTGAAATTGCCGTTCGTGGCCGTGCAGGTCAAAACATCCGGCGAGAGAACGGTCGCGACCGAACACGTCATCGGATTCGTCTCTGTTGTGGTACCGTCATAGACCTTAGACGGAGCGGAGGTAAGCGTAGCTGTCAACGGCAGCGTCGTGATGTTGGCGGGAGCAGTTATTGGGCTCGTCGAATTCACGGCCGTTCCGGCCGCGCCAAATGTGTAGTTCGTAGCTGCCGTGCCGCTGAGCGTAGCCGTGGCACTCACGGTTGTCGCTACGGTAACTTGGTTGGAGTTGAAGGTGCCGGCCGAGGGGACGCAGGTTACGTTGTCGCCCATCACCGCGTTGCCGAGCACGCAGGTCATGCTCCCATTCGGTTCGGTATTGGTTGTGTCATAAACCTTATTCTGCGCTGTCAGCGTGGGCGTCACGTTGCGTGTAATAATCACGCCGTTTTGGCTGTTGACAAAAGTCACCAGATAGTTGTTTCCGCCGTTGGTGTCGCTCACGGTGCCGGCCGGTGTCATAGTGTGGGCGGTACCCACAATGGCCGTGTCATAGGTCTCGGTCCAGGTAACCGTATCGCCCGTTCCCAGCGATCCTGTGGTTATGGTCGGCGTAGCTGGCGAGGAGGTTGTCGCGTCGTAAGTCTTGCTGCTCGCTGCCGCGGTCACTGTGATCGGCCGCTGGTTGATGGTCAAGGTACCGCCGGTATGCACGCCCGCCCCGTCGGTATAGGTGCCGCCGCTCGCGACATATATGACCCCTTCGGTGGCGGGATTTGGAGGAGTCGAGTTCGAGCAGGTGATTTGGCCGCCGCCGCCGCTCCCCGAGACTTGGTACGTACCCACGTTCCTCTCCGTGCTGCAGGTCACCTGCGCGGTAGTCAACGCGCCCGCTGCGTCGCCGAAAATCTGGACTGAAACTGTGTGCGGGTTCCCGTCGTAAGTGACGGTGGTGCTGGTGGGGACTACGACGATCTGCTCCGGCACTTCGATGCCGCCGGTTGGCGTTGAGGCTGATAGTGAGCTTTCCGCGACGCTATTTGAGCCGCCGCACATTAGCGTGGCCTGCGCAGTCACCAGGTAAACATAGGTGGTGTTGGGGCAAGTGTCGGCGGCGGGGCACGCCGTGCCGCCATGCGTAGTGTCGTTGACAGTATCGGCGGTGAAGCTGACCGTCGTCGTGAAGGGTGCCACCGGCGACGTTGTGACCGTGTATTGGCCGGGTGCGAAGCTCGCGAACACAGGTGCGGATGGTGTGCACCCTGCTCCGGCACAGCGATAAATGTTATAAGTCAGGTTAGCTTCCGGCTTCCGCGGCTCATCCAGGTCACTATGATAGAGTTGCCGGCGCCGGATACCGATTCGTTCCCACAGAGGCCGCGACTTTGGTTGGCGCAGCGCTACTGCCAGAACAAATCACTTGACTTCATCCAACTCGCCGGCGTCCGTGGCAAACGCCCCGCCGTCGGTGGCGAACGCGCCGCCGTCGGTCGCGAAAGCCCCGCCGTCTGTTGCAAACGCACCACCATCGGTGGCAAAGGCTCCGCCGTCCGTGGCAAAGGCTCCGGCCTGTGCAGCTAAAGCTCCGGCGTCGGTGGCGAAAGCCCCGCCATCGGTCGCAAATGCTCCGCCGTCGGTGGCGAAGGCTCCGACGGACAATCCGCCGAAAGTGTACCCGGTTCCAATCTGCTGAAGATTGAGAACGAACCAATCGGGTTGGTCAAGAAAAATCTGCCCAGTGATACCGTCGTAGTTCAAATCCTCTGGGGGATGAGTTTCCCCAACGCAACGGTGCCGTTGCTCCAATCGGGAGTGGAAATCGTGGCAGCCTGCGACTTTGATCTCGGCAGGCGCACCGCTTTTCAACGGCGCACCATCGCAGTAGACCGTGCCAGCCTGGGTCGTCGAATGGCTTGGCCCTAGGGGCCCAAAATATCTGACCTTGTAAAGCTGAAGCCCCGGCAAGGTCATGGGATATCGGCATCTAGAAGCTCCTCGGCGAGAGGCAGCAGCAAGCCGTAGGAATAATCGAATGAACGTTACCCGACGCGTCTGTCAATCCGGTGATCTGGTACAGCGTAATTCATTACGCTGGGATAATTTGGCATGCAGTTGGGTTGAGTTTGTGTCCCAGCGTGCCCCAATCCAGATTGTGGCCCAATTCATGCTGGATCGTACGGTGCCACTTGCGCCAGGGCTTCCTACCTGATCGTAGGCCGGTTGGCGGATCGCCCACAGACCGAACGTGACCATGAATCCGCCGCCGGGCCGGTGGGCGATGCCCGAGTAACTGAGGGGAGCGGTGGCAGGCTGCGAGGGTGAACGGGTTGATTGGATTGCCATTCTGGTCGTAGGGGCCGCCCAAGGCATGGGCGAAGAGCATGTAGTGGAATGCGTCTCTCCGGTTTTGCGCGAAATGCGCGCTGATGCCCAATAAACTGTTTCCGTCCCGGATGGAGGCGAAGCCATATTCAAAGCTCAGCACTGGATAGGGCACTTGGTAGTCGCAGGTGTGTTGAGCCGTGCTGTGGCACACCAGCGTGGATTCGTCATCGTCATGCCCGCCTTGGGCATAGGCCGACGGAACGATGAAGCTGCACGGTGCCGGCCCGGAGGAGTTCCCACAAACACTTTGGGCGCCTTGATAATTGTTGCCGACGTCAAAATGCATGTTGATGTTGTGGAGCGCGAAAGTGGCGGCGACAGAGTTCAGCGAGGAGAGCGGTGGAATGTGATCGTGGGTGCCCGCGCCATCTATGCCGCCCGTACCGCCGCCGTTGGCATGCATCCAGTCCATCTGGATAAAAATGTCTTGTTTCTTGGGATTCGCACCCATAGCCGGCAAATTCACACACGGCTGTCCAGAGTTTGCTGGATCCGTGCAGGTGCCAAACGTGGCGGGAGACACCGTTGTATTGCGGTGCAAGCCGTTGGTCTCCCAGATGTCCAGGAGTCCATCGTTGTCGGTGTCCTGGACATTCACGCTGGCCACAATCGCGGCCCATGTCAGACAGGTCGTGCTGCTACTAACGGTTGCCAGAGTTGAAAAGGAAGAAGCATTGGCAGACAGGTTGATATTGAACGAGGGATTGTCCCACCGGGCTCCCTGCGCGCCCACGAAGGGGTTGGTGTCCAGAGTCTTGCCGTTAACCGACCACGGTGAAGTAAAGCCGTTTTCCCCGTTTGCCACGATGCCGGTTATTTTAGCGTCGGGATCCGTCGAGGCCTGATAGAAGCCGTAGACGTTTTGTGTCATTCGCGGCCGTATTTTTGGTCTCGGTAAATGCGCCGTTATAGATCACCACCGCTCGTAAGCGGCGCTATGTAGGGAAGGCCTGGTGTCACAACCTTATAAATCACCACCAGACTGGCGCCGTTGGTGTAAAGCACGGTTCCGCCGGTGGAATCGGGCAGCTTCACCGTCTGCTCGCCATTGGCTTGCGCGACATTGCTGGAATTGACGGGCAAGTAGCGAAGCACATCGGCACGGTAAACGAATCCGCATATCCCGACAGCGTAGCGCCGCTGGGCCCGCACGGCGGTTCGGGACTCTGAGGATTGCCCAGACCCCGCCTTGAATTTTGATTTCCGTTGAAATAGCCGATTGTGGCGCCGGGAGTCGTAGAGGTCTCCACCGTCGACCAATAGAGAAACGCGGCGATCGGTTGCGCGCTCGTGGGCACGCCGGTCATGTTGATAGTGCCCGTCGCCCAGCCGCTTTCAGCTCCGCCTCCTCGTAAGCCGACGCCGCCGACAGCGTAGTCGCCTGTTACGAACCAGTTGTTGAAGAAATTCAGGGATCGGCGGTGGCGCCCAGGTGAGTTGAGCCAGAAACGGAAGCAGACAAGAGACAAGTAGCCTGCAAGAATTCTTTCGTGACATGATCTTGTATCGGTTGTGCCCGCGTCCACGTTGCAGTATGGCGCTCTGCGGGCTTCACGCGACACGCATGTCTCCGATTCCCCTTTCATTGCGGTTTGGCCTTAAAGAATCAGCCCATACTTCGACATCGTGCTTGGACGCTAGCAAAACGTTACACACCTGGCGTCAGCCATCGCATAAGTTTTCGAGCAGACGAAACAAGAGTATGTCGCATTGAGTGAAAGACAGTCAAGAGTGATAGGAGGTTCTAGACGGTACTACAAACCCGCGCGGTGACGGGCGTCAGCGAGCAGGGAATCTTCGCCGGCCTTGCCGCGAATGCTCAAATATTTCTTATACGAATCGGCGAAGCCCGCCGCCTTTAAGCCCTTCCAGCGCGCGTCCTTGGTAGTAATAGACGGGCGGAAAGTAACCGTACGTGGACAGATCCAGGAACAGCGATAGCGCCTCGCCGCGGCGTTTAATGCAACGGTCGAACTCAGAATCGGCTTCTGCATAAGCGCCGGCGTCCAGATAGGCGCGGCCCAGGTCGAACCGGCCCATCCAGGTATCCAGCAGGCTGTTGGCGTCCGTGAACAGCTTGACGGCTGCATGGCTGTCGCCATTTTTCAGCGCGATTTCGCCTTCGATCAATTTCCCATAGGCCTGAGCTTCGACTTGCAGCTCATTGCCGAGCCCGGCGGCCAATTCGTGCGCTTTCTTCTCCTCACCGAGCGCCGCGTAGACCTGGGCGGCCACCAATCGGGTCTGAAACTCCTTGCTGTTGTCGAGCGCCAGGTTGGCCGCCGCCAGGGCCGCGGCATTTTGCTTTCTCAGAAGTTGGACATGCGCCAGCATCCAATACTTGGTCGCGGCCGCGTCCTTATCGGGCTGGCGTGCCGCCAAGTCCTGCTTGACGCCGTTCTCGAGAATCTTGACAGCGTCCGAGTACCGGCCTTCATAGATCGCCACGTCCGCCAATCCGGTAGCGGCATCCGAAGGAATAGTCTTGGCAAGATTCTGATAGGCTTCGATCGCTTTGGCCGGCTGCTCTTGACCGAGGCTTGCAAAGGCTTGGATCAGGTAGCCATTGACATAGCCGAGCTTCACCGTTTCGGCGGCCTCTTTGGCAGCTCCCTGGAAGTCGCCGCTGTAGGCCAGGTCCATGGCGAGATTGGAGTGGTAGATGGCGCGTTTGGGCAGGATGCTCACCGCCCGCCGGGCCAGCTCCAGTAGACTTCGGCACATTGTGCAAATGCACCAGGCAGACGGCGATGTTTGTATATGCACCCGTATCGGCCGAGTAGCGCTCCAGCAGCGCGCCGTATTCGTCCACGCATTTTTGATAATCGCCGGTCAGAAAGTACAGATAAGCGCGGGTGCGATAACGCTCGCGCTCGGTCATATGGCCGGAGCGTTGAATGGCGTCCCGGATGTACTGCTCGGCCTCCTGGAATCGGCCCTGGTTGCGCGCGGCGCTGGCCATGATGGTGTAGGCGATGCCGAAGTTGGGGTCCAGCTCTACGGCTTGCGAGAGATGCGCCTGAGCGTCCGCAAACTTCCCCGCCGAGAGCGTGTCCAGTCCGGCCGCGTATTCGTGGACCGCTTCAAGATTCCCGGCCGATAGAGTTTCCATCGACAGGCGCTGCGCCGATTCCGAGGTCGAGTCACCCAAAGCTTTTCGAACCGCGGAACCCAGCTTGGTTACCGCAAACAGGACCTGATCCTTGTTTGGCGCGGTTGCCTCGGCGGTGGCGAGAACCTTGCCGGTGACGGTCTGAATTGCTCGCGTGGAAAGCCGGTAATCGGTGCCGCGCCGGTCGAGCGTGCCGGACACCACCACGTTCAAGCCTTGGCTGGCGGCGATCTCCTCGGCTTTCGGTTCGTCAAACGGTGCCCGAAATGGCTTTCAAACCCAGTTCTCGCACTCGTGTCCGGTCATAAGCGCTGATGAAAGAGGCGCCTTCGAGCGCCAGCTTGAGCGTGGATTCGAGCGTTCCCGTGAAGACCGGATCTCCGGTGTGATTGCTGAAATCCGATATCAGAACCGTCATGGGTGCAACCGGCTTAGCCGGCCGGTTCAACCGCCGGTAGCCCAAATATGCCGCCGCCATGATGACCATGGCCACGGCGACTGAAATCGCGATCCATTTGCCGGCCTTCGACTCCGACATCATCGCCATGGGCGGCGTGACGATGACCTTGTGGAGCGTGCCTTCCTCCCAATCGTGCAGGTCCTTGGCCAACAGTGCCGCGCTCTGATAGCGGTCGGTAAGATTCACAGCCAGGCACTTCAAAACGATGTCGTTCAACGTCTGCGGGATGTTCGGATTCACCTGGATCGGCGGCGTTGGAGGACCCTGCGTGCGCATGAGCATGCTGCCGAGCGCGGTATCCGCCTGGTAAGGCAGCTCACCGGTCAGCATTTGATAAAAGATGATGCCGACCGCGAAGACATCCGAACGTTCGTCGGCCGGCATCCCCTTGGCCTGCTCCGGAGACATGTAGGCGGGCGTGCCCATCAGCGCCCCGGCTTGGGTCATTCCGGTGGCTTCCATCGAGCGGGCCAGGCCGAAGTCCATCACCACCACCCGGCCGCTGGACTCGATCATGATGTTCTGAGGCTTCAAATCGCGGTGAACGACGCCCTCGGCGTGCGCCGCCTCGAGCGCGGAGCAGACCTGGCGGATAATCTTGACCGTCTCTTCGGGCGTGAACTTGCGCTCTTCGAGCAAGGACGCCAGATCCTGTCCCTCGACGAATTCCATGGTGATGAAACGGAGCCCTTGGACCACGCCCAGATCGAAAGATGCGGATCACGTTACGATGCGTGATTTTTCGCGCGAGGATCAATTCCTGCTTGAATCGCTGGAGAATGCTGGCATGGCCCGCCAGTTCCGGACGGATCACCTTGAACGCCACCAGCCGGTCGAGCTCGCGATCTCTGGCCTTGTAGACCGCGCCCATTCCGCCTTCGCCCAGCAGTTTCAGGATTTCGTAGCGATCCGCGAGGACGACTGCCCTCTTCGAGCGATAACCCGGAACCGGCCCCGGATTCCGCGCGAGTGGCGTGCGACCAGCCGGCAGTGGGCGCGTGGATGATCGTCACGTCTTCGGGATCCGAGCCGGACGACGCGCCGGCGCTGGGCGTGTGAATTATTGTGGCGTCGCCCGCATCGGAGCCGAACGATGCACCGCAAGAAAGACAGCGAGAGGCTCCCGGTGGGCTACTGTGATGGCAGCTGGGACACACCGCCGCTCCCGCGGGTACTTCCATGCGTCTTAGTCTACCAACTTGGGCAAAATCCGGCCAACTGAGAAACGGTTACAACTCGGCCAGACGGGGGAATTCTAGACCCGAACGCCCAATCGATTCAACAATTCGCGCCGCCCTTGAGCGGTGATCGAGAGCGCCCGGTTATCGAGATCCTGCGTCAGCCATTTTCTTTGGAGCGCGACCTTCAAAAGCGCGGCACCCATGGCCCCGCCCAGATGCGACCGGCGCTCGCTCCAATCCAGACACGCGAAAGCGAAACGGCGGCGCAACGCGCGCGTCTGGTCCACGTCGATGCCTAAGCTCTGGAACATCTTGATTCCCTTCGGCGTGACGTCGTACGAATTATCGCTAGCCGCCGCTGAAATCCATTCCATGGCCCGGAGCCGGTCGTGCAACAGCACTCCCAGGGTGCCCGCCATATGGTCATAACAAGTGCGCGCCGCTCGCAGCCGGTTGGGCGTGTTTGGCACGAACTTGGTGCGCGCCGTGCCCGGCCAGTACGCTCAAGCCTTCCAGCACGCCGGCCACATTGGCTCCCGCCAGGCTGTAATAGCGATGCTTGCCCTGTACCAGCACCTTGACCAGGCGCGCGTCCTTCAGCCGATTCAAATGCACGCTCGCCGTCGACGGACTCACCTCCGCTACCACGGCCAGCTCGGTGCTGGTTCGAGCGTGGTTGTCCAGCAGGCAATAGAGCATGCGCGCCCTCGCCGGCTCGCCAATGGCCGATGCGACGCTCGCAGCGGCGCGATCGGAATCCCGTTCTGCATCCATTGTTTGATGATAACCAAAGTGTGGCCGTCAGTGCCGGGAGAGTACAATGGCGTCTTGGAAATCGATCCCGGAGAAATCAGGCAGCGATTTGAGCAACTCTCCGACGCTGGACTCCTGTCCATCGACCGGCGCGACCTGATCGAACTGGCGCAGCGGTATTACGACGCCGAAATTTCGCGACGCGGTCTGAAAACCACGCCAGCCACGGCGCCGGAGGAAGAAAGCATCGCCGAAGAGCTGGTTCCGCTGGCCACTTTCGTCACGTTGGAAGAAGCCAATCTTGTCCGCGCTCTGCTGGAGAGCGCCGAGATTCCCGCCCAGTTGGAAAATGAGCATTCCTCCGAGTGGTCCGGAATCGGCGGGCTGCGTCTGATGGTTCCAGCCTCGTTCCTCAAGCAAGCTGAAGAAATCCTTGTCTCCCAGATTTCTGAAGACGATCTGATAGCCCAGGCCGAGGCCAGTGGGTCTCTCGAACCTGATCCGGATGAAGACTGAGGCCGGTCCTATTTTTCGGGCGGCCGCTGCATGGCGCTGAGGGGAAGCTTGTTCACTTCGTCGATGATTTTCGCGTAAGCGCGCGTGGTGGATTCGAGTCCAGTCCACGGCACCACGTCCGGCGTCTCGCGGTCGGTATGGAAGTAATCATAGAATTCGCTGGACGCCACGCCCGGCAGGAATCGCCAGAACTGGCCCAGGTCGCCCGGAGGCGGCTGAGTATTCGGATCGAGATACAACGGAGCGCCGAACTCGCGGAACGCCTTGGTGGTGATGGCCTGGAGTTCGGGACGCGATGGCCCTCCCGCGTACCATTGCTGCGCCAACGCGGTGTTGCTCCACACCAGGTCCCGCTGCTCCTGGTATCGCGGGCGGACGTAGGTCTGAAGCGTCGCTGGATGCTCGCAATTGATCATGAGCGCGGTCTTCGCGAAAAGCTCGTCCTTGTTGTTCGCTAGCCAGTTGCGGCCCACGCCGGACCCCGGGCCCGTATTGTGATGCCCGTCCAATCCAATGAAGATCAGCGTGCGGCGCCGCTGGCTCTTGGGGATCTTGGCGTAATATTCGGCCAGCCCGAGCATCGCAGCGACACCACCCGCATTGTCGCCGGCCGCCTCGAACCAGCCGTCGCGGTGCGCGACCACGTAGATGGTTTCATCGGTGGCGCCCGCGAGCGTGCCCCAGACCAGCGCAGTTTTCAGATTCGGAACTCTGCTGACATCCAACCGCACCTTGACATGCGGAGGCTGCCCGGCTGCCGCCGATGAGATCAAATCGCGCGCGGTGAAGCCATCGTCGCTGCCCACCGTGAAGGCCGGAGCCTGGGTGCCCGCCGGGTATGCCTGATAGCGCATGTTTCCGGGCAGCATGTCTACTTCGAAGATCGCGGCGGCGCCTTTCGAATCGGCTCGCTTGGCGGCGCCCTCCGGTTTGAGCCCGAGCATCGTGAATGTGAAAACGGCCTTACCGCGCACATCCTTGCCGGCGAAATCCGCCTCACTTCCCAATCCGGCATACACGGCTTCCAGATCCAGTCCCTGCTTCGGTGTTCCTGCCGAACCGTAATCCGGCTGGGCTGAATCGAGCTGGATGGTCTTGCCGCCGGAGCCGATTGCGACGTCCCACGACTGCGGCATCCATTGCGGCGCCAGATCAAACGGCTGGATGTGCACTTCAGATAGTCCGATACGTTTGAATTTTCCAGCCAGCCATTCAGCGGACTCGGCGTCGCCCGAAGTTCCGATGATGCGCCCCCAGAACTTGGCATGTCCCTGATCGCGATAGCGCCGCGAGATGGCGGACTGCTCCACCACGTAGCCATGCAGGTGCTTGCCGTCGATGGCGCCGTAGCGCTCTTCGCCGGTCGGGAGTGGCCAGTGGAGCAGCGCATCGTCGAGATTGCCGAGCGCATGGGCGCTTGACCCAGTTTGTGTCTGGCCGGGGACGATCAGCACGCCGGCCAGAACGCTAAGCCCGATTATCCGTGCTCGAAGGAGGAGTCTTTGCATGTTGTGATCCTGAGTAGATCATAGTGCTTAATCTAACGTGCCTGACAATCTGCCAATAATAGACAAAGTATCGTCATCTCGAGCAATAAGCGCATGTGTGGAATCGCTGGAATCGTGAATGCCGTCCTCTCCGCCGACGAGATCGATCTCGCGCTTCGACGCATGCAGCAAGCCATGCTGCATCGTGGTCCGGACCAAGCCGGGTCGCGCGTATTTGGCGATGCTCAGGCCGGGATCTGTGCACGCCGATTGAGCATCGTGGACCCAGAAAACGGAACGCAGCCCGCTTCGAATGAGGATTACACGATCTACGCCGTGTTGAACGGCGAAATCTACAACCATAAGCCGCTCAGAGAAAAGCTGCTCTCGCTTGGACATCGCTTTCGCAACCAATCCGACTCAGACGTGCTGGTTCACCTTTATGAGCAGTACGGGATCGGCTTCCTCGAATCGGCTCGAGGGTATGTTCGCGCTCGCGGTCTTCGATACGCGGCAGCGCAAGCTCTTGCTCGCGCGCGACCGTCCCGGCATGAAGCTTTTGTATTTCGCGAACACCGATCGCGGATTCGTGTTTGCATCCGAGGCCAAGGCGCTGTTTGCCTCCGGTCTGGTGGAACCCAAGCCCAATATAGCGGCGCTCAACGTATATCTAGCCGCAGGATTTGTTCCGGCGCCGATGAGCGCTTTTTCGGGAATCGAGAAATTGCAAGCCGGCCGGTATCTGATCGTCGACCAGGCCGGCTCTAAGAGCGGCGCTTTTTGGGAGTTTCGCTATGGCGCAACCAACGCGATCCGGGGCGAGGCGGAGTACGCCGAAGAGCTGGAGAGCCTGTTGCAGAACGCGGTGCACTCCCACCTGGCAGCCGATGTTCCGGTGGGCGCATTCGTGAGCGGGGGCTGGGATTCATCGTTGACGGCGACGTTGGCGGCCCAGCAGCTTGGGTCGAAGCTCAAAACCTTCTCCATTGTTTTTCCCGATGATCCGAGCGCCGACGAAAGCCGTTTCTCGCGCTGCGTTGCCCAGGAGATGGGTACCGATCATCACGAAATCGAATATCGCAGTTCGCTCCTGCCGGGACTCCTTCCCAAGATCGCTCGTCATTTAGAAGAGCCGTGCACCATGGTGCCAACCGGTGTGCTGTTCGTCCTGGCATCGCTCGCTTCCGGGCACGTCAAAACAGTGATCAGCGGCGAGGGCTCGGACGAATTATTTGGAGGCTACGAACGCTTTCGGATTGAATATCCATACCTGTTGCGCCGTTTCCCCGCGCGAGCGCCCCTGGCGCTGCTGGCGGACTGGTGCTCACCCGGCCGTTTACGGCGCGCGCTACGCATCCTCAGCGCGCCGGACGAGCGAACCGCCGATGCCGAGTGGAACAGGGTACTCACACCCTCCGATAAGCTGCGCGTTCTGCGCCCGGAATATCAATGCTCCGCTGCCGATCTCGAGCCGGCGCTGCTCGGTTCGCCCGCGCTCGAGACTTGTCAGGACATTTTGCAGCGCCGCCTGGCCTTCGAATTCGAGGGCCGCTTGGGGAACGCCATCCTTTTCGTTCTCGACAAAATGAGCATGGCGCATTCGCTCGAGGTCCGCATGCCCTTCCTGGATCGTTCCCTCGTCGACTTTGCTTTGCGTCTGCCATCCCGGCTCAAGGTGCATCGCGGGCGTGAGAAGGTGATCCTGTCCTGGTTGGCGCGCCGCCATTTGCCGCCCGAGATCGCCGCGCGTCGCAAGAAGGGCCTGGCTTATCCAGTGGGAGCGTGGAAGCGCCCTCCGCTCGATCGATACGTTCGAGAGCTGCTGCTTGACAGCGATGGACCAATCGACCGCGCCTATCTTCGCCGGCAGTTGCCAATCTGGCTCGAAAAACAGCATGGCGAAGAGCGGCAGATCTCGAGCTTAGTAGCGCTGCAGATCTGGTGGAGCGAATTTATCGGCGCAAAATCCGGTGAGTTGCCGGCCGCTTCGGCGTCGAGGTCCGCCTGATGGACGGCTTTCTGTTCCATTTTCGCGGGCTCGCGGTCGGGTACTTGATGAGCGCGTGCGCTTTCCTCTGGCGGCGATTGATGTTTCGCACCACTTTCATCGCCATCACTGGAAGCGTGGGCAAGACCACCGCCACCGCATGCCTGGGAAGCATACTGTCGGCTCATTACCCCACCAATTGGGAGCCGGGGGGCCGGAACAGCCGCTCGGCGCTCGCTAGAATCGTGCTGAAAACCCGGTTTCGCCACCGCTTCACGGTCATCGAAGCCCCTACGCGCACCCCCGGTGCTCTGGCTCGGGCGGCCTGGATGATCGCACCGGACATTGCGGTTTTGCTCAGAGTGCTGCATGTGCACACGGATGCATTTCCCACTCTCGATGCGATGGCGGCAGAAAAGGAACAATTGCTGAAACGCCTGGGAAGGCGGGGAGTAGCCATTCTAAACGCCGACGATCCTGTGGTTCTGGAGATGGGCAGGCGCAGGCCAGGTCCCGTCCGCACGTTCGGCATCTCCGAGGACGCTTTTCTAAAAGCCGATCAGGTCTCCGCGGTTTGGCCTGCCCGGCTTAGTTTTCGCGCGCGCTGCGGCCAAGAGCTGGCTCGCGTGGAAACAAACCTGGTCGGTGAGCAGTTGCTTCCATCCGTGCTTGCGGCGCTGGCCACCGCGGTAACCTGCGGAGTCTCGTTGCCGGAGGCGGCCGCCGCGCTCAAATCGGTGCAGCCCGTCGCCGGGCGCATGCAACCGATGGTCCTGCCGAATGGGGTCACGATAATCCGAGATGAATATAACGCCAACGTGGTTAGCGTGCAGGCCGGCTTGGATTTTCTGGCCGGTGTCCCAGCCGCGCGCCGGATCGTTGTGGTTGGCGACATTTTGGATTCGGGCTTGACTACGCGGCCGCGTGCGCGCGATCTCGGCCGCCGTGTCGCCCAGGCCGCGGATATGGCCGTTTTTCTCGGCAGCGAGGCCCCGACGGCCGCCAAGAGCGCGGTCTCATATGGAATGGCTCCAGGCTCCGCGCGCCCATTCAAACATTTGCCGGAGGCGAGCGAGTTCCTGAAAGCGGAACTGCGGGCCGGCGACGTAGTCCTGACAGCTGGTTGGGATGGCCGCCACATCGAGCGCGTGATTCTAGCCCAGTTGGGCGAAATATCCTGCTGGATCGAACGCTGTCAAAAAAGAGTGCCTTGTGAACAGTGTCCGGAGCTGAAGCTGGTTTCCGCGCCGGTTGTCCAAAACCAGTCCGTGCTTGACGAAAAATGATCTCCCATGCCCACGCGCAAAGCCTCTGCGCGCAGGAAGCGAAACCCGCGGGATGGTAGAATCTTCGAAGTATGGCGGCTCCATTCTCAGCGCCGCAATCGTCGCCGAGCCCGGGATCGGAACGCGCCGGCCTTGAAGCGCAGGTCGCGAAAATCGAAGCGCAGGTCGCGAAGATCCTGGGGAGCCCGCAATTCCGGAACTCGCGCCGGCGTTGTGACCTGCTGCAGTGGTCCGTCAGGCGCTTCCTGGCCGGCAACCCGGAAGCGGTGAAGGAATACCACATCGCGCAGGAGGTCTTCGGCAAGGCCGACTCGTGGGACTCTCGTTTCGATTCGAGCGTCCGCGTCGAATTTAATCGCATGCGCCAGAAGCTTCGTGAATACTACGAATCGGAAGGCGCTCAAGATCCAATCGTCATCGAGTTTCCCTTCCGTGGCTACGTTCCGGCGCTCAGAAACAACGAACCAGTCCCGCTGGAGGCTCCGCCAGCGCCGGCCAACACGCAGCGCAGAACTCTGGGTTTGCGGCTCATCTTCGCGATCGCGATGCTCGTGCTTTCGGCCCTCGGATTCGCGGTTTTCCGGCGCTTCTACTCCCAGCCGCCGATCACCAGCATCGCTGTCTTGCCGTTCATGGATCTCACACCAGGCGGCCAACACGAATATTTGAGCGACGGTCTTGCCGAGGAGCTGACGAACTCTCTGGCAATGATCAAAGGACTGAGCGTGGTGGCACGGACCTCGGCGTTCCAGTTCAAGCACAAGAACATCGACGTGCGCCAGATTGGGCGGCAACTCGGCGCCGGGGCTATCGTGGAAGGTAGCGTTTTAGGCCAGGGCGACCGCATACGCATCATCGTTCAACTGAATCGCACAGCCGACGGCACCCACCTTTGGCAGGCTCAATACGATCGCCAGACCAAAGACATTCTCGGCGTCGAGGGCGAGATCGCTCAGCTTGTTGCCGGCGCCTTACGAGTGCGCCTCACTGAACCGCCCATGGACGAATATATCCCGAGCCCCGCGGCTTTCAACGAATATCTGCAAGGATTCGCCGAAGAGCAGAAATCCACTCCCGCCTCCCTCGCGGCGGCCGAAGCGTTTTACCAGAACGCCATCCGCTTGGCCCCGCGCTACGCCTGGCCGCACGCGCGGCTGGCGAGCGTTCACATGGCTCGATCCACCCGAACCGGCCCCCAGCAAAAGACCGAACTTGAAAATGCCCGGCGCGAAGCCGAAGCGGCCATATCGCTCGACCCCAGGCTTCCCATGCCCCAGGCCCAACTCGCCTTCATTAATTACGTTCTCAACTGGGATTGGCCCAGCGCGGAACAGGGCTTTCACCGCGCTATCAGTTTGGGCTCCAGCGCGACCTCCCATCAAACCTACGCCTGGGCACTCATGACCCGCGGCCGCTTCGCCGAATCCGAGCAGCAGTTCCACCTGGCGATGCAATTGGATCCGCTGAACTGCCAGGCGCATATCAATCTGTCGCTACTCTTCCACATGGAAGGTCGCGCGGGCGACGCCCAGATGGAGTTGGACCCGTGCCTCAAACAGAACCCCAATTGGTTTACAGGATGGATACAGCGAGGTTACCTCGAAGTCTATGCCAACCATCCCGCGGAGGGTTTGGCGCACCTCCAGCGCGCCGCCAGTCTCGTGCCCGGAACTACGATCGTCGATCCGGGCGTTGCCATCGCTTACGCCCTAGCCGGCCGTCGCAACGAGGCCTGGGCGTTGATGCGTAAAATGGAATCGCAAGCCGATACGAAAGGCTACACGCGATATTCGCTCGCGCTGGTCAGCGCCTATCTGGGCGATCGCGACCGGATGTTCCACTGGCTCGAGCAGTCGGTTGAGTTCCATGAACAGCAGGCGCTCGACATGCGCATCGACCCATCGCTGGCTGCTTATCAGCGGGATCGCCGCATGCTGAGTTTGGAGCGGCGCGTCGGATTGATATAGCGGCCTGCTTCGCATCAAGAACCCTGCTGAACCGCGATGTACAGCGTCTGCGTGCCGGATACGCCGCCTAAATTGAATGTCAGCGGTGTCAAGAGATTATCGGGAACCTGCGGCACCACGACATCGAATTGATATAGCCCGACGAAACCCGGCGCCAGACCGTCGTAGGTTACTTGCGCCGGCGTCTGGCCGAACAGAATCTGGAATGGTTGCGTGAGCTGATTCTGCTGGGTAACAATTTGGCCCGCCGGGCTGGCCGGCGTGACTGAACCGAATCCAATACCGTATAACGTGATCGTCGTCGTTTGGTTTGGCCGGCCGCGAGGGTACCGCCGGGATCGCGCCGTTCGGAAGAATGTAGGTGGCGCCGTCGGGAAGCAGCGCGACCACATATTGGTTGCCGCCGATCAGAAATGAGGATGGCGCGAGCAAACCCGGTTCGACGGCATTGACCGTGACGTTCACCGCGTTACTGGTCGCGGTGCCGTTCATGACGGTAAGCGGCAGGGTTCCTCCCGTTGGAATGTTCGAGGGCAATTGCACGTTGATTTGGCCGGGGCTCGTCGAGACGTACTCGACGAACGCCTGCTGTCCTCCGATGAGGACCTGAACGCCATCGAGAGCAGTGGGTGCATTGTTGCCGTTAAAATCCGACCCAGCCCATTGGCGTGTCTCCGGCGCCAGATTCGAGCCGTAGATTTCGACCCAGGATCCGGGCGCGACTCCGGGGAAGCCGCCGTAGGCGGAGGCGCTCTCCACCGAGGTAATCGTGGCGCTGGGGGCAGGTGTAAATACCCATGCGGCGCCTGCCTTAATGGCGTCGGCCGGTCCGCCCTCGACCAGCGTACTGCCGTCGGCTGATAACGCCACCGAATAGCCTTGCAGGGACGGAGCCGCAGCCCCGCTGCCGACCAATTTCTGGCCCGACTGAGTCCAAGCGCCGGTCGAATTCCGCTTGAAGATCCACACAGCGCCCGTGCCGTTGCTATCGCTGACACTGCCTACAGCGGTGGTATTTCCATCCGACGACAACGCCCCTCCCGCCCCCTGGTCGAAGTGCTGAGGCTGACCTGCGAAGCCGCTCCCGACCAATTTGTTCCCTTGCTGGCTCCAGACTCCATTGGAACGAGTCCATATCCAGGCTGCTCCGGTGAAATTATTGTCTCCCGCTCCTTCCACCAAAGCCGTATTTCCGTCGCCGGAGAGCGCCACCGCCCAGCCTTGTTGGGCCGCCCCTTGCGCGCCGCTGCCCACGAGTTTAGATCCCTGTTGGCTCCAAACGCCGCTCGCGTTACGCGTGAAAACGAAGGCCGCGCCCGCATTATTGTTATCCAACCAAGCGCCCACGAGAGCGGTGCTGCCGTCCGTAGAGAGCGCCACATCGAAGCCCTGTCCCGAGTACTCGCCACCTACATCCGTGCTAACCAGCTTGGCCTGTTCGGTCCAGATGCTCCCGCTGCGGGTCCACACCCAGGCCGCCCCGATGAAATTGTTGTCCGGATAGCCGCCCACGATGGCGGTGTTGCCGTCGCCGGATAGCGCCACCGAGAAGCCTTGCTGCGGCATAGCTCCCACGAAGTCCCTGGCCACCAGTTTGGGACCTTGTTGGCTCCAGGTACCGCCCGAACGAGTGAAAATCCAAGCCGCTCCAACGCCGTTGTCGTCACCGTCTCCGCCCACGATGGCCGTGTTGCCATCGGTGGACAGACCTACTCGAATGCCCTGGTAATCGACTCCCTGTGCTTCCGAGCCGACCAGTTTGAGGCCTTGCTGAGTCCAGACTCCGTTCGATCGTGTGAAGACCCAAGCCGCGCCCACGTTCGCATCGTCCGTGTATCCGCCCACGATAATTGTATTGCCATCGGCTGAGATGGCGACCGAGCTGCCGAAATAGGACTGGCCATCGGCGGCGGTGAGTTTTGCTCCCTGCTGCGCGAGTTGCGCGGCCAACGGCGCCGCCAAGATGGTAGCCACTGCGAGCAGAAGGGAGACAAAAGAAAACTTAGCGGAGATGGCCAATTCAGCGCCGGTGAATAGAGACGAAAACATAGCGCGATCTTGAGCCAGTCGCGGAATGAACACAAGTAGCAATAAGTCACATAACGTTTCATCACGATGTTTTTCAATGTGATACGGCGCTGCATGAGGCTTCAACCGGTATGCGTCAGTCGCGCCCTAGGGCATACGCTTGGAAGCGATGAACTGTCAGACCGGCAGGTGGTCAAGCACTGCGGCTGGCGTGACGGTGATCGATGCCACCGTGGAACAGTGTGACTGATTTTCTGGAGCCACCCGCCGGGATCGAACCGGCGACCTGCTGATTACGAAGAATATTCGCCGGCTCCAAACGTTCCATTAGCTCTATACGGAGGTGCCTGATATCAATAACTTGGGGAAGCTGCTTCCGCTCAAATCGCAACTTCCGACGCCCCAAACAGATGGGGTTTTGGCACAGTTTCCAAACAGCTAACCGTGCCGACGCTGCTTGATCGAATCCAAGACTTCTTGGATCGTGAGGTCTTTCTGCCATTGCATGCGATCCTTTGTGTAATCGCCTGCTCCAGAACGGTGCAAACGCAGAAAACGTGCCAAGCCGTCGGCGCCCAATTCACGCCCGAGAACTTCCAGCGCATGGCGTTCAAACTGCTCGTCACTCATGGTCTCGATGCTGCTCATGGCGAGTTTTCGTGACTCCAGGATAGCGGATTTCGCACGGCGACACGCGGCCTACCGTCTCCTCGCGACGCTTTTCGAACAAAGCTGTCATCGGTCGTCAGGATTACATCAACTCGCGCTGCTTCTGCGCAAGCCAGGTGCAAGGCGTCGAATACGCCGTAACCTGCCTTGTGAAGCGCCTTGGCTCGGTGGGCAATCTGGTCATTCTCCTCAATGATCTCGGATGCGAGTGCCAACAGCGCCACGTTCCCCGATTTCCTTTCCAAATCCGGATTTCTATCGATCTCCTCGGCCAGGGCATGGCTTGAAGTTCATTGAATGGTCCCGTCGCGAACCAATTTGAAGACTCGCTCAACAGCCGCGGCCTCTTCGCGAATCCGAGGTTGGTTCTGATCGTCCGTGAGGCGATTCAAACAGCAGTCGTCGAGATATATCTTCATGCTTCTCGGATATTATCTGCGATGTCTTTTGACAGGTTATATCATAGTAGCTTCCGTGATCGGATCAACGCCAGGACTTTTCGAACGCATTCCGCGTGGCTTATTCGGCCCTCTGGGCGATCCATATGCCGAACTTTATTGGGAACTTCTTTCCACGCTGTACACGTGCGAGTTCGAGCGGGAGCCCTTCCTTGTACTGCGCCCAGTAGCGATCGAGATTGCTGAAAATGCGATACGAAGCTCGCATCTCTGGACCGAGCGGCGAGCAGATCTCGAAGAGCTCGCACGTGAAGAAGTCAGCCTGGAATTTCACGACGGTCGCGAGAGACGGCAGGAGACGGATGTCCCAGACGAGAACACAGTTGTGCGGGCTTTAGCACGGCGACTGACAACCCGCCTCGAGCGAAGCGGCTGGATCCATTTCCAATACCGGTCGGGCCAAGGCGAGATCATGAGCTTCCACCCCTACGCGGCCCGCATCCTGGAGACATTGTTGCGCGTTGCCCGCGACGAAGAGCCAATCTTCCAAGGCCTCGTACACTCGATAGCGGCTCTCCTTGACCCAAAAGCATTTGCCCAACGACCGGGCGTGTCGCTCGCCGAAGCAAAGCGCAACACGCTGGAACTGGCGCGCGAACTGAAGATCCTGGAAAGGAACATTCATCTTTTTACGCAGCGTCTTCTCGACCAGGCGAATACAGCGGCTACAATACTCGCCGAAGGCATCGACCGCTACGAGCACGCCATTCTTGCAAACTACCATCGCCTGAAGACGATCGATAACGTCTACCGTCAACGATCTGCAATTCTGGATCGGCTCGCGGCGATCGAACGCGATGAACAGGCACTCGAATCGGCCGCAGAATGGTATGCTATGCAGCACCGCTTGGAAATAGCCCAAGCAAGAGCCTCCGTCAGAACAGATCTCCACTTATTACGATCGCATTTCGACGCCATCCCGGACCTGGTCTCGGAAATCGATGCGCGAAACGCCCGTTTCTCTGGAGTTGCACTGCGGAAGCTGCGCTACCTGCTTCGCCAGGATCGTAGGACGGAGACACAATTGGAATTTATCGTTGGTGCACTGGCTCGTGGAGAAGCCCCCGACATAGAATTTGAAGTTTATCGCTGCGAGCTTCTCTCTGACGCTTTCTTGTATACTCCGCCGACAAGGCGTCCGAAGACCGCGCCGCAAGTCTTGGCGGTGCCGGTTGGCATCGACCGGGAGAAGGTATATAAGGATGCAGCTTCCCGGGTTCAGCGGCTGTTCGCGCGCCGGCGCATCGAGGAGTTTGTGCGTGAGTTCCTCGGCGTACGGAGCTCTGCGTCTCTTGACGAGCTGCCTATCAATGCTGATCAGGACTACGTCCGCCTGCTCTATTTGATTGGGTACGGTATGGATGGATCTGCGTCCTTCCAATTCGATCCGGATACCGGACGCCTCAACAAAGGGCCTTACGGGTATCCGTCGGGCCGGCTGGCCAGAAGCCGCAACCGAGCGGCAAGCCGTGATAACAATCCATGGACTTTACCGAGGACTACCCAAAACTAGAAGCGGGTCAGAGGGATCACTTTCAGCATGTGGTCACACGATTGTTATCCGGCGCTGTGTTGAGTCCAGGTTCGCCCCTCAAGGTCGATCCAGACTGGCGCTTCGCGGAGCGGTACCGTGACTTGATCGATTCTTACTTACGCGTAGGAGGTTGGCGGTTCGACATCGATCTCGGGCTCCGCATGGCACGCGCCGTGCATGAGGCGGGGGTCCAACGCGTACGCTTTACGAAATTGGAGAGTCTCGTTCTCTGCTCTTTGCGCCTGTACTACCACGAACAAATGCGCTTAACGAGCGACCAGGAACGTTGTGAACTCCCGGTGGGCGATCTTCGAGAACGGCTCATTCAAGCCGGAAAACCTGCGGCGCAACTCTCTCCAAGAGTCCTGGCGCTGGCGCTGCGAAGGCTCTCACGCCACTCCTTGGTGCGGATGGAACGTGGCTTCGAAGCTCAGGACCATGAAATTGTGATCGTCGAAGCTCTGGTAGAGAAGGTGCTGCCGGCCGACAAGATCAGTGACATTGAGCAAAAGATCCAGACCTACGCCGCAGCTCACGCCAAACAAGAGGCTCCATTAGACTCATCACCCTCGCCCGGGGAAGAAGAGGAATCCGGCGAATGAGACGGCTGGAAGCAGTGCGGCTCGTACAGTGGTATCACTTTCAGGACCAGGTGTTCCCCATCGGCGCAAACTGCTTGTTAGTCGGAGATAATGGCAGCGGCAAAACTACAGTTCTCGATGCCATTCAAATCGCGCTGGTCGCGGATGACACTGAAGCTCTATACAACCGCGCCGCGAATGAAAAAAGCCGCCGCACCCTCCATGGCTATATCCGCTGGAAGATCGGGTCCGAGGATGAATCTCGTCCTGGCTTGGTTCGGTTCGGACGGGGTGCCTGCACGTCGTATGTCCTGCTTCAATTCAGCGACGACCGTGACGGCTCACCAGCTTTCACATGCGGGATTGGATTCGAGGCAAATGAAACCGACACGGATGTATCCAAAGCATATTTTTTGCTGCCGGGGGCCGTGGTGGCCGCTTTGGAAGTCGTCATCGAATCCGGGAACGGCTCCTCGAACCGAATCGTCCGCCCATTACGAGATTTCAAGCACTGGCTTCGCCAAACCGGCGGGCGCCATTGGCCTGATGCAGGCACTTATCGCGGGGAGGTGCGGCAGCAGCTGGGAGTTCTGCCTGAACAGTTCCATCGCCTGTTGGTCAAGGCGCTCGCTTTCAAACCGATTGGCCAGGTGCGCCAGTTCGTCTTCGAGTACCTGCTAGACCCCCGCCCGGTGGACACGGCCGCCCTGCAGTCGAATCTCGAGCACTACAAACAGCTCGAAGGAGAAGCAAAGGAATCAGAGAAGCGCATCGCTGAACTGGAAGAGGTGGTTGCGGAAGGAGAACGGATCGACTCCGAACGCCGGACGGTGGAAAGCCACAGGTACCTTGAGTTGCGCGCCGAACTAGAGCGCATCGCCGCCGGGGCAGATATCGTGGAGACGCGGATTCTGGAGGCGCGATCCTCGTTAAAGTCGCTCCAAGCGGAAGTGGAGTCCGTCCAGCGACAAATCGAGAACTGCAACGCTGATTATGAGCGCGTTATTCGGCAGTTGGAAGCTCATGACAGTTTCCGCCAGATTCGGGATATCGAACGCGACCTTAATGAGATTGAGCGGACCATCCAGGAGGCCAGTGAAGCAGATCTGGAAGCTCGGAAGCTGCTCTCCGGGCAGCAAAGCGCCCTGGAGGCACTTCTCTCGGAACGGGCACGCGCAGTCCGACGCTTGCGGCCCACTTTTTTCCAACACGACGACTTATTCGGTGCGGAGGAAGCACCCGAGGTTGTGGAAAGGCTGGGAACGCTTCTTGCCTCGGAAGGCATGTTGGCTGGAAGGGATCTCGCCGTCTGGGAGAAACGACTGGACCGCGCTGCGGATCGAGCTCGCGAATTGCGGCTCACGTTGGATCGGGAATTGGACGAGATGAAGTCGGAAGGCCTGGCCCTCCAGCGGGAGCAGCGGTCGCTTGATGCCGGCCGGCTACAGTATCCCTCAGGCCCCTCAGCTCTTTTGCACCTGCTCTCGGCTCGACTTAAGGGACGGCGCGAACCCAAACCGCTCTGCGAGCTCATCGAAGTTCCCGATCCTCGCTGGCGTGATGCAGTAGAAGGTTACCTAAGCACTAGGCGCTTTGACGTAATTACAGCGCCCGAAGATTATCCAAGGGCCCTGAATTTGTACGAGCGCAACAAGAAAAGTTACAGCTTGCCGGGGCGTGGCGAGGTGTTTATTTCGGGCGTTGGGCTTGTGGACATTGAAAAACTATTGAACTTTGCTCCGCGTCCTGCGGCGCGTTCGTTGGCCGAACAGATCGAAACGGACGATGCATACGCGCGCGCGTACTGTGACTTCGTGCTGGGTGAAGTCATCTGCGTTGATGACGAGCAATCATTGCGCAAATACAAGGCCGCAATCACTGATTCGGTCATGGTGTATCGGAATCACGTCGCCCGGCAGACACCTAAGGAAGTATTTTCGCGGCACTACATCGGCGAAGCGGCGCTGCGACGTCGTGCGGAGGAAATTGCCACTCGGCTGAGCGCCCTACACGAATCGATCGTAGGGACTGCAGACGCACAGACCTGGCTAAAGGAGGTGGTCAGTCTTTTGGATCGCGCCCGCGCGGAAGGTCGCCGGCTAGGGGATTTGATTGGACGCGCTTCCGGCCTAGGCGGGTTTAAGATCCGTGCACAAAAGCTTCGCGAGCAAAAGGACCGCATTAACCGCGACGACATTCGTGAACTCGAGCGAATGCGCGACGAACTAAAGGAAGCGGGACGCGCGCTCAATCAGCAGCAACTGGACCTCGCGGACCGGTCCGGCCGAACGAAAGAGCAACTCGACAACCTCGCGGCAGAACTGGACGAAGCGCACGCCGGCCAGCGGATGGCCCAACGGGTAATAAATGAATTCGCTTCGACTCTTGATGAGTCGGTGCGCGAGAATTATGAGCAGAAGTACGCGCGAGAGCGCCAGAATCGAGCTCCTTCCGAGATCCACGAAATCTTTGAACGCCAGCGCCGTTCCATCGAAACTAGGATTCAGAACTCAATTCAGCGACTGGTCGAGCTGAAGACGCGGTATGTGGAGCGGCGCGGTTTGGCCGCTCAAGTCGAAGGTCTCGAATTCGAAGAATTCCGTTCGGAACTTGCGCTATGGCGGGATAGTCGCCTTCCGGAATACCGCGAGAAGATCAGCGAGAGCAAGTCTAAGGCGCTTCAACAACTCACCGAAGACATTATTTTCCGGTTGCGTGAAAATCTGTTGCAGGTGCGTCGGCAAATCGATGAGTTGAACCGGGCTCTACGAGACGTTCCGTTCGGCTCAGAGCGTTACCAGTTTACGGTGGAAGTGGACCCCGAACATAAGGAGTTCTACGATCTGGTGATGGATGCCGGTCGGTTCGAAAAAGAATCGCTGTTCGGAGAAGCGGCGCTGACAGCTCCCGAGGTGAAGAACACTCTGGAACACCTTCTGGACCGCCTGGTCGAATCTGAGGCGCGCGAAGTCAAAACAGAACTGGAGGCCAGGGCGGATTACCGCGAGTACTTCCGTTACGATTTGAAGATCCTACATGCCGACGGAAGCGTTTCGCTGTATGACAAGGTGTCCGGCGACAAATCCGGAGGAGAGACGCAGACTCCATATTACATTGCGATTCTCGCTTCGATGTACCGCCTGTACCGGAGCCGCACTATTGATAACAGGCCCGTGTGTGGCGTTGTATTGCTGGACGAAGCCTTCGGGAAAATGGATGAAGCGAGGATTAGCGCTACGCTCACATATGCCCGACGGTTGGGCTTGCAATTAGTCTTGGCAACGCCCAAAGAGCGAAGTGAGTTGGTTGCGCCATATGTCGAACGGACGCTCCTGATTCACAAGGAGCCGGTGAGCGGCATACCCGAAGTGTTCGATTTCACGAAGGAGTTTGCTCCAGATGTCACCGCATCAGCGGCTAGCGCGGACGGAGATCCTGACGCGCTTGCTGGACGCATACGAACGTAGTTCCTCTTTTGCGTCGGACAGTCCCTGGCGTCGGAACATCATCCTGAAATTGGATCACGCCACTTTTCCGGAGGCTTTTGCTCCGGACGGACGTGAGCGGCGTGCTGAACTTCTAGAGGCAGCTTCGGACCTGGAACGGAAAGGAGCGATCAGGATTGTGGGGCATGTCCGCGGACCTCTCGCCGGAGAACCGAAGGAAATGCGGATCGGAGCGGCCGAGGTGAATCAAGCTTACGCTTTAGCAGCAACTTTCGGGTATGAACCGCTTACCGCAGGATTGAGCCAGATCGAACGTCACGTTCGAAGTCTCGCCTCTAAGGTGGAATCACAATTCGCTAAGTCATTCTTGGAGAATCTCGCGAACGGACTACGATCCGGTGACCTGTCCGCCATCGGTATGGGACGTTCGAAGTTCAAACAAGAGTGGCGCGCGTTGGCTCCAGCCCTAACCGCTGCACTGGCATTGCTGCGCGGCGTCACGCCGGCTTGGGAACGAGTGATTAGCGAGAGGCTATTTCATGACTCCAAGTTGTTGGGACGGATCCGGCATCATGTCATCAATCTGCTGCTTCGAATCGATCCGAGATGGAACGGTATTCCCTCCGACGAAGCAAGTGATCTGCTGGAAGCGTACGGAGTGCGGCGCAAGCCGGGGCTACTTCAATGCGCGGGTTCCGCAACAATTCGAGTGCGCGGCCGCGATTATCTGCTGGAGGACTTCACTCCGGTGGCGCATCTGCCGGATGCGTGGTCTGACGCATGGGTCGAAGCATTGGCCAGCTCAGGAGTGCAAGTGGTTACCACGATCGAAAATGAGTATCCTTTTCTGTCCTACGTCGAAGCAGCCGGTGGCCCACGAAGCCTCGGTGCGCAGGGCGAGGTCGCCATATATACCGCAGGCTTCCCAACGCCCGCGCTGATCATCGCCCTGCGGACCTTAAGCGAGCGGATGCCAGACTTGCAATTCAGGCATTGGGGTGATGCCGATGTCGGTGGACTGCGCATCTGGTGGTTCCTCCGCTGTCGCCTGGAGCGACCGGTGTCGCTTTTTCGTACTACCGCAGCGTGGGTGGAATCGGAGTTCCACCGGGGAGGTAGGAGGTTGTCGACTGACGAAATCGAGGGGCTTCGTCGTCTGAAATCTAAGGTAGTTCAGTTGACGAACGAGGACACCGACTCCGCGTGTGAACTCGTCGACAAACTGCTCGAACACGGGATAAAAATTGAGCAAGAACGTTTTTAGGCGAAGGACCGCGCTATGAATTCCCAAAGGGCGAAAATCAGCCTCCCTGTGCAAGAACCCTAAGACGGTATGACCGGCAAGGTCCATCCCTGGGCTAACTTGCCGCTCCGCTGAGCTACAGACCTGCTGACAATCAGTCAGCAGGTCCGGCAAGGATCGCCGGGCGTATGGATTGCTCTAAGTTGCGGATCTATCGATTCTTGTGGACCTGAGCTGATCAAACCGGTCCGACCTCGACCTTGATCTCGACCCGTATCTAGACAGAGAGCAAAATTTAGCTCAAACCTCGCCGCCCCAGTGGATTACATGGATCTTGGGGTTTTGGCACAGGAGGCCGCTTTGTTCGGGGTTTTGCCACAGGTGACAGAATGGAAGCCGGCTATGGAAAGGAAGCGGCCTCGTAAGCGGCTTCCTATGAATAAGTTCTGGAGCCACCCGCCGGGATCGAACCGGCGACCTGCTGATTACGAAGAATATTCGCCGGCTCCAAACGCTCCATTGATTCTATACTGATGTGCCTGATATCAACAACTTGGGGAAGCTGCTTTCGCTCAAATGGCAACTTCCGACGCCCCAAACAGATGGGGTTTTGGCCCAGTTTTGGCACAGGTATTTGGGGTGAACCCTCTCCAGAAACTTCAACTCATATCGCCATCAACTCCGTGACTTGGAACCCGAGGTTTGCGGCTTTGCGTCTGAGGGAATTGATCTCGCGCTGGCGATAACGTGCTTCGCAGAACTCGCCTCCTTGATCGACGAACTGCATTCCATAGCGGAGCATTCGATAGACGAGCCAGCTTTGCTGCCATGGCCTTGATCACTACCGGAGCTCCTAGTCTTGTCCTCAGTCGCCGGAACTGTGCACCGAGATAGCTATTGCTTTGGCGTAAGCAGCTCGCCGCCATTTTGAGGGAAGCGGTCAATGGGTTGTTCGTTGGCAGTCGACCTCTTCCAATAACTCTGTCTCCGCTAACTCTGTTATCGGGGCACAACCGCAGCCCAGAAACAAAATGGTCTTCGGCCCGCCACTTGCTCATGTCCCATCCGGCTTCGCTGATGACCGTCGGCGCTGTCCTGACATCAATCCCATCAATCCGCGTCAGGTCGGTCCCTGTCATGCGAAATAACTCTGCGCGCAGATCGAACCGAGGCTTGTTTTCCTTTTTCTTGCGAAGCCGTTCCGGTCGTTTCTCTTCCGGCAGGTCGGCTCCTGCACTTCGATCTTTCAGCCGCCTGAGATACTGCTTGCAGCTGCTGGTCACATTCAGCCAATTGCGTCAGGCAGAACTTATAACTATCCTGTTCTTGCTTCAGCAGAAACAGCAGATCTTCCTGCCAATTTCCCTCCAGGCTCTGCGCGATCTCTTCCTCGCTCGCCTTTACGCGTTTGTCCCGAAGTTCTGCTAGCTTCCTCGGATTTCGCTCTCCTGCTAATATCGCCCGTACGATTGCTTGGCCGGTCACTCCGCTCAGATCACTCAACACGTTCGCTAACTGGAGATTCATCTGCGTTAGCGCTTTCTGTATTCGTTGTATATGCCGTGCTGCCGACCGGATCAAATCATTCCGTTGCCTCCAGTACGTTCTCATCCTTCGAATTTCTTGCGACGGCCGAAACGAGTTTCGCAGCAATCCATAGGTGTGCAGCTTCATCAGCCACTGGCTCTCCTGCACGTCGGTCTTTCCGGCCTGGTAGATTTTTCGTCTCCTGCGCATTCACCAAATAAACTTCGAAACCAGCCTCTTCCAGAAGGTCGTAGACCGCGATCCAGTACACGCCAGTGGATTGCGTGGCTATGGTGCGGATTCTGCTTTTCCTCAGCCATGCCGCCATGTCCTTCAATTCAGCCGTGGTGCAGCCGAAGCGCCGCACCGGTTGGTTGTCCCGACTTGGAGGAACGGCTACGTAGTGCGCTTCGTTGCCAATGTCAATACCTGCGGCATCGGGGTGGACCACCTGTAGGCTGATCTCTTCAACCTCGATTTTTCGCGTCCATTCCCGGCGCTGTTTACGGTTCAACTGTTGCCAGGCGACTGGCCGGCCTGATGCCTTCTCTTGTTGCTCCTGTTTGTTGGGCTTCATCTCAATCCGGTCGAACGTTGAATTCAACGCGACTCGGCCCGGATAGCGAAACTCACACAATCTCTCCAGCGGGGTCGGGCTCTCGTCCTTCTTCAGGAAAAGACCGCCACCATCTACGCAATCGTCAATACCGGGGCCATGCTCCGTTATCGGGCAAGAATGCTCCAGGGGGTTAATCGGCCTTAGCTGCCGAGCCACGTTGTGGCTCAGATTCTAACTCCCCGAAGCGAGGCGAGGGCCGGGCGCTCTCGCAGAGTTTCTGGTTCTCGAAACCATCCCGAAGGGTGGCACCATGCTCCGCTGAGACAAACTGAAATTGGCACACCTGCCGCCGCGGGCAAGAGTTGGATCCGCAGGCACGACGGTTTGATTTTCTCCTGTCCGACAGGCCGGAGGCGGCGGCAGTGATTTTTCAGAAGGCACTGCGGTCAGGGGCCAGGATTTCCGTTGCGCGCATTGCCCGCCATCGCCCAGCGGAGCGGTTGATTCCAGGTTCGTTAGGATATACAATAGACTAGGTGTATCTTTTATGCAGGTTTCCAAATGGGGCAACAGTTTGGCTGTGCGTCTTCCCGCTGTGGTGGTCGAAGCTCTCGATCTCAAAGAGGGAGACGAAATCGAGATTTCCATCGCGGGTAAACGCGACTTCAAGGTTGGCCCGTGACCGGTCCAAAAAGAGGGCACTCGAGCAACTCCGTCAAATGAAGTGGTCCTTCCCTCCTGATTTCAAATTCAATCGCGAAGAGATCAATGAACGATAAGCCGTTCTTTGATACCAACGTTGTCCTATACGCTTTCCGCCAAGAAGATAGGCGCGGTCAGGTAGCCGAAACTCTGCTGGCTGCGGGAGGAGCACTATCAGTTCAGGTCCTGAACGAGTTCGTCGCTGTGGCGCGGCGCAAGCTTGACAAGAGCTGGGAGGAAGTTCGCCGCGCCCTTGAGATACTTCGCGTCTTTTGTCCAGAGCCCGTGCCGCTTACAGTCGAGACCCACGAGAGAGCCGTGCACATTGCCGAGCGATACGGGTATTCAATCTTTGATTCCCTCATCATCGCGGCCGCGCTTCATGTTGGCGCCAGAACACTTTACTCGGAGGACATGCAAGATGGCCAGGCGATCGACGGGCTTACAATTCGCAATCCATTTTCGCGTTAGGTAAAACGAATCAGGCTTACCGGTCGGCGAAGTTCACGCTGCGTAAGCCTTCAAAATTATCACTGGCTTCGGCGATCTCGGCGGTCCAGCGCCTGCCAATCGGCGGCGCCTTTTTGGCGCATTACCCATCGCAGCGCCGAAAGAGGCATGTTGGCCCAGTCGGGTAGCACAGTGCGCCCGAAGCTGACACGCTCATTTCGCCGGTCTGCCATGCTCGAGGCATAACGCGACAAGATCCGAGACATTGGCTTCTCCGGCGCACATCACCGTATCTGCTCCGCCCCAATAAATCTTGACCGTTCCATCGGACTCCGGAACCGCGCCACAGGTGAAGACCACGTTGTGCACATAGCCCGTGACTTCCCACGGATCCTCCGGTTGCAGGATCCACGAATCTCCGACGCCAACGATCTTGGCCGGGTTCTGCAAGTCGTGAAGAGCCACACCCAGACGATAGACCGATCCATCCATGGTTTGGAAAACTCCGTGATAGATGGAGAGCCATCCCTGGTCCGTTTTGATCGGCGGCGCACCGGGACCGATCTTCATTTCGTCCCAGTGATACTGGACCGGTCTGATGATGAGCTGGGACTCGCCCCAATAGCGCAGATCGGGAGAATAAGAAATCCAGATCGACCACGGAGCGATCTCCGAATGAGGACGGTCCAGCCTTGCATAGAGACCGTCAAATTTCTCGGGAAAGATCACTACGTTTCGGTAGTCCGCTTCGGTGATGAGGGAGACCCGCTCTATGTGAACGAAGTCCTTCGTCTTTGCCAATGCGATCCGGACTCCGTTTTGCGAGTAAGCGCTGTAGGTGATGATGTATTCCCCATCCAACGGCGTCACTCGCGGATCCTCTACGCCGAACTCCTCATACTCGGCGAACGGACCATCCTTCGCGGGAGTCAGAAAGGGCTCCGGATCGGGTACGAAACGGAGTCCGTCGTAGCTGCGTGCCAACCCAATGATGGACCGGCCGGTGCGGAGGTGGGAGCGGAACAGCATGATGTACTTGCCCTGATGCTTGACCACCGCTGCGTTGTGAACCGTTTCGACCGGATACGGGATGTCGCGCTTGGTAAGTATTGGGTTCTGGCTGTATCTCCGGACTATATCGTGCGTCATTCTTGTCTCCGCGCTTCCAGATCGAAGATGGTGGAGTAAACCCGCTCGTACGCTGCCACCATGGTCGGAATCGAAAACATTTTCTGGACTCGTGCGCGGCAGGTGGCGCGATCGATTTCGGGAATGCGATCCAGAGCCAATACTGCTTCGTCCACGCTATTGACCAGAAATCCAGTGGACCCCTCCGCGATCACTTCGCGGCAGGAACCCAAGTCCATAGCGACAACAGGCACGCCGGCGGCGTTCGCTTCCGCCAGGACCAGCCCGAATCGTTCCGGAATGGTATTCAGATGTAGCAATGCCCTCGCGCGGGAGAACAGTTCGTTCTTACCCTCGACGTCCACTGGTCCGACATACCGGATCTGCCGATCCAGGTGCGGCTGCACCTGCTCGGAGAAGTACTGCTGGTCTTGAATGATTCCCGCGATGAGCAGTGGCAATCCGACTCGCCGGGCCACGTCGATCGCGAGATGAACGCCTTTATCGGGATGAATTCGCCCCAGAAAGATCAGGTCATCTCCGCCGGATTCGCGAAGCGGATAAAGAGCCAGGTCGATTCCGTTGTACACCGTCGCCAGGTAATTCAGCCCTGGCGCGCGATCGGAGTCGCTGATGGAAACAAAATATCCATCACGATATTTCTGATAGACCGGCATGATTCGGGGGGACGAGAATCCATGGATAGTTGTGAGGACCGGGGTTCTCACCAGCCGAGTGTAGGCGAGCGCCATGAAGTCATAGTGACTGTGGATCAGGTCAAACTCAGCAGCGTGCTCGAAGACTTCGGAGATATGAAGGTATTCGGCTACCTTGGGATCGACGCAGTGATCCTCCTCGTATCCCTTGTCCACCACTGCATGTAAACGCGCGCTCGTCACCGAATCTCCGGTCGCGAACAAAGTCACGTCCCATCCACGCGCGACGAGCCCTTCAGTTATGTTGCTGGCGACCGTTTCCCACGCGCCGTATTGCCTGGGGGGTGTTCGCCATGCTACCGGCGACAGGACCGCAACTCTTTTGTTGGGGACGGTCATGGTCCTACTTCATGGCAGCCAGCACCTCATCGAGTGGCACCGTTGCAAATCCCGTGGCATGGTCGGCTAGGCCATAAGGAATGATCAACTTGCCCTGGTGTACCAGCGCACCGCAGGTGTAAACGATGTTGGGCACGTAGCCTTCCCGTTCGTTCTGGTTCGGCTTAAGCAGGGGCTCGCGAAGGTGACCAATTACCTTACTGGGATCATCGCGATCGAGCAAGAACGCACCGATGCAGTACTTTCGCATGGGGCCCACACCGTGGCTCAGCACTAGCCATCCGGCATCGGTCTCGATCGGAGATCCGCAGTTTCCGATTTGGACCAGTTCCCAAGCAAAAGTCGGTTTCAGGAGCAGCGTGCGTTCATTCCAAAAGTGGACGTTGTCGGAGAACATCACGTAGATGTTTTCGTTGTCCTGCCGCGAGAGCATGGCATAAAGGCCGTTGATTTTCCTCGGGAACAGCGCCATGCCTTTGTTCTGGGCGGCCGGCCCGTTCAACGAAATGAATCGAAAGCGGAGGAAGCAGGAAGTCTCCACCAGTTCCGGGACTACAACGCGGCCGTCGTAGGCGGTGAAGGTCGCGTAGTAGACCTGAGTGCCATCGTCATTCCGGAAGCAAACGAACCGGGCGTCCTCAATGCCGTTGCGTTGCGAAGGAGTGGCTGGAAAAAGAACGCGCTGCGATAGCTGCTGCTCGGGCTGGAACTGAACCTCGTAGTTTGACCGGGCCAGCATCCAAATTCCCTGTGCGGCAGTCTGATCTTCCAGCGCCATTCCATCCGGAAGGCGGAACTGTTCGGCTTGGAGGCTCGCGCGCAACTCGGCCTGCGTGAACGATTCCCCGAGCCGGTTCATGATCCGGCGCGCCAACTCGCTGGTCAAACCCAATTCATTCAGCTTCCGGGTGAACAGTGCCTTCTCGTACACGGGGTTTGGGATTTGACGCGGTTCGGTAAGGAAGCCGGCGGGCGGAAGCACCTCAATCCGCCCATCGGGATGGATGACGCCGGCACGAAAAGTAATGGAGGAAATGTGTCCTTCTCCGGTCGCGCGCAAGCTCAAGATGAAGCGCAGAGCACCGGGCTCGAGATCAGATTGATCGGGGTGCGGGACGATGGATGGATTAAACAGTGCGGCGGATTCCAAAGAGTATTCAGCCAGAAAATAGGAGCCGATCAACAACTTTCTTTGTTCAGACAGCTTCTCGTCGGTCAACGAGAGCTCGCGCACCTGTTTGAACCTCTCCAGAAAGACCGCGCGGATATTCTGGTGCCGCTCGGAGAATTCGGCCGAGACTTGGTCCAACAGCGGGCCGACCTGGTCTTCCGGAAGGGACATGATTCTGGAGATGATTCTGTCTGAACGTTCAGGCCCGCCCGGACTGAACGGCCGAAGAAGAACGCGCGACTGATCGGGCTCGAGGATCGGAGGCGTGCGATTGACGTGGATTGCAGAGGAAGCGGTCATTAAGCTCCGGTGGCGATCGGCTCTTTAAAGCTCGCCACCATGTTTTGCGCCAAGCGCATTTCCGCTAGCGAAAGCAGAAAAGCCAAAGTGGATTCGGCTCCCTGATTCCCATTCACCCGATCTACGTGCAATCCATCGCCGCAGCCGCCGCTCTCGGCCGAATAGAGTTCCAAGCCGAGATCGTTCCAGCCGATGAACCAGTCGAAGGCACGTTGCGCCTGCTCGTACCACCAGAAGTCCGATGTAGCGCGATAGGCTTCCAAACAAGCCGCGACCATGGCCTGCGCCTCGATAGGTTGCTGATCAAAATTGGCGCGCGGGCCGCCATGACGATAGAAGCCGTTGCTGCCGATCGGCCGGAAGTGACCTTTCTCGGAAATTTGCAAATCGTTCAGCCAACGCAGAGTATGCAAGCCTCGCCTCAGGACCTGCTCCTCACCGGTCGCCTGTCCGCTCAGAATCAAGGCATGGGAAAGCTTCGCATTGTCGTAGGACAGTTCGTCTTCAAACCAGCACCAGTCGGGCTTGGCGTTGCTGGCCAGAAGTTCCATTAGCCGGCATGTGAGGGTCGCGCGAGTCTGGTTCACCAGGCTGTCGCCGCTCAACCGCTGCAGGTATTCATGGATGCCGATGAGCCCGAATGCCCAAGCACGCGGCGAAGAAAAGTCCGGCAAGGCGGGCAATGCCTGGGCGAAAAGTTGTCCAGCCATCATCTGGAAGCTTCGGAACGGCGAGCGTCCCACGCCCACACCGAGCGCCCAGACGGCTCGGCCATGACAATCTTCCGATCCGCACTCGTCGAGCCAACGGCGGTCAAAGCTCAGGTGGTTGTGGAAGCGTCTGGTCTGAGTATCGAAGGCGTGCTGAAGAAAGGCGGCCGAAGTGGTGGCGATGCTCAGCACTCTTTCCGGATCCTCGCCTAGTTCGCCGAGCTGCACCGCGAGGATAAACGCGCGGGCATTATCGTCGGTGCAATAGCCCTCGGAAAAATTCGGAACGCCGAAAATCGCGTGCTGGAAGACTCCGGTGGAATCTGTCATCCGGCAAAGATGATCGAGCTTCAACTCTGGGAGCTCGCGGGGTCTCTGGTCTAGTGTCTTAGTGACCAGCGATCTTCGCGAGAGCCCGGCTCCATCCAGTCGCGATGACTCGAAGGAGCGCATGTATAGCTGCGCAACATTGCTCCAGATCATCTCCCGGCCGATCCGATAGGCGTTCTTGCGCATGGCGTGGCGGCGTGTGTCGTCCCGTAACAAGGCAATGACCTCGCGCCCGATGGCCGGGGCGTCGCGGAACGGCACCAGCACTCCCCGGTCGTCCGCCAGCAATTCCGCCGCGTGCCAGTAGGGCGTGGAAACTACCGCCTTGCCCGCGCCGAACGTATAGGCCAGTGTCCCGGACGTGATCTGCGCTTCGTTGAGATACGGCGTTATGTAAAGGTCCGCGGCGCCGATGAACTCTTTCAGATTCTCAAGATCCACGAAGCGGTTGTAAAAAATAACGTTTTTTTCTATTTTGTTTTTCTTGGCGAGGAGTTCGAGGCTCACCCGGTAGGCTTCGCCATGCTCGCGCACTTCGTTGGGATGGGTGGCGCCCAGGACTATATAAACCACCTCCGGAAACTCCGCCAGAATCTGGGGCAGAGCGTTGAGAACGTATTCGATGCCCTTGTTCGGCGAAAGCAAGCCGAACGTGAGGAGCACCACTCGTCCTTCCACTCCGAACTGGTCCTTGAAGTAGGTCGGATCGACGAACCCGACGTCGGGGATCCCATGCGCGATCAGGTCGATCTTGGCCGGCGGCGCATCGTAGATGTCCTGCAGCAGCTCGCGGCCACGCTCGGTCATGACGACCACCCGTGTCGACAACGAGATCAGCTCCTCCATGACGCGGCGCTGGTCGGCTCGGGGTTCACGCAAGACAGTGTGCAACGTCGTAACCACTGGCATTCTCAATTCGCGCAGGAACGCCAGAATATGAGCCCCGGCGGGTCCGCCGAAAATGCCGAACTCGTGCTGCAGGCAGACAATGTCTACATTGCTGATGTTGAGGAAATCCGCGGCGCGTAGATAGGACGACAAGTCCTGCTCCTCAATCTCAAAGTGAACTACTTCCGGATATTCGTAGCCACCCTTCAGGTCGTTCACCGACACGCAAAAACATTCGCTTTGAGGATGCGCCGCTGCGACGGCGGCAAGCAGGTCCGACGTGAACGTCGCGATCCCGCACTTGCGCGGCAAGTGGTCGCCGACGAATGCGATCTTGCGGACTTTAGACGTTTCTTTCACCAAGCCATTTCCATTGCCGGTGTACGCAGTCATATGATCCTTTCGGCCCGAACGATAAATCTCTCAGGGGCGGCGCCAACGAAGTAAAACGGATAACAGGTGACCAGGGTAAGGACCTCTTTGGCGCTGGGGTCCAACACCGCGACATCGTTCGGACCTACTACCTTGGTGGACACGACGCGGTAGCGATACTCGCCTTGCAATGTCGTGACGACAATAATGTCGTTCGAGCGGATCTTCCTCAAGGGCCGGAAAAACGTATCGCGGTGTCCTGTGAAAGCGATATTCCCCGCTTGTCCCGGCAGCGGCGTGCCGGTGATGTGGCCGACTGCGCGCCGTAGCGTCTTTGAGTCGTCCCCTTCGACGATTATCGCAGATAGTTCCAGACGAGGAATTTCGATGCGGCCGATTAGGCCCCTGGCCGCAATAGCTGGAGGGCCCGCTGTTGACCTCACCGGCCGAAGTTGCACCGAGGCGCCGCCCGGCCCCTGGTGCGTGTCCAGCAACTGCTCCAGAGCGCGGCTCTGGCGCTGCTGAAAAGCCCAGGCATCCACCCAAACGAACCCACAATAGCCCAGGAGCAAGATCGCGGCGGCAGCGAACAGACGCTCGGCCCATTTCAGAGTCCCCCTCAGCAGAGCTTTCCTAACCACGACCCTCATTTCTCATTCTCGTCCTTGCGCTCGGTGAGTTGCGCGCCGCGAATGTAGCCGGAGCGGGTGCGGACGAAAAGTTTACCGTGCCCCGGCGCTTGAGCACTCACTCGAATGGCACGGTAGGCGCCGTCCCGATGCGCGTTCATGGAAACATATCCGATAGTGTATTGATTGCGAATGTCCCGGGCGATTCGCTCGCAGGTCTCCGCTACCGCGCTGGGTTTGCCCGGAAAGAAAGCTTCACCACCGGTCTTCTGCGCCAGGCGGCTGAGCACCTTCGGATTCGCGTCTGGATCGGCTGACGCAAAGAGTCCGACGGTGTAAATGATGGCGCTGGAACGCTCCGCCATATCCAGCGCTTCCGCCAAGCTGTGGGAGCTGGCGTTATCGGCGCCGTCACTGATGACAACGAGCACCTTCTTGTCCAGGCCGCCGGTCTGCAATTTCGCAAGCGCTTTCCCGATCGCGTCGTAAAGCGCTGTCTCGCCCACCGCGGGAGCTCGCCAGATCGCGCGCTCGAGTTGGTCGGGATCGGCGGTGAATCCCACGGCAGCAGGCAGACCCAGCGAGACCGTCTCGTTAAAGTTCACTACGAACATGCGATCCTCGGGATTGCTGGAGCGCACAAATGCCCGGGCGGCGGTGATCACCTCGGCAATCTTGGGGTGCATGCTTCCGCTGTGATCCACCAGCAGCCCGGCGACTACCGGAATATCCTCGTGCCGAAACAGCCGGATTGACTGGAGCACACCGTCTTCATACACCTTAAAATCGGTCTCATCCAGATCGGAGACATTCCGGCCTTGCCGATCGCGCACCGTAACGGGCAGCACCACCAAATCGACGTCCACCGAGATTTGGTACGCCGCAGCAGGTTGAGATTGGGCATGGCTGCTGGGAACAATCGCGGCAAACATCGCGAGAGCCAGCATTGTCACGACGCCACGCATTCGTTCGCACCGTGAATTTCTCGGGAAGCTCATCCCCTTCTCGCTCCTGGTCTCAACATGCCTCGATCCGGCGATACTCCGGCTGCCACATCGCGTCTTGCACTTGTTGCACGATGTCGACGAGTCTGACGCCAGCCAAGCCCTCGCGCCGCGGCTGCTTCGGCCACGGCCACGGCAACAGTCGCCGATACGCTGCGCAAGTCGTCGATGTGCGGCAGCAGCGAAGCGCCTGGTTGGCGCACGGCCACCAGGCTGGACACCGCGTTCGCCGCGGCCGCGAACATGCCGTCGCTCATCCTTCGCGCTCGGCAGACGATGGCGCCCAGGCAAAGACCCGGGTACAACATGGCATTGTTCACCTGACCGATCACATACGTGACTCCCCGGTGAGTCACCGGCTGGAAGGAGCTTCCGGTGGCGATCAGCGCGCGCCCGTCGGTCCAGGCGATCAGATCGGAAGGAGCCGCTTCAGCTGACGACATCGGATTCGAAAGTGGGAAGATGATGGGCCGGTCCACATGCGCGGCCATGTCCTTCACGATATCTTCGGTGAAAGCGCCGGCCACCGTCGAAGTTCCGATCAGTATGGTCGGCCGCACCTGGTGCACCACTTCGGCCAGGCTTATGGCACTCTCGTGCGTCCAGCGCTTCACTTCAGCCGCCGGCCGCGCATACTTCAGCTGATGGTCGCGCATCCGGTCACCCATGTTGTCGACCAGCAGCCCCGAGACGTCCAGCAACCAAAAGCGTCGAGCTCGCGTCCTCCGGGGAGGCGCCCTCACTCACCATGGCGTCGCGCATTTGATCGGCGATTCCAACGCCCGCTGTGCCGGCGCCAAAAATCACGACACGTTGGTTCCGCAGCGGCGCTCCACAGACGCGCATCGCGGAAACCGATGCCGCCAGTGTGATCGCGCCGGTGCCCTGCATATCGTCGTTGAAGGTGCAGATCCGATCGCGGTATTTCTCAAGATGCGGCGACCGTTGCCGGGGGCAAAGTCCTCCCACTGCAGCAGCGCATTCGGAAACAACTTTGTCACGGTTTTGACGTAAGCATCAATGAACGCGTCGTAGCGCTCACCGCGCACGCGGGCATGCCGATTCCCGATGTACATCGGATCTCTGCAGCAGGCTGTCCCGATTGGTGCCGACATCCAGCATTACGGGGATCACGCGGGTCGGGTCGATGCCGGCTGCCGCGGTATAGATCGCCAGCTTGCCGATCGAGATTTCGATGCCCCCCACGCCCCAATCGCCCAGACCGAGAATTTGCTCGGCGTCGGTCGCCAGGATCAAGTCGATCTCATGCGGTTTGACGCCGAGATTCGTAAATGCTTCTTCGATGCCTTCCAGATGATCGATCGAGAGGTACACGCCCCTGGGGCGGCGGCACTCGTGATGATATTGCTGCATCGCCATGCCGACGGTCAGATCGTTGACGATCGGAATCATCTCGCGCAGGTGCCCGGAAAATAGCCGGTAGAAGAGCACCTCATTGCGGTCATGCAAAGCTGTCAGGTAGATGTTCTTGCTAAGCGCATCCGGCAGTCGCTGATACTGCGAGTAAGCTGACTTTACCTGAGCATCCAGAGTGCTGATGACCGGCGGGAGCAGGCCAGTGAGTCCCAAAGCCGTTCGTTCTTCCGCCGTGAAGGCCGTGCCTTTGTTCAACATCGGAGAATTGAGCACGGCCAGCCCGCGAGCCTTGGTCTCATGGTGACCGTCCAGGCTCTCGCGGCGCTTCGTCTCGGGCGCCAGCAGCGGGATCACTCTCTGTCGCATGTACTACCTTCTCTCTAGTTCTTGATCCGTGCTGCGCGGCACGCTATCTCCAGCGCACCGCGTGACAGATCACGAACTCCTATCGGACGCGGCTTGCGACCGAGCGAAGCGCGAAGGCTCCGCCCAGCGCTAGCAGTCCGAACAACCCGATGAGCGGGAACGGACTCGCGGTCTTTGGCAAGGTCGGCTCAGGCAGCTCGGCCACCGTCGCGAGGTCTGGCGGAGGAGTAACCACCTGTGCAACTTCCACCTCTTGTCCGCTGGGTTGAACGGCCAGGACAGGCGCCTGCTTCAGCTGCACTACTACGGTCTCGTCGGCTGACGTGATGGGTGCGGCGACTTCAACGGGTATCTCCGCCGGCGTGAAGAGCACGGGAGTATTGGTGGTGGTGGCCAGTTCTAGTGCTTTGGCTTTCGGATAGACGAACTCCTCGCCCCAATTTCTGCCGGGATAGAACCAGGCCCGCAGCGCTTCCGGCTGACCGGCCGGTCTTTCTCTGAATGTGATCACCGTCTTGTCGGTTGCCTTGAGGCGATAGTTCGGGATCGCCAGGATGGTAGCGTAAACGGTCAGTTCGTCCTGGCTGAAGATCTGGACGATATGGCGGTCGGACAGCGAATCCAGGATCTTGAATACATAAGTGCCGGCGGGTAACACACCCCACCCGGCCAGGTGAACCCCCGGAATCTCCACAGGGGCACTAAAGGTAACCACCGTCTTCCGGTTCCAGTCGTCTGCCCGCGCGCTTGGTGCGAATGTTGCGCCGATGAGCGCCGCACAAAACACCGTTGTTGGTATTGCTTTCAAGAATGTCATAGGTTGCTCCTTCTTCGGGTATAGATCTTGTGCGATCGCTTATATGCCGTGCTGCATTCGCAGATCTCACGAGCGCATCTCACGGACGAAGGAGGAGCACTCCGGCGCCCAGTGGCGGTTGGCGCTCGAAGAACCCCTCATTAGCAAACGCTTCCTTTAAAACGGCGACTATACTGGGCTTGGCGGAATATCTTTCTGGCGCGACAAATTGACCGCATGGGGTCAGTTGACCAAATATGGCCGAAACCAATAGTGAAGGCTGCGGCTGACTTCCAGGCGGTGGGATCGACCGCGGTCGGTTCCTGTCCTTCCGCGCGCTTCGAGCAAACCGCGAGCCCGAGCAAGTCGCTCGCCCTTACGCAAAGGCGTCGGTCCAGCCGATAATGGCTTATGGACCTGCAACATGGTTGTCGATCCGAATACGGGCCTCTCGAGTTGCGAATTGAGACATCCTCTATGGAGAACAGCTTCACCGTCTACATCGAGGATAATCGCTCGACGAAGAATGTAGTCTATGAACAACAAGCGCTCAGTACGCTCGAGTCCCGCTAAGACCCACGCTGTGCAACAAGCAGACGACTACCTAAGAGATCTGGGCGAAACTGATGGACACTCCGCGAAATGGAGATGCTCGTGAGCCCTTGGGATCGAGAAGTCCGTCAGTGCCCGATTCGGGAGCTGGTAACGTCGCCCCTCCCGGTAACTTTGCCGGGGGCAGGGCATCAGGATTGGGCGGGCACTTGACTCGAGCTTCTCGTACGGAATTGGTGTCGATCAAACCTAGCGGCGAAAGTGGATGTTCCGCGGCGAAGAATTCTCCCTACCGCGAAAAGCTGAAGAGGAATCCTGTTATCCAACATGAAGGGCCATTCAATACTCATCTCCAAAACCGCACTCCCGCCGATTTCGTTCAGTGCTACGTGTTCGGAGAACACTAAGACGCCACCGCTGCTCAGGTTAAGCGTGCGGCCCGCGCCAGAGACCAGAGTTGACCCGGAGACAGAGCGGAAGCGAATGCTCAGATCCAACGTATAACGAACCTTCGACCGGCGTTCGTCCCCAAGTGGCTGATCGAAAACGATCGTAGCGCGATCGTCTTCTAGATCCGCAAGGCTGCCGCTAGATGTCATCGGAATCGCCATATGGGTTAAGCGCTGGCTCCTTCCGCGGGGCTCGACCAAGGTCCCAACAGATCCACTTCGAAGACACTGCAGCGCCGCGCCTTCCACACCACCTCGAAACATTCGGGTAGGCAAGAGAATCCCACAATCTCAAGCTCAGCGCCCTTCGGCAGTAATACAAGCTGTCCATTCCCGCTTCTGTCGAATTTAACGGCCATGAACTGCTTTTTAAGCCGGTACACTCGATTTGCCGGCAGGGCCCGGCCCTTTTCGCCGGTGGCGATTCTCGTTGTCGAAATTGCTTCGGCGCTTGTCATTATGCAGTGATCTTCTTTCCAGAGCTCGACAACGCTCGCTTTACTCTTTCCAACAGTTCGGCGGGGGGAAAAGGCTTCGCGATACATTCCAGGCCCCGATGAGAACCCCAGGCGTCTCCGGACATTAAAAGGACCGGCAGTTGCGAATCGATCCCCAGAACGCGGTCCGCAAGGTCGAAGCCATTCATCTTCGGCATCCGGACGTCCGTCAACAAGAGCAGAACGCTGGACTGGTTCCGCTGGTAGTAGCGCAACCCATCGATTCCGTCGGCAGCGGTCGCCACGGAGTATCCAGCTTGCTCCAAAAACGCTTTGGTGAGCCCGCGAACGTCGACGTTATCGTCGACCAGCAAGATCGTTCCGCGTGGTGTAGCGCTCCTCATCGGGCAGGCTTTTTTGGGCAAATCACACGCTTTCGAGAAATGTCCGCCACAAGATCTTGTTTCGGTGAGTACAAGTATTGGAGAACCGAGTGGGCTGGTCTGTTCAAAATTGCTCACTCGCTGAAATTTTCCAGGTCAGTCGTGCAAGACGATATTGAGCAGCGACCTATGAACTTCCAGACTGTCGGCGAAGTGGCCACCGTAGTTGATGAAGCCCAGCTTGCGGAACCTGTTCATGAAAAAGCTCACCCTCGCTCGAGTGGTGCCGACCATCTCGGCCAAGGTCTCCTGGCTGATCTTCGGAATCACCGGCTCCGGCTTGCCTTCTTTCCCGAAGTTGGCCAATAGAAGGAGCACGCGCGCCAGCCGCTTTTCGCTGGAGTTAAAGAGCTGGTCCACCAGATCTTCCTCAATCCGAATGTTGCGCGACAGCAGATGGTGGAGGAAGAGCTCGGAAAAGGCCGGCTGGTGGTGCAGCAGATAGATCACTACCGCCTTCTCGAGGCGCGTGATCGAGCAATCCAAGAGCGTGGTAGCGCTGGCCATGCGATGAGATTGGCCGGCCAGGCATCCTTCGCCAAAAAAGTCGCCAGCCCCCAGAATGGCGACGACAGCTTCCTTGCCGTGTTGCGAGACGACCGTCAGCTTGATCTTGCCTTTCTGGATATAAAAGATCGAGTCGGCCGGGTCGCCTTGCACGAAGACCTTATCGTCCTTCCGGTAGCGGAACAGAGTCCTACCCTTATCGGCTCTGGCTAGAAAGGTCTTGGAATCGAAGGCCTGGCTTTCTTTCCGCTTCATACGCTATGCTGGGCGAACCGATCAGTGCCCGATTCGGAAGCTGGTAACGTCACCCCAAAGTCCCGCCGACTTTAATACAAAAACTCCGACCGCAATCACCACGACGACGTTGAGAATCGTCTTGATGCTGGAGGCCATCGGGATATAGCTATTCACCAGCCACAGACCGACGCCCACCAAAATCAACACGAAGACCAAAGTGAGTAAAGGCATTTTCGGATACTCCTCAACGAAGTAAGAAGCATTCTATCGTCCAACGCCAATGCGTAAGGCGATACTGCTGCAAGACCCGACTAACAGACATGGGAGGTCCTTTTGGAGTGACCGCAGAGCGCCGTCTGACGACATGCGGTCAATGTTGCAAAGACCGCAGATCCCAGCTCATTTGAGCGAGAGGCGGAAGGCCTGCATTCGTAAACGGTGCGAGACATGCTTTCATGCACAGCGGAGGATTTTCATGGGAACTCTACTAATCGTTCTTTTAGTGTTGTTCTTGCTCGGCGGCGGGGGCTGGGGATATCGTCGCTGGCGCTCCTGAAGCCCGCGGGTAAGTTACCAATAACGACTCAATTGCTGACTCGCGCACAACGGCGCCAGACGCCTGTGCGCCCGGAAAGGACGACACATGAACTGGGATGAAATCGAAAGTAAGTGGAGACGGCTTACGGGATCGGCCCAGGAGCGCTGGGGGAAGCTTAGCGATGATGACTGGCAAACCATCGCCGGCAAGAAGGACCAGTTGGTCGGGCGAATTCAGGAGCGATACGGAATCGCGAATGCAGAGGCCGAGAAACAGGCCGACGAGTGGTGTCGTGCTTTGAGGGGATGGCCGTCGGACAGCAACCTGGCCACCCGTTTGTAGTCAAGCGACGATCCAAAGAAATGGAGAACTGATATGAAGTTTCTAAGAATTATGAGCATGGTTAGCCTGGTTGCGCTTTCCGGAACCGCTGTCCAAGTTTACGGTCAGGAAAAGCGCGAAGAAAAGCAGCCTGAACGGCAACAGTCACAGCCAAAGCAGCAAGCCCAGCCTAAGCAACAGGCGCGGCCCCAGCAACGGCCGCAGCAAGAGCAGCACGCCCAGCAGACTAAGCAGCCGGCGCAGCCGAGGCAGCAAGCTCAGCCGCGGCAACAGCAAAAGGCGGAGGCGCCTCGCCCCGCGACGGCAGCCAGGCCGCAGCAGCAACGGCAACAGCCGGAGAAAGCGCGACCGGCCACCGCAGCCAAGCCGCAGGTACGGGAAAAACCCAATGCAGCGGGCCCGGTAGCCAAACCGCAGCAGCGACAGCAGCAGGAGTCGTCGCGTCCAGCAACCGCAGCTAAGCCGCAACAGCAGCAACAACAAGTCCAGCGCGCCCGGCAACAGCAACCGGCGCGGGCCGCCAATCCGGCCGGACACCAGAGCGCCTACAACCCTCCCGTGCGCAGCAACCAGCAGGCGCAGGTTTGGCAAAGACAGGCCAGTTGGCATCCGCAAGGCAGCTGGCAGGGACACACCACCTGGCAGGAGGATCGCTCCTCAAATTGGGAGCGCGACCATCGCACCTGGGCGCAACGCGGCGGCTATGGTGGCTACTACATTCCGGAAGCTAGTTTCGGTCTCTATTTCGGCATAGGACACTGGTTTCGCATCCAGAGCCAACCGTTTATTGTGGCGGGTTACCCGCGCTTCCGGTACCGTGGCTATACGTTCATGATGGTTGACCCGTGGCCGCAAGACTGGGCGCCGAACTGGTATGCCACCGATGACGTTTATGTTGGCTATGATAACGGCTATTATCTGTACGACCGTATGCATCCCGGCGAGGCGATTGCCGTCACCGTCGTGCTGTAGCAACGGTAAGCGCCGAATGGCGGCGTTTCCTACCATCCGGCGCTTGGTTCTCGCGGCCCTGCTCTTGGCCCCGCTCTCGAGCGGCTATACCGTGCTCACCCACGAAGCAATCATTGACTCCGTGTGGGATGCGTCCTTGAAAAAGCTGCTGCTGAAGCGATTCCCCGGCGCGACGCCAGAGGAGTTGGAAAAGGCCCATGCCTACGCCTATGGGGGCTGCATCATTCAAGACATGGGATATTATCCGTTCGGCAGCCGCTTGTTCAGCGACCTCACGCATTACGTCCGCAGCGGCGATTTCATCACGGCCCTGATCCGCGAATCGCAGGACCTCGACGAATATGCCTTCGCTCTCGGCGCGCTGGAACACTATGCCGCCGATACCGAGGGACATCGCCTGGCTACCAATCGCGCAGTGCCGATGTTGTATCCCGAACTGCGGCGCAAATACGGAAATGACGTGACCTATTGGGATAATCCGGTGGCGCACATCCGGACGGAGTTCGGCTTCGATGTGCTCCAGGTGGCGTCTGGGCGATACGCGCCGGAGGGGTATAAGAGCTTCATCGGTTTTCAAGTATCCAGGGACCAACTGGAGCGCGCGTTCCGGGATACGTACGGCATCGAGATGAAGGACGTGTTCGGAAATGTCACCCTGGCCCTGGGCTCCTATCGCCACACCGTCAGCGCTATCATTCCCGGCATGACACGGGTGGCGTGGAGCCTCAAGAAGGACCAGCTCCAGAAAGAGATTCCGGGCATCACGCGCAAGAAGTTTCTGTACAATCTCTCCCGCTCGAGCTACGAAAAGGAGTGGGGCACGGAATACCGCAAGCCCGGCTTTGGTACGAAATTGCTGACCCTCCTGTTCCGGATCATTCCCACGTCGGGTCCGTTCCGGGCACTCAAGATCCGTAGGCCGACTCCTGAGGTTGAGAAACTGTTCATGGCTAGCTTCAACGCAACCGTGGATCGCTACAAGGCGACGCTGGCGAACGTCGACGCCGGCGGGCCGGACGTTCCTAACGCGAATTTAGACGTTGGCGGAGAAACCATCGCCGGCAAGTACAAGGGTGCCGACGAAGCCTACGCAAAGCTGGTGGATAAGCTAGCCGAGCATCAGTTCAACGGGATTTCTCCGGACCTTCGCCAGAACATCCTGACGTTCTATCAGGATGCAAAGCCGCCCGTTTCCGCCCGATTCAATGAGAAGGAAGCCACCGGATGGGCCAAGCTGCACGAGCAGCTCGACCAGTTGAAAACGACCCCTTAGGGCGGCCCTTACTGAAGTGTTCTGTTTCGACGGACTGCGGAACCAGCGAAGAAGCCGATACCAGCAGCCAGAAGAAGGAACCCGGTTGGATGCCTGCCCATCACCTGTCTTAGGTTGCTGAGCATGCCTCCCGCATCATGACTGCGCACATACGCGGCGCTGGAATCCAGTTTGCCGGCGGCGTTCCGCGAAAGATTGTCGATTGTTTCGGCCCCACGGCGTCCGGTGCTTCGAACCGAGGAAGCGGCGCTCTCGAGTGCGTCGGCTGTTCCGCTTCGAGCGTCATCCAACTTCTCCCCGACGGTCCGGCCCAGATCCTCTAGGTGTTGCTGAGCGCGATGCAGGCCTGCGCCCGTTTTTGCAGGCTTCTCAGTAGTATTCATTGGTTCCTCCAACTTCGATTTTTTGTTTCGATTGCTTTTACGCCCCGTGCGAAACTGTGGCCACGGGCTTGTCTTTCGTGACAAAGTCGGCCTTGGCCTCGCCGGCTGACGCGATGTGTATCGCACCGGTCTGCTGGAGCAGGTCCTTCGCGCGTGTCACCCACTCCGGGCTGTCGCAGTGGACAGAGAAGAGGATGCCACCCTCGCGAATATGCCCCTCGTATCGTTTCGCCTCATACTCTGGCATGCCCATCCCGATCAGGGCGCCGACAAGCGAGCCGACGCTCCCTCCAACGCCGACTCCGGCCAGCAATCCGATGATGGGGCCAGCCGCGATGAAAGGACCGACGCCGGGAATTGCCAGTAAACCGATGCCGGCCAACCATCCCAGTGCGCCACCGATAACAGCTCCGGACCCGCCCCCCACCGCTAAGCCTTCCGGCGCCTTGGTGTTCTTTTCGAGAGCGAAATCTTTGGAGCCTTCACTCTCCGGGAACAAAACTGAAATATCCGTGTTTCGGAAGCCGCTCTGCTTCAGGGTTTCCACCGCTTCGTCGACGCCTCGCCGGTCTTTGTAAAGACCATAGACGGCTGTGTGCCTTGCCATATTATTTCTCCTAATCTGAATTTCTCAGCGAGTCTCCGATTCTTCGCTGACGCCGATCCTGAAAAGGAGCACGCCCAGGGCCGCTCCACTCAGTCTGAAGTACAGCGAAGCCGCTCGATTTGGGAGGCGACGGATGCGAAAACTGACCTCAATAGGTCAAATGACCGAATGTGGTCAGGCCTCACGCCGCGTCGCGCGGCCCGACTTAGCTAATTCCCCGCCTGCAAGCACCGAGGTTTAGCCTTGTTCAGCGTCAACGCCGAGTTCTGGCAAATGATGTGCTCCCAAGCATCCCACTAAACGGACCGCGAGTCACGGGCTTGATGCCGGACCCAGACGGTCTCCAGACCAGACGGTCTGAGGAGGAGCTCGCTCTCATGAGAGCGCAGCCCAAAGCAGGGGAGACGACGCTCAGGCTTTCTGCTCGAAAGAAAGGAAGCTTCGGCGTCGTCGCTGCTTGGAATCGCAAGGAGCTGAGTAATGAGGCGAAGATCTTCCTCCAGCCCCACGTCGGACGACTCGAACGTCAGGGCGCCGTTTCCGCAAAGCGCCATGCTTACCTCATCGGACCCGATAGCTAGAGTCCTGGATCTGGCGGGTGATGCGATTATCTCGATCAATGAGGCGCAGCGCATCGTCCTCGTCAATCAGGGCGCGGAGAAAATCTTTGGATACTCTGCCGCGGAGCTGAGCGGACAACTGCTGGACCTTTTACTTCCAGATGGGCTGGCGGAGGCGCGCCAGGGACACATTGAAGAGTCGGCCAGCTCTCCGATCGCGGGACGAACGGGCGCCCGCCGGGAGACCCGCGGACGCCGGAAGAACAGCACTGAGTTTCCAGCGGAAGCCTCCGTCTCGCACATCCAGGCCGATGGGCGCACCATGCTCACGATGATCCTGCGCGACGTAACCGAACGCGTGGCCAACGAAGAGCGGCTTCGCTCCTCCCTGCGCGAGACAGAGGCGCTACTCAAGGAGATCCATCATCGCGTCAGGAACCACCTGCAGGTAGTGTCCAGTTTGCTGGGGATGCAATCGCGCGCCGTGACCGACCCGGTAACGCGCAGAATGTTCCAGGAGAGCCAAGACCGGATTCATTCCATGGCTCTTCTGCATGAGAGCTTGTATCAATCGCAGAATCTATCGCAAATTAATTTTCCCGAGTACATACGCCAACTCGCGGCTCATCTATTCCATTCCTTCGGGGTGGCGCCGGATCGAATTCACCTGCGTACCGATCTACACGCCCTGTCACTGCATCTGGATGCTGCTGTGCCGTGCGGGTTGATCATCAACGAACTGGTGTCGAATTCGTTGAAATATGCGTTTCCGGATGGACGGGAAGGTGAAATCCGAATCGAACTGTACGAGCACTCCGATGGAACAGCCCGCCTGATGGTGGCCGACAACGGAGTCGGTCTCAAGGCGGATGTGGATTGGATCAATGCGCGATCCCTGGGGTTGAGGCTGGTGCGAACGCTGGCGGAACAATTGGGCGCCAAGATCGAAGTGGACTCCAACGCGGGAATGCAAGTGCGGCTGGCCTTCGCTGCGGTGGCTTGATTCGGGCACGCGCACTTACGCCCCCGAACCAGGCCACCGTCAGACCCGCCTAACTTATTTCTCTAACACTTCTTCGATCTGCCCGACCTTCTTTTGAATTTTGCCGGCCAGCTTCTCGGACTGGCCCTTAGCCTCTAAGTTGGGATTGTTGGTGACTTGGCCCGCTGCCACTTTGACTGTTCCTTTTGCTTCGTGAAGCTTGCCTTGGATCTGATCCTTCGTACTCGGTTTCATTTGTTTCTCCTTGTCGCTCAGGTCCGCAACATCGGCATCAGCCGCGGCAGTCCCGAGCTTACAGTTCTAAACCAAGCAGGCGGCCGACCAAAACGCTGGGGAGGCGACGATCCCTGCCCGTTTGCATTGGTCACGGGCGTGCCTTCCAAATTTCGAAGGGAAGGTTCAAAATGTTGCTCCTGATTATCATCTTGTTGGTGCTCTTTGCAAGTGGCGGCGGATACTACGGCTATAACCGCTGGGGTTCCCGGGGTGGCGCGGGCATCGGGTTAGGGACGGTTTTGGTGATTCTGCTCATCGCGTACATGTTAGGAATCTTCCACTAAGGGCGAGGCCCAGAGTGGCTAAATAAGGTCAGCCGACCATTGCCGAGGGCCCGAATACATGTTAGACTTTGGTTGTCTCCTGGTATAAGTACCAGGGGCTGCGTCGTCAGCCGACTCCTCCTGACTGGATCGACAGAAAGGAGGACGCATTGAGCCCTGGAGCCTCTAAGTCGCAACCCAACCGCTGGCTGGTGGAACGCGGTCCGCAGGAACTCGAGTTGCTGTTCCGGGCCATCGTTTACCACCCTTCTACGCCCATCCTGATCACAGACAACGACCGTAATTACCGGGACGCCAGTATCGGTGCCGGCAAGTTGCTAGGGCTTCCGCGGGACAAGATCATTGGCCGGCGGATGGATGAGTTTGCAGCGCCCAGTTTCAAGCCTCAGATCTCGCAACTTTGGCGCGCCTTTCTGGAGCAGGGGGAGCAAGAGGGCTCGCTCCAGCTAGTGAGCCCGGATGGAAAGGTGAAGGACGTTGCGTACACGGCCAAAGGGAACGTGTTGCCAGTGCGCCACGTTCTGGTCCTGCGCGACAAGATGGCAGTTGCCGAACCGGGCACGGCCGAAAGGGGCCGGGCACCGTCCTGGGTAGAGGACTATGCGCTTTTCTTGTTGGATGTGAACGGCTGCATCGCCGCCTGGTATTCGGGCGCCGCGCGCATTTACGGCTACAACGAAGACGAGTCTCTTGGCCAAAATATCTCGGTTCTCTATCCCAGCGAAGATACTCTCAGTGTCAAGCTGCAAGAGGAATTGAAAAGGACCGCCGCCGAAGGCCACCTTGGAAGCGAAGGCTGGAATGTAAGGAAAGACGGCTCCCGATTCTGGGGCAATGTCATTACGATGGCCCTGAAAAACGAAAACGGGGAGCTGCAGGGCTTCGCCAGAGTGGTGCGCGACTTCAGCGAGCGGCATGAGAAAGACGAGAAGCTGCGTCGCAGCCGCGCGCGTATCCGGCCCATACCGGCGGAATCGACCATTGCCGGTATCGTTTCCGGAGAGTTCGACCGCATTCCCGAAGTGAATGACGCGTTTCTCGAATTGGTCGGCTACAGCCGCGAGGACCTAGCATCTGGCCGGCTGCAGCTGGCCTGATCTCACTCCTCCCGAATACGCTCCACTCGATGAACTGGCGCACGAAGAAGGCTTGCGGTTCGGAGCCTGCACGCCTTACGAAAAAGAGTTGCTCCGCAAAGATGGGACGCGGGTCCCGGTTCTGGTTGTGACCGCGGTGTTGAAGCTCTCTCCCTTTCGATGGATTACGTTTGTGCAGGATCTCCGGGAGCGCGACCGGCTGGAAAGTGTCGAAGACGAAGATGCCGAGATCACAAAGGACTTCGAAGAGATTGTAGGCAGCAGCACCGCGCTGCGGCGGGTTCAGCGGCAGGTTGAAGTGGTTGCTCCTACCGATGCGAACGTCTTGATCCTGGGAGAAACCGGTACCGGGAAGGAGTTGGTCGCGCGTGCCATCCATCGTTTGAGCCCTCGCAAGAAGTTTCCCTTCGTTACTCTGAACTGCGCCGCCATTCCGACCGGCCTTCTGGAAAGCGAGCTGTTCGGCTATGAGAGAGGCGCGTTCACCGGCGCTTTATCGCAAAAGATCGGCCGTTTTGAAATGGCGAACCGGGGGACTTTGTTTCTGGATGAAGTCGGCGACATCCCGCTGGATCTGCAACCGAAATTGCTGCGCGCCCTGCAGGAAAAGGCCTTTGAGAGGCTGGGCGGCACCCGAACGATCCCCATTGACGTCCGGCTGGTGGCGGCCACCAACCGCAATCTGACACAGATGATGGGCGACAAGCTCTTTCGTAGCGACCTCTACTATCGCTTGAAAGTCTTTCCTATCACGACCCCTCCGTTGCGCGATCATTCCGAGGACATACCGGTACTGGTCCGGCACTTCGTCCAGAAGTACGCCCGGGAATCGAACAAGCAAATTGACAAGATTCCAACGGAAACGATGCGAGCCCTAGCCGGTTGGTCATGGCCGGGGAACGTGCGTGAGCTGGAGAACTTCATCGAAAGGTCGGTCATCCTTTCGCGAGGCCCTGCGCTCCGCGCACCTTTGGCCGAAATACGCGCGGATGGATCGGAAGCTGCTTCGAGCAGCACGCTCGAGCAAGTGGAGCGGGAACACATCGTCCGTGTGCTCCGCGCTGCCGGAGGCGTAGTCAGCACCGCCGCCACGCGTCTCGGGGTGCCGCGCACAACTTTAAACGCCATGATGCGGAAGCTGGGGATTTCCCGCAAGGATCTTTGATTTATGCAGATCTACGGGCATGGAAACGTAATCATCCTGCTGGCGCCTGCATTCGCCCTCTTGGCGCAAAGCAACGACTTTCTTCCCGGATCTCAGAATCCTTCCAGCGCGCCGGACATCCGCCAGATCGTGGAGTCATCCATCGCGGCGACGCAGCGCCATTGGCGGGCGAGGCTCCGTTACACCTATGTGGAGCGCGACGAGGATCGGCGCCAGGATTTGGACGGACATGTGAAGTCGGAAGACGTCGATGTCTCGAGAACGGTTCTCGTGAACGGTGTTCCGTTCGAGCAACTCGTGGAACGCAACGGGAGGCCTCCTTCGGCCGAGGAGGCACGGAAACAGCGGGAAAAGCTCGAAAAGCTGAAGCACGAAACACCCGAGCAGCGCGCCGAGCGAATACGCAAGCAGGCAGAGGACGATACGTCGTTCGTCCGGGAAGTGCCCCAGGCCTTCAACTTCCAGCTGGTCGGCGAAGAGGTAGTTAACGGCCGATCAGCCTATGTCCTCCAAGCGACGCCTCGCGCTGGCTACTCCGCGCAGGGCAAGTACGCCAAAATGTTTGCCAAGGTGGAAGGCAAGCTTTGGGTTGACAAGCAGGACCTCGGGTGGATCAAGGTCGACGGGCAGGTGATCCAGCCTTTCTCAATTGGATTATTCCTCGTGCGACTGCTGCGCGGCTCCCACATTATGATGGAGCAGACGCGCATCGATGGAGGTTTCTGGGTGCCGGAACGCGTCCAAGTACGAGCAGCCGCGAAAATCCTCTTCGTGAAGAGTCTCGTGGTTGAGCGTGTGCTCACGTACTCCGAATACAGGCTGGCGGAAGCCGGCGGGCCCGCGGCAAGTGTTCCCGCGATCCCATGAGCGCGATGCCGGGGCTTGCCTGATAATCGGCAAGAACTAGAGTGACCCAAGGCAAATGATCGCGCGGAACGTTACCGTATCGGCCGGCTCTCTCCTGTGGATTCCGGTTAGCGAGGTCAGAGTACTCCGCTTGTCCGGCGTCGCGTGCCGCCCGCCCATACCCCGAGCAAGAAGGCCAAGGTCATCCCCAGGAGTATGCAGATCACCACGGCGATGGACAGGACTGGAACGTAAAGAAGGAAGGCACCGATACTCCCCAAGAAGAGCAGAGCAACCAAGGCAGCTAAGCAGATTTCCGTCAAGTAGATGCTCAAAGCAGCTTCATGGCCGCCGCGAAGGTTGGCTCGAAAGATGTTTCGGTCAAAGAATCGACCGCACGGGGTCACATGACGAAATGCGGTCGGAAGTTCTACCTGGTGGCGTCGTCAGCAGGCGCGTTTTTCGGATGCCTGGCAGTAGTTTCCTCGTGCGCCTGCAATGACATCTCATGGGCGTGATGCGAATGCTCAAGCGCCTGCCGGGAGTGTTCATGCCCCGTCAGGTGGTCTTGTTTTCCATGCTGCTCGGCGGCGGTGCGATGAGCGTGTGCGGCAAGATCGTGGAGTTCAGCAGCTCTTCGATGGGAATCGCGCATACGTGCTCCGGTTATGGAAGCGTCTCAATCCGTGCCGACTTGTTGTGAGCCTCTTTTGCGAGTTCGTAGGCTCGATTCGAATAGTCCAGGGCTCGCTTTGAATGCCAGTTCGCTGTCTCGTTATCGCCCTTTTCGTTGTGCTCGGCTGCAGTACGGTGGGCTTGGGCGGCCAGCTCATGAAGCTCGGCGATTTTCCGGTGCAAGTCTTGCATAATTTCAGCGTACACCCAGGAGGGCTTTACCGAGCTACGCCGCCAGCCTGGATTCTCCTAGGTTGCGGAGGCGACGCTGCGGTACAGCCAGGTTCTTCCGTCCGGATCTCGCCGGGAGACCACTTCTCCCTCTTTAACGAGCTCATCGAGAAACATGGATGCGACGGCACCATAGGTTCCGTTGCCGTACTCGGACCAGAGTCCCAAGGCCTCCTCAATCTGGTTCCGTCCTAACCAACGGTCCTTGTTTTCTGCGAGAACTTCACCGATCGCAGTTTTGATCAGGAACATGCCCGTTTGAGCCTTCTCTTTCGGGCTCAGCTCCGATAGTTGCGACATAGCGTTGATCCTATCATGCAACGGCGGCGGATCCCGTCGTTCGCGCCCAACGCGGCCGCACGTAGCCAGCCGACACGTCCGGTGCGGTGGCGCTCCCTATCACTTACCGGCATTCATTACGCTCCTTGACCGCGAAAGATCATTTTATCTGCCGCTATGCTACGAGCCGAGGCGATCGTTTCGAGGCGCGCACATTGAGCCGAAGCGGCAAGCGTAAACTCGAGTGAATTCCGCGCCAAGAAAGAGCACCTGTGCCGAATAGTAGACCCATACCAGTATGATGACGAGCGAGCCGGCCGCCCCGTATGTATCCGTAAAGCTCGCCTTGCCGAGATACACGCCCAGTAAGAACTTTCCAGCGGTGAACAGCACCGAGGTGATGACCGCGCCGATTGTGACGTCGCCCCAGTGCAGCGGTATGCTCGGCAAAACTTTAAATATGAATGCGAACAGAACCGTGATGACCACGAAGGAAACCACCCAGTCCGTGGTCTGAACCAGAGCCTTTGGAGGCGCCGCGCCCGAGTTAATATACTTGCCCGCCGCAAAAATCCACGCATTCACAATCAGCGATGCCACCAGGAACAAGCCGGAAGCCAGCACCAGAGCAAAGGAAACAATCCGCTCTTTCACCACATTGAGGATGCTTCGGACCGTGCTGGAAGTCGTGTCTTCGGGAACCCTCCAGATGGTGTTCATCGCATCCCGCAGTTCGCTGACCACCGCCGAAGACGCGAAAAACACAGTGACCAGCCCCAGCACGGTAGCGGCAAGGCCTCTGGAGGGCCGGCGCGCGCCTTCGATCATGGTCTGAATTGCCTTGGCGCCTTCGTATCCCACCAAGCCTTGGATCTCTGACACCAAGCGGCCCTCCGCGGCTTGAGCGCCGAATGCCAAACCAGCGATGGCGACTAGGATCAAAACAGTGGGCGCCAACGAAAGGGCAATATAATAGGCCAGCGCCGCTCCCATTCGCGGTGCCCTGTCGCTTAACCAGTTCTGGAATGCGCCCTTACAGAGAGGCGCGATCGCTTGGAACGGAATGTGATTCGTCTGTCTCAATCAGCTCCCTCGCCGAGACCAACTCCTGAATCTCCTTCAGCAGTGCAGCCGCTAAAGCAACAGCGAGAGGGCCCAGAAGTATTCCCAAAACGCCAAATGCGTACGTGCCGCCAATTGCGGCCAGCGCGATGAGCATGGGGTGCTGTTTGCCCCGTGCGCCGACCACGAACGGCCGCAGCACGTTGTCAACGGAGCCGACGACCAGGGTGCACCAAACGCCCAGAAGCAGCGCTTTCCAATAGGCGCCCATAAAAAGAAAGGCGATTACGACCGGAACCCAGACCAGCGGACTGCCCACGACCGGAATGATGGAGGCCAATCCACCGATCGCGCCCCACAGCACGGGAGAGCGAACACCGACAAACCAGAAACCTAGGCTCAGAAACAGGCCTTGGGCGAAAGCGACGGCCAGCACGCCGTTGACATTGGCCACGACCGAGTCATGCACGGTCTGAAAAAGGCTGGTGGCGACACGCGGCTCGAGCGGAGTCAAAGCGGCCAGCCGGGCGAGCCAGACTTCGCCATGCCGGAGCAGGAAGTAGAGAAAGATTGTTGTTAGCAGCCCCGTGATCAAAACGGATGTCACGCCACCAACCGCAGCGCCGACATTGTTTCGCAGGAAGCCGGTAACAGTCCTCATGCCGTCGAGGAGCTCGGTCCGAATCGCATCTGCGTTGAGGGGCAGGCGAGTGGCCAATGCCTCGACAACCCGATCGACCGTGTGTGTGACAAGAGCCGGCCAGCCGCCTTCCTCCAGAGAACGCCGGCTAAGCCCGTCGTAAGTGTCCGTCAATTCCTGAGCCAAAGCAAAGCCGGTAGACGTCAGGATGATTCCCAGTAGAAATACAGTCGCGACGGTGGTGAAGAATGTAGCTAATCCGAGCCGATGGACTCGACGGCTGAGCCATTTATTTGCAGGGTTGATCACAATGGCAAGAATCGAAGCCAGGATGAACGAGGTGAGGAACGGCCAGGCAATCCTTAACAGGATGGGCAGCAGCGATGCCAGTAGGACTGCGAGGAAGATCAAAGGTCCTCGTTTCGAAATCCAGGATGCGCTCATTCGCTAAGTCTCCACTGTCCCCGGCCGCACCAGCAACTCCGAGTCTATCCCAAGCGGCCAGATTCAAATGGCGTCGGTTACCATGGAGCCAGAGCGCAGCCCGCCCTGTCGCTGTCATCGAGTATAGAGACTTTCCGTGGCAGTCAATCCCCAACTTGTTCTTCCAGTCCCTTCCAAAACGAAATGGAGGCGTAACCTTTTCCTACTGATTCTGGCGGGGCTGGCCGTGTACTTTTTCTTGCCCCAGTTCGCCAGAATCGAGCACGCTTTTCAGGTCGTTTCGACGTTGCGGATTCCTCTGGTCGCGCTTTCGGTGGGAGCTCAAGCGCTCAGTTATCTCGGTAGTGGGTATCTGATGAGGACGGTGGTTAAGCTGGCGGCCGAACCGGTTTCCGTGATCGACGGGGCGCTGCTAACGGCCGGCGCGAATAGCGTAGGTACACTCGGAGGCGGCGTACTTGGAACCGCCGGTATGACCTATGTCTGGCTTCGACGGCGAGGCGTGAATCCTGGCGCGGCCGGGCTCGGCGGGTGGCTTCCGGTTTTCTTGAACAATGCCGCCCTCGCGGTTGTTTCGCTCGCCGGCCTGAGCGTTCTGGTGTCGCGCAACAAATCTTCTGGCGTGCTGGTGGCGGGGCTGTGCTTCGCAATTTTCATCCTCGCCGGCGGCGCGGGATTCCTGCTGTGGTGTTTAGTTTATCGGGAAAAGCTCTTACCGATGGCCATGGGGATTACCGGCTTCATCGCCAAACTTCGCCACAAAGTGCAAGACCGTCCGGCCACTGAAGCTGCTGTCGGCCTGCTACTCGAAGGATGGGATGCACTGCTCGAAGGCGGCTGGCATGGTCCAGTGCTTGGTGCGCTGATCAACATCGGCTTCGATATGTTGACGCTGGCATTCCTCTTCTTGGCTACCAGCCATGGCGTCACAGTCGCGGTTCTGGTGGCCGGCTACGGAGTCCCGCAACTTCTGGGGAAAATTACCGTAATTCTCGGCGGTGTGGGAGTTGTGGAGGCCACGATGATTGGACTGTACAGCACTTTGGGCGTGCCGAGGCCTATCGCAGTGGTGGTCGTCTTGGCGTATCGTCTTCTATCGTTTTGGTTGCCGACGCTGGCCGGCGTCGCGCTCGCTACGTATTTTGAGCGCTCGACCGCCGGTGTGAGCGGAGGCGTGGATCAAGCCGCTCACCTTGACATTGCTCCCACGAAACGGAAGCGATAGAAGCGCTTGCTGCAGGATTGGCAGCGGAAAGGCTTCAAGAGAACCGCCAGCATGAGCAAGTCCAAGACTTTTCGTCGTCGGCAGGGACGCCCACACGTCCAGTGGCACCTGGGACACCATACGTCCCGGGGGCGGTTCCTTGGATAAAGCTTTCGGCGCTGGCGATGTGGCCGCGGCAACGCAATAGGTTCCTCTGGTCAACAGCCGCTCTCCTTTTTTGGGCGTTGGTTAGTCTTCACCTTCGGCTCGTAGAGGGATATACCGCCTCCGGAGATTCGTGTTAAACTGAGAGAGCTTAGTGATTTTGGCATCTTCGCATTGGTCCGGCCCAACCGCCCTCGTCCGATCCTGCCCCGATTCACGAATCTAAACCAAGGAAAAACATGAAAAATATTTTTGTAGGAAACCTCAACTTTGGGGCAACTGAAACTGCGGTTCGATCTCTGTTCGAGACCTACGGCACTGTCGACCGTGTGAACCTGGTCACCGACCGGGACACCGGCCAGGCGAGAGGTTTCGGATTTGTCGAAATGAGCGTTAACGCGGATGCCGATCGTGCCATCGCTGAACTGAATGGCAGGGATCTCGACGGCAGAGCCCTGAACGTCAATGAAGCTCGTCCGAAACCGGAGCGTTCATTTGGCGGCGGCCGGAACAATCGCTAAGTAGGCGGCTTGATCGAGCCGGGGGGGCGGCCACAAGCGTCGCCTCTTGAATCCGTCGGTTATTGCCCGCGATCCGGTGCCCTTGTACTTTCCAGCCTGTCTGAGTCTCCACCAAACAGTGGAGGATCAAATGCAATCACTCAATCGTGGCAAACCGCGGCCAGGCTCAAACTACGATTGTCAACCTTGAGCCTTCGACAACACTAACCCAACCAGGTGTAGTCGCGCTGGCTCCTTTTCGAATGCCGGGATGCCTCGGTCCCACGTTCAATCTTGCCTGGCATTCGCTACGGCTGTCCCGTCGCGACGACGCTCTGATTTCGCGATGGTTGTCGACGGTAGCCGCGGTGCTGACGCCTCTGGCAGTCCTGGCGGGTACGCTGGGTGTTTGGCGGCTTGCGGCGGACCCGGGCTGGACGAACCAATTCTTCATAGCCAGCGGATGGCTGTCGCATAGTCAAGTTTGGTTTACAGTTGCGATCGCTGTGCGCGCATCTTCCCGGGGCTTGAACAAGTGGCTGGACAAAACAACAGTGACGGATTAATCAATGAATGAACCCATCTTGGTGGAGCAACAAACCGGCGAAATGCAGGTGAAAGCCGAGCGACGGGAGTTAATTTGGCATATGCTCTTCTCGTTTGGAATGATCGCAGGTGTAGTCGCGGCAGCCACGGTGATTGCCGACTGGACGCGGGCAATTCGCTAAGGCCTGCTGGAAACGGCGAAGAGCTTTTGCGTGGACTAAGTATGGCATCGGACAGACAAGAACTCCTGGATCAATACGCGGCTACTAGTCGGGGTTTCTCCGACGCCGTCGAGCGCCTGCGGCATCTGGATACTGACGTCGAAGCGTTCATCCGTGCCCTGGCTGAAGTGGGCACAGCCCACCGGGCCTGTGAACGGTCGCGCATCAGGTTGGATAAGCATCTGGCTCACCTGAAATGCGTGCCTCGTCCCGAGGGATCATCCTCACGATTTTCTTCTTTGGGTGAATGAACGGACTGACCGCTGCTCGTCAATTGACCATGAGCGGTCACTCCTCGAAGAGCTCGTCACGTGCAAATCGAGTCCCGTGACTCATCCGCATTGAATCGGCTCAACAAATGATGAAGCTGGCTCGACGCGTGCACTCTATAGCACTGTCGTCCAAGAACCCATGGATCACGCTCGCCGAAGCAAGAGGTGCTCTATCGATTTCTGCACGGGACGTTTGACACCGAAAGAGGATTGAGATGCCTGCTTCAGTTGAAGTGCTGGAACCAAGGAAAGCTCGGGCATTGCAAACATGGGCCTCAAAGAACCGTGCGCAGGACCGTCGAAATAACGCAGCGTTCTTAAAGGTCGTGAACTGCCTAGCCAGTGCCGGGCTACTGGTCGCGGCGGGATTCTGGTCCCATCTAGGCCCATTCGATCTTGCTGTCAGATTCGTTGTGGCTGTCGCCGCGACGGTTGCGATATTCCACTCGATTCACATCCGGCAGTTCGTCTTGGCAGGCGTGTTTGGAGCGCTGCTGGTGCTCTACAATCCGGTTGCGCCCGTGCTTAGTTTCTCGGGTGAATGGCAGCGCGCCATCGTAGCTGCCAGCACACTTCCGTTCTTGGCCTCGCTGTGGTTGACGCATTTCGAGGACCGAACACAGTGACGAAGCTGGGCAGGAACGGTTCTGGCGCTGTCGACCTCGACGCCTGGGAAGGCGACGGAGGAGCTACACGCGCGCCGCTCTCTGTCTCCGCGGCTTCGATGAGCACCGCAAGTCAGGTGGAGTGGGCGGAGCGTATCAAGCGCCAGGTTAACGCGGAGTTTGATCGTGTCGCGGCGTCATTCCGATCAGTTGCGGGCAAACAGGGTGACGACAAGCGCGCCGATACGGAAGCCATCATCGCGGTTCTCGAGGACAAGCGAGCCGAAGTAATGAGCAGAAAAGACGCTGGCTATTTCATTCACGACTGGCAAGAAATCGGCGATCAGGTGCGGCAGATGATATTTCACGACCCCCGCTACCAGGCGATCAAAAGCAATCGGGCGGCACGGCTGCGATGAAGCTCAAATTCGACTTTTGGAGGCAAACAGCATTATGAATCTACGACCGTTATACGACCGCATCGTGGTGAAACGGATCGACGAACAAGAAACCACGCGGCACGGCATTATCATCCCCGATTCCGCCAAGGAGAAACCGCAAGAGGGCGAAGTCATTGCCGTTGGGCATGGCAAGCGGCTGGAGGATGGCAACCTGGCTGCCCTCGACGTCAAGGCCGGCGACCGCATCCTCTTTGCAAAGTACTCTGGCAACGAAACCAAGCTGGACGGCACCGAGTACATCATCATGCGCGAGGATGACGTCCTCGGCGTTCTGGATTCGGCTTCCAAAGCGGCCAGGAAAGCCAGTTAATTCACATTCGACTCACAAGGAAACGACTATGGCAAAACAGATTATCTATAGCGATCATTCCCGCCAAGCAATCTTGCGCGGCGTCAACCAACTCGCCGAGGCAGTGAAAGTTACTCTTGGCCCCCGGGGGCGCAATGTGGTTCTCGAAAAGAAGTTCGGTGGACCAACCATCACCAAAGACGGTGTTACGGTGGCCAAGGAGGTCGAGCTGAAGGATCCGCTCGAGAATATGGGCGCCCAGATGGTGCGCGAGGTCGCGTCCAAGACCTCCGACGTCGCCGGAGATGGCACCACCACGGCCACGATTCTGGCCCAGGCGATTTTCCTCGAGGGCGTCAAAGTGGTGACGGCGGGTGCGAACCCGATGGCCGTCAAACGCGGCATCGACCGGGCGGTCGAAGTGGTCGTTGAAGAACTCAAGAAGCTCTCCAAGCCCGTCTCGGGCGACATGATCGCCCAGGTAGGTAGCATCTCCGCGAACAGCGACGCCACTATCGGCGACGTCATCGCGGAGGCAATGAAGAAGGTGGGCAAGGACGGCGTGATCACGGTTGAGGAATCCAAGACCATGACCACCGAGCTTGCGACCGTGGAAGGTATGCAGTTTGACCGCGGCTATCTCTCACCGTACTTTGTAACCGATCCCGATCGAATGGAGTGCGTTCTCGAAGATCCTTACATCCTGATTCACGAAAAGAAGATCAGCAGCATGAAGGACGTGCTGCCGCTGCTCGAACAAATCGCGCGCACAGGTAAACCGTTGCTGATGATCTCCGAAGATGTGGAAGGCGAAGCTCTGGCCACGTTAGTAGTCAACAAGCTGAGGGGCACGCTCAGTGTTTGCGCCGTGAAGGCTCCCGGCTTCGGCGATCGCCGCAAGGCCATGCTGGAAGATATCTCGATCCTGACTGGCGGCAAGGCCATCATGGAAGAGACCGGTATCAAGCTGGAAGGCGTTCAGATCGAGGATCTGGGCCGCGCCAAACGCGTCACGGTGGACAAGGACAACACCACCATCATCGACGGCGCCGGATCGCAGAAGAGCATCGAAGGCCGGATCAAGCAACTCCGGACCCAGGTGGAGGATACCACCTCGGATTACGATCGCGAGAAATTGCAGGAACGGTTGGCGAAGATCGCCGGCGGCGTGGCCATTATCAAAGTAGGCGCGGCTACCGAGACCGAGATGAAAGAGAAGAAGGCCCGCGTTGAGGACGCTCTGCATGCCACTCGCGCGGCCGTCGAGGAAGGCATTGTGCCGGGCGGTGGCGTTGCGCTGCTGCGGGCATCCATCGCGCTCGAGAAGCTGAAGCTCGAGGGCGACGAGCAGTTCGGCGTCAACATCGTGCGCCGCGCTTGCGAGGAGCCGGTTCGGCAGATCGTGGTGAACTGTGGCACCGAGGGGGCCGTCGTCGCAGAGAAGATCAAGAACCAGCCGCAACCGAATTTCGGCTTCAACGCCTCCACCGAACAGTACGAAGACCTGGTGAAGGCCGGCGTGATCGATCCCACCAAGGTGACTCGCACGGCTCTGCAGAATGCGGCCTCCATCGCCTCTCTTATGCTTACTACCGAGGCGATGATCTGTGGCGTTGTCGAGGAAGTAGAAGATTAGCGGCTGGTTGGGCAGCGGGCCGCCGATCCGAAAGAATTCCGGCTCGCTGCGCACGGTCCGGCGAAAGTTGAGGTTTAGGATCATGAACCGAGCAACGGAAGAGTTGTTTTCCTCACGCTGTCCACATTGCAGATCGATCGATTTTAGAACTGTAGGTGTTCAAAACGCCATCGAGAGGGCTTTCTATTGGCTCCTTCAACCCTGTCGGTGCTCTCTTTGTGGTCACCATTTTTTTCTGTTCCGATGGCAAACTCCCATCGGCGATACACCATAGAGAGCGCCCTGTCGCGATTCGCGATCGTCGGGCATCAGCGGTAAGGCAGGAACGCCAAATCATTGCTGAGCACATAGATGGTTATAGCCGTCAGCATAAGCAGCAAGCCGATCCAGAACCACCAAGAACGATGGGCGCGTTTCCAGTAAGGAAGATCGCTATGCTGAACAGGTTCGCGCTCCGGCCCTTCGTTCCCGTGACTGCCGCGGTTACCCACATTCAGTGTTTCCATGCGTGCTCCGGCGCGGCGACGTTACACCGCGAAGCCGTCCAGCCCATTTTGATGCTGCAATTACTGGATCGGCGGACCTTCGACATCGGCCTCGATAGGCTCCATTTCAGCGACGCATTTGGGACACCCTCGTCCCAAGCGCTCGATCAACTGGTGTGAGCGCGGGATCGCAATGCTTCGGCGGCATGGAACCAATCTTCTTCCGGCGAACCGTCCGGGCAGCCTCTTGATTGCCAGAGTTCATACGCCAGGGCAGCGATGTCAGCGTGTCGGAATGCGGCTATGCCGTGTCCAGCCGTAGCCGGCCGAGTATCAAGGGGAGCGTCTTGAGCATGCTCGAGAGCTTGCCTTGAATACTCGTGTGCAGTCAGATGATCCTGCCTTCCCTGCTGCTCTGCAACGTGATGGGCATGCGCCGCGGTGTCATGTAATTCGGCGGCTCGCTGGTGATTCTCGTAATGCGATCCGTTGTTATAACGAGTGGACATAATTCAAACCGTTCCTATCTTCCCTGACTTGCTCCGAGCATCCTTTGCAAGCTTGTAAGCCTGATCTGAGTACTCCAGCGCTCGTTCCGAATGCCAGTTTCCCATTTCGTTCTCTCCTTTTTCATTGTGTTCGGCGGCAGTACGGTGGGCTTTTGCCGCAAGCTCGTGCTGCTCCGCTGCTTTCCGATGCGCTTCGTGCATGGCGTTTTTCTCCTTGAAACTATCTGGCAGCTACAAGTCGTTCGCGGGGATGCAAGGCAAGCTGAGCGGGTTGCGTAGTCTCGAGGATCCCTTTCGCCTTCGCGGCTTCCGATGCAGACCCATTCATGAGCAGCAGAAATTTGTCGCTCTTCACCGCCGCCTCATACTCAAGGATGCTGTTCTTGGGGATGCCGATGCTGAGCAGCCCGGCTCCAAGCGCGCTCAAACCTCCGACCACCGCCGCGCCTTCCAGCGCGCCCACCATCCACGCGACCAAAGGCCCCGCCACGAGCAAGGGTCCGATACCTGGAATCGCAAAGAAGGCCGAGCCGAACAGCAATCCCCAAAAGCCTCCCCAAAAGGCGCCGGTCTTTCCCCACCGCTTCATACGATCGCCGACGTTGTAGTAACCCACCACTTGCTCATCGGTGTGGTAGTCCTTCGCGACAATCGACAAGGAGTGCATGTCGATTCCAGCGCGTTGTAGCTCTTTTACGGCCTCCTCGGCCTGTGAGTGAGTGTGATACACCGCTGCGACCGATTCAACGTTAGACATTTTGTGGGTACCTTTCACCTTTGGACTTCGGCAAGTTTCCTAGCGCACGCTTCGCTCCAACTTCATGTTTTGTTGAACCGATTCGCCGGAAATGGTTTGCGAAGCGGCTGAGCAATGACGAGCGGTCGAGAAAATGACCGAGTATGGTCGATTCGACGAAGGGCGGTCAGGGCTTTGGAGCACCTTAACGCGGCTGCAAGTTTGCGAAGCTGGATCGAGCGGGCTTTCTTCGGAGGATGATCCGGCGGACGTCCGGCCAGAACTCGGTGAACGCGTCCGTCCCAATCCGGCCCACCACTCCCAGCCCTATGCGCGCGCCCACATTGCCCACAGAGCGCTCACTCTCGGGTAGCCAGGTGCTGGCGAGCGCGCTGCTGCTGGGAATCGCGATGAAGCGGGCATAGGCCGGCATCAGGTCGCCATCACGATTTCGCGCAAGAAAAGTCATCTTAAACACGTGGGCCAATCGATTCTTGAACGGAGCGCCCGCATCGCGAAAATATCTTGGATCTTCGCCCCAGATGGCGCCCAGGCCCGCTTCCATGGTGTGACTCACGGCGGCTTCGCTCAGGTCGGCGCCCGCTCGCTTACCAAAGCCATCCCAATGCGAGCCGAATTCGGACGGCCTATCCCTCCAAGTTCCCAGCCCGGCACTGAAGGCTTCACCAATAATAGCCTGAGGTCCCAGAGTAGTGAAGACGACCCACTGAGCACGCTGCTTGGCTGTGATGGGCCTGGCAGCGTCGCTGCTGCTCACGCCCACGGTCACGCTCGTGTTCACGCGAGTGTTCACGCTCGCGTTCTCTACCGCCAAGTCCTGCCCCGTCGCCAGAGCTGCGGTTACTGCGAATAAAACAGTCCATCTCGAAATCGCCATTTGAATGTCACCTGAAGGTTTGTGTGCACCTGCGTCGCCGTTCGCAGCAAGTTCGCGACTCGCCGCTGGACGTGTAGAAAAATTCAAGGAGCTGGCCGGGCGGGATCTCAAAGAAGAATCAAAAGAAGAGAGTCTGAGGGGGGTGCGAACGGGATCAAAAGCGGATCGACCTTGGCTCCTTGAACTTGAATTCATCGCTACAGCTACTTCAATTGCCGCGGCCCTTCTGGTAACCAGCCTCGTAGGCTTTCTGGTCTTCGTCTTTCTTGAAGTGCCTCTTCTTGGAGTGGTCCCGGTTGTGCGCTTGGTCAGCCTTCCCTTCGCGCACGCCTTGCTGGTAGGTTTTGTTCTTCGAATAGTCCTGGTCGTGGTTTTGGTCCTGGAAAAATGGAGCTCCCACCGCTTGCATAGTGGCTCCACTGATACCAATGCCCGCCACTAACGCCAGAACCCAGACGCTATGTCTTAGATTGATTCTCATAATAAGTCATCCTTTCGTTTCTCTAGACTGGATTCCGTTTAGTCCTGACCATTTCGCGTCGAACTACCCGACCAAACGGGCCCACAGTCATTTTGGATTGGGCATGCGCATGGCCGTTCAGGCGGATGGCACGTCACGAGTTTGTGCTGATTGTGGCCGCGCTAGCCCAAGGTTCAAGCTATGCCTCGGCGTCCGCTAATCAGGTTGATGACGAGAACCACCAGGGCCACGACCAATAGCAAGTGAATCAGGCTCCCGCCAATGCTGAGACTGAATCCCAGAAGCCATAGAATCAAGATCACTGCGAAAAGTGTCCAAAGCATAATTTTCTCCTGTGCTCATTGCAGAGCAGCATTCTTCTTGAAAGTCGACCACACGCTTCAGCAAGACCGCGCTGGAGCGCTAATTCAGGCTGCCATGACGAACTTGTCATCGTCGTCCACTCTTAGTTCGACGATGTGGCCTTCTGCGCCTTGACCTGCAGCTCGTTCACCACCTGCTGGACATTTGGAACGGACGCTGCGACGTCTTGTGCGTGCGCACGCTTCGATTCAGAATCGACATCGCCAGTCAGTGTGACGACTTCGTTCTTGACAGCGTACTTTACGTTCTCGTGGAGTCTATTTTGGATGAGCGCGGCATCCAGGTTCCCCTCGATACCCTTGTCCAGGTCTGAGTTCATCTTTTTCGAGTCGCTCGCGGCCCCCGACGGAATCACTGCAATTTCGTTCGATACAACTTCGGAACCCGCGGCGGACCTGGCGATAGACTCGGCATTCGACTTGTCAGCGTCGGCGGCCACATGTCCCCCCAGAGTCACGACGCCCTTGTCGCGATCCTGAGTTACGGAGACGTCCTTCAGGCCGGCCTGATCCAGCGATGTGCGAATACTGCCAGAAATATCGGCTGACTTCCTCGACGTCGTTGAACACCCTGCCAGAGCTCCAACGAGCATGACAGTAAATAAGGACAAACCCGGCTTGAACAGTTTCATATTTTTCCTTTGACACGTCATCGGTCAATCTACATCTGAAAGAGTAGGGCGCCGGTTAGTAATACCACAGGCGCCCCGAGAGCACTTACTGAAAAGACTCATCCCTCAGCCGCTTAGTTAATTAGATCGAGCGCTGGGACAGACGGCACCGAGACCTTATCGGCGTTCGGCCGAGTCCCGATTCAACGCGTGTTCAAACCTTCTTGCGACTGCCGGAGTTTTGAATTCACCGGTCAAAATTTCACGATTCGTTGTGTTGTGGCCGTAGAGTTCCCGGTTGGTTTCCTCATCCGGACGAAGCGTCGCGCCGGTCAACGCGATACCCGCGAATAGCACCGTGCGAACGGGAATACGATAGCATTTCCGCCTGCAGCTCCGCGTCCGTCTGTGCGGTTGCGGCGCGGCCAATCGGGCCTGCCACGACGGATGCATCTCCGCCGAGCGTAAACTTATCGGATAGCAGGTGCTTCATTCCGCCATCATTCATCACGAGTAACACAACATCGGTGTCGGAAACGCCAATCTGGAATCCGAAACTTCCACCTTCAGTCCGCATCGCGGCCGGGGCGCTCCAACCCGTGCCACCAGGCCGGCGGCAAACGGCGAATCCGCGGCCTTCCTCGGCGCCGAAAATGAATCCGGCCTTTTTCATGCCAGGAACGACGACGACGCAGTGCGCCTTATCGATCAGATCTTGGGGGATGCCATTGTCGGCCGCCCTCATCATGTCGGTCAGCGTCTCGGCCGAAGCGTCCAGCCGGTCGTCGACCTTGATTGCCCTGTCCGCCGCGAAAGCGACGGTGCTCATGGAACCGGCCATCGCCAGAAGCCATACACAGTGTTTCAAATTCGTCCTCATAATAGTTCATCCCTTTCGTTTTTCGTTGTTTTCCTATTGAAGTCAAGATTCCGCTTGTCCTGACAATATCTTTCCCAAGGTCCCGCCGAAACGGAGAGTCACGGCCCATCAGTGAAGAGGCACGCCCAGGGCCGTCGGCCGACGGCCCTGAATTGCACCCGGCAAACGATGACCCAACGTGCCCTAACCCGAATCGGAGGATTCAGGATCTCCAGCGAGTCTGAATGATTTCCGACCGCGCTTGGTCATTTGACCAAATATGGTTATTCGGCACGAACCTTGGCTGGCAGCTCGCCAGCGTGGTTGCTCGTTGTTGGGCGGGTAGCCTATCAATTGATCACTGGGTTCTCCCGCGAAAGCGCTCGCCTAAAACGCAGTAGAAGGCTTAGTTGAGTCCACTCGCCTTTTCCGGGCTTGCAAACGAGACATTCAACAAATGTCTAGCCATACTGAAAGCAGGGCGTCCGCAAAGTCCTTGCCGGTAATCCATCAGTCGACGCAGGTGCGTTCATCCGGACGCCGCCTTGGGTTCGGGGTTGTGCCAACCGCCGTCGGAAGCGACGATCGTGTCAGCCTGTTTCGGCCCCCAAGTGCCGCGCCGATAGGGATGAACGCGGTGGTGTGTTTTCAGGACTGGATCGACCACCGCCCAGGCGGCCTCGACCGCGTCCTCGCGGGTGAAGAGCGCGCCATCGCCGATCATGGCGTCGCCCAAAAGCCGCTCGTAGGGCATTCCCTCTCCCGGCTGCTCTTCAAGCAAGAAAAGTTCTCGTTGCTCGCCAATGAATTCTTTTCCTGGGAGCTTGACGCGAGCGGCCAGAGCGATGGCCGCGCTGGGGGAGAGCCGGAAGCGCAGATAGTTGGTGCGGCCGGTTTCTGGGGCGGAGTCCGCGAATAGCTGCTGCGGCGGCGGCTTCAGCTCAACCAGAATCTCAGTCGCTGTTTCGGCCAGGTATTTGCCGGAGCGCAGGTACCAAGGCACCCCCGCCCAGCGCCACGAGTCGATGAAAAGCCGCAGGGCGCAGAAGGTCTCGACGTCGGAGTTCTTCGCGACGCCTGGCTCCTTCCGGTAGCCGGCGTATTGGCCGCGCACCAGGTCATCGCGCGTCAGAGGGCGCATGGCTCGAAAGACGTTGGCTTTCTCCCTCTGCACGGCTCCGAAGTCTCTGTCGGAAGGCGGCTCCATAGCAAGCAGCGCGACCAACTGGAAGAGGTGGTTCTCGATCACATCCCGCAAACAGCCCGCGCTTTCGTAAAAAGGGCCGCGGTCTTGCACTCCGAAATCTTCCGACAGGGTGATCTGGACGCTAGACACGTAGTTGCGGTTCCAGATCGGCTCCAGGAAAGAATTGGCGAAGCGGAAATAGAGGATGTTCATGATCGCCTCTTTCCCGAGGTAGTGGTCGATTCGGAAGATAGAGTCTTCTGGGAATACCGACCGCGCCACTTCGTTGAGCTCCTTGGCGGAGGCCAAGTCGCGGCCGAACGGCTTTTCGACAATCACGCGCCCATGCTCGGCCAATTTCGCAGCGCCGAGTTCTTTGATCACAGTCTCGAAAAGCGAGGGTGGGATCGCAAGGTAGTGCGCCGGACGTCGCGCCTTATTGAGCGCGTTCTTTATCGCAGTGAACGTGTTGGGGTCCTTGTAATCCCCGCTCACGTATTTGAAAAGGGACAAAAGATGCTGGAAGGCGCGCCGGTCATCGATGCCGCCCGATCGCTTTAGGCTGTCCGTCACGCGTCTGTGCAGACGCTCCAAACTCCACTTGGGGAGCGCGACGCCGACGATCGGGACGTTGAGATGACCTCGTTTTACCATTGCGTAGAGCGCCGGAAAAATCATCTTGTGGGCGAGATCGCCCGTTACTCCGAAGAGCACTAGGGCGTCCGAACGGGAGGCGGCCATCAGGCATCTCCATTTGTAGCGGCGGTCATCTTTTTTTCGATTCCTTCCTTTTCATCCGAACCCTGAAACGGGCGCCTGGAGCGGCGCGTTGGTTTCACTCACCTATCCGGCTCGCCCGGATTGTCGACGCCAAGCGTTCCCTGGGAGGCGATCCTGCCAGCCGCTGTAGGCTTCCCTTTGAGAATCCACTCGAAGGCCACTCCGATCAGGGCGCCCACCATGGGCCCGACGACGTATATCCACGTCGTATGGAAGTCACCGCGCACCAGATCCGGCGCAAGCGAACGCACCGGGTTCATCGAAGCTCCGGTAACCGGCGCTGCCCAAAGTCCCGCCAGAGCAATGTACCCGCCCACAGCGATGGCGCCATTCGTTCCGGTGTTCCGCGCGCCGGACGCCGTGCCCAAGATCGTGTTCACCAGCCCGGCTGTCAGCACCACTTCCATCGCCAGCGCTTTCGCGTTCGTCACACCACTACCGGGCAGCGTCGCGCCGAGCGCCCCAACCGTCCCGAACATGGCGCGAAGGAAAACCGCTGCACCGATGCCTCCGATCGCTTGACCCACGATGTAGCCCGGGACTCTCCCCCAAGGGAAGTTGCGACGCACCGCGAACGCCAGCGTGACCGCCGGGTTCAAATGCGCTCCGCTCACTACGCCCATAAAGTAGATGATCGCCATCACCATGATTCCTGGCGCCACCACCACCATGCCCAGGGTGACCCTGCCGCCGCTCATCGCCGCAACGACTCCGCCACCGGCGGCGACCAGTACCAGCAGGAACGTGCCCCAGATCTCTGCGAAGACGCGTCGCCACTCAAGGGACGAATCGAAGAAATCCGGCGTTAATGGCCGTTGAACCATGCGCTGCTGTTGCGCCGCGTCCGGACGGCCCCGACCCGTCGACTCCATGCCCGCCCTCCCGTTCAATGCTACTCCCGCGCCGCGCTCCCGAACCACTGGCTGGGATGGAAGGCTCAAGCCTTCCCGTGCTGGATCTTCCTCCGCCATGGGGGTTGACGCACACGGGCGACCTGCTCCAGGCCGAGTCTTTTCCGATTGTTCTTTGTGTTTATCTAAGGAAACCAAATGCAAGTTGGCTATCCACACGGACCCCCACTAAACCGAATCGTCCGCCAGGAAGACGAAGGAATTGGTCGAGGATCTCGCATCCATCCGATCGACTTATACACGATTGAACCAGTGACTGAGATGGGCAGGCAGGTAGCTAGCGTGCTTTACGTGGTGGCGATGGCAGCCGTCATAGTCGGTGTAGATATCTTGTTCTTCAGAAACCGATTCTGGGAACGGCTGACAGTGAATATTGGAATCGTCCTGGTGTTCGCAGCGTTCTACTTTAGATTCCTGAGGCGTCCATGAACAGGGGGCGATAGCGCCCTTTCGCTGCGATTGTGCAGACGCACGTTGATTGACTGGTAAAGCCAGCTTATATTTCAAAGATTCACGAGGGCTGCGAAGCTGATCGGATCGAGGCTGGCGCCGCCTACGAGGAATCCGTCGATCTCATGCTGCGCCATGAGACTCTTCGCATTGTCCGGCTTGACGCTGCCGCCGTATAGGATGCGGACACTATTCGCCGCCTCTGCTCCGAAACTGCCCGTCGCCTGAGCGCGGATGAACCGGTGAGCATCGGCGGCGACCTCCGGCGTGGCGGTTTCGCCGGCGCCGATCGCCCAGACAGGTTCGTAGGCGATTACGATTCTTGCGAACTGCTCATCCGAAAGTCCCGCAATACCGCACCGAAACTGCTCCGTCAGTACCACTTCCACGTTCTTTTCTTCGCGCTCTCCGACGCAGACGATCGGGGTGAGTCCTGCATCGAGCGCCGCCAGGGTCTTCTTCAACACGCTCTCATTCGTTTCGCCAAAATAGCGGCGCCGCTCACTGTGCCCGACGATCACGTGCGAGCAGCCGGCCCCTTTGATCATGGGGCCAGAGACTTCGCCGGTGAATGCGCCTTCGTTCTCCCAGTAGAGGTCCTGTGCGCCAATCTGTATCTTCGTTCCGCGCGTAGCGGTGACGGCGTTCTCCACATCGAGGAACGACGGGCAGATCACGATCTCGCAATGCACGGAGCGCTCTACCAACGGCAGAAAGCGCTCGAAGAAGGACGTGGTTCCGCCGGGGTCCTTGTGCATCTTCCAATTTCCGCCGATCAGAGGTGTGCGCTTTTTCATGAGGTCCATTCCGAAAGGGTTATGTTGTCAAGCTTCCATAGGTGATTGAACGCCGGAGCCCTCAGACGCTCAGCACCGGGATTTGCGACGCCCGAATGATCCCGTATCCTTCGCCGTTGTCCCCCAGATGGCTTCGCCCGGGAATGTGTCCGATTACCAGGACGTCGGCCTTCGTTCGCTCCGCCGCCCGGTTCAGCAGCTCCGGGACATTGCCGCTATCGATGATGACTTCGGCCTTCGTGCCTACGTCCTTCTGAAGCTTGGCGATCTCTTCGGCGGCGAAGCCGACGATCTTCTCCTTCCACTCGGGATCGACGTGGGATCCGCCGGGACCCCAGACCTCCACGCTGGACGTGATGTGGACGAGCGTAAGCGTCGCATCGACGGCCGCGGCCATCTCGGCGGCCAGCGACACGGTGTGGCGGCTGTGCCCGTTCAATTCCACCGAACAGAGAACGCGGCGAATCGAGAATTCCCCCGCCGGCGGCTCTTCCAGATGAGCGCCTGTCCAGACCGGGCACTCGGTTTCGTGCAGTACCTTCGCGGTCACCGATCCCAGCAGAAGAGGGTAGAACGCCCCGTAGTCATGGGTCGACATCACGATCAGGTCGACGTTGTGGTCGCGAGCGGCCTTCACAATTTCGTGGGCCGGGTTGCCCCTGAGCAGCACACGGGTGACCGCAATCCCATCGAGCTCTGGCCCTAGCGCCTGATCCAGATCTTTCTGGGCCCTTTGGACGATGTGCGCGTGCAAATCCCGTGCTGTGATCTCGTGCCCGCTCTCCAGCAGGCCGGCGGGATAACTGAGAGGCGTCACCACATGCAGCAGGATTATCTCCGCGTGAAAGCGGCGCGCCAACCACGCGGCCTGCTGCGCGATGTGCCGGAATTAGCAGATGCATCCGGGAACACGATAGGAACAAGAATTTTATGAATGCTCAGCATTACGCCACCTGCTTTCGTGCCACGAATATCGCGCTGGAGCGAGCTTCCAGGCTGTAGGGCTTTGAACTATCCACAGCCATTTCCTCCCCCGCAGTGAATAAGTCCTGCGGCGCGGAACGGGATGTGTCTGACCGCCAGATGCCATTGGAACCCCTGCGGCAGTGGCGGGAAGGCAAAGTCGGCTCCATTCATACCGGCATTGAACATTATAAGAAGCGAGCCTGGTCCGTTTTCCTGAATAGCGCAGGCGAAAGTTTTTCCTTTCGGGTCAGCCCAGTTGGGCAACCCTCCCTGCGGGCCAAACCAATGGATCTCTGCGTCCGTGTAGAATTTCTCCACACTCAGAATCGGATGCGCGCAGCGAAAGGCGATCATTCCCTGCGCAAAGCGGTAGATCTCCCGATGCTTTTCAAGATCGCCCCAGTCAAACCAGCTTGTTTCATTGTCCTGGCAGTAGGCGTTGTTATTGCCACGTTGAGTGCGGCGAAATTCGTCCCCGCCGAGTAGCATAGGCACTCCGCGCGAGATGAACAGAGTCAGCAGGAAATTCTTGATCTGGCGTTTCCGCAAGGTCTCGATCGTGGCATCCGTTGTCTCGCCTTCAGCGCCGTAGTTCTCGCTGAAATTCGCGTCGGTCCCGTCGTGGTTGTTTTCTCCGTTTGCTTCATTGTGTTTGTAGCGATAGCTCACCAAGTCGTTCAGCGTGAAGCCGTCGTGGCAGGTGATGAAGTTGATGCTGCCCTCGGGGCCTTTGCCCGAATTGGTATAGATGTCGGCACTGCCGCAGATGCGGCTGGCAAATGAACCGAGCATCCCATCATCGCCGCGCCAGAATCGCCGGACATCGTCCCGGTACCGGCCGTTCCACTCCGCCCAGCGGCGTTCCGAGAAGCTCCCGACCTCATACGCTCCGGCAGCGTCCCAAGCTTCGGCGATGATCTTCACGTCTCTCAAGATCGGGTCCTCGGCGATCCGTTCGAGAAGAGGGGCATCGGCCAGCAGCTTGCCCGCGCGGTCCCGGCCGAGAACCGACGCCAGGTCAAACCGGAATCCATCGACATGCATCTCGACCATCCAATAACGGAGCGCGGCCAAGATGTGGTCCCGCACGACGGGATGGTTGGCGTTGATGGTGTTGCCGGTTCCGGTGTAGTCCCTGTAGTAGCGTTTGTCGCCGGCTAACGTGTAGAAGATCGCGTTGTCCATCCCGCGGAAACAGAGCGTCGGTCCCAGTTCGTTTCCCTCCGCGGTGTGATTGAACACCACGTCCAGAATCACTTCGATTCCGGCTTTGTGGAAGGCCCGGACCATTTCCTTGAACTCCAGTTTCTGCTGGCCCAAACCTCCCGAGCTGCTGTAGGAAGCTTTGGGCGCAAAGAAGGCCACGGGATCGTATCCCCAGTAATTCCTGAGCGCTTGACCTGTTTTCGGATTTCTGCGCGTCACAGAAGTTTCATTGAACTCCTGAACGGGCATCAATTCCACGGCGGTTACTCCCAGGGTTTTGAGATAGGGAATCTTTTCCATCAGGCCCCGGTAGGTTCCAGGATGCTCCACGCCCGCGTTGGGGTGAATGGTGAATCCGCGAACATGCGTTTCGTAAATGACGGTTTTCGACCATGGATGCCGAAGCGGCAAGTCGCCATGCCAATCGAAGGGCTCGTTGACGAATATGCATTTCGGCATGGAGCTGGAATTGTCCAGTTTCGAAAAAGTCAAGTCTCGTTCCGGCGCCGACGGGTCGTATCCCCGTGCTGCAGCAAAATCCCAGGGGGGCACCCGCGAAATCGCCGCGGCGAAGGGATCGAGGAGAAGCTTGTTGAAGTTGAACCGATGTCCTGCGCTGGGTTTATAAGGTCCATCCACGCGGTAAGCATAGAGTTGACCGGGACCGATCCCCTTCACCCAAACGTGCCATACGTCGCCGGTGCGGTGGCGCTCTGAATCCAGATCGATTGCCCGGGCGGGCGCTTTGTCTTCGGGATGATCGAATAACTCGAGTCGAACGCGGCTGGCGTAACGGCTGAAAATGGCGAAATTAACTCCTGCTCCCCTTTCCAGGATTCCTAAAGGCAGAGGTGAGCCCACCCGAACGTCGGCGTGCTCAGAGATCTCTGAGAGGTAGTCGTGCAATTCGTGTTGGGGTGCTTCGGTCATCGTTGCCATAGGATTCGAGCAGATTCCAACGGAACTGCTACCCCGGTGCGCTGCGGGATCACTCGCGCCGTGTAATCACTCGCTGGACGTGTGGTGGATACCGTGGCGTGATAAACGCAGCCGCGGGAGGCGTCAGGTGACGATCCCGTGCACTTCATTTCAACCCGTACCGGATCGCCGCCGTTGATTCCGTCCGCATAGAGCTCTATTCGCACCGCATTCGGATCGAGATCGTTCAGAAAGATTTCGACTTCAAAGGCGTGGTGGTCCACAGTGGTTTCCACCCGCAAGTCCCCGAAGCGCAACGAGCCCCAGGCCCAATCCACCACATGCTTCCAATCGACCACTTGTTTGCCCACGGCGCCTTTGTTCGCCGAGCGCTCACGGTAGGCGCCTGCAGCCGGGAGATAGTGTTGCTCCGAATATTCGCGCACCGCTCGGCTTGCGGAAAAGCGCGGCGTCAACTGCGCCATGCTTTCCCGCATCCGCTTGACCCATGCGGTGGGAATGCCGCTCTCGTCTCGGGTATAAAACTCCGGGATCACCTCCCGCTCGAGCAGGTCGTAGAGCGCGCCGGCTTCGGCAGCGTCCCAAGCCGGGTCCTCGTCATGTTCCTGGCCGTCTCCCAATGCCCACCCAACTTCCGGCGTGTAGGCTTCCGCCCACCAGCCATCCAACTCGGACAAATTGATGCCTCCATTGACGAGCACCTTCATGCCGCTGGTCCCGCAAGCTTCCCAGGGGCGCCGTGGCGTGTTGATCCAGACATCCACCCCCTGCACCAGATCCTCGGTCAGAAGCATGTCGTAGTCACTGAGAAAGATCGCGTGAGGGCGGGTCTCGGGCCGCCGGATGAAATGAATCCATTCCTGAATCAGGGCTTGACCGGCCTCGTCAGCCGGATGCGCTTTGCCCGCAATGATGAGTTGTACGGGGCGCAGAGGATTAGTCAACAGACGAAGCAGCCGCGGCGGGTCGTGCAGCAATAAGTTCGGTCGCTTGTAGGTTGCGAAGCGCCGCGCAAAGCCGAGCGTCAGGATGTTGGGATCGAAGAGCTGCTTCGCGCAGTCAACCGCCTCAGCAGATGCGCCCGAAGCAGCCAGTTGCCTGGACAATCGTTCGCGGGCATATTCAACGAGAGCCTGGCTGGCGGCGATGCGAAATTGCCAGAGCTTGGCGTCGGGGATGCGGCGAACGTCCTGGCCGAGGGGTTCCGTCGTCCCCAGCCAACGCCCCTTTCCACAGGCTTCCGTCCAGAGCTCATCGGCCTGGGCAGAATCCCAGGTGGGCATGTGGACTCCGTTGGTCACGTGTCCGACCGGAACTTCGTCCTCCGGCCAGCGCGGGAAGAGAGGCAGAAAGATGTGCCGGCTCACCTGGCCATGCAAGCGGCTCACGCCATTGACCTGCCCGCTCCCGCGAATTGCCAGATACGCCATATTGAAAGGCTCGGATGAGTCGTCCGGATTTTGGCGTCCAAGAGCCAGCAAGTCATGGAGCGTGATGCCGAGCTTCTGCTGGGCGTATCCGCCCAGGTATTGCTCAATGAGAGTCGGCGCGAAACGGTCAAAGCCCGCAGCCACTGCCGTATGGGTAGTGAAGAGATTGCCGGCGCGGGTCGCGGCGAGCGCCACTTCGAAAGACTGGCCGGTCTCCTCCATAAAGTTGCGGGCGCGCTCCAACACGGCGAAGGCCGCATGCCCCTCATTCAGGTGACAGACTTCTGGTTGGATTCCGAGCGCTCGGAGCAACCGCCATCCGCCGATCCCGAGCAGCAGTTCCTGCTTGAGACGCAGCTCCGGGCCGCCGCCATAGAGCTCGCTGGTAATCGCGCGATGAGCCGGGATGTTCGCCGCGTCATTGCTGTCCAGCAGGTAGAGCTTCACTCTGCCGACCTGGACCTGCCAGGCGCGCATCCAAACAGAGTAACCGGGTAAGGCGATCTCTAAGCGCAACCACTCGCCGTTCGGTTGGCGCAGCGGGGTGATCGGCAACTGTCCGGGATCGTTATACGGAAAGAGGGCTTGCTGCGCTCCGTCTTTATCGATCACCTGGCGAAAGTAGCCTTGTTGGTAGAGCAGCCCCACGCCGACCACTGGCACGCCCAGATCGCTGGCTGCTTTCAGTTGATCGCCGGCCACATTGCCCAGCCCGCCCGAGTAGATGGGCAGAGCTTCGCTCAACATAAATTCCATGCTGAAGTAGGCGGCGCAGGTCAGCGGAGCGTCTGAATGATTCTTTTGAAACCAAGCCGGCGCCTTCGCCGCTTGGCGGCTGGCTTCGACCAAACCATCTACCTTTTCCCGGAAAACGGAATCGGCCAACACGCCCTCGATCTGATCGCGCGAGACGGTCTGCAGAACGACCCAGGGGTTATGCGTGATCTCCCACAGTTTGGGATCAAGCTTCCGCCACACTTCGTCGCTGGCGTGATTCCACGACCAGCGCATGTCGAGCGCGAGTTCCGCCAAGGAATCGAAGCCCTCGATTTCCGTGGGTAGAAGGTTGTAGATTGGATGGCCGACGCGCGTGTCTTGGCTCATGATATGCCGCTCCTATTCGGCGTTGCCGCACAGAGCAAGCTTAGCCGGGATTGATCCCAAGAGAGCGTATTCATCACCACGCGGCGGCCCAAGCACCTTGTTTGGCTACAGCGCCTCAGCACCGCTGGGGGCGTTGAGGCGCCGACATGGTCGCGTTAAACGGCCTGAATCCGAAGCCATTCCGCAGATCGCGGTACTATCTGCCGCTAACCCCGGCGAGTTCCTGGTGTTTCGCCGCGTGCACTGCAACTTCCACCGGGTGCGTCGTCTGCAGGATGTTCTTGGCCTTGGCCACCTCGTCCGCTGTGCCATGAGCCAGAAGGAGGAACTTGTCGGACTTGAGCGCTGTCTCGTATTTCACGACGCTGTCCTTGGGGATGCCAATACTATACAGCCCCGCGCCGAGCGCACTCAATCCGCCCACCACAACCGCCCCTTCCAGCGCGCCAATGATCCAGGCGACCAACGGACCGGCTACCAATATCGGGCCCAAGCCTGGAATGACGAAGAAAGCGGCTCCGAACAGCAGCCCCCAGATACCGCCCCAGAAGGCGCCCATCTTGCCCCAGTACTTCATGCGGTCGCCGGCGTTATAGTATCCGACCACTTGCTCGTCGGTGTGATAATCCTTGCCGACGATGGACATTTTCTTCATATCAAACCCAGACTTCTGCAGTTCCTTCACTGCTTCCTCTGCTTGAGTGTGGGTTGCGTAAATGGCTACAACCGAGTTCGTTTCAGACATTACTTATGTTTCCTTTCATTTCCAAATGGATTTCGTACATTTCCGTGTGAGATCCGAGCGAGCTTTACCACACGAAAAAGGCGGCGCCGCCACCAGGCTCGCGGATCCGTCCGGCCAGGACCGGACTACTGCGCATCGGAGTCATGTTCTCGCGAACCACACCGGGTAGCTGCGGTTCTGGACCGCTGGTCGCCTCTATCTCTATCGCCCCGCGCCGGTTCATGACATCGGCAGCGGTCTCCACCCTCTCGTCCGACCCTGTCGCGAATACCAGGGCCCCTCCGCGCCGCAGTCCTTCCACGTAAGCTTGCGACTCCGCTTTGGTCGCCCCGATCCTGGTAAGTTCCCGGACCAAGTCGACTTCGAAATCGAGCCGCGGAAAGCTCATCACACCGGTGACCTCGAAGGTCGCAGGCTCGGTTAAGGTACGAACCTCTTTCCGGGGAAAACCAAGGGCCTCGATCTTGCGGACGACGCCGTCCACTAGGCCAGGATTCTCAAACAGTCCAACTACTGTCTTCGGCATATTAATCCCTCCATTGCAAAATATTCAACCCCCTGCAAAATATTCAAACCAAGTTTCTCCGGCTTGGGAACGTTACGCTACATCTCGTGAATTCGCCCTTCGAACTCTGCCGTTTTGTGAGTCGAGCTTTGTTCTACGGCGCTTCGCCGGAGCACGGAAAGGTCCTCGGCAACAATCGAGCCAGGCTCCCTAACTTGAGGAGCAAAGTCGCGCCCGGCCTCGTCAACTCTGACCCGTCTGATTTTCGAGAGTAACGGCCATTTCGTGGTGCAGATGAAAGCGGTGTGATCCTCGGTGAGCCGAACGAAGACTTGTTTTTCGAACAGAGTTCTGAGTGTCATTATCGTCACCTCCTGTGACATTTAACCTTCATACGCCGTTTCATTGTCGGATCGCCGTGGGGGCCGGCCCGTTCAGCAGGCGCTTCAGCGCATCCATCGCCTTGCCGAAGTCTCCCCAATCCCCCTGCTCGATTGCCTTCTGAGCCGCATCGAACTGCGCCCTCGCCTGGCCCAATTCCGGTTGCGCGCCGGGCGTCTGGGCTGAAATCCCGGGTTGCTCGGTCCCGAAGACGGCCTGGATGGCCTCATCCAAAGTAGGCTCCATAGCCACCTTGTCCCCCGAGATCACGATCACGCGCTTGAGTTGCGGAAAGTCTGTGCCTTCCGCCGTGAGGTACAGCGGGACCACATAGAGAAAGGAGTTCTCGATCGGCACGGCGATCAGATTTCCACGAATCACTCTCGATCCTTTTTGGTCCCAGAGGGTCAGTTGCTGGGCGATCGTGGTGTTCTGATCGATCATCGCCTCGATTTGCATCGGGCCGTAGACCAGCTTCTCCTTGGGAAGTTCGTAAAATAGCATCTTCCCGTATTCGGGGAAATCGCACCTGGCGGCCAACCAGGAGATCATGTTGTTTCGCTTCTGCGGCGTGAAAGGCGTCATGAGGAGATACTCGAGCTGATCGCTTCCGGGGAGCTTCATCAGGATGTAGTAGGGCTTCATCGGCGCGACCTTGCCCGCATAGTTCTCTTGGGGGAGCACCCAGAGGTCCTCGCGGTTATAGTAGACCTGCGGAACCGTCATGTGGAATGTTCTGTATTGGTCAGCCTGGATAGAGAAGAGGTCCTCCGGATACCGCAGATGCGCTTTTAGATCCGCCGAGAGCTGGTTCAGATCCAGGAAGACGCCCGGAAGCGCACGCCGGTAGACCGCCAGGATGGGGTCGTCCGGATCCATGACGTAGAACCGGACGGTTCCGTTGTACATGTCCACAACTACTTTTACGGAGTTTCGAATGTAGTTCAGCCCCTGTTCAAAATCGGCGGCGTGGGGACTGGAGTAGGGAAAGTGATCCGAGACGGTGTAAGCATCCTGTATCCAGTACTGTTTGCCTTCGCTCACCACGGCGTAGGGGTCCTGGTCGAGGCGCAAGAACGGAGCGATCTGCTTCACGCGCTCCTGAACGCGTCTCCAGATCTGAATCTTGCTCTGCGGCTGAAGGTAGGACGTAAACAATATGTTGACGTCGGCCTGAGTCCAGGTGAACAAGAGCCGCTTCCACAAACTGTCCAGCGGGATACCTCCGGTTCCGGCGTAACTGGTGTAGACATTCTGATTTCCCTTGGGATAATCGAACTCTTTCACGCCCGTCGCAACGATCCGATATCCAGGCATCGACTCGCCGTAGTAGATGGCAGGTTGGTTTATGGTAAGGCCGTAAGAGGATTCGGGCGGGATGTTCTCAAGCACGTACTGCGGAAAGCCTCCCCCCATAGTCTTTGAAACGAAGCTCATGACAGTGCCATAACCATGGGTAAACTGCAACTTCTGGTTAACCCAGGTTTGGGCTTGAGCAGGGAGTTCCGGGGAGAGTTCGCGGGCCGAGAGCATCACTTGGTGATAACCATCCGGCAGATGGTAGCGGTCGACATCAACCTGGTAGAACTGATAATAGAGCCGTATTTCCTGGGCTTGTTGGTACATCTGAAGCAATGGGCGCCAGTCCCAGAGACGGATATTCTGGATCGTGTCTTGATTTCTCGCAATCACCTCGGGCGTCAGATCGGCTAGCGCGGGGTAGGATGTTTCCTGGATCTTGTCGAGGTTGTAGGCCTTCCGAGTGAATTCGATGTTGTTCTTGAGATACGGTGTCTCGCGGGCCAGCTCATTCGGTTGCACGATGAAACGCTGATAAAGGGCAGGCGCCAGCCAAACGGCCAGGACGTACAAGCCAACGTAAATTCCGGAAGCAATAACTATCGCTTTGAATCGCGGCCGGAAGAAATTAAGCACCAGCAGCGCGCACAGCGACACCGCGGCGCCTAACATGATCCAGTAAGCGATCCGGGTCACATGATCCGCTGTATAGCCGGCTCCGTAAACTACTCCCTGAGTGGAGTAAAGGAGTTCGAAACGATCCAGGTAAAACCCCCAGCCCCAACTCGCGATCAGGATGAAGAACAGGATGGACAGATGTGGCGCAGCCTTCTTACTCCAGCCATCCATCGGCCTGCTGCGGCTGAATCGCAGTAACCCGAAGTACGCATAGAAGGCCCCAACGGCCAAGAGCGTGACTAGCGCCAATGTGGTCACGCTGTTTTGCAAGAGTTCATAAAACGGCAGACGGAACAGATAAAACCCAGCGTCGGCCCCGAATAGGGGATCGGACAACCCAAAGGATCCGCCATAACGAAAACGCAGATAGCTATCCCATTGCGCGTAGTAGAGGAGCGCAAAGAACAAAGCGGCGACAGCAGCCACCGCTCCCGTGGCAAGTTTCAAAACCGTGGGAGAGATCTGGATGCCAAGTTTCGTGGCAAGGGTCGACTCGCTCGTCAAAGCCTCCGCGCCGAAAGTGCCGGCGGTTCTCGCTGCAACGCGAAGATTGGTCCAGAGGTACAGAAGCGCGACAACAAAAGCCGCGCCAAACAGTCCCCACCGCACGGAGAACAGTGTCCAGAAGATGCCTGCGTAGTTGAGCTGCCGCATCCACAACCATTTCTGTATCCAGCTGGGGATGAACGCCAGAATAGCGATTACCGCGATCGCTCCAATAATCACCAGTCCGATTGGGCGCCTGGGGCTCCCTCCCTTTGAGAGCCCTGCCCTTGGCTGCGTTTCCTGGATGACGTTGTAACTTCCGGTGCCATTAGGCTTTCCGTCGGCGACCGGTTTCGGCGGCTCGACGTGTGGAGGCTTCTCAATCATCGTTCTACCGCTCCATTCTGCTTCCCGAATCCTTCGAGAGAAATGCAATCAAAGATCCATTCGAACCCATGGCTGCTCACAATCCAAGACCAGTAAGTCCCTTAGCATCGAGGCACGGATCCCGGCACGGCAGGTTTTCAGCTTGACCATTTAAGGTCGTCTGACCGCCCGCGGTCATCAATTCGGCGGTCGTAAGACGCTACTCACCGATACGGCTCTCAACAAACTGCGAGCGTAGCCGAGGAAGCGTCGATGAAGGACCGACAGCAAGCCCGTGGAGGCATGCATGCATCGGATCAAGCCGTCACACAGGAGCGCCAAGTGAGATACGCCCCCGACGTGTGATCGTTAATCGCGAAAAACATATTCAAACAGAGCACGGAAGGAAAAAGCAATGTTAAGGAATGCAACGCAGTTGGAAGGGTTTGTAATCCGAGCTACGGACGGCGAGCTTGGAACCGTATATCAGCTGTATTTCGACGATGAGACCTGGGCCATCCGCTACCTAACGGTGACAACGGGCTGGCTGGGCGGCCGGCGAGTGCTCATCTCGCCAATTTCTATTATCCAGGCGGACTGGCAAGGCAAACGTTTAGATGTTGCGCTGACGACAGCGCAAGTGAAGAACAGCCCTGACATCGACACGGACAAGCCCATCGCCCGGCAGCACGAGATCGCATATAACGCGTATTACGGATATCCCTATTACTGGGGTGGTCCCTTCCTGTGGGGCCCAGCCTACTCGCCGGACGGCGTAAAAACTGCTCCCAACGATGCGATCGCGGACCGGATCGGGAGCGAGTCGACGGATTCACATCTGCGCGCTACCAAAGCGGTCACCAACTACCACATTGAGGCGACCGATGGTGAAATCGGCCATCTTGGCGGGTTCATCTTGGACGATGAAGCCTGGATTATCCGTTACATTGAGGTGGCCACGAAGAATTGGTGGCCGGGCAAAAAGGTGCTGGTTTCACCCGCCTGGGTTGAACGGGTGAGTTGGGAAGAGTCCAAAGTCTACGTCGGCCTCTCCCGGGAAACCATCAAAAGCGCCCCGCAGTTCGTCGACTCCACACCGATCACTCGAGAGTATGAAGACCGGCTGTATTCTCACTATGGCCGGCCGCCATATTGGCTGCACGAAGCCGAATACAGGCGTTCTTTATCCCTGAGCGGCGTGTAGTCAACCTGCAACGGCGTCCTTCGGCGTGCGGAGTAAGAATGCCAATCAGCACATTGTTCCTGGATGTCGGCGGTGTCCTGCTTACCAACGGATGGGATCATCATGCCCGCAGACGGCTGGCGAAAAACTTCAAGCTGGATTGGGCCGAAATGGAAGAGCGGCATAAACTGAACTTCGCCACCCTCGAGGAGGGAAAGCTCACGCTGGAAGAATACTTAGGCAGGGTGGTCTTTTACCAAAAGCGGCCATTCACCCGGGCTCAGTTTCGTCGCTTAATGTTCGCGCAATCGAACCCGTACCCGGCGATGATCGACCTAATCGCCCAGCTCAAGGCCCGGCACAGGCTGAAGATCGTAGTGGTCAGCAACGAATCGCGCGAGGTGAATGCGTACCGGATTCGCAAATTCAAGCTGGACCAGTTTGTGGATTGTTTTATTTCCTCTTGCTTCGTACACATCCGCAAGCCCGATGCGGACATCTTTCGGCTTGCGCTGGACATCGCCCAGGCGCCAGCCCGACAGGTACTGTACATAGAAAACACACCGATGTTCGTCCAGATCGCGGAAGGTTTAGGGATTCGAAGCATTCTTCACACGGATTACAAGTCCACTTGCGCGAAGCTGGCTTGGTTCGGATTGCAGCATGACTAAGTCAAGCATTCTGACGATCAATGGCGGCTCCTCAAGCATCAAGTTCGCGGTGTACCAGATCGGAGAACCGCTGAAGCGAGGGCTTTACGGCAAAATTGATCGCATTGGCCTGAGCGGGACGAATCTGACGTTCGACGAGCCGGCCACGAATCAGAAAGAGAGCCTCGAACTCGACGCTTCCGATCACAAATCGGCAGCGGCCTTTCTGATGGATTGGCTCCAAAAGCGGAATGCTTTGGAACCCGTTCGGGCTGTCGGTCACCGGGTGGTCCATGGCATGCAGCACATGGCGCCCGAACTGGTCACTCAGGAATTGTTGAATGAATTGCATCGCATCAGCCCATGCGACCCGGATCATCTACCCAGCGAGATCGAACTGATCGAGATGTTCCGCCAGCGTCATCCGAAACTGCCCCAGGTGGTCTGTTTTGACACCGCGTTTCACCGCACCATGCCGCGTGTGGCCAAGCTGTTTCCCATCCCGCGTTGCTACGACGCGAAGGGAGTTCAACGTTACGGTTTCCACGGCTTGTCCTATGCCTATCTGATGGAAGAACTCGCGCGCATAGGCGACCCGGCTGCAACCACTGGCCGCGTCGTCCTCGCTCATCTGGGCAATGGCGCAAGCATGGCCGCCGTGCGCGACGGCAAAAGCATCGACACCAGTATGAGCTTCACTCCAACGTCGGGATTGGTGATGAGCACGCGCTCTGGCGATTTGGATCCCAGCCTGGGGCCGTATCTGGCGCGGACCGAACAGATGACCACGCAACAGTTTTACAAAATGGTCAACCACAAATCCGGGCTGCTCGGAGTCTCCCAGACTAGTTCCGACATGCGAGACTTGCTCGCGCACGAAGCCGATGATATTCGATCCGCGGAAGCCGTGGCGCTGTTCTGTTATCAGGCGAAGAAGTGGATTGGCGCATTCGCCGCCGCACTGGGAGGCCTAGACACGCTGGTGTTCGCCGGCGGAATCGGAGAGAACGTACCCCCCGTCCGCGCCCGGATTTGCGAGGGACTGGGATTCCTGGGCATCGAAATTGAAGAAAAGCGAAACGCGGCAAGTGAGGGCGTGATTTCCACCGACGCCAGCCGAGCGACGGTTCGCGTCATTCGAACGGATGAAGATCTTATGATTGCGCGCTCAGTGAGCCGCATTCTCGAAACCAACACAGTGAACAAAGGATTCATTTATGAAAACCAACACGCTAACTCCTGAACCGCTCCACGAGAAACCCGACGCGGCGACGGGCAAGGAGCTAACCACGAGAACCAACCCACTCACTCCGGAACTGCTCCAAAAGATTAACGCCTACTGGCGTGCCGCCAATTATCTGTCGGTCGGCCAGATTTATCTCTACGATAACCCGCTGCTGAAGGAGCCGCTGAAGCTGTCGCACGTCAAGCCCTTGGTGGTCGGGCATTGGGGCACGACGCCCGGGCAGAACTTCATCTATGTGCATTTGAACCGGGTAATCAAGAAGTATGACCTGGACATGTTTTACATCGCGGGTCCCGGGCACGGCGGCCCGGCCATCGTTGGCAACGTTTACTTGGAAGGCACCTGGAGCGATGTTTATCCGAACGTCACCCAGGACGAAGCCGGGATGAAAAAGCTCTTCACGCAGTTCTCCTTCCCCGGCGGGATTTCGAGCCACGTTGCGCCGACCACGCCAGGGTCCATTCACGAAGGCGGCGAGTTGGGATACTCGCTCAGCCACGCATTCGGGGCCGCGTTCGACAATCCCGGTTTGATCGTGGCTTGCGTGGTCGGCGACGGCGAATCGGAAACGGGCCCCTTGGCGACCGCATGGCAGTCCAACAAGTTTCTAAACCCGATTAGCGACGGAGCGGTGCTGCCGATCCTGCATCTCAATGGCTACAAGATCAGCAACCCCACCGTGCTCGCCCGGATCGAGCATGAGGAATTGGAGCAGTTTCTACGAGGCTGCGGCTGGACGCCCCACTTTGTGGAAGGCGACGATCCGGAAACGATGCATCAACTCATGGCCGCGACCATGGAAACGGTCATCGAAGACATCCGGCAAATCCAAAGCAATGCACGGAGCAACAACGACACCACTCGGGCGCGCTGGCCCATGATCGTCCTCCGATCACCCAAGGGCTGGACGGGTCCGAAGGTAGTCGACGGCCTCCAAATCGAAGGCACGTTCCGAGCGCACCAGGTGCCGCTGCTAGTAGATTCCGAGCATCCCGATCATGTGAAGCAGCTAGAAAGCTGGATGAAAAGCTACCAGCCCGAAGAGCTGTTCGATGAAAACGGCCGGCTCATCCCCGAATTGGCCGAGCTAGCGCCCAAGGGCGACCGGCGGATGGGCGCCAATCCGCATGCCAATGGTGGCATTCTACTGCGCGACCTGCGCATGCCGGACTTCCATGTCCACGCGGTGAAGGTGCCCTCCCCCGGCGCCGTCAACGACCAAGATACGCTCGTGCTGGGTAAGTTCCTGCGTGACGTGGCCAAGCTGAACCAGGATCAGCGTAATTTTCGTATCTTCGGTCCCGATGAGACACTCTCGAACCTCCTGGGAGCCGTTTTCGAAGTCACCAACCGTCAATGGGACGCCCGCACGGTAAAGAATGATGAGTTCCTCGCGCCTGCCGGACGCGTGCTGGACTCGATGCTCAGCGAGCACCAGTGCGAGGGATGGCTGGAAGGATATCTTCTGACCGGGCGGCACGGGCTGTTCAACAGCTATGAAGCCTTCATTCGTATTGTCGACTCGATGTTCAGCCAGCACGCCAAGTGGCTGAAGGTATGTCTGGAACTGCCCTGGCGTCGGAAGATCTCGTCGCTGAACTATCTGCTGGCCTCCCACGTCTGGCAGCAGGATCACAACGGCTTCACGCATCAGGATCCAGGTTTCCTGGACCACGTGATCAACAAGAAGGCCGACATTGTGCGGGTCTACCTGCCGCCCGACGCCAATTGTCTGCTTTCGGTTTTCGATCACTGCCTGCGCAGCCGGAATTACGTCAACGTGGTGGTTGCGGGCAAACACGCCCTTCCGCAGTGGCTCACCATGGACGCCGCGGTGGTGCATTGCACGGAAGGAATTGGCATCTGGCAATGGGCTAGTAACGACCAGGACGCCGCCGAGCCGGACGTGGTGATGGCCTGCTGTGGAGACACGCCCACACTCGAGATTCTGGCCGCCGTTTCCATCCTTCGTGAGCACTTGCCCGAGCTGAAAATCCGGGTCATCAATGTCGTCGATCTGATGAAGCTGCAGTCCAGTAGCGAGCACCCCCACGGACTGAGTGACACCGATTACGATTCGCTGTTCACCAAGGACAAACACATCATCTTTGGCTTCCATGGATACCCTTGGCTGGTCCACCGGTTGACCTACCGCCGGACCAATGGCAACCTTCACGTCCGGGGCTACAAGGAAGAGGGCACCATCACGACAGCGTTCGACATGCGAGTGCAGAACGACCTGGACCGGTTCCATCTGGTCGAAGACGTGGTGGATCGGCTGCCGCACTTGGGCTCCAAGGGGTCGTACTTAAAGCAGATGATGCAGGACAAGCTCATCGAGCATAAACACTACATCGATAAGCACGGCCAAGACTTGCCGGAGATCCGTAACTGGAAATGGGGCGGCGGCGAAAAGCAGTAACGAGGAGTTCAAAATGCCCATTCAATTCAATGAAGAAAACGGCGGGAAGATTCTCGTCGTTCACGTCAGTGGGAAGCTGATAAAAGCAGATTACGAGCACTTTGTGCCTGAGTTCGAGCGACTCGTCCAGCAGCACGGAAAACTGCGCCTGCTGTTCGACATGACTGGTTTCCACGGCTGGGACGCCGGCGCGATGTGGGAAGACATCAAGTTCGACATTAGGCACTTCGCCGACATCGAACGGCTCGCGATGATCGGGGATAAGAAGTGGCAGCACGGCATGGCGACGTTCTGCAAACCGTTCACGAAAGCGACGATCCGATACTTCGATCACGCCGATGCCGCTGAGGCGCGGAAGTGGTTGGGTGAATCGCAGCCTGGTAACTAGAAATGGAGCAACACCAAATGAATACGCAAGAGCTTGTAGATACCGCGAGGAAAATGGTTGCCGACGACAAGGGCCTGCTGGCGATGGATGAGAGTAATCCAACCTGCAACAAAAGATTCGCCAAGTTGGGGATTCCCCAGACTCTGGAGGCACGGCGCGCCTGGCGAGAGTTGATTGTGACCACGCCAGGTCTCGGTGAGTGCATTAGTGGCGCGATTCTCTACGACGAGACGATCCGCCAGCAGAAGAAAGATGGCACTCCCTTTGTCAAAGTCATTACCGCTGCGGGAATCATTCCCGGCATCAAAGTTGACACCGGTGCAAAGGACCTGGCGGGTCATCCAGGAGAGAAAATAACCGAAGGCCTGGACGGATTGCGCGATCGCCTGGCTGAATACTTTCAAATGGGCGCGCGTTTTGCCAAGTGGCGCGCGGTGATTGCCGTCGGCGATGGCATTCCCAGCCGGGGTTGCATCGGGGCCAACGCGCAAGCACTGGCTCGCTATGCCGCACTGTGCCAGGAAGCCGGACTGGTCCCGGTCGTCGAGCCGGAAGTGCTCATGGAAGGCGAACATTCGCTCGACCGGTGCCGCGAGGTAACCGAGGAAATCCTGCGAGCGGTTTTCAATCAGCTTTACACACAACGGGTGGTGCTGGAAGGCATGATTTTGAAGCCCAACATAGTGCTTCCGGGATTAACCTGCCCGAAGCAGGAATCGGTGGACGAGGTGGCCGACGCCACGGTGAAGTGTCTCTTGCGTGCCGTCCCTGCTGCCGTTCCAGGGATTGCGTTCTTGTCGGGCGGTCAACCCAGTGAACTGGCCTCGGCCCGTTTGAATGCCATGAATATCAGATTCAAATCGCGACTGCCTTGGGCCCTGGCCTTTTCATTTGCCCGCGCCATTCAGCAACCGGCTATGGAGATTTGGCGAGGCAAGGAGTCCAACGTATTGGCGGCACAGAAAGCTCTGACTCATCGAGCCAGGTGCAATCGGGCGGCGCGCCGTGGCGAATACGATGCCACGACAGATAAGGATATAAGCGCGACAACGCTTAATCCCGAAGTCGTGAAACCTGCGGCATAGGGAGAACACCATGCAGATCCAAATCAATACTGACCATACCATCGAAGGTCACGAGGCGCTGGCGGCTCAGGTCAGCGATGTGGTCGAGAGTGCGCTGAGCCGGGTTAGCGATCACATTACGCGAGTGGAAGTCCACCTGAGCGACGAGAACAGCGACAAGCACGGCCAGAGTGACAAGCGGTGCATGATGGAAGTCCGCCTGGAAGGCCGCCAACCCATCGCGGTCACTCACCAGGCAGCAACCTTGGATCAAGCCGTCAACGGCGCCGCGGATAAGTTGACCCGGTTGATCGAGAGCACGCTTGGGAGCCGGCGGCATCAAGAAAGCCGCAGGACTGACCCGGCGCTGCATCGGCAGAAATACGCGGGCTAGTTATGGGTGGCACTAGATGGAGGGAGCGCCGCAAGATTGACGGCGCTGGAGACCTCCATTTCGTCCACCGCACCGGGATCATTGGAAATGAAAGGCGCTACAGAAATGAATGAGACCAACTTTGGCCACCACGGAAACGAAGGGCCGGAATACGACAAGAACCGACACATCCCTACTGAGAATGCGCGGCAGGCAGACGAACAAGCTGCCCGGCAAGGGGTTTCGCCGGCTTACTGGAGACGCATGCATCATGACTGGCGCATGTGGGTGGGCCTGGTACTAATGCTTGCGGCTATAACGATCTACGTGCTGAGCGAGGACTTGGCATGGCTGCCGCACCTCCAGTAGCAGATGGCCGATCATGAGCCAAACGCCGCTATATCCGTTGCGATTCGAACCAATCTATCAGTATCGGTTGTGGGGCGGCCGGCGTTTGGCCGATCTGCTCACGGCACCACTACCGGGCGACGACCCAATAGGCGAAGCGTGGATACTGAGCGATCGCGATGATCATCCGAGCCGCGTTGCCGATGGATCTCTCCGAGGGCGGACCATCGCTCAACTGCTGGAGCAGTTTCCAGAACAGGTGATGGGAAAACTCGCGGGACGTTTTCGCCGATTCCCGCTGCTGCTGAAATTCCTGGACGTACGTGAAATGCTCTCGGTGCAAGTGCATCCAACGAATTCCGAGACCGCGAAGACCGAAGCGTGGGTGGTGCTGGAGGCAGGCACCAAAAGCCGCATCTATGCTGGCCTGAAGCCAGGCACCACTGCGGAAGTTCTGCGGCACGCGCTCAAGGAGGGGACGGTGGCGGACCGTCTGGCGTGCTTCCATCCGAAGCCCGGCGACGCTGTCTTCAATCCGGCTGGGATGGTTCACTCTCTGGGCGGCGGTGTCGTAGTCTTCGAGGTTCAGCAGAACAGTGACGTGACTTTTCGCTTGTTCGACTGGAACCATGTGGACCCGAAGACAGGTCAGCAGCGGCCACTCCAGGTGGATCAGGCGTTGGCCTGCATCAATTTTGGCCAGTGCGCGGGCGGCTTGGTCGCGCCCGTGATGGAGACGACATCGCCAGTACGCCGCGAGAGGCTTTTTCACTGCGACCACTTCTGCCTCTCTCGTGTGCGGGGAGAATCGCCGTTTACGGTCGGCGCCGCGGCTGGTCCGCGCGTGCTGGTATGCATCGATGGCAAGGGGCAACTCAATCATGCCGGCGCGACATATGACATCGGAAAAGGCGACGTACTTCTGTTGCCTGCGGTTCTCGGAATGTGTACCTTTCAGCCTCAGGGACCAGTGAACGTGTTGGAAATCGAGATACCGCAATGAAAAAACTGATCGTCTTCGATCTGGACGGCACTCTGGCCGAGAGCAAGTCGTCTCTGGACGCCGAAATGTCGCGGCTGCTGGACGACCTTCTCGGCATCCTCAAAGTGGCCGTGATCTCTGGAGGAGACTGGCCGCAGTTTGAAAAGCAGGTGCTCTCCCATCTCGCCCATGACGGCAGCCTGGCGAACCTGTCGCTCCTTCCAACCTGTGGAACAAAGTTCTTCCGCTACACAGGCGATTGGAAAAAGATCTATTCCGAAGACTTCACGCCGGAGGAAAAAGAAAATATTGTCAGCTCTCTCAAGAAGGCGGTCGCGGAGGCGGGATTCAAGGTCGAAAAAGTGTGGGGAGAGACGGTTGAGGACCGGGGAAGCCAGATCACGTATTCCGCATTAGGCCAGGAGGCGCCATTAGAACAAAAAACGAAATGGGATCCCGATTTTGCAAAGCGCAAGAAGATCAAAACGATTCTTGACACTTTGATTCCCAAGTTTTCCGTCCGCCTGGGCGGCGCGACATCCATTGATGTCACCAAACCCGGCATTGACAAAGCTTACGGAATCAGAAAACTGAGAGACGTTCTCGGCATTTCATTGAAGGAGATGATATTCGTCGGCGATGCGCTGTTCGCCGGCGGGAATGACTATCCGGCCGAGCAAGCTGGCGTCGTTTCTATCCCCGTTCGTGGACCCCATGAGACCAAGCGGGTCATCGAAACGATTATCGCTTGTTTATCGGATCACGGTCAGGAAGCGCTGAAGTTATGAATGGATTTAAGCTGCGGCGCCTGGGAATGATCATGGAGCCAGAACCGGGGAATGCCCAGGAGATCGAGGGCGTTCTAAATCCGGCGGCCGTTCGCGGCCCCGATGGCGACCTCTACCTGTTCCCGCGGCTGGTCGCGAAGGGGAACTACTCGCGCATCGGCATTGCTCGAGTGCGGTTCAATGCAGCCGGCGATCCGGCAGGAGTCGAACGGCTTGGCATCGCGCTGGAGCCGGAAGCCGATTATGAGCTGCGGCCCGAGGGCGGCGGCGGTTGCGAGGACCCTCGGGTCACGTTCGTGGAGCCGTTGAACCGCTACGTGATGGCGTACGCGGCATTTTCAGCCCGCGGCCCGCGCATCGCCCTCGCAATATCGGAGGACCTCTTCCACTGGCAGCGTCTGGGACTCGCAAAGTTCGGCCCCTACCAGGGCATTGAATTCGACGAAGTGGACGATAAGGACGCCAGCCTGTTCCCGGTCGCCATTCCGAATCCGTCCGGACACCCGGAAATGGCCCTCCTCCACCGGCCGCTTTTCCCGGGCACGCGTCCCGAGGAAACCGCCTGCCACCCAGCGACCCGCGAAGTGGACCTCGAACGGGAAAGCATCTGGATTTCCTACTGTCCGATGGCGCTCCCTGGCTGTAAGCCCGATTGTTTCGGCAAGTTCACCTCTCATCACCGCCTGGCGGCTCCGGTGTCGCGCTGGGAGCGGCTCAAAATCGGCGCGGGCACTCCGCCCGTCCTGACCCGCCACGGCTGGCTAATCGTCTACCACGGTGTGTGCGAAATGGGGCAGGCGAGCAAGGGTACCCATCCGCTGCGTTATTCCGCCGGGGTGATGGTGCTTTCCAAGCAGCATCCGCAGCTGATCCGTTATCGTTCGGCGGATCCTGCGCTCACGCCGTCGCTTCCTCAGGAACGCGATGGGACCGTCGCGAACGTGGTGTTTCCCACCGGCATCGACCGGCGCGACGATATTGGCTCACCGGATCGGTTCGACATCTACTACGGGATGGCCGACAACCGGATTGGTGTGGCACGGCTCGACATGCCGGAATGCTTGCCGCTGGGAGGAGCCGCCGACCCGCCGGAAGCAAAGGTGTAGGGGATTCCAGGAATACAGAACAGGAGAAATCATCATGACACCAACTACGGAAAAGCCCGAGGCGAAGTCCGAATCGAAGCCCCAAACAAAACCGGAAACGAAGCCGGCGGCGGCGCCGGGAGCGAAGTCCGATGCGCAGAAAAACCTGAAATCGATTTCCATGGAGGAGCTCCAGAAAAAGCTGGGCTCTTCGCCGGATGGCCTGAGCCAAGACGAGGCGAAAAAACGGCTGGCACAGTATGGGCCCAACGAGATCGCGGAAAAGAAAGAAAATCCGTACCTGAAATTCCTGACCTATTTCTGGGGCCCGATTCCGTGGATGATCGAAGGCGCAGTGATCTTGTCCGCCGCGGTCCGGCACTGGCCGGATTTCTTCATCATCCTGCTCCTGCTGTTGTCCAACGCAGTCGTTGGATTTTGGGAAGAACACCAGGCGGGCAATGCGATCGCCGCACTCAGGAAGCAGCTGGCCATCAAAGCCAAAGTCAAACGCGACGGGAAATGGACTGATCCTTCGGCGAAGGAACTGGTGCCGGGCGACGTCATCCGCCTGAAGCTGGGCGACATCGTTCCAGCCGACGCGCGTTTGCTGCCAGGCGACCCGGTAGAAGTGGACCAATCCGCGCTGACAGGCGAATCTTTACCCGCCACAAAAAAGCCGGGCGATGCGGTATTTTCCGGATCCATCATTCGCCAGGGGGAAAGCGAAGGAATGGTCTATGCAACCGGCACGGACACCTACTTCGGCAAAACCGCCCAAATGGTGCAGGGGCCGGAATCCATCAGCCATTTCCAGAAAGCTGTGCTGAAGATCGGCGATTACCTGATCATCCTCGCAGTAGCCCTGGTGGTGTTGATCATCACCGTCGCGCTGTTCCGTGGCGATCCGGTCATGAGCACGCTGGAGTTTGCGCTGGTCCTTCTGGTGGCCGCCATTCCAGTGGCGATGCCCACCGTCTTGTCGGTGACCATGGCAGTGGGCGCACGGCTTCTCGCGAAAAAACAAGCCATTATCACTAGGCTCTCGGCCATCGAAGAACTGGCCGGCGTGGACATCCTGTGCTCGGATAAGACCGGCACGCTGACCCAAAATAAATTGACGCTGGGCGATCCCTTCACCCTAAGCAGCATACCCGGGGACCAAGTCATTCTCTGGGCCGCACTCGCTTCGCGTGCCGAAGACAAGGACACCATCGGCCTTGCGGTGATCGGTGGGGTCAAGGATCCGAAGACTCTGCAGGCCTACCAGGTGCTCCACTTTCAGCCCTTCGATCCGGTCCACAAGCGCACCGAAGCCACGGTGAAAGGCGCGGACGGAAAGCAGTTCTATGTGGCCAAAGGCGCCCCACAAGTAATTCTGCAGATGTCCACCAATGCGGGTGAGGTAAAGCCCGCTGTCGAGAAAGCTGTCGACGAATTTGCGGGACGCGGTTTCCGTTCTTTGGGCGTGGCGCGGGCAGAGGAAGAAGGCAAGTGGCAGATCGTGGGCGTTTTGCCCATGTTTGATCCGCCTCGCCCCCAGGCCAAAGCAACCATCGCGAGCGCCCGCCAGATGGGCGTCAGCGTCAAGATGGTTACCGGCGATCAGATGGCGATCGCGAAGGAAACGGCCAAGCAACTCGGGATGGGCACGAACATCCTGAATGCCAGCGGATTGGGCGATATCAAGCATCACGAGACGGCGCAGGCCGCGGAAGCAATCGAAAAAGCGGACGGTTTCGCGCAGGTTTTTCCCGAGCATAAATTCCACATTGTGGATGTCCTGCAGCAGCGCGGCCACATCGTCGGCATGACTGGCGACGGAGTAAACGATGCTCCCGCGCTGAAGAAAGCCGATTGCGGCATCGCTGTTTCGGGTGCCACAGATACGGCCCGCGCGGCTGCTTCTATCGTTCTGCTGGCGTCCGGCCTGTCGGTGATCATCGATGCGATCAAGGAAAGCCGGCGCATTTTCCAGCGCATGAACAGCTACGCGATTTACCGCATCGCCGAGACGCTGCGGGTGCTGTTCTTCATGACACTGGCGATCCTGGTGTTTAACTTCTATCCGCTGACGGCGGTCATGATCGTGATGCTGGCATTGCTCAATGACGGAGCTATCCTGTCTATCGCCTATGACAACGTTCATTACAAAGACAAGCCCGAGGCCTGGAACATGCGCCTGGTACTGGGGATTTCCACGGTGCTGGGCGTCATCGGAGTAGTGGCTGCGTTTGGCTTGTTCTATCTCGGCGAGCGCGTATTTCACCTCGACCGCGCGCACATCCAGACGCTGATGTACTTGAAGCTGTCCGTGGCCGGCCATCTCACGATTTTCCTGACGCGCACTCGCGGCCCGTTCTGGTCCATACGCCCTGCGAAGATTCTCTGGATGGCGGTGCTCGGCACGCAAACCGTTGCGACTTTGATCGCCGTCTACGGGCTGTTTATGACACCCCTCGGCTGGGGCTGGGCTGCGTTCGTTTGGGGCTATGCGATTGCGTGGGCTCTGGTGAACGACCGCGTGAAACTGCTCGCCTATCGGATTTTTGATCCTACGAAACTCCCGCTGTTGGCCAAGAAGTCGGGGGCGGACGATCTTACGGCACGGATCGCCGCACGGGCATATGAACTCTACCAGCGGCGAGTCAGCGGCGAAAGCCAGGAAGAACAAGATTGGCTCGAGGCGGAGCGGGAAATCCGAACCGAGCAGGCGCGACCGAAGGGATAAAGATGAAAATCGATTCAAAGGATTTCCGTGTCCGGCCCGGAGCAAAAGTCAAGCTCGGCGAATGGCCGACCATCGTGAAACCGGTTTACAAGTCGAAGGAGCAGTATCAGGAACTCCTGGCCGAGCATGTTGAGAAGCTCAGCTCACTGCAGCACCTTCACTACGCGTCCAACCGCTATGCGTTGCTGCTGATTTTTCAGGGTATGGACGCTGGCGGCAAAGACGGCGCCATCCGGCACGTCATGTCCGGTGTGAATCCGCAAGGCTGCCAGGTCTTCAGTTTCAAACAGCCGAGCGCCAACGAGCTGGAACACGATTTTCTGTGGCGCACCACATGCGTGCTTCCGGAACGCGGGCGGATCGGTATATTTAATCGTTCCTATTACGAGGAAGTGCTGGTGGTTCGCGTGCATCCGGAGATTCTTCGCAACGAGGGGCTTTCCGAAGAGCTGCGCGACGAGAAGACCATCTGGGAGGAGCGCTATCGTTCCATTGTGGATCTGGAAAGCCACCTCTATCGCAACGGAACGCGGATCGTTAAATTCTTTCTCCACCTTTCGAAGGATGAACAACGCAAGCGATTCCTTGAGCGCATTGATGAACCTGATCATAACTGGAAATTCAGCGCCGCGGACATTCACGAGCGCAAATACTGGAAGGATTACATGCACGCTTATGAGGAGTGCCTGAAAGCGACCAGCACCCATCACGCGCATTGGTACGTCGTTCCGGCCGATGATAAGGAAAATGCGCGTTTGATCGTTTCCCAGATTGTCCTGGATACGTTCAACGACCTGAAGATGGCATATCCCAAGACCACCCCGAAACGCCGGCGAGAATTGAAGTCTATCCGCAAGCTGCTGGTGAAGTAAGCGGCAGAAGCGCGGAGGAGGCGCGTCGCGTGGTCACTGATTCGCTCAATCAGCATTCGCAGCGGCCAGCGTTTTGACACAGGAAGACGCTCCGGTGGGGTTTTGGCACAGGTGACAGAATGGGAAACGATCCTGGAAAAGAAGCAGCCTAGCAAGCTTCTCACTTATGAATAAGTTCTGGAGCCACCCGCCGGGATCGAACCGGCGACCTGCTGATTACGAATCAGCCGCTCTACCAACTGAGCTAGGGTGGCCCTCTCTTCTTTTATACATTACGCGCGCCGGCGCTTGCCGGAAAATGCGGCGGGCCGTCTCGCCAATTATCGTCCTCCCACGCTCCCTAAGACACTTCTGCCTTGTCACCTGGTTAGGCCTCGGAAACAATGGCTCGCCAGTTTGAGTCTACGAAACGAGTCGCCGGATGAAGGCTCGCCTGTCTGATACCGCGGCTGGTGAATGCGGAGGCCGGGCCGATCATTGCGCTCGGGTCTAACAGTGAAGTTCCTAACGATCGTAACCTTCCTTGGCATTTGCACCTGGGACTGTGCGGCGCAACAAACTGGAGGAGCCGACTCATCGCCGGCTGCGCCGTCAAGTGCGGGAAGCGTCAACGACGCTGGCACAAACAACAGCAAGCCACAAACTGAAACTGACGGGACATCCAAGGATCGCCTCTTCTTTGCCTTGCCCAATTTTCTGACCTTGGAGAACGCCGCCAATGTCCCCCCTCTCACCGCCGCGGAGAAATTCAAGGTGGTGACACGCAGCGCGTTCGACTACGCCCAATTTCTCTGGTACGGTGCGCTGGCGGGAATCGGCCAGGCTAGAGACAACGAAGCAGGGTATGGGCAAGGAGCGGAGGGCTACGCGAAGCGCTACGGATCGGCCTTCGGCGACGGCACCATCGAAAACTTTTCCACCAGAGCCATCTTCCCATCTCTCCTGCATCAGGATCCTCGTTATTTCCAGTTAGGCAAAGGAAGCTTTTGGCACCGCACCGCGTATGCCGTGAGCCGGATTTTCGTTACCCGCTCCGATTCCGGCCATAACCAGTTCAACTTCTCGGAAATCGGCGGCGATGCCTTTGCGGCAGGCATCTCGACATTCACTTACCATCCCAGAGAAGATCGAAATTTAGGGAGCGCCCTAAGCGTCTGGGGTACACAGGCGGGCTATGATGCCTTGGGTTATCTCGCCAAGGAATTCTGGCCGGATCTTCGTCGCAGGCTGCGGAAGTCCCGCTCCCGTTAGAATCCCGCGGCGCACAACAGAAAAAGCGGCTTTATTTCATTTCGCGTCGCGCCAGTTGTCGCCGGTCCCAACGTCCACCACCAACGGCACGTCCAGCTTCTGGACGCTCTCCATTTCATGCTTCACCATCTTCGCGATGCGTTCGGCTTCCGCCGGCGGAGCTTCGAATACCAGCTCATCGTGCACTTGCAGCAGCATGCGCGTTTCGAGCTTCTCTCGCCGCAGGATGTCGTCGATCCGGATCATGGCCAGCTTGATGAGATCGGCCGCGGTGCCTTGCAGCGGCGTATTGACGGCGGTGCGCTCGGCAAACGAACGCGCATTCGGATTGCGGCTGTGCATGTCGGGAATGGGCCGCTTACGGCCGGAAATGGTGATCGCGTAGCCGTTCTTGCGGACCTCGGCGATGGTTTCTTGAATGAACTTGCGAACGCCCGCGTGCAGGTCGAAATAAGTGTGGATATAAACTTCGGCTTCCTTGCGGTCGATGCCGAGCGACACAGCCAATCCAAAAGGAGTCTGGCCGTACACGATCCCAAAATTCACCGCCTTGGCCCGGCGCCGCATCTCCGGCGTCACCGCTAAAGGAAGCACGCGAAATACCTCGGCCGCGGTTCGCGTATGGATGTCTTCGCCATGGCGGAACGCCTCCACCAGCACCGGATCGTGCGACATGTGCGCCAGCAATCGCAATTCGATCTGCGAATAGTCCGCTACTATCAGCTTCCAACCCTCCCGCGGCACGAACGCGGCGCGAATCTCGCGGCACGGACCCATTTGCCGAATCGAGGTTCATTGCCCGTTCCTCGCCGACTGCCGCAGGGCGGTCGCGGCAACGTGCTCCAAACTGTCGAACAATCGGTCCGCGGCGGCCGCTGATCCCGTTCCGCTCACTTCGAAGCGCCAAAAGCGTTCCACATCGTGCCGCCCCGTGTCCATTTGGAAAAGGCCTTGCGATTTGTGCGCCGCGATCACCCAGTTCGCGATGATCTGGTAAGTAAGCGCGTCGCGATAGCCGAAGGGCTGCGATCGTCGAAACTGGCGGACATCGTGTCCGGCGCGCGTCAACGGCGCCCCCGGAAGCTGAAGAAACTCGCGCGCTTCTTCGCGGCTCGATGCCGCCTCTACACCCAAGACCACTGGTCTTCGATCCGCCGGCAACGCCGCTACCGCTTCAAGGGCGAGAATCGTGGAAGCTTTGTGATGTCCGTGCGTGTCCTCGGAAGGAAGCAGAGTGAAGACAAAGTCATATCGTTCTTCCCGCAGCAGACGTTCGAGAGTCGCGTGCACCGCTTTTTTGTCCCAAGCCGAACCCACGTTTGACGCATTGAGCGTGTAACCGGTGTCCCTTTGATCGAGGAAATGATGTTGACGGATGCCCAAAATCCGCCCCGCGGCAAGCGACTCCTGCTTCCGAATCTCTGGGAGGTTGGGGCGTCCTATGCGCTCTTCGCTTAGTTTCAGCCCGTAGATCTGCTCCGCGAGCACCGAGTACCGGTAACCCGCTTCGCCATTACTGACGACCACTTGATCCACGGTGCCGCCCAGCTCGCGAACAATGCTGTAAACCGTTGCGGCGAACGAATACTCGTCGTCGGGATGAGCGACCACGGCCAAGACTTTCGGCTTTGTGTCCAGCTCCGCCGCTCTGAGCGCCAATGCGCCCGCGACTAGAGCGGTAAACGCCCGACGCGAGACCGAACCTTCGTAGTGTGGCTGCTCCGTCATCTCGGTTCCTCCAGATTTCGAACACACTTCGGGCGTGCTCCTCTAGGGCACTGCTCCAGAACTTGCGATCTTCCTATTGGTCGACAGGGACAGGCTCAACAGCCGTACAGCATGAGCTGGCGGACGCGCCAGGATCGCTCGGAGAGGGGGCGAACTGGAATGCCGTCCGTCATCAGATTGATCACAGGATACGCCAAGTTCCCCACTCGGTCAATATAGTTCTACTAAGTCTATGGACAAATATGGCTATAAAATGTATCGGCTTTATAATCATATGTATAGCAGGTTGATTTTACCTGGAAGGCATTTCTGGAGGGCTTGCAAATCCTTCACGGTTAGCATATCATCTACTAAGTCTATGGACTTTACAATGATTAGACGTCCGAACCTCAGCATGGCAGTTCTCCTGGTCTCCGTTTTGGCAGCATACCGCGCCCTCGCTGGCGCAGATTGTGGGCGCCTCGATCTCTGGGGTCGTGAAAGACGACGCTGGCGGGGGCATTCCAGACGCAGCAGTCGTAGTGAAGAACATCGAGACTGGCGCGGAACGCAAAGTGGCGACCGACGCGAGCGGCCGCTGTTCCGTCCCGTCAATCGCGGTAGGGAAATACCAGATCTCGGCGATCAAAGAAGGATTCACAACGCAGGTGAAAACCGGAATCGAACTAGTCGTTGGCCAAGCGACGACGGTGGTACTGACGCTGCCGGTTGGGCAGCTCAAACAGGTCGTCACCGTGGAGGAGGCGCCCTCGCCGGTCAGCCTGTCCACACAGGCCATCTCTGGTCTTGTCTCGGAAAAACAGGTGAAGGACCTGCCGCTGAACGGCCGCAGCTACGATCAGCTGGTGACGCTCAATCCGGGCGTCGTGAACTACACCTCGGAGCGCTCCGGCGGCGTGGGAACGTCGAACTCGTCGGTGGGCAATATGTTCGCGATCTCCGGGCGGCGCCCGCAGGAGAATCTGTTCCTGTTGAATGGGATTGAATACACCGGCGCGTCGCTGATCAACAACACGCCGGGGGGCGCCAGCGGGCAGTTGCTGGGCGTGGATGCGGTGCGCGAGTTCAATGTGGTCACCGGACACCTATGGCGCCGAATACGGCAAGCGCCCGGGCGGGCAAGTGAGCATCGTGACCGCCTCCGGCACCAATCAGTTGCACGGGACGCGTCTACGAGTTTCTGCGCAACAGCGACCTGGACGCGCGCAACTTTTTCGATCAAGGATCCATCCCGCAATTTCAGCGCAACGATTCGGCGCGGCGCTGGGCGGGCCGATCAAGAAAGATAAGACTTTTCTGTCTTCGGCAACTACGAAGGTTTCCGGCAGCACCTGGGTTTGAGCGACGTGACGCTGGTGCCGGACAACAACGCTCGCATGGGATGTTGCGAACGGCGACAAACGCTCTGGTGTCGCTCCCGCCGTGGCTCCCTTCTGGCGCTGTGGCCGGTGGCAAACGGCCCGGACCTGGGCGGCGGCATCGGCGAAGCGTTCAGCCATCCCCTGCAGACGCATTCGTGAAGACTTCGGAACCACGCGCTTCGACGACAATCCTTCTCGAACAACGACACGCTGTTCGGCCGTCTATACCGTGGACGACAGCGTCGCTAACACGCCCACCGCGAATCCGCTGAGCCTGGTCGTCGAAAGACTTGCGCGAGCAGGTGGTCGAGCCTGCAGGAGCAGCACGTTTTCTCGCCCACGCTGCTCAACACGGCGCGCGTCGGATTCTCGCGCGGCAGGCTACTTCTTCACCGGCCAGACGCCGGTAGACTGCCGGGATGGGTGACGGGCGATCCCGATCGGAGCGGTCGTGATCGGCGGCGGCACGGCCTCGAACGGGGCTTCCCAGATCACCGGCGCGGAACCAACGCGGGCAGCAATCTGCGGCGGTGCGAAACCTGTTCACCTTCGACGACCACGTCGGAATCATCCACGGAGCGCATCAGATCGCAGGCGGGCGTGTGGCTGCAGCGGATTCAGGCCAACGACTAACCTGGCGCAGGATCAATACGGGCAGGCTCGTTCGGCAGCCTGACCAGCTTCCTGCAGGGCACCATCGCCACCTTTACGGTTGTGCCGTCGCCCACGCCGCTGGGCTGGCGGTCGCTCGAAGGCGCCGGGTTTGTGCAGGACTCGATCAAACTGCGGCCGAACCTGGAGTTGCGCTGGGCTTCCGCTTCGAATCCACCAACGGCTGGAACGAGGCGCACGGGCGCGCGGCGAACTACCTTTTCGACGCCAACGGCGTGATCGAGACCAATCCGCTGGTGGGCAATTCGGTGTTCACGGTGAACCGCGCGAAATTCCTGCCGGAGCCGCGCGCTGGGCCTGGCGTGGGATCCCTTCGGAAAGGGCAAGACGGTGATTCGCGCGGGCTTCGGCATCTATCGCGCGCTGCTCGACAACCTGGATTACCGCCTGGATCAGACCGCGCCGTTCAACACCACGCTGATCGCTGAAGAACGTTTCGGTGGCGGGGCTCCAGATCGTTCCCGGCAGCACCGCTGCCCGCGGGCAGCAAGATTTCGCCCAGCGGCATCCAGCCCGATGCTACACGCCCACGGTGATGACGCTGGACCTTCAAAGTCGAGCAGCAGATCGCGCCCAATACCTCTCTGAGCGCTTGGGTATATGGGCTCGCACGGCTATCACGAGTTGCTGTCGGTGGATGCCAATGAGCCGTTTCCCACCATCTGCCCACGGCCCCTGCCCGACGAGCCTGGCGGCTGGAACCATCTACTATCCGACCGGCGCGGCGCTGGCCAACCCCAACCTGGCGAACACCACTACCTGGTTTTCCGAGGGGCTCAGTTCCTACAATGCGCTGGCGGTGGACGTGAACCGTCGTTTCAGCCACGGGCTTCAGATTCGCGGCGTCTACACATTTTCGAAGAGCCTGGACGACGGCACGGCGCTGAACAGCAGCGTCGGCGCCAATGCGCCGGGATTTGTGATGTTCCCGCTAATCCCAAGTTGGATTGGGGTCCCGTCGACTTCGGACGTCCGGCACATTGCGGTAATCAACGCCAGCTACGAGCTGCCTATCGGCCAAGGAAAGAGACTCTTCGGCAGCGCGCAAGGCTGGCGCAAAAGCTGGCCAGCGGTGGACGCTCAGCGGGATCGAGACCCTGCAATCGGGTTTCCGTTCACGCCGCAGTTGGGATATCAACCCGTCCAACAACGGCGACAGCCGCAATCCGGTCCGGCCTTCGTGGAACCCGGCTTTCACGGGCCGGTGATCCTGGGCGGGCCGAACCAGTACTTCAATCCGAACGCTTTCATCCTGCCGCCCACCGGCACCTACGGAAACGTGGGGAGGGATGTGCTGACGGGCCCGGGGCTTGCGACAACTGGATTTCTCCGTGCTGAAGAACACGGCCCTGACCGAAAAACTCCGCTTGCAAATTCCGGGCGGAATTCTTCAATCTGTTTAATCGCGCGAACTTTGCAACGCCGAACGCAGTGGTCTTTTCATCTGCCACGACAACGCCGGCCAGTACAGCGGGCGTGATCACAGCGACCTCCACCAGCTCCCGACAGATGCAGTTTGGGTTGAAACTTCTCTGGTAGACGGTAGCTTCTGCCTAGATGTAGTACATCAATCCCTGGCGCTCTGCTCGCTCAGCGCGGCGCTGTTCAACCAGGCGCAGCAAGTCTTCGAGCGTGGTTGCATCCAGAACTCCGGAGATTGCGTCCCGGACTTGGCGCATGATAATCCGAGTGCCGCAGTTGTCAACATCGCTGCAATCCTCGCACGGCTTGAATGCCGTTTCGCTGGCGCATGGAAGCGGCGCGAGCGGTCCCTCGAGAATGCGGACAATCGTTCCCATAGTGACCGCTGACGGCGGCCGGCTGAGTCGATAACCGCCTTTGCGGCCGATTTTGCTCTCGAGGAGTCCGTGGCTTTTCAGGTCCAGCAGAATTACTTCGAGGAACTTCAGCGGAATAGATTCTTCCTGAGCCAGGGTGCTGATGAGAACAGGCCCTTGCTCATATCGCTTGCCGAGCGCCAGCACAGCCTTTAGGCCGTACTGCGTGCGCTTGGAAATCGTCCGCATACATCCAGAGTGAGAAATTACGAATCAGCCGCTCTACCAACTTAGCTAGGGTGTCCCTCTCTCCTTTTATACATTACGGGCGCGAGCGCTTGCTGACAAAATACAGCGGTGGGCAGCGCCATCAACAGCGCCGCCACTCGACACGTGCTTTGACGTAGTCCAGACTTGGGAAATTCCGCTGCGAGTACGCGCTGGATTTATTTCATTTCGCGTCGCGCCAGTTGTCGCCGGTCCCAACGTCCACCACCAACGGCACGTTCAGCTTCTGGACGCTCTCCATTTCATGCTTCACCATCTTCGCGATGCGTTCGGCTTCCGCCGGCGGAGCTTCGAATACCAGCTCATCGTGCACTTGCAGCAGCATGCGCGTTTCGAGCTTCTCTCGGCGCAGGATGTCGTCGATCCGGATCATGGCCAGCTTGATGAGATCGGCCGCGGTGCCTTGCAGCGGCGTATTGACGGCGGTGCGCTCGGCAAACGAACGCGCATTCGGATTGCGGCTGTGCATGTCGGGAATGGGCCGCTTACGGCCGGAAATGGTGATCGCGTAGCCGTTCTTGCGGACCTCGGCGATGGTTTCTTGAATGAACTTGCGAACGCCCGCGTGCAGGTCGAAATAAGTGTGGATATAAACTTCGGCTTCCTTGCGGTCGATGCCGAGCGACACAGCCAATCCAAAAGGAGTCTGGCCGTACACGATCCCAAAATTCACCGCCTTGGCCCGGCGCCGCATCTCCGGCGTCACCGCTAAAGGAAGCACGCGAAATACCTCGGCCGCGGTTCGCGTATGGATGTCTTCGCCATGGCGGAACGCCTCCACCAGCACCGGATCGTGCGACATGTGCGCCAGCAATCGCAATTCGATCTGCGAATAGTCCGCCACCACCAGCTTCCAACCCTCGCGCGGCACGAACGCGGCGCGAATCTCGCGGCCCAGTTCGGTGCGTATCGGAATGTTCTGAAGATTCGGATTGGATGACGACAGCCGTCCAGTGGCCGCTCCGGCTTGATTGAAAGTCGTGTGCAAGCGGCCGGTCTTAGGATCGATCAATGCGGGAAGAGCGTCGATATAGGTGCCCTTGAGCTTGGTCAGTTGCCGGTAGTCGAGCACCTTGCGCGCGATCTCGTGCTCGGCCGCCAGGCCCTCCAGCACATCCGCGGCGGTTGAAATGGTTTTCCCTTTTCCGTACTTGACCGGCGCTGGCAAATTCATTTCTTCGAACAGAATCTTGCCGAGCTGCACCGGCGAATTGATGTTGAACGGCTTGCCCGCCAGCTCGTAAATCTCCGACGACAGGCGCTGGATTTCGGACTCCAGCCGTTCTGAAAGAAGTTTCAACTGACCCGGCTCGATCCGAATCCCAGTTCGCTCCATGCGCGACAGAACTGACGCCAGCGGCAGATCGATCTCTTCGTAGATCTTGCGAAAGCCCTCCCGATCGATCTCGGGAATAAGCCGCTCGGCCAGCGTGAACGCCAGATCCGCATGTTGCTCGGCCGCCGGACCAAGCTTGCGATCGAGATATCGCTCGGCCAGCACCTCCGCCGAGCACGCCGCCGGATCGGAGCACAACAGGAAGGAATAAAGCAGCAAGTCGTGGCGGAAACCTTGCGCTTCGATGCCATATTCAGCCAGCGCCAGCAGCAGCGATTTCACGTCGTGCGCGATCTTGACGCGGCGCGGATCTTCGAGTAGAGGCTTCAGCACATCCAGATATTCAGCCGAAAGCGCACGCCCCACGCCGGATTGAAACGAGATCCCAATCATGGTGAGCGGCAGATCGCCTTCCGAACCGGCTCGAATCGCAAACGCGATCGGCTTCGCCGCATCCAATTTTTCAAGTTCAGCCGCGTACGCCGCAGCCTCCGCCCGCCCGCCGATGGTGGCGTAATCGCGCTGGGACGAATCGTCGCTAGGGGCGACCTCCTTCAGCAGACTGTAGAACTCCAGTTCCTTGTAAATCTTCTTTAGCTCCGGAACATCGGGTTCTTGCGCCGCCAGGTCTGCGATTTGAAACTCGATGGGGACCGAGATATCGATCGTGGCCAGTTTCTTGCTCAGCAGGATCTGCTCGCGATTGTTCTGCAGGCTCTCCCGATAAGTCTTGCGTTCCACCTCCGCGGCGTGCTCAATCGCTCCTTCCACCGACCCGAAGCGCTGGATCAAATCGCGCGCGCCTTTATCGCCGATCCCCGGCGCCCCGGGAATATTGTCCACCGAATCGCCCATCAGCGCGAGCATGTCGGCCACCTGCACGGGCTTCACGCCCATGTATTGTTCCGCCATCGCCGGGTCGTACCAAATATCTTCCTTGACGGGGTTGTACATGTGGACGCGCTCGTTGACCAACTGCAGCATATCCTTGTCGCTCGAAACGATCACCACATCGTTCATGCTGCTGGCGCGCGCGGCGATGGCTCCAATCACGTCGTCCGCCTCGAAGCCTTCATACTGCAGGATCGGAATGCGCATTGCCTCCAGCAGCCGCCGGATGTAAGGAATCTGTTCGGCCAGATCGGGAGGCATCGCGGCGCGGTTGGCTTTGTAATGCTCGTACGCTTCCTCGCGGAACGTTTTCCCCGACTCAAAAATCGCCGCGATGTATTCGGGATGATACGCCGCGCGCAGCTTGCGCACCATGTTGTGGAAGATGAACACCGCCTCGGTTTGCAGACCGGTAGTGGTCCGCATGGGAGGAGCGCCACTGCGCGCGCGCGCATGATACGCGCGAAAGATGAACCCGTAGCTATCGATCAGGAACAGGCGGGAACGATCAGGCACCAGACATCAGCATAGCGTGCACAGCGGCGCCGCGACCGGCTGCGCAGCCCAAAATTGCATTCTTTCGGCCACAACCCGATGCCCAAACTGTGGCATTCCTGCAACACTTCTAACTTTACAAACCTTTTCGAATCAAAAAGCTAGCGATACGGGTTTAGTGATTGTTAGAATGGCTTCGATTGGACAAGACACATGGCGACTAGAGAGAAGCGACCCGTCGGAGCTGGCATTGCGGTTTGAAACTACCGTGCAGCGGCCGGTAGAAGCCCGAGGCGTTGGGCTTCACAGCGGTGTTCCGGTTTCCATCCGCATTCTTCCCGCGCCCCCATCCACCGGCATCGTTTTTGTCCGCACCGATCTCGACAATTTCCAGGTCCCGGCCAGCTGGCGTTACGTCGCGCGCGTCAGCTACGCCACCAGCCTGATGCGGCACGGCGTTCTGATCTCCACCACCGAGCATCTGCTGAGCGTGTTCTACAGCTCCGGCGTCGACAACGCTTACGTCGAGATCGACAACCTGGAAGTTCCCATCCTGGATGGCAGCGGATCGCCCTTCGTGGAGCTGTTGCGCGAAGCGGGCCTCAAATCGTACCGGCGGCGCAAGCGTTTCCTGCGCATTCGCCGGCCAATTATGGTGGAAAATGGCGGCAAGCGGATCTCGATTCTGCCGTCCGACCGTTTCTTGCTCACCTGCGACGTTTTTTACGACCATCCGCTGATCGGCCGGCAATCGCTCGATATGGAAGTGACGCCCGAGCGCTACGCTCAGGAAATCGCCCCGGCGCGCACGTTCGGATTCTTGCACGAGCTGGATCAGATGCGCAATATGGGACTCATTCGCGGTGCGGCGCTGGAGAACGCGGTTTGTTTCGACCGCGGCGGCGTGCAGAATCCCGAGGGCTTGCGTTTTCCCGACGAATGCTGCCGGCACAAGGCGCTGGATCTGATCGGCGATTTGGCTTTGGTCGGCAAGCCGCTACTAGGCCACGTCATCGCCGAACGCGCCGGACATGCCATGCACACGGCGCTGGTGTCGCGCATCATGAGCGATCCGTCGCTCTACGAGATGCTGAGCTTCGATCAGCTTGCCACGCGAGTCGCCCACGCGCTGGTGTCGTAGTGTTCCGCCGCCGGTGTTAGTTTAAGGGTTGGTCAACGCCGCCAATCTGTTTACGCTGTTACGGCTGGTCCTGGCGCCCTTCGTCGCGGCCGATATCCTGCACGGCCAATGGACGCGCGCGCTGATTCTGTTTTTCGCGGCCGGCGTCACCGATGTCATCGATGGATTTCTAGCGCGCCGCTTCGGCCAACCAACTCGCGTGGGTGCCTACTTCGATCCGATCGCCGACAAAATCCTGCTAGTCGCGATCTATGTCTCGCTCGGCGCGGCGCAGGCGATCCCATTGTGGATGGTGGCTCTGGTCTTCGGAAGAGATCTCCTGATTCTGGGCATGGCCGCGTACGGTCTGCTGTTCACCTCGGTCCGAAAATTCCCGCCATCGGTGTGGGGGAAAATCAGCACATTCTTCCAAATCGCGGCCACCCTGGTCGTGATGGGCGACCGCGCCGGTATTCCCGCCCCAGTCCGTTTAGCACTCGCGCTCATGGTCGCAGCCACAGCGTGGAGCGGCATTCACTACGCCTGGACAGGCATGACGGCATTGAGGCAAGAAAAATTGACGGGATAAGAGCTAGCAGGTTTTGAAGTGCGGGCTATTTGTGGCACTCGGCGCCAAGGAAACGTTGACTCTCTTCGTTGCATCGGGCCTGAATTTCATCCGCGTCTTCGCTCTTCTCTGAAAAAACCACCTCCGCGATATCGCCAGCGAAATTCTCACCATCCACAGTGGGGTCGCCACCGATGCGAATACGATTGCTCCGGATTGATCCCGGTGGAACCCGCGTTGAACCACTTAAGCTCCCATTCAGGAACAAGGACAGCTCCCGCGATTGGGCACGAAAGCGGCAGGCGGCAGCATACCACTGGGATGGCTCGATCGGGTGGGAAGACGACGCCACGTAAATCCGGTCCGGAAAAGGCATCTCGATAGAGCATTGCACCGTACCATCTGAAATCCTCATCCGAACGGGTACGTAGAAACGGTCGGTCCGTGAATCCACCAGCATCTTGAGACCCTTCTTGTTGCTGCTTGCCCGGAACCAGACCTGCACAGTGTAGCCGGCTCGCGTGTTGGCCTCCAGCCCCTCGATTTCGACGCTTTCCCTTTGGCCATCGAGCGCCAGCCGATAGGGATCGTTCGGCGTCCCATTGCCCTTAAAACCGAATGCGTCCGCACAGCCCTTGAATCCCAAAAACGTTCCTGTAATTGGGGCGCCATTCTTTTCGGCGCCTGCTGCTTTCCACGGTCCCTGCTGGCACTGCGGGAGGTTCGATGCCTGGAACACCACCGATTGCCAAGCCGCCGCGTTTGAGGCCGCGAACATCAAGCAGGCCGCTAAGCTGAGGCTGCTCGCTAAAAAATCGAACCCTACTTTCATCGCGCTTGATTATACCGGCTTCCGCATCGTGCCGAATTGCCGATAAAGCATTCTCGCCGACTCTTGTTGATCTATACTTGGTTCGGTGCGGGAGGCGTTCCAGAGGTGGTTGTTGCCGGTTTCGCTGCTAGCGATCGCCTTGCTTTGCGCTTCCGCCATTCAGTTTCTGACCCCGCGCCTTAAGAACGTCAGCATTGACGACGGCGCGCGTCGACTCGAGAACGTTCCCTTTCCATTCTTAAGACAGACCAGCCAGCCGGTCGAAGACTATAACGTCGCCGCCGACATTGATTACAGGCCGTATCAGTTCACTAGGCTGACGCTACTACCCACGCTTTGCCTGTCCTCGGCCGAGATCAATGGCAAACCGGTTGCGCTTCCGTCCGAACGCTGCGATTTCGCTAAGGGCTATGACGTTCATCTACCAACCACGCCTGCCGCCGCGAGAACTCTCCATCTGGACGCGAAGGTTTCAAATCCAATTGCAGCCAGCTTCGATGTTTTCGGCCTAACCGTCAGGCCCCCGGCAGGTCATCCTCTAGTGCTAATGCTCCGCCTAATCGCCGCCGCTGCTCTCGCTGGCGCGCTTTATCTGGCTCTGAGACGCTGGCGTTTCAGCCGAATCGTTTCGCTGATCCTGGTAGCTTCCCTGCCGATCCAACTCCTGTATCAATCGCACACGCCGATTACCGAACGGACTTACGATGTTCTCGGTCACCTGCAGCACCTCGAATTTATCGCGTATCAGCGCTCTCTTCCGCCGGCCTATTATTGTCATGAGTGCTTTCAGCCGGGTTTGTATTATACGATCGCCGCAGCGGTCTACTTAGCGGCCCGCGCCACACGCATCTTCGATCCCATGCTGGCGCTGCAGTTTTTAGCGCTGGCCTGGTTCTGGCTGTTTCTGGTCATGGCCGCGCGAATTGTATTGCTGTGGTTTCCTCAGCAACGCGAAGTGCAGCTTGCCACGGCGTTATTGGCATTCTGGCCGGCCGGCTTTCTGCATAGCGCGCGAGTTAGCAATGACATCCCGCTCTACGCGTTCTTCGCCACGTGTTTATATTTCGTGCTGAGCTGGTGGAAGACCGGCAGCCGCAAGCATCTCCTGTTTGCCGCCATAGTGGCCGCATGTGGCGTCTTGATCAAGACCACCATGATGCCCCTTATCGGCGCCTTGGTCCTTTTAATTCTCTATCGAATTTTCAGCGAACGCCGCGCAGGTATCGCTTGGTCTTCCTATTTGCCGCCGCTGTTCGTGATGATCGCAGGCATCGCGGTTTACCTGGCGCAGAGTTCTTTACGAGGGAACATCGCGCCGCCTTTTGGGGACAACTCGCCGGCCATGTATGTAGGAAACAGCTGGAAGCAATACCTGGTCCTGAATCCCGCCGCATACTTCACGACGCCATTTGTCGACTCGCTTCGCGACGCGTCGGGACGCAAGTATTTTTGGAACTACGTGCTGAAATCGAGCATGTTTGGCGATTATAGCGACTGGTTCCGCAAACCTGCGCAGAAGTTCCTGGGCCTGGTCATGTCGCCTTTGCTGCTCGGGCTCGTTGTTCTTTTCTGGCTCGGAGTCGCGCGTAGCATGCGCCGGTCGGCCCGTCAATCTTTGCCGCTGTTGGTTGTCATCGCCGTGTCGATCCTCTCCGTTTTCGCCGTGCGCTTCTACAATCCATATTCCGGCAATAACGATTTCCGCTATATCTATCCTGTGGTGATTCCTATCGTGCTGCTGCTGGTTGAGGGCGCCAGAAATTTTAGAATTGGGCGCGCACTCTGTTACTTGTTCTGCGGACTCAGCGCGGCGTTTTACCTCACTGTCTGATTTGCCAGCTTCGTTTATCCACGCAAGGCCTGTTTGGGAGTACCCGTACCCACAAAGACGCATTGACGCGCGCTCTCCCTCAGGGTAGTCTGAAAGTGTGCCTGTTCCGATCTCACGCTACCGGGTCCCTCGCCATTACGCATGGGCCGGACTGGCAGCCTTGGCGCTGAGCGGATTTTCCGCTTGGCTATCCTTGACGTCGCCCCTGTGTTGGATTGCGACCGGTCTCTCCTTGCTCACCGCCGTGCTGGTTCTCTACCTGGCTTCGCGCCCCGCCGTCGAAATCTACGAGAGCCACATCAAGATCGGCCGCACCGCGATTCCCTGGAAACAAATCCGGCGTCTGGATCGCAGCGCCAACACGCCACTCATGGTGCGCCTGACGCTGGCCGACAAAAGCAAGCACCTGATCGTTTTCCCCGGTGACCCGGATGCATCCAGCGGCCTGCTTCGCAGCCTGCGCCGTTATTCGCGCGAGGCCTTGATCGATGGCGTGCCCTACCGCCAATTCTGGGGCGAAGCGATTACAGCGGCCGCGGCGCGCCGGCAATTGCCCGCAGCACGCCCTCCGCTGCTGCTCCCGGAAGACGAAGCCGAAGTCGAGCGGATGTTTCAAAAACTGAAGTCCGGCCATCTGGACCAAACCCCTTCTTCGGAGGACAAGTAGCGCGGGCGTGACCCGGGGCCGCAGCCGTTTTCGCTGGCTTCTCGCCGCGATCTTCCTTCTGGCTCTCATTCTGTTGACCTCCCGCCTGTGGCTGGCCTTGCTGGGCGGCTTCCTGGTGAAAGCCGATGCTCCCGCGCCCGCCGACGCCATCGTGGTGCTGGCCGGCGATCCTTCCGGCAATCGTATTCTGACCGCCGCCGATCTCGTGCGCAAAGGCCTCGCCAAGCAAGCCCTGGTAAGCGGCCCCGGAGAAATTTACGGCTATCACGAGTCCGATCTGGCCATTCCATTTGCAACCCACCACGGTTATCCGGAATCCTATTTCGTAGCGCTTCCGAACGATACCCGGTCCACGGTGTCCGAGGCCGACGTCATGATCGCGGAGCTGCGCCGGCGAAATGCCCATCGAGTCGATATCGTGACCAGCAACTACCACACTCGCCGCGCCGGCAACATCTATCGGGCCAAAGCGAAGGATCTGGAAATCCATATGGTGAGCGCGCCCGACAGGTTTTTCGAGCCGGGCAGCTGGTGGAAAAATCGCGACGCGCGCAAGACGTTTGTCATCGAGTGGATGAAGACCGTCGCAACCTGGCTAGGAATGTAGCATGCGGAAAATCATCAAAACCGCTGGACCCTATCTGTGGCGGCATCGCGGCGGCCTCGCGCTCGGCATGGGCTCGTTGCTCGCGCGCGATATTCTGCACGCCTCGCTCCCGTTGGTAATTCGCAGCGGCATCGATTCGCTCACCCGCGGATTTCGCATTAGCCTGGTGTTCGAGTTCGCCGCGTTGCTGATCCTGCTTTCGGCCGTCAAGGGAGTTTTTCAGTATTGGATGCGCGTGATCCTGATCAGCATCTCGCGCGACATCGAATACGAGCTGCGCAACGACCTGTTCTCGCACCTGGTGGGGCTGTCCTCGGATTTCTACGCCAAATACCGCACCGGCGACATCATGGCGCGCGCCACCAACGACCTCAACGCAGTCCGCATGATGCTCGGCCCCGGCGTCATGTATTGGACCGAGACCATGTTCCTTACGCTCTTCACCGTCGCGGTGATGCTCTCCACCGATTGGAAGCTGACCTTGATCTGTCTGGTCCCGGCGCCGCTGGTCAGCGTGGTTGTGATTCTGTTCGGCAGCCGCATACATGACCGCTTTGAATCCATCCAGAAGATGTTCTCCGACATCAGCAGCCGCGTGCAAGAGAACCTCTCGGGCGTGCGCGTGGTCCGTGCCTACGCGCAGGAGAAGGCCGAGCTCAAGAAATTCGAGCTGCTCAATCTGGACTACGTCGGCGAAAACATCCGTCTGGCCAGGCTTTCAGCTTTGTTCATGCCGCTGCTGCAGGCCTTGATCGGCATGAGCTTCCTGCTGGTGCTGTTTGCGGGCGGCTATCAGTTGCTCCAGCACCGCATTTCGCTCGGCAGCTTCGTGATGTTCAATACCTACATGGGCATGCTGGTGTGGCCGATGATCGCGCTGGGCTGGGTGGTGAACCTGATGCAGCGCGGCACGGCCTCCTGGTCCAGGATCATGGAGCTGATGCGGGAGCAGCCCAGCATCTCGGCGCCGGAGAGCGCGCTGCTCGAGCGGCCGCGCGAAACCCAAGGCGCGCTGCTGTTTTCTCAAGTCGCGATGAAATATCCAACCGGTGATGCGCTGCGCAACATCGACCTCGAAATCCCCGCCGGCAGCACGGTGGCGCTGGTGGGGCACACCGGAAGCGGAAAAAGCACGCTGGTCAGCCTGATTCCGCGCTTGATCGATCCCACGCACGGCGCGGTCTATCTGGATGGCGTGAACCTGCGCGACCTGGATCCGGAATGGCTGCGGCGTCAGATCGGTTTCGTGCCGCAAGAGACCTTCTTGTTCAGCGCTACACTGGCCGAGAACATTGCCTTCGGCGTGGAAGGCGCGGTCGAAGAAGACATCCAGCGCGCCGCCGAGTTGGCGGGACTCGCGCCGGACATTGCCGGATTCCCGGGCGGCTATGAGACCATGATCGGCGAGCGCGGCCTGACGCTTTCGGGCGGCCAGAAGCAGCGCGTCGCCATCGCCCGCGCCATTCTGCGCAATCCACGCATCCTGATCCTGGACGACGCGTTATCCAGCGTCGACACGCTGACCGAGGAGCGCATCCTCACCAGCCTCGAGAGCGTCATGCAGGGCCGTACCACGATTCTTATCTCGCATCGCGTCTCCACCGTTCGCGGCGCCCAACGAATCTTCGTGATCGAGCACGGCGAAATCGTGGAGCAGGGCAGCCACGCCGAGCTGGTCTCGAACGGCGGCTACTACGCCGACTTGTACCAGAAGCAACTGCTGGAAGAAGAGCTGGAAACGATCTAGCGGCACCGAGTTCTGCGTACGTGGATCATAATAAAGTTATGACTCGCAAGATCTCGGCCCTCACCGCCCGAACCCGGCTTGGGCAGATCATGAACCGCGCGGTAGAAAACGACGATCGTTTTCTCGTCGAGCGGAACGGCGAACCCGCTGTGCTGATCCTTAGTGTCAAAGACTACGTGAAGACGTTCGCTCCTCCGCCAAACTGGCTCAAGAAATCGTGGGCCAGCGCGAGGCGGCACGGACTCGACCAGCTCACGACCAAGGTCATCGACGCCGAAATCGTCGCCTCTCGCCGCGAGAGGCCCGCGCGGCGAGCCAAGCCTTAGGCTGGGCAATGACGCGTATCGTTATCGATACGAACATTCTTGTATCGGCATTGCTCCAACCGCGCAGCCTTCCTGCGGCCGTCCTCCTGCTAGCTTTGTCGGGGCAGGTCCAGCTTTGCATCTCCGACGCGATCTTTGCGGAATATGAAGACGTAATTCGGCGGCCACACCTGAAACGGCCGCCGGACGTGATCGAAGGTGCGCTTCGCTCTTTGCGAAAGATCGGCCACTGGGTGAAGCCTGTCGATCGCATCGAGGAATGCAGTGATCCCGACGACGACGTATTCCTCGAATGCGCCGAAGCTGCGGAAGCAGACTATCTCATTACCGGCAATCGACGTCATTTCCCTAAACGCTGGAAGAAGACGCGCGTGATCAGCGCTCGTGAGCTCGTCGAACTGCTGATCGAGCAAGCGAACTAGCGCCGATTTAGCCCCCGGAATCGCTCCATAAGCCGATCCAGCGGTCACTGCGTCATCGATCTCAATGAAGAACCGCCCGACCCGCGGCATACTCCCTCGACAGCCGTCTTCGCTCTGCAGAAATCGCCTGCGGCTTCCCTCAAACCGTCGCCAGACCAATGCTGAAAGAATTATCGGCGCCTCAGGGATGAACTTACCCCAAACGAGCATTTTACCTGGTATGAAAACACCCATTGGAGTCCTTCTCTTTGCCGCGTCGGCGCTGGCCGCGTCTTCGGTCCTCGATTTTTCGCTGAAGTCCATCGAGGGCCACCCCGCACCGATCAGTTCATATAAAGGGAAGGTCCTGCTCATCGTCAATGTGGCCAGCAAGTGCGGCTTTACACCGCAGTATACGGCGCTGGAAGCCACCTACCGTCACTATAAAGATCAGGGATTCGTGATTCTCGGCTTCCCGGCTAATAATTTCATGGGCCAGGAACCCGGAACCGATGCGGAGATCCAGCAGTTCTGCAAAAGCAAGTACGACGTGACTTTCCCGATGTATTCCAAGATCTCGGTGAAGGGCGCCGACCAGACCGATCTTTATAAGTTCCTTACCGACAAAGGCGCCAACCCTCTAACCGGCGGCGACATCAAATGGAACTTTACGAAATTTCTCGTCGGGCGCGATGGCAAGATCGTGGCACGATTCGAACCCGCTGTAAAACCCGATTCTCCCGAGGTGATTAGCGCAATTGAAAACGCCCTGAAGAAGTAGTCCCGGGCGATAAGCACGCTACAATCGGCTTTCGGCGGTACGGTGGGAAGACGGCAGGATGAGTTCGAGCAAATCGCTATGCCACATACGCGAAGCTTGTTCCGCGTGGCTCGACGCATAGCCTCCGATCGAGCTACGGCCGAGGATCTGGTTCAACAGACGCTGTTGCTGGCCTGGCGAAGCTTTCATCAATTTCGCGCCGGCACGAACGCTCGAGCCTGGCTCTTCCGGATTCTGTTCAACGAATTCCGTTCGCGCGCTCGCAAACCGGCTGCCGCGATGTTGCCGCTGATGACGGAATTGGAGCCGGAGCTTTACGCCCCAGACACCCACAAAGCGATCGAAATGGCGCAAGCGTTTGCGAGACTAACTTTGGAACATCGAACCGTGCTGCTTTTGGGCGTAGTAGAAGGATTCACATGCCAGGAGATGGCGGACATTCTTGCAATTCCAATCGGTACTGTGATGTCACGGCTCAGCCGCGCGCGACAAGCCCTGCGCGGCGAGTTGATGGGCGCGCCAAAATTCAAATGCTCAAGTGAGGGAGCAGTATGAATTGGTATCAGGACGACGCGGAGCTGGATCGGCAGTTGCGGCAGGAAATTCTAGCTGAGCCGGCCGATGTATCCGCCGTGGAACAACGGATTCGCAAAGCCATCGCGCCACGCTTCTCCAGACGTCTTCTGGTCGCCGCCGGCGGCGCGTTCCTATTGCTGTTATGCGCGTTCGCGTTTATTGGCCTGCGCACTTGGTTTCCATTGCAGCCTTCGCAAGTTTGCTCCGATGCCGCGCGCGATCATCTCCGCGAGATCGTTCGCCGGGAGCCCCGCCGCTGGACCTCCGACACCGCCGGCATCGATGCGCTGGGCCAACAGTTGGGCGTCTCGCCAGCGGCGCACTCAAGATTCGCCGTCCCAGGATACCGTCTCGATCGCGGCAAACTGTGCGTTCTCAGTGGCCGCCTGTTCCTGCACCTTGTTTACTCCAACGGCACGCGAGAGTTCTCGTTGTTTCTGGCGCACGATTCAGCCTCCGACGGCTACTTTGACGCGAATTTCTCGGGCCAGTACACTGCCTCGATTGAGTCCGACCAAACTCGGGCGGTGATCGTAACCAGTGAGTCAAAGGCCGCCGCTCGGAATCTTGTTCATGTCGCCGCGAATGCGCTGTAGCTTCGAGCGAGTCCTGCAACGGGGTGGCCCGGCCGTTTTGCTCCCGGCTTACTCCCTTGACAGGCGTCTTCGCGCTGCAGAAAATAGGTCTACCATGCACACAGTGCGAACGCTCCTTTTGACGGCCCTGGCTTTACCTCTCCTGACCGGTCAAGGCCGCGGCCCTTCTGGACCGCCCAAACTCCAGGTCCTCATCATCACCGGCCAGAACGGTCATGACTGGAAAGGAACCACGCCGGTATTAAGGAAGGAACTCGAAGACACCGGCCGTTTCGAAGTCCGCGTGACAGAGGAGTTCCGCGGCGCCGGGCCCGAAACATTAGCGCCCTACGATGTCGTGGTTGTGAATTACTTCGAACGCGGGCAGGCGCAACTTCGCTGGGGCGATCGCGCCGACAACGCCCTGGCCGACTTTGTCCGATCCGGCAAGGGCTTAGTCATATATCATTTCTCCCTGGCCGCGTTCAACGGCTGGACGGAATACGAAAAAATGTCGGCCGGTAACTGGAGACCGGGCCACGGTCATCATTCCGCCAGGCACGATTTTAGCGTGGACATTAAAGACGCCGATCACCCGGTGCTCGCCGGGATGAAGACGCCGCTGCCGGTTCTGAACGAAGAACTGTACTCCAACCTGAAATGGCAGCCGGAGGGTACATATCACGTGCTCGCCACCGCCTATGACGATCATTCTCGTTACGATGAACACGCTTCCGACGCCAGAAACAAGCAGCCCATGTCAGGCGCGGGTGTCAACGAGCCGATCCTCTGGACCACCGAATACGGCCAGGGCCGCGTGTTTGTGACGGCTCTGGGCCACGACGCCGATACCAGCGCCGAACCCACTTTCAAGGCGACCTTCACGCGCGGCACCGAGTGGGCCGCCACCGGCAAAGTGACGCTACCGGTTCCTCCTGAACTGGCCAAGTAATCGCCGACCGCCTGAGCGCGACTCCGGCTTGAACCGGAGCGATCTCATCTGATCGGACCTCTGCGATGCTGCAGTATTCTGCGCGCGCCGGCGAAAGGAACCAGCCAAACGTGCGGGAGATTCCAGCGCTCGGCCAGAAACCGCCCGAACCTAAGCCAACCCAGTTTCTCTTTGCGCTGGTAGCTGCGAATGCGATACTGGCCCCAAAAATATCGGAATTTTCGGCGCAGCAAAGAAGGGCGATCCTGTTTTAGCCCGGGAATTGTCAGCGGGCTGCTGGCGCGCAATTCTTGCAAACGCTCTAGTGCGCCCGGCGCGAACTGCAGTGCCAGGCGCCGGAACCTGCCCCAATCGGTGCCCCGGGTTCCCACCAGCGCCACATCCGCCTGCCATGGAAAAACATCGCCGTCACACGCAGCACACAGAATCTGTAGCAGGGTGCTTTCCTTCGAGATCGTTTCGAAAACCTGCTGGTTCCACGCCACGCCGCAAAAATCGTCCAGGAGAGCTTTTTCGCAGCGCTGTGCGTCTTCAGGCGGCGTCGCAAACAGCCGCCAGTGCAGATGCAAGTGCAGGCCGTCCTGCTCAAAGGCGATGCGGTCGGTCCAGTCCAGTTCTTGGAGGGAGTGCACATTCGGATAAGGCGCCCAGTTCGCATTCGCCAACGCCTCCGCGGCTCTGCGTACATCGCCGCGCGCCACCAGCAACGTCAAGTAGGGAATCGGGCGAATGGCCGGCGCCGGAGTTCTCAGCGCCCACGCCAGCGGCCCTGCCACTCGGCTCCGAACGCCGGCGCCTTGGAGCAGCGCGATCAACTCCACGGCCTTCCGGATGCGAAGCTGATTCTTGCTCCAAGCCATGCGGACGATGCCTTGAAGGATGCCAGCCGCCGGATCGCCTTCCAACCACCTCGGGAACGCGGGACTCAGCGCTGGGAACATCTGCTGCGCGGCATGCGGCACCCGGTCGATTTCTATTCCAGAGCGCCAGCGGGCCCAAGCTTGGCGCGCCCGCGGCTCGGGCCACAAAAGAGCTTCCAGCAAGTCTTCCATCAGGCGCCCTGCGCACGGCCTCTGGCTCGCTTGGAATCCAGCACCATCTTGGCCGCCTGTATGTATGCATTGCGGTCTTCCAGGCGCCGCGTCGTGTTCTGAAGATGAATCCGGCGTTTGGCCAGAACATCCGAAATCATGGAACTTTGAAGCCCCGCGCTCTGAGCCACGGCGTACCAGGCGATGAATTCTCCAACAGGAATTTCGGGCATCGGGCCGGCCGCCTGCAGTGCCCCGCTCCGGCCTAGGATCGTGGATGCATGCCAGCCCGCATACTCACCTCGCCCCGCCAGCCCCGCTCTTTGGGCTTCGGTCAGCTCGGGGCTTATGAAGTCGCGCATCCAAGTGAATACCAGGTCCACTTCCGGCTGCCGCTCCAGAACATCGATCTGCCGGGCCAATTTCGGCGGGTCCCACAGGTCGTCCGCATCCAGGAACGCGATCAGATCCCCGCTGGCCGCTTGCACGCCGGCATTCCGCGCCCGGGCGATGCATGGTACCGGTTCATCGATCACCCGAACCAGGCGCCCAAAGCGCTCCGCTGCCCTCCGGCTTCCGTCGGTCGAACCGTTATCCACCACAATCACTTCATGCGCGGGATGGGTCTGCTTAAGAACGCTGTCGATCGCCTCGGCGAGATAAAGCTCGCCATTGCGCACCGGAATGATTACGCTTACCGAGCCACTCAACATACCACCTGCTCGTCCTGGCTGGCCGGCGCAGTCCCCATATACTCATAGGACGGCACGCGCCGCGGAACATTCGGATCGTATTGGCCCGCGCGGATCCGATCGATGCGGCGCTTAAAAGCTTGCACCGTACCCAAGTCGGTGCCCTGGAGCCCGGCGGTCATGTTGTTCGGATGACGCCGGTAATACAATGTCACGGCATCGACCTCGGCTTTAGGGACATCCTTCTCCCAGCACCGCATCAGGAAATCCAGATCTTCGGCCGTCCGCAGTGTCTCATCCAGTAAGCCGACCCGCTCGAACAAACGCCTGCGGTAAAGACTGGCCCCCAGATTCAAGAACCGGTAGGGCCGCGTGAAGAAGCGTTTCGATCCGTCTTCCAAGACGCGGAAATTCTGGATGAGCCCCTGTGCAAAGCCGGCTTCGGAATCGGATTCGAGCGCCGCCGCCAGCAAGTGCAAAGTTCCAAGAGGCCACAAATCGTCCACGTCCAGCAACGCCAGGCAATCGGAGTTGGTGGCGCGGATGGCTGCGTTTCTGGCCGCCGCCGGACCGGCCCCTTGAGTCTGAAGAACCCTCGCGCCGGTGCGCTGCGCATATTCCAATGAGCCGTCGCTCGAGCCGTCATCCACGACCACCAGCTCCAAGGGAGAATAGCATTGCGATAGGACGCACTCCAGCGCGCCGGCAAAAAACGGCAACCCATTGCGCACGGGCATGATGACGGCAATAGAGAGCGGCATGCGAATTAAAGAAGGGTGCGAATCACCGCCGGAATTTGAGTCAAGTCAGTCCCCAGGTAGAGAACATAGCGCGGCAATTTGGCCACCACGTCTCCAAGCCTTTGTAAATCGTCGGAACCGGCCATGGGAAGTTGCGCCACCGTACTGGCTGACAGAGCCAGCAACGCCTGCGCTTCCGAGCATTCTCCCAATTCCGTATCCCGCCGGCCGGTGACCTGGGGAACCAGCACAGCCCGCAACGGGAATCCGCGGCTCATTTTTTGCGGCCAAATTTGCGACAGGAAAAAGGTCGCCTTATCGCCGTTCTCGCTGTTGAGACATTCGCGATTCCAGACATGTTCCTTCAGATGCGGGAAGCGCGCGAAATCATGCTGGCTCTTCAATTTCGCGCTGTTGTAAAGGCTATGCAGATAAGGCGTGGTCTGCTGTTCCAGAAGACAGTAATCGTCGCCGGCATAATCCATTCCCGCATCCACACAGGCCAGCGTGGTGCTGGACTTGCCGGAGCCGCCGCGCCCCGCCAAAATTACGCCGCCTTCACCAGTGCCCACCGCGCCCGCATGCACGAACTGCAGACCCCGCAACGAAAACCAATAGTGCAGGATGGTTCGGAACGGCGACGCGATTTCCCAATATGGCAGCGGCGATTGGTCGCGCTTCAGATAATAAGCTGTCCGGGTTTCCGGGTCGATGACGCTTAGAATGTCCGGCCCGGCATGATATAGGACCGGAAGCTTTTCGGAATGGAACGCCAGCACCTCGCCGCGCGGTCCGCACTCTGAATACCAGCGCGAGAAAAAGTCATTCAAAAACCCCGCCAGCGATGAATCTTCCGGCGGACCGGCTGAACCTGCATCCCACACTTGAATCGTGAACTCGTTCGCAGTGCTGTGCGGGACTCCGTTTCTCAAATGTTCGAAAGCCAGGCCAAGCCCGGGATTCTGCATGCCACCCGCCAGACGCATGCGCACCGTTTCTCCCGCGACGTGAAACGCCGCTTCCGTCAGGCCTCCACGTCTCGCGCTTTGACGATGATACTCGGCCAGCTGGGAAACCAGTTCCCTGGCGTCATGTGCCGGCGTGCCCCGCTCGCTCCGAGCGCCTGGAAAAGGAAGAAAAAGCCCGCGCATCTCGCGAAACGCTTCCACCGAGAAAGCCTCGTAGCGCTCTGGCTTAACCAGGCCGGTCAACTCCAAACGCCGCCCAGATTGCTCTCCAGCGTCTCCGGCCGCGACCAAGCCTTCCTGCATGAGCGTCCGAAGTAGAATCAACACGGCGGCGGTAAGCTCGCGGCTGGACAAATCATAGAGCCTCGTGAGCGAGTCGATCAGTTCGCTGGCCGTGGGTTGTTGCTCCAGCAGCCGGTAAACTGCCGTAGCACTGGAATTCAGAAGATAATATTCACCCTTGTTGAAATCGATGACCACCGTTTCCTGGCCCGCCGTGCGGAACGTCAATCCGCTCTCTGGAACGCGGAAGCGCTTCCGGGCAAATGCGATGGAGGATCGGTCCAGCGACCCCCGCAACGAAAGCGGCGCAGCCACCGGATCGCTGTGACTGGCGAGTTCCAGGCCCTCGAACGGCAGATCGCGGCCCGGTTTGGCGAGCGCCAGTTGTCTGGCCGGAAGCGGCTCAAGCGCTGCGGGCGCTACTCCGGCCAACCCCGCAAGCATCAGCGCAGGAAGGAACTGAGCGACGGCCCCGGAGATTTCCTGCTCGGAGGCCATGTACTTGCCTCTCAGCGCCTGGACGATCTCAGCGTGCGTGGGCTCTTCCGCCAACAACAGGAAAACGTCTTCGGCTGCACCCGAGAAGCTATAGTAGGCGCCGCTTCCCAGGTTGATCGCCACCGTCTCGTCGTCGAACCGCTCGAAAATCGTTGCGGATGGGCTGGCGGACTGATACCGAGCCTCTTGATCGGGCGCCATTTCGGCCTTCGCCTTGGGCCAACCCGCCGGGCCGACCTCGTGCACCGGATCGATAAATAGCAGGTTCTGAAGATCGTGATAGGCCTGAAACACCGGCGGCACGTAAGCCAGGCGCGATCCCGAGTGTGACGCGGCCCGGGTGTGTCCATTGCCATTTTCCGCTGGGCGCGCGACAACCAGCGCTTCCTTTTGCAATTTTTCAAGGAAGCTTTCTATATCCTCAGCTATGCGGTCCGAGCTGGCGTCGTATTTCGCCGCCAGAGCCTCCGCTAATTCGGCGATCGTCGGTTCCGACGATAGCAACAGAAAAGCATCGATTCCCGATCCCGAAATGCTGTGATACGCTCCGGTGGCAAGTTGTATGGCCACCACTTCCGCATCGAAGCTTTCGAAGATAACGTCGCCTTCCTTCAGGCGGAAGCGTATTTCAGTGCTGGAGTTTTGCCCGGTCATCCGATAGTCTGGTCCACTGCTTTTTTAACACGCCACAGCTCGAACGGACATAGAGCTATTCTCGCAAACCTATTCGCAACATCAAACCCAATCAGACCGTCGGCAGATGGCATATCGACTCAGTTCGCACCCTCGCGGGTAATCCTGACGCCGAATATCTTATGTACTTTCAGTGTGTTGTGGCAACCAAGCGGGTTTTGTGCTCGACCGGTTTACACGGGCGCAAGGCGTCTTAAGCGGTACTAGTACTCTATCTAGTACTTAAGTTAAACGCGTTGTCGGCAGTTTCCGCCATTTTATTGGCCAGCGCCAGGAACGCGCCTACTTCATGCAGCGGATCCTTCCATCCGTGTGTCTTGTGCATTGTTGCCGGCGATCTTGGTCGCAGCCCACGTGGCAAATGTGCGCGCCATGACGTGCTCGGCTCGGCCGGGAGCTCCAAGATCCCTCCGAACCGAAGATCGAAGTAGTGGTCCCGCAAGAAGACCCATTGCTCTTCGAGCGCTTGAGCGTACCGCACGCGATCGTCCTGAAGGACGGCTTGGTGCGTGGCCAGAACATGCAAGGCGTGGACCGCTTCGAGCTGGACCCACCATTGACGAAGGTCGGTGTTGGGGCCAGTGGACGGCCAGGTACGGCCGTCCCCGCTGACGGCGAAACAGAAGCCGCCGGATGGATGCGTGGCCGACGCGAGACAGAAATCGGCGAGTTCGCAGGCTCTGGTCACTAAGTTCGTCTCGCCGCCGATGGCCGCCGCATCCACCAGCCGATAAATCATTTGGAACTGTAGCCCCGCGCGCACCAGATCCGGAACGGGCCGCCAATCCCGCCGGAAAAGGTACGGCAGGACCCCGTTTGAGTCGCTGAGTCTGTTGAGGACCAGGTCAACCAGGCCCGCCAGCCGCTCGCAGCACTGTTCTCCGACGCCATGCGCGACGAATTCCGTCAGCATCTCGATGGCATCCCCGAGTGTGTTCAGCTCCTTGAAGCCGGGCGAAAGAGCGAGTATGTCCCGCCCATCCGGCGTGGGTAGCCTCGCCCCATCCGCATAACGCTCGTTGTTCCGGCGAAAGGAGCCCCAATATCCGCCATACGTAGGATCCCACGCCACCTCTTCCAGCCATGCCAGCGCGCGCTCGGCCCACAACCGGCCCTCGCCCGGCGGAAGATAAGGCCCTGCCAGAAGGAACGCTCGGGCCGCATAGGTAGCGGCATGCGGATGCTTCAATCCATCCCAGGAAGGACGGCCTCCACGGTCGACACGAGCAAAGAATCCACCATTGGTCGCATCCCACATGGCTCCCTGGAGAAATGCACAGCCATGCCGCACCAGTCGCTCGTACCCCTCGCCCGGAAGCGCCCGGTCCGCGAGTGCAAACGCGACCGTTGTTCGGCTGGCGTGCTCCAGAGTCTTGTCGTGTGGCCCGGCCGGACGCCATCGTTCATCGAAGTCCACCAGGAATCCGCCGTATTCGCGATCCACACAGCGCGGTACCAGCGGCTCCAGCACGTGACGGCGCAGGGCGGTGCGAGCCTCTTCAGCGATCCCCGGGTTCTTCACAGGCAATCAAGCGATCGATATTTCAGACGTGCACTTAGGCAATCTATTCCGATAATCTACTATAGACCGATTCGACGAGGGCCCTGAGATCCAAATGCCACAGACCAATGCCAAACCAACGGTCGTGATCCACACCAATGAGCGGCAGATGGTGGCCGCGTTGGTCTGCGCTCACTCGCTCAAGTCCAGATCCAAGCATCCTGACATGTTCGATGTCCGCCTGCTTCGGTTGGAGGACACGCCGCATCTCTACAAGCGCCACAATCAGACCTTCATCTGGTGGGAAGGTTTCTTGCCCTCAGTCTGGCGCCGGCAGGATCTGCAGTCATTCGCGCCATTGCGCCGCATGGTCCCGGCTCTTCTTGGCTTTGAAGGACGGGCCCTGCTTCTCGATCCCGATATCTTCGCCATTGGCGATGTCTACGAACTGCTCAGCCGCGACATGGGCGGCAAAGCCATCCTGTGCCGGCAGAAATCGGAGTGGCGCGAAGGCCGGCAGCTGTACTCCTCCGCCGTGATGCTGCTCGATTGCAATCAGCTGAGGCACTGGCAGTGGGAGCGTGAGATCGATGAACTCTTCGCCCACCGGCTAAAACTGGGCCCGTACCTCTCTTTGTTGGATGAGTCGCCGGAGCGAATCGGACTGTTAGATGAAGAGTGGAACCACCATGACACGCTAAACGAAAAAACCAAGCTCCTGCACAACACGGAAATCCGCACGCAACCCTGGAAGACCGGCTTGCGCGCCGATTACAACGAGTATGCTCGCGTGGACCCGATCTGGCTGGATACGCTCAAGCGCGTACGCCGTACGCTCTCCGGCCGGCCGGACCAGACGGTTCGTTATCTGCCCCATCCGGATCAACGCCAGGAGCAGGTGTTTTTCTCATTGCTGAAAGAGTGCCTGGAACAGGGCAGTATCACGCCCGGATTCCTGCGCAGGGCCATTCGCAAGAACTACGTCCGCAAAGACACCCTCGCTCGCTTGGCGCACTGGTCCCACCCCTAGCTTGCGAGTTATTTTGTGACCGAAACCTTAACCAGGCTGGTGGTCCAGCAGCACTGGAATCCGCCCCCGCCGTCACCGGAATAATCGTTCACGCTCACTTGCAGCACGTAATCGCCGGGTTCGCCGAAAGTCACGTTGGTGGTGGCCTTCCCGCTGAAGCCCTGGCCCTTGCTGGCAGTACCTTCGGCCTTCGGGTTGGCCTTATCAAATTTCACCGTGCCCGTGCCGCGATATTTCGACCACAGCAGCGTCACTGGCGGACGTTCCGATGTTAAAGGCGCGCTGGTGCCATTCGTATACTTCATGTCGTCGGTGATCCACAGCGTCAGTTCCAGGGGTTGGGACAATGAAGTTGTTCGGGCCGGCGCCTGGGTCAGCATCGCGATCGGACCTTGAATCGATTTTCCGTTCTCTTCAAACCGAATGACCGGGGGCGTGTTGCCAACCGCTATTTCACTGAATGGGCTGATGACATAATCCTTGTTCAGCCGAAGCGGAATGGCGGCGGGCTGGCCGTTCGCGACAATGGTCCAAACGTACTTATCCGTGGCCGTGAAATTCTTGGGAACCGGAACCACGAACATGCCGTACTTTCGGCCTGGCAGGAAATGTGTTGGCTGGCCCATGTCCGGACCGCCGGGCTCGATCCGGTTGTTGGGACCGATCGGGATGTCCATCTCTTCCCGGGTATTGCGGTTGAAATATCCCACCAGGAAGCCGCGGAAATCCTTGTCGATGTCGCTGGTGAACCAACCTTCGAATGCGCCGGTAATGCTGGCGCCGAACTGCTTCCGCGGCTGTGGGATCGCAGTCGGCTCCGTTTGGCCTAATAAGAGCACGCCGCCGCTCATCAGAGCGGCGGCGCAAAGAATACTGCTCAGCTTCATTGCAAGCTTGCCGATGTTGCCTTGGCCGCCTTCGCCTTACGCTCAGCGAGCAACGCTTTGTACTCGTCGTCGGTAAAGTACACCACGTTCATCCAAGCGTGGGCCATCTCGTCCACCGTGCGGTCGCCGTATCCTACCCATTGGTCCGGATCCGGGTTGTTCTTGTTGTTGGTGGTGTTGTCATACCACGCCGTCACGTGAATCACCGTCCCTTTGGGGAAAATAGGTGCGGCGTCGTCGGCATAGATGTAGTTCGTCATCCAGTTGAAATTGAAGTTCCCAACGTAGCTGACGATCTGATTGCTTCCGTCCGGCAGAATCGCTTCCACCTGCATGGATTTTCCGCGCAGGTGAAAATGCGGTTGGAAATTCTCGATGAGGGTGTTCTCTTTGAGAACAGTGAATCCTTCGGTCTGCGCGTAAGAGTTCGGCGGGATGTCCAACATTTGCCCGCTGCGTATCCCGGTGAAGCCGATCAGATAGCTGCGCTTCTTCGGTTCCTCGCCCTTCTTGTAGTACCAGATTCCGATTTCCGAACCCGCCGTGACTTCCTCGCCGGCCGCATGAATATGCGTGTCCCAGGCGATTTTCTCACCGGGCAGGATCAACTTCCCGGTGCCGGGCCGGTACAGGTCATAACCTTTTCCGATGGCCCACTCCATCAATTGCGGCCGGCGATTGACTAGATCGTCCACAGTGTTGCCGCGCCGGCTGGGTCCATTGGCCGTGCCCGTGTTGACGGCATCCGGATCGTTGTTCAGCACCAGATAGGCAATCGAGTGGTGAATGATCTTGCGCCCTTTCAAATTGGTCGGGCGAATCTCCACCATTTTTACCCAGTGCGGCTCGGTTATCGGGAGGTCCGACATGGGCCGATACCACACGTCCTGATGCTGCGCCGGCATCGTATATTCGGACGACTTGACAACCAGGTCCGGAGGTCCAAAACCGTCGCGGACCGCCTTCCATTCGTTGTCGGTCACCAGAGGCTTAGGCGGCGGCAGATCCTTGGGATCGCCCTGCGGAGCTCCCTGATCGACCCAGCGGACCACCTTGGCCACTTGGTCGTCTGACAGAGATATATCGTTCTTGAACTTTTGGATCCCCACGCTGCGGTCGATGTGCCAGGGCGGCATCTGGCGCATCGCTACTCGTTCCTTGATCGAACGCGCCCACGGCCGGGCGTCATTGTAAGTGATGAGCGACATCGGCGCGATGGAATTGGGCTGATGGCACTCTTGGCATTTGGCTTGAAAGATCGGCGCGATATCTTTGGAGAACGTAACGAGCTCCTGCGACCCTGCATTGTTGGGGGCCGCGACGGCCGATCCTGTGGTGGCGAGCTGCGCGAACAGAGCCACCGGGACGAGCATGACACCCGCGTAACGGGGTTTAGATTGGGCTTTCATGGCCTAACCTCCTCCTCAAGTTGTCGAGCAACATTATATCGTCATTTTACCCCGAAATCTGCCCCCCCCACCCCCGGAGAATTGTCCAACGCAAGATGAGCATGAAACTAGTGAATTGGCTGGGGCGGTTTCCAATGGAAGATGAGCATGAAAACGGGAACAATGGGGTAGGCGTGGCGCGGCCGGGTGCAGATACGGATGCAGAATGCCGAGAGCCTGAGCCGGGATCAGATCCGAGAGTTTTTGCGGTCGAGCGAGCCGATCGAGTTCAGCAGTGGCGGGCGGGAGGAACGATACCTGTGGGTGGAGCGGGTATTGGCGGCGCAGAAGTACCGAAGTTTGGGAAAAGGCGAGCGGGGCTTGGTACGGGCCTACCTGCGGAAAGTGACCGGGTTGAGCGAGGCGCAGACCACGCGGTTGATCCGGGCGTATCTCGATTGCGGCGTAATACGGCCCCAGTCGTACCAACGGCACGCGTTCGCAGTGAGGTACACGGCGGAAGACATTGCGTTGTTAGCGGACGTGGATCGGGCACACAGGCGGTTGAGCGGACCCGCCACGCGCCGGATCTTGCAGCGCGCCTACGAACAGTTCGGAGAGAAGCAGTGCGAGCGACTGTCGAAGATCAGCGTGGCGCACTTGTACAACCTGCGGGCGAGCGCGCGCTATCGCAACCAGGCGGCGGTGTTCGAACCGACGCAGTCCACTGCGGCCGCCATCGGACAGCGGCGCAAGCCCGATCCGGAAGGGCGGCCGGGGTATGTGCGCGTGGATACGGTGCATCAAGGGGACAGCGCGGGAACCAAGGGCGTGTATCACATCAACGCCGTGGATGCGGTGACGCAATGGCAAGTGGTGGGCTGCGCCGAGAAGATCAGCGAGGCCTATCTGATGCCGGTGCTGGCAGCGGTGTTGGCGCAATTTCCATTTCCGATCCGCGGTTTTCATGCCGACAACGGCTCGGAGTATATCAACCATCGAGTGGCGGAAATGCTGCGGAAGTTGCACGCCGAATTCACCAAGAGCCGAGCGTGCCGAAGCCAGGACAATGCACTGGTGGAAGGCAAGAACGGTGCGGTGATCCGCAAGTTGATCGGCTACGGACACATCGCCGGCGCACACGCCGGGGAGCTGCAGAACTTCTACGCCGAGCATTTAAATCCGTACCTGAACTTTCACCGGCCCTGCGGATTCGCGACAGTGAGCTTGGACGAGCGCGGCAAACGCCAACGCAAATACAAGATCGAGGACTACCGGACGCCGTTCGAGAAACTGCAATCGCTGCCCGAAGGGGAGAGCTTTTTGAAACCGGGATTGAGTTTGCGGGAACTGGAAAAGCGGTCGCTGGCGATCAGCGACACCGAATGCGCTCGCCGGATGAGCGCGGCCAAGGCCAAGCTGCTTCGGCAATGCCAGACGCCGTCCTTGCCGAAGTTCCGCTAACGGAGGGCCGTGGAAATGCCGGGCCCGTGGAAAGCGTGGAAAACCAAGAGCGGGTTTCCCACGCTTTCCACCGTCCCTTGGAAATCTCGCAGAAAGCGCGAGATTCCCACATTCCCACCGCCCGGCTTCGCGTCCATGGAAAAGTGGAAAACCAAAAGCAGGTTTCCCACTTTCCCACGACCGCTCGCGACCATAACCACCGTTCTCTCTCTGAAAACCAAAAACCAAAGAAAGGAAGTCGGCCGCTGCGCGGCCTCCTCATTCCCTGTCCGATTTTCATGCTCATCCTTCGATTGGAAAATGCTCCGGGAGGGCGGAATCGCCCAAGATTCGGCTATCCAACAGCGGAACCAGCGCTAGCCGGCTTCTTCACGCACAGGAATCCCGCGAAATTGAACCACTGGAAAAATGTCTCCACCATCTCAAAACCATTGCGTCGAAACAGATCCACATTCTCCTCCAGACGATATGGGATCAGAACGTTTTCCAGAGCCTCCCTCTTGCGCGCGATTTCTGTATCCGAGTAGCCATTCCGGCGCTTGAACTCGTAGTAGAAGTCAATGAACAAGCGGTTCATATTGCCGTTGTTCGTCAGGATCTTCTCGGTTACGATCAGCACGCCATCGTCCACCAGAGCGTCATAGATCCAGCGGATCAGGTTATCTCTTCCGAGCGGGCGGACGAACTGCAGCGTCCAGCACATCGTAATCACGCTGGCGTTGCTCAGGTTCAGATTCGCGAGTTGCCCATTCAGGTCGGCCTGGCGAAGTTCAATACGTTCCTGAAGCTGGTTCTCCTCCACGTTGTGCCGCGCGCGCTCCAGCATCGGTAGGGAGTTGTCGTAGCCGATGAACCTCGCCGAGGCTGGCAGATCCAGGCACAATCCGATCAGCGTGGTAGCCGTTGAGCACCCCAGGTCGTACAAATTCGTTCCGGGAACCCAGAGCTTCCTGACACATGGTCTTGATCATAGCCTGCTGTTCCACATAGAACGGGATGCTGCGCTCGAGCATGTCGTCGAATACCTCGGCGACGTCCGCATCGAACTCAAAATCTCTTGCCCGCTTTTCCGGCTTCAGGTAAATCTCATCCTTCTTCATGACTGTTCAGCGCCGGAACAGGTACCCGCGGCAGTCTCCTTTTTCCGGAGCGCCCCGAATGGTCCATTGCTCCGTAAAAACGAACTCCCGGACCAGCTCCAGCCCGCATTCCTGGGCACAGTTCAACAATTCGTGAGCATTGATGCACCAGCTGAGAAACTGCGCGTAACCGTCGCGAGAGGGCCGGTGCAACACCACGAAGGATGGCGCCGCGCTCACGGTCTGCAATCGGGAAACGTACAGATATTCACGCGTTACGCGAGCCAGCTTGCGAAACACCTCGCGCCAGTGTTCGAAATAATGCAAGGAGCTGCTCGTGACCACCAGGTCATACTGTCTTCCCAAAACTTCGCTTTCGTCGTCGTGGAGTTGAGCCTCAGGCAGCAATTTTCTTCCGAGCCGGCACAGATTGGGAATATCGTAGCAATGGTAGTCGATCGCCACCTCGGGAAGCAGAGCCTTGTTATACAGGCAGTAGTGACCCACGCCGCCGCCCCAGTCCAACATGGAGATGCGGTCTTTCATCCTGCTCGCCAGCGCCAGGACATATCCGTAGGACATGATGATGTTGTGATCCAGAAGATCTTCGCGCGTGGTGTGCCACGGCAGATGTGAAACGCCCAGCGGTCCGGGCCCCTGCACGTTCTGCAACAGAATCGGCCAATGTTTCTCTTGGGCATTTACAACGCTTGAATCGCTCCAGCCCTGGAGGTCATACCAACCTTGAGGAACGTACCTCATCTCGGAGAACGTGTAGTCAATGCTGTTGACGACGAATGGGGACAACAGGTGCGCGATTTTTCTTAAGCTCTGCCGTGGAGAACTCGAACGAGGGAAATTCATGTTTCAAGATGCGTGCGCCACCCGTAACGCCGGAAGATAGTCACGCAACATGCCTATGGTACACTCCTCCGGTGACGGAGACTCGATAAAGCTTGGCCAAAGTGGAGTTCGTCGATGCGGCGCAAGTCGAGGCGCTCTCGCGTGAACCAGGAGGTGCGAAGTCCGGAGCGAAATACCTGGCTGCACTGCTTGCGGATGGCCCACGCGCTTACGCCGACAACGCCGATGTCGAAATGAAAGCTCTCCTGGTGGATGGCACGCTGCTGCCCGTGGTGCTGAATCGCGGCGCGGCGGGAGGTGCTGAAACCTGCTCACCCTATTCGCACTACGTTTCCTACACCGTCGCGGAAGTGAGCAAGAGGAATCCTCGGGTACCTGCCTGGCTGTTTTCAGCGGGAGCCGCGCCGGCGGGACAGCTTCTCCGCTTAGCCGGAATCGAGAGCGTTGTCTCCGTCAATAACTGGCTGCTTTCCACGAATCCCAGCGTCTGTCTTAACCGGGAGCAGGTTGAAGAGTTGACCGCCTGTCTGGCTGGCAGCTATCCCGGCCGGGCCATCCTGTGGCGCTCCCTGAATCCCAGCGTCGACGGGGCATTGATGGAGTGCATCCGCCGGAGTGGATACCGGTTGCTGCGCAGCCGTCTCGTATACGTGTCGGACCCTGGACCGCAGCTTTATCGGGACCACAACAATGCCCGGCGCGACTTGACACTTCTCAAGCGCACTAAGTACCAGGTCGTCTCGGATCACCAGTCCCTGGCGCCGTACGCCGACCGAATGACGGAGCTGTTCAGGTCCTTGTATCTGGGGAAGCATTCCGTATTCAACACCGCCTTCAACAGCCGGTTTTTCGCTCTCGCGCTCGCCTGCGGCCTGTTCGAGTTCCAGGGCTTCCTCGCGGATGGCCAACTGGACGCGTTCGCGGCGTCCTTTACAACAGACCGCATCATGACCGGGTCGTTGCTGGGCTACGATCTGAACCGCCCGCGATCGCTGGGTCTCTATCGAATGGCAATCGCGACTTACCTCGACCAGGCGGCCTCGCGCGGACTACGTCTGAATCTCAGCGCGGGAGCAGATTCGTTCAAAGCATTCCGCGGGGGCGTTCCCGTCGACGAGTATGACGCGGTTTACGATCGCCACTTGCCCGCGGCGCGGCGCTCCGTCTGGGTCGCAATGTCCGCCATCACCCGAGCCGCCGGCGCTTGGAGAGCGAGGGGGCGCGCTGTCTCCCCCGCCGACGTGCTTCCGCCTGCCGCTTCCGCTCATAGAAACATTTGATGCCGCTCAGCAGTATTGTTGATACGGCCCAGCCATCCGGCCGCCCACTCCATCTCAACATATTGAGAATAGGCCGGAAAGCGCCATCACGAGCTCTGTTACCGATGACCCTCGGGCAGCGGACTCCCGATTTTCCGTGAGTGCGAGCCGGCCCTCGTTGGGTTACAATCGATCCATTCCTGGTTGGCCACGTTTGCCCGCCTCGCAACGTCAGCGTGGACGACAAATATGCCTTCCTCAATCCGCGATAGGTGTGTTCTCCAAATGCCGAAGTGTGCAACGCGAGCTAGTGTCGCGTTCGCTTTTCTGCTCGCCTGTTTTGCGCCGGGCCACGCTTTAGCCCAGAAGCCTTCCTTCACCGTGGGCTGGTCCGTCTACGTCGGCTGGGACCCGTATTACTACATGGCCAAGTCCGGCATCCTTCGCAAATGGGCCGACAAGTACGGCATCAACATCAAAGTCCAACGCTTCGATTACGCGCCGTCGCTGGACGCCTTCGTCTCCAAAAACATCGACGCCTGCGCCATGACCAACATGGAGGCGCTGGACATGCCCGCGGCGGCCGGCATCGACACCACCGCCATCCTGATCGGCGATTACTCCAACGGCAACGACGCGGTTCTGGCGCGCCACGACGTAAGTCTTGCCCAAGTCCCCGGCAAAGAAGTGCTGCTGGTGGAAAAAACCGTATCGCAATATCTTTTCGAACGCGCCATGACCATCAACGGCCTGCGCGACCAGCTCAAGAAAGTCCGTCTACCTGAACACTTCCGACTCCGACATCGCCGCCGCGTTCATCAGGATACGAGCAAAGAAGCGGTGGTCACCTGGAAGCCGTTGGTGTCGCAGATCGCGCGCACCAAGGGCGTCAAGACGCTGTTCAATTCGTCGCAAATCCCCGGCGAGATCCTGGACCTGCTCGTGGTCCGCACCGAAGTGCTGAAGCGTCCCGACGGATCGGGCCAGAAATTCGCCAAAGCCATTACCGGCGCCTGGTACGAACTCATGAACCAGATGTCTAAGCCTGGACCCGACACCGACAAGGTGCTGGCCGGCGTCGCCCAGGCATCGCAAGATACGGTGCCGTCTTACAAGGAACAGCTCAGCACCACGCACATGTTTTATACGCCGCAATCGGCCGGACAAATGGCGACCTCCGCGGATTTGAGAAAGACCATGGACCTGGTGCGGACCTTTTGCTTCTCTCACGGATTGCTGGGCGAGAAGACCAAGTCGGCCGACGACGTTGCCATCCAGTTTCCCGACGGCAGCGTGCTAGGCAAAAACGATCGCATTCGTTTCCGCTTCACGGCGGACTACATGCAGCTAGCCGCGCAAGGGAAACTATGAGCCTGCTCCGCATCCATGCCCAACCCGGACGCATGTCAGCCTGGACCTTCTCGTGGTTCCTGTTCGCCGCCGGCATGGCTCTGTATTTCTACGCCGCGCAGCAAAGGCATCGCGAAAATCCGGACGATCGCGTCATGCCCACCGTGACGCAAATGGTCCGGGCCTTCAGCGACGCGGCCCTCAAGCCGTCGGAAGAAGAAGAGGTTCAAGACACCGGCTCGCAGTCAATCTTCCAGCGCATCCGCGGCAGCATGCTGTGGAAGGATACTCAAGCCACCGGACGAAGATTCCTGATCAGCGTCGCGCTGCTGTTCCCCGCGGTGCTGCTGGGCCTGCACATGGCGCATGTTTCCCTACGTCGGCGCATTCTTCCTGCGATTCTTTTTGTTCTTCGACAAAATCGTCGCGCTTTCCCTGCTGCCGATTCTGTTCATCGCCTTCGGCATCGACGAGCTGGCCAAGGTCATGCTGATCGTGATCGGCGTGGCGCCCACCATCATTCTGGACACGTTCAATCTCAGTAAAAGCGTGCCGCGCGAGCAGATCGTCAAAGGTTTCACGCTGGGCGCGGACGATTTCGCCGTCGCCTATCGCGTCGTCCTGCAAGCCAAATCCGCCCGCGCGTGCTCAACAGCATCCGCCTCAACCTGAAAGCCGTGATGCTGTTCCTGTTCGCGGGCGAAATGATCGCCTCCACCGACGGTCTGGCCTATCGCATCGCGCTCTTGCGCCGCCACATGGGCATGGATACGATCATTCCCTACGTGCTGTGGGTCGCGCTGCTGCTCTTCCTGGTGGACCTCGCGATGCGCACCCTCAACCGCAAGCTGCACCCCTGGTTCCAGGAGGCCTGAGTGGCGGATCTGGCGGTTCGTTTAGAGAATGTTCACGTCGATTACCCGGTGGAGGGCAGCGCCACTCGAAAAATTCTCAACGGCATCGATCTCGAAATCGATAGCGGCGAATTTGTTTCCATCGTCGGCCAGACCGGCTGCGGAAAATCCACGCTGCTGCGCCTGATCCTGGCCGAGGAAAAGCCCACGCAAGGCCGCGTGCTGGTGGGCGGACGCGAGCGCTCGCAACCCGATCGCTATTGCGGCTACGTCCCGCAGAAATATTCCTTGTTTCCCGACAAGACTGTTCTCGATAACGTGACGTTCGGGCCCGAGGTAACCGCGCTGCGCGGCTTTTCACGCCTCAGCCCGACTGGACGCCGCCGCTTGCGGGAATTTCGCGCCGAAGCGCTAGCCTATTTACGCCACACCGGATTGCACGAAGCCGACGCGCGGAAATATCCGCATCAATTATCCGGCGGCATGCAGCAACGCGTCGCCATCGCGCAAGCGCTCATCATGAAGCCCCCCATTCTGCTGATGGACGAAGCCTTCAGCGCTCTCGATCCGGGAACGCGCACGGGGATGCAGCGGCTGATCAAGGAACTCTGGCGCGAAAGCGGAACCACCATCGTCTTCGTTACGCACAACACGCGCGAGGCGGTTTGCCTGGGCACTCGAGTCGTTGCTCTCGCTAAAGAACCGCCGGGCGAACGCGGATCCTCGGTCGTGCTGGATCTCTCCGTGCCGCATGCCAATTTTGACTCCGACGAGGAGGAAATCGCCCGCCTTATCCGCGAAGTGGAAGCCGCCACCGTGCCCGCCGGGACGATCTCCGGCGCATTCACGCCAACCATGGCGGTTCACGCCGGTTCGTCAGAGTAACAGCTTCTGGTTTACAATCACAGACTATGTCATTTTACAAGCGCCATGCGCCCAATCACCGCGAACACAACCGCCCGCTGCCCGATTTTCAGGAACTCGAAGGAATGCGGGCCCTGCGCGAAGAAAAGACCATCCCACTTCGCCAGTGGCAAGAGGAAGTTCGCCGAGGCAAGGAGTTCGGTCTCGAATGCGTCGACTCGATCGAAGATAAATCCGAGATCAGTTGTTTCCAGCGCGGCGAGCTGCCGCACTGGTCCGGCATCAACACGTTCCTGAAAACGCATTATCTCGAAGACGTGCGCAAGGTCGGCGAATACGACGTCGCGTTTCTCGGCGTACCCTTCGACATCGGGACCACTTACCGCGCCGGCACGCGTTTCGGCCCGCAAGGAATTCGCCGCATCTCATCCTTATATACAACCTACAATTTCGAGCTGGGCGTGGATCTGCGCGAGTCGCTCAAAATGTGCGACGTGGGCGACGTCTTCTGCCCGGCCAACATCACCAAGAGCCACGATCAGATTTCTAAAGCGGTAGCGCATATTCTTTCCAGCGGCACGCTGCCAATGATCATGGGCGGCGACCATTCCATCGGCTACCCGTGCGCGCGCGGCGTGGCGCAGTGCATCGAGGGCAAGGTCGGAATCATCCACCTCGATCGCCACATCGACACGCAGGAAAAAGACATGGACGAGATCATGCACACTTGTCCGTGGTTCCACGCCACTAATATTCCGAATTGCCCGCCCACCAATCTGGTGCAAGTCGGCATCGGCGGCTGGCAGGTGCCGCGCCCCGGCGTCAAGAAAGGGCGCGAGCGCGGCTCGACAGTTCTGACCATCCAGGACATCGAGCGCATCGGCATCGATAAGACCGTCGAGATCGCGCTCGAAGTCGCCTGGAAAGGCGCATCGGCCGTTTATCTTTCGTTCGATGTCGATTCCGTCGACGCCGGTTTCGTCCCAGGCACCGGCTGGCCCGAGCCGGGAGGATTCCTGCCGCGCGAGGCGCTTGCCATTTTGAAAGGCGTCGCCAAAGAAGGTGTCGCCGCGATGGAAGCTGTCGAGGTTTCGCCTCCCTACGATATCTCCGATATCACCGCCTTGGTCGCCGTCCGCGCCATGGTGGATGTGCTCGCGACCATGGTCAAACACGGCCGCATCGGCGGCAAACTCGTCTGAAGGTGAGCGGTGCCGTCTTTCATCATCGCCACCGACTTGCGTTCGAGCGACCCTGCGTGGCCCGCGGCGCTCGCGCAGCTCGCGGATATTCGCGCGGCGTGCGAGCGAATTCTAGGATTCGATCCGGATTTGCGGCTGGCGTCGATGCCGGTGCACGTCGGTGACGCCGAACCTGCGGACTCGCTCGCGAGCGTGCTGCGAGATGCGGCAAGCGCCAACCAAGAAATCTTCGTGCTCCCCGGCACCCTCGATTTCAGCTTGTGGCAACGCGACACTCTCGGCCAGTTGCTGGCCCAGGCCCGCCGCGAACACCCGGGCACATCAATTCACCACGACGACATCGACCTCGCGCATCCTCTTCTGATCCGCGCTTTCGCCGAACAGGCAGCGCTAGCGATCGCGCGGCGCAACGACCTGCCTCCTCAACATTGCGGTTTGATTCTTGCGCCCAGCGGCCACGGCGATCCCGCCAGCCGCGCGCAGTCCTACCGGCTGATGCGCCTGCTCTGGGAAGAACTGGCCCTGGCACGCGCCGAAGTAGGATTCGTTCGTCACGTCCAACCATTTCTCGGGACTGTCCTGGATCGCTGCGCCCGCGAGAATCTGAACTGGCTGATCCTACCGCAGGCGCTATGGCCCGTCGAGCACGTCGACTACGCCCGCGTCATCGTCGATAATTTCCAGCGTGCGCATCCGGAAGCCGCGAGCTGGACGTTCGTCGATCCGCCCGCAGCGCAACCGAGCATCACAGCCTGGTTCGCGCAACGCATCACGCGCCTCTGGCAGCAAAAGCGCGAGCGCGAAAGCTTTCGAGTCCAGTCCGCCAAGACCCAATCGCCCGCCGCCAGGCAGCAATGGACCTGCGGTTCGGGCATGATCGCCCAAGTCCCCGATCGTGACGCGCTGGCCGAAGTCCTCAGCGCCATCCTTCCCGCCAAACCAGAGCGCGTCCTGGTCAAAGTCACCTGGCATGGCTACGCGACCGGAACCTACACGGACCCCGCCGCTCTGGACCTCCTGCTCGGCGCCCTCCCCGCCCCAGCCATCATTCTCGAAGGCCACACCAGCAGCCGCAACCTGGGCGGCGCCGCATTCGATTGGGAAACTGAATGCCGCGAGAACCGCGCCTGGATCCGCCAGCAAGAATCCGAATACCTGCGCCGCACCGGCCTGGCCGACGTAATGACGCGGCATCGCGCACAATACGTCAACGTGACGGAAGCCTGGTGGGACCAGGACTGCATTTGCCGCTGCGAAATGGAACGCATCCTTGCCGAGCGCGGCACAACACTCCATCACACCGAACTCGCCGGCTTCATCCCCAAAGCGCTACTACCGTTCCGCGGATGCCCGCTGATCAGCTTCGCCAAGATCAAAGGACCCACACGCCTCGGAATCTCGAACATGTTCGGACTCATCCCGGCCCCTCTGCGCGACGCTTGGCACGGTCCCAACATCACCTGGTTCGCCCGCGTTTGTTGCGATCTGGCCAAATTGTACGGCGCCTTGTTCGATTTGACCGGACTGGTGGAAGGCCTCTTCTCCGCCGTCCGATGGAATCGCCAAGGCCTCTACCGCAGCCGCTGGGGCAACTACGATTTGATCGCTAACGCGGGTTACTTGACGGCCAGCCGCGGTCTCGTGGCCGCCGACATCCTCGCCAGCCGTCTTCAGGGACAAGACGTAAATTCCAGCGCCTTCTTTGACGTGGTGCAAACCGAACTGGGCTGGGACGCGGCGGCATCGCAACCGCTTCCCGATCCGGTCAAGGCAATTTTCGCCTGAATCGGCGTAATGTTCTTACCGTTATATCCCTAAGATCTTTCACCTAGACTCTATTAATTCCTAGGCTTCGATGATATGCTTGAGGCCGAGAGACCTCCACGTTCGAGGTATCCATGCTCTGTCGATCAGCTCTGTTGCTGGCGTCGCTATGGGGAATCGCGGGAGCGCAGACCCCGCTTGACAACCCCAACCTTGCCGGTCCCCTAACCATCGTTCTCCGCGGCAGCACCGCGATCTCGGCCGAAGCGCTGAACGCCATGCAGCGCGAGGTCGAAGCGCTGGTCGAGCCCTCCTCAATCCGCGTGGCCTGGATTTCCAACACCACCGGCGCCGAAGTCTACGACCGCGTAGCCGTGGTCCGGTTCCGTGGCGATTGCCGCGCCGGCGCTCCTCTCCTGATGACTCGGACGGAGAAGCATGACTTTGATCCACTGGGCCAGACTCAAGTGGTGGACGGCGACGTCCTGCCGTTCGCTGCCGTGCGCTGCGATGCGGTCCGCCAGCTCATTGGCCGCGATCTCGCTCTTCAGCCCTCCTACGAACGCGACGATCTTTTCGGACGAGCCCTGGGAAGGATCGTGGCTCACGAGCTGTATCATATCCTCTTGCGCACCACCCGCCATGGAACCGAAGGCTTGGCGCGCCCGGCCCAGTCCAGCGCCGATCTACTGGCCGATCGCGACGACTTCGCCCCAGCGGACGAACGAAAGCTGTCTCAGTCCTCCAACTCCGACTCTGATTCGTTCGCCTCGAACGAGCGTTAGACGACCTGCGCGGTCTCGCCCCGGTCGATCGGAGCGGCCTCAGCAGCTTGATCCGCCACAGACACTGTGTGCCGCAGAATGCGCTCCAGATGCTTCGAAACCAGCATCAAGTCCACATACGCGATTCCTTCGCCAGGCGACGACACCAGCCGGGAGAGCTTCTCATACAGACTGCCGCACTCGGCACGGATCCCCGCTTCCTGAGACCGGACGGAAAGCCCCTGCGCCCGATTCCCGGTGCGCCAGCTCTCGATCCCGGTTGCCAGACACTCCCGAATTTTGGCGCCCGTTTCCGCAAGCTGAGACAGGATCTGAGTTGGCGGCTTGCGGTCCATCGAAGAACACAACGTCACGATCTCGTAGGCGTAGTCTCCGATCAACTCCAGGTCGACAATAGCATCCAGAATCCCCGTTACCAGTAGTGCATCGCTGGCCACCGGCGCTTGCAGCGTGATCAAATTCAGGCACTGATCGTGAATCAACCGGTGCTGATGATCGGTTTGCGCTTCCAACTCGCTGGCGCGCGCCGAAGAACGATTCTGGTCCACCACCGCGCTCAGGGCCTCCGCCAGGAGCGACGTAGTCGTCTCGCCCATTTCAACCAGGTTCTTCCGGACGGCTTCCAGTTCGCTGATGTAATGTGTTCTCATCTTCGGCCTCTGTGCTGCAATTCTAACCGCATCGGTAGCTTCGCTTGATTACAATCCGGTTTCAGTTCGCAGGCCGCGTCAGTCTTTCCACTTCAATTCCGCATCCGAGCGGCGCACGTAATTAGCATCGATGTTCATCGGGTCTTGGGCGCGGCCCGCTTTGAAATCCCGCCAGGCGATGCGTCCGATGGCCGAGGCCAGCGCTCGCGGCGCCGCAACCACGGGAACCGCCGGATCGACATGGCTTTGAAATGGCGAGAAATCGCTAGAGACGAACTCGAATCCACCCGCCGGCAAAGTTTGAAGCCATTCGGGAAACTTCATGACCGCTTCTTGCTCCACCGCCTCCAGCCGCTCGTTATAAACGGCTCCATAAACTTCGCCCCGCCGCGCATCCAGCACCACGGCGCGCAGCGGCGCCGATCCACAAAAAGCCAGCGCGCGCAAATTCGAAACCGCGACCACTCTTTTCCCGGCCGCTTCCGCCAGACCTTTCACCGCCGCCAATCCAATCCGCACGCCCGTAAACGATCCCGGCCCGGACGCGGCGGCGAAACAATCGACCGCGTCCACCGTGACCCCGTGACGCTCCAGCAACTGCCCCACATGCTGAAAAAGAATCTGTCCAAATCCTTCCGGCGAGTGCAGCAGGATCTCTTCCACCACCGCATCGCCTTCGGTGAGCGCCAGACTGCCGAACTCCGACGTCGTGTCTAGCGCCAGAATCACTTGGCCAGTTCGTAGACGCGATCCACGGCGTACGCCTTGCCGTTGGCGTTCAGCGCGGTCAAGTGAATGGCGAGCACCGCCGGAAAGCTCTGCGCGATGGAGGGAGGAATCACAAACGTACCGGGCGACCCGGTCCCGATAACCCGAAACCCTTGCCCGTCGGTAGGAACTTCGGCTGTCCATAGATACATCATCGAGCGCGTGGCGCGCGCGGTCCGCGTCAGCTTCACCGAGAACTGCACCGGTTTGCCCGCCGGGAGCGTCTGGCTGGCCGGCGCCTCGATCACAAAAGGAATTTTCTGCGGATTGTGTTCGATCTCTTGGACCAGCGGCACCTCGCGCGAATCGAACCGGTAGGACTTGTCCATGGACTCCAAGTGTCCTTCCCTCGCCACCAGCACCACCCACGGCCGGCTGTTATCCGGCGCCTCGCCCGTGAAATGTTCACCGCTGTACTTCTTCTTCTCCTGATACTCGCCCGTGGCCGGATCGAACCACATCACGTCGTAGCCGTGCTTCTCCACTTCCACTTCGATGGGCGGTCCAGGATGCTCGACATAAGCCAAATATTCCGCATCTTCCAGCGCCACGGCGCGCGCTCCGTCCAGATAGTAGTAAGGTTCCAGCTCCCAGTAGCGCGACCCGGAAATCAGGTCGAACCAATGCTTGCACAAAACCGGCTGCGGTCCGTGAAATTCCGGATACTCGCCGTCCATGGTGGAGTTCCACAGATGCTGCGCGTCCGTCACGCCCACGAAAGGAACCTGATAGAACTGATGCTCCACCGACCCAATCGTGTCGTCGGTCGAATTTTCGATGACGAAGTTCATCCAGCCGTCGGCCAGCAGCGGCGAAGAAGTGATTTTCGCGTTCGACGAACGTGGATGCTGATACGGATCGATTTTGGCGAGCGCCGTCCCCAGCTCCTTCAGCAGCGCGCGGCCGTCCGAGTAATCTTCGAACTCCTCCAGTCCCTGCCAGGTGACGTTCATCGGCGCATAGCGCGCCACGATATATCGAATGAAGCGCTCCCGCGCCTGCCAATCCGGAAAGAGACTTGCAACGTAGCCGGGATTGGACGCGAGAATCAGGTCGGTCACCAGGCCGCGCTTGTGGATCGCGAGAATCCGGCGGTCCAGTTCGTCGAAATACGCTGGGTTCGGTTTATCGGGCCCCAGGTACACGCGGCTCTTGTCGCCGGCGCCGCCCAGAATCGATCCCCGAAAATGCGTGAACTTATTCTGCGCCGCTTCGCCCAGCGCCTGCTCGAATTCCTGCGCGCTCCCGAAAGCGAACCGGTCGTCGATATAGCCCATCCATAAATGCGGTTTTTTGTTTTCCGTCCACCAATGATGGAAATTCGCCGGCTGTATGAATCCGGCCGCGTCGGACTCCGATGCATTGAACGAGCCCGATTTGCCGTCCACGGCAGTTAGGTTGCTGGTGAAGTGATAGAGCCATTGCCCGGATTCGTTGGGCGTAAAACGCAGAACCATTTTGCCGCCGCCGTCCCAAAACGCCGGCATGAGATAAGTTTTAAAATGCGGTGAGCGAAACTCCGCCTCCAGCTTCACGCTCACGTACGGGTTCGGATGCGCCGCCAGATCGGCCGGAGACAACTCGAACACAAACTCGCACGGACTATAGGCAGGCGTCCCTTCACAAGGTGTTTGCGCGAGCACCGGGACGCTCGCAAGAAATAGCAGCGGCAAGCGCGCCAGCATCTTCTTCAGCGTAACGCAACCAGCGCCGGACGCGCGGCCCTCAGGCCAGCGTCAAGGTACAAGTCAGGGTGCTCGAGTCTTTCGCGGTCGCCGTGACGGCTCCCGTTACCTGAGCGCCACCCGTGGTGCAAAGATATAGCAGCGCTCCGATGGTCGGTTTGCCGTAATCGATGTGCAGGTCGTTCTTCACCGCGCTGGTTATGATTTGCAATGTCTCGTTCCATTCGCCCGGGACGGAAGTTTGCGCGGTGGTGCTCCTCAGGATTTTCAAGTCCTCGCACAGGTTCAGGAATCCCGGGCTGACTAGTAAAAAGTAGGTCGCCTGCCCCTGCACATTCTGAAGATTGAGATCTCTGAAAAAACTAGGCGGGACAGCCTGGGGGTTGCCGGGATTCCGGCGATTTGGAACCGCCCCGGTCGAGTTCGTATTGGCAATGCTGTTGAAGTCCATCCAATTCTTAAACGTCAAAGAACCAACGAAACTCAACGATGGCATTAATGCTTCGGTGGCGCTCTGAAACGCGGCCCAGTTGCTAGCGTCGCGGGTCTGCGGCAGCGGCGGCGGCGTTTTTCCATTGTAAGGAGAACACGATATTTTCTCGTAGGCCGACGGTTTCAGAACGTTGATGATGTTGAGCGTCCCCCTCGGGTTGGCTTTCAGGAAATCGCCGATCGCGTCTTCGGCCGACTGGAGCAGCTTGCCGGCTGGGATCATAGCCACCACGTTCTTCAGCACATTTGCCGCATCCAGATCGTCGGATTCCGAGAGTTCCAAATTCAGATCCACTTCGGCGTTCGCCACATTAGCCTGGGTATCTTCCGTCGCTGTGGCTACGAAGTGAATGCGCAACGCCTGCAACGCGTTCTTGGTGGCGATTTGCTGCTCTTGCCCGATGTCCTGGAACACGCGTATGCTTCCGTCCGCGGCCAGCTCCGTATAAGCATTCGAAAAGTAATCGTTGGTCGCATCCCATTTGAACAAGTTGAAGAAATGGAATTGAATGGCCGACGAACGCTTCAATTGGCTGGAAACGCCGGAGCCGGCCAGCAGAGTGAATCCGCCGATTTGGAGCGCCTGCGCGACACTTCCTCCCAGCAGCGCGTTCCAGCTCTGCTGCGCCAGGCCGGCCGTGGTTAAATTCACCGAGAATGTGAACAACGCGGTCCGGCCGCTCTGCTGGGACAGCGCAAACATCAAGCCGGCGTCGCCGTTGGCGTCCGAGATAAAGCTATTCAATTTCGCAGTGAGGCTGGTCTCGAGCTGGTTGGCCGGCTGGGCCGCGGCATTGCCGATAGCGGTAGCAAGGCTGTTATTGCCGGTGATCTGCTGCGCCGTTTTGGTGATCTGCGTAGGATCCAGGCTGAGCGCTACGTTGGTGGCCGTCACCCCAACCGTGATCCCTACCGATTCATCCGTCTCGTTATTGGCAGATCTCACCAGATAGACCGTGGCCGCATCGATATCGGTCTTCGAGATCAGCAGCCCGAAATGATCGGCGTGTTTGTAGGCCACCGACGCTTTCGCGCCCGCGGTCATATCAAGCGACGGCGGCGTCAGCTTCTGCCATGCCTTGCTGAGGCTTTGTTGCACCAGCCCCACATCCGGCGCCGAGAGTTTGTAGCTGCCCAGGCCATAGCTGAAGTCGACTTCGCAATCCAGCGCGCCGTCGAAATTCACTTTGCCCAAGCTGCCATCCGTCATCCTCGTGGTCGAGGTTGGGTCCAAAGGCAACACGATATCCGAAAAGGCTTGTTTCAACGCCTGCACGGTCTCGAGCGTCGCGTCAACCGGCTGGCAAAAACTCACTGTGGCCGTTTCCGAACCGGAGGCTTTGCCGGCAATACCCACGCCACTCAAAGTTCCGCTGCCTGAGACCGACCCTTGGATTCCGAAATCCAGGTCGATGTTGATGTAGACCTTGTTTGCGATGGGTCCCGACACCACCTTGGTGGTTTGAGTCGTATCGTCGATCTGAGTGGCCACCTGGAACGTGCTGCTGGTGGTCCCGATGCCGATGGTGCAACTGGCGGTTGGCTGCAATGAGAAGCTAATGCCGGTGCTCTTGGTCTTCCAACTGGCCGAAGCGGTCAAGCTTATTTTCGCCGAAGCGCCCACGGCTTTTTGGACCGGCTGACCTGCGTATTTGGCCAATTCGGTCGCAATGTTGAGGATGGCCCCCTGCTGACTGGATAACAACGTGGTTAAATCGCTCAAAGAATACAGATCCTTTGTTAGATCGATAGACAATCCTGGTGTCGGTGCTGCTGCGGTTGTTGCCATGATCCCTCCTAGGCGGCTAACCAGAGAGGCGGCGGCCCGATTCAACCGCGACAGAAACAGTGCCGCGGCCTTTACGAAGTTCGTAACAATTGCGGCCGGAATTATCTCTGGTTTTCGAGTCGCTGTCGATTATACATTTTAGTTCAGTCGGCCGCAATACATTTATCTCGTGTTATTGCCGCATTGATGATTGACAATATATGCCCGCCATTTACAGCCCGGGCGATTGAATCGGGACTCTAGCGGTAGAAATTCTTGTCCCAGGCGTGGCGTTTCAGGATATCGAGAGTGGCCGTATCCAGCGGTCCTTGGTCTGACGCAGCCGCGTTTCGTTCCACATTACGCACGGTCCGCATCCCTGGAATCACCGTGGAAACGGCCGGCTCGGAGATCGCAAAACGCAGCGCCGTCTCCGCGAGCGATCCATCCGCGCCGCCTAAGTCACGTTGCAAGGCCGTTACGTGTTCCACCACCTGCGTCTTCCGGTCGCCACGGAAATAGGACGACCGAAAATCCGTCGGATCGAAGGCCATCGTTTCCGTAATTGCACCGGTCAGGGCGCCTTCATCGAATGGCACGCGCGCGATTACGCCGATATTCATTTGCTGGGCCAGCGGAAAAAGATCCCGCGCGGGGCTCTGATCGAAAATGTTGTAGATCACCTGCACGGCGTCGACGGAGCCGCTCCGCATCAGGCTCAGCGCCGAATCCGGCTGATGATCGTTGATCGAAACGCCCACCGCCGCGCACTTTGCCCGAGATTTTCAGTTCCTCGAAGGCCCGCTGCCAGTCGTCTTGATCCAGCCATTCCGGATTCCACACGTGCAACTGCTGCAGGTCGATGGTATCCACTCTCAAGTTGCGCAGGCTCTCTTCGGTGGAGTGGACGATGTAATCAAACGGGAAGACGTTCTCGATGGCGATGCCCGGCCGCGCCGGCCACAGCCGATTCTTAGGAGGAACCTTGGTGGCTACGAACATGCGATGCCGCGCCTCGCGAATGGCCTTGCCCACCAGTTTCTCGCTGTGCCCGTCGCCATAAACCAACGCCGTGTCGATGAAATTGACCCCCAGCTCCATGGCGCGACGCAGAGCCCGCAGCGATTCGTCATCCGAGCCGCCGTGCCACAGCTTTCCGCCGATGCCCCACGCGCCGTAGCCGATCTCGCCGATGTGAAACCCGGTACGGCCGAGTGTCCTGTATTTCATGCTGAACCTATCATAGTGGAGGAAGCGTCTAACAACTTAAGGGTTGGAGCGGAGGCTAGGATGGAAAACAAGCATCGAGTGCTAATCCTGGGCGGAGGCTTCGGCGGGCTGTACGCAGCCAAAGCTCTCAAACGCGCGCCGGTTCAAGTCACGTTACTCGACCGCCGCAATTTTCATCTCTTCCAGCCGCTGATGTACCAGGTAGCCACCGGCTCCTTGTCACCGGGTGAAATCGCTTCGCCCTTGCGTGCCGTACTCCGTCGCCAGGCCAACACACAGGTGCTGCTGGGCGAAGCTGTCGATTTGGACGCCGAACGCCGCCGCGTCATTCTCCTGGACGGTGAAATTGAATACGATTCGCTGATCGTCGCGACCGGTTCGGGCGATTACTACTTCGGCCATGACGAATGGAAACAGTCCGCGCCCGGTTTGAAAACCATCGAAGAAGCCACCGCGCTCCGGCACAAAATCCTGTTTGCATTCGAGGCGGCCGAACGCGAACAGGATCCCGAAAAGCGCCGTGAATGGTTGACATTCGTATTGGTCGGCGGCGGCACAACGGGCGTGGAGGTGTCGGGCGCACTCGGCGAGATCGCGCATGACACCTTGCGCCACGATTTTCGATCCATCGACCCGCGCGAAGCTGTCATTCTGTTGCTCGAAGGCGGCCCGCGCGTGCTCCCCACCTACCCTCCGGATCTGTCCGCCAAGGCCGAAGCGTCGCTGGTACGCTTGGGCGTCACGCCTCGAACCAACGTACTGGTGACCGGAGTGGACTCGGCCGGCGTCGACGTAAAGACCAGCGCCGGTATCGAACGGATTAATGCGCGCACTGTCATTTGGGCGGCGGGCGTGCGGGCCTCGCCCTTTGGCGAAGTGCTCGAACGGCGTGCCGGAGCCAAGTTGGACCGCGGCGGCCGGGCGTTGGTCAACCCCGACTTGAGCCTTCCTGGCCATCCCGAAATTTTCGTCATCGGCGACTTGGCGCACCTCGATCAGAACGGCAAACTTCTTCCCGGCGTCGCGCAGGTGGCCATACAAGGCGGCGGCTATGCCGCCAAGCTCATTCAAAGACGCCTGCGCGGCGAGACGTTGCCCCCATTCCGCTACTTCGACAAGGGAAGCCTGGCGGTGATTGGGCGCGCCTCGGCCGTCGCCGACATTCGCGGGCTGCACATTTCCGGACTCCTCGCCTGGTTCACTTGGCTGTTCGTCCACTTGATGTACCTGGTGGAGTTTTCAAATCGCGTGCTGGTGTTCATCCAGTGGGGTTTTTTGTACCTGACCTACAGTCGCGGCGCGCGATTGATCACCGGACCCGAGGTTCCGGTGGAAGAAAAAGAACCCGAAGACATTCCCCGCCTGGTCCGCTGATGGCGCTGAGCGCCTTAAATAGGGTAATCGCCGGAGTGCGATAACTCTACGCCCAAGCCTAAAATCGGTAATAGCGAGGTTGCATGTCTCACTTCCGACTTCTTTTCCCCTTGATTCTGACGGCTGGTTCCTGCTTTGGACAAACCTGGTCGCTTGGCGGAGCGGCCGGCTTCGGCTTCTATCATGACGCGACCATCACCAACGGGTCAGGCTCGGCGCAGGCCGGTTTCGAACCGCGCGCTTCCTTCAGCGCCGTTCTGGGGCAAAACATGGGCAACTATTTCGGCGGCGAAATCCGCTATACGTTTCGTCAGGGGGACTCGGAGCTGAAGTTCGGTGGGCAGGAAGCCAACATGGATGCCGATGCGCAGGCGGTGCATTACGATTTACTGGTTTACGCGACTCCACGCAATCGCAAGCTTCGTCCTTATGCCGCAGTTGGCGGTGGAATCAAATACTATATGGCGACTGGCGCCGAAAACGCCTACCAGCCGCTGAGCAATTTTGCGTACCTCACTCGCGCCAACCAAGTGGAAGGCTTGGTGAGCGCGGGCGGCGGGCTCAAATATTCGATCAGTGAGCACTGGCTGATTCGGGTCGATTTCCGGTATTACGGCACGCCGTTTCCCGACCAATTGTTTGTGGCTGCTCCTGGCGCAAAGATCAGTGGCTGGCTGCACGACTTTGTCCCGTTGGCCGGCATCGATTGGACGTTTGGGAAGTAACGTGACACTGGCATGCGATGTGCACCTCGCTCGGTAAGGAGGGGTGCACATGCGCACGCGGTTTTTATCGATATTCTTTGTACTACTCACTGCGTTGATCTTGGTTCCGATGCCCGCGCCGGCAGCCGTTTATCATCATCGACACCACTATCATTCTTACCGGCACAGGGCCCATGTCCGGACGGCTAGACGCATCGGTATCGGCGCGGCCGGTGGAGCCGTGGTTGGCGCCTTGGCTGGTGGCGGCCCAGGCGCGGCCATTGGAGCTGTGGCCGGCGGCGCAACCGGATTCGTCTATGACCGGTACAAGAAGCATCATCATCACGAATAACCGCAGCTAACTTCCGGCGCGCCCATTAGAATAGTAGTCAATCGTCTATGGCGCGCTCGATGGCTTGTGTTCTTTTTGTGGCCGGATCGATCTGCGCTTCGGCGCAAGGGGTCCGATACCTGCGCTGGCAACAGATCCAGCCTTTGACAGCGAGCATCACCGCGTCCGGCGAAAAGATGCCCGATTTTCCCACCGCTACCGCTTGGGACAACTGGATTCGCCAGCGCGATTGGGAACTGCGGGGCCGCACCGATCAAGGCATCGAAGACGTGATCAGCGGTTGGATCGTCTTCGGCAGTTCATTCACTACGCAACCGGTGCTGCTCAGCCAGAAAGATGCCGTCAACGCCGCCGGAGATCTGACTGCGGTCTCTCGCGCGAGAATCGATGACTTCATCAAAGGCTTGGACAGCCGCGACGACGAGCGTTGGCGCGACGTATTCGAGTTCCTGCGCCGGCTCAAAGTGACCGAAGAAGAGCTTCCGGCATTTCTGGGCGGCATCCTGCGGCGCTCGGCGCTGGACCATGCCAACTCCGGGCGGAACGACGAGGTTGCGCCGCTGCTGATGGACTTCGCGATATCGGAGACACTGCATGCTTTGAAGAGCAGTGCGGCCGCGCCGGCTCACGTTCACCGCGTGGCTGTGATTTCGCCCGAGCTGGATTTCTCCGGCCGTCCGGATGGATATGACTTTTATCCGCCCCAAACCGCCCAGCCGTTCGCGATTCTAGAAGCAGTTGAGCGCCTGGACCTGGGTCGCGCGAACGAAGTGCAGTTATCGCTCCTCGGCATGAACCCGTTCGCGCTTTCGCATCTACGCGCCATCCTGGGGAAACTTCGGAGCGGCCGTTACATCCTGCAATTGCCGTTGAACACCGCGGCTGGCTGGAATGCGGAGGCGCTCTCATACTGGAATCGATTTGGCGAACTGATCGGCAGCCCTGCCGACCCGGCTGCGATTCCTTCCGGTTTGCATCATGTGAACATGCGCGCCGTCGCAGTGAAGCCGCAGGCGGGAGCGCGAATCAGCGTGAACGATCTCGATATCGTGGCGCAGTCCGTGGATACTGCGCCCGGCCAGGCGTTCGATATCGTGGTCGCTTTGGACGCGCTGAACGAGTATGATCGCGTGGAGCAGTCCTTGGCATTAGCGAACATGGCCGGGATGATGAATCCTGGCGCCATTTTGCTGATTAGCGGCGCCTCACCGGTCAGCATTCCATCCGAGCTCGAAGGGCTGGGTTCGCACCGCATCGTCTACAGCGAATCCGGCGTGGGCATCGACATCGCAGTTTACCGGCGGCGGTAAGCCAAAGTGACCAAGGCCTGCGCTTCGGCGGAGCGGCCCTCGCCCACCGGTCCCAGTTTTTCGGCTGTCTTGAATTTAACGGAGACTTGATCGACCTGGAGGTTGAGCGTTTGAGCCAACTTTTCGCGAATCGCTGCGCGGTAATCCTTCAGCTTGGGGCGCTCCAGGATCACGGTGGAGTCGACGTTGACGATTTCATAGCCTTGGGCGAGAGCGAGATCGCGCGCGTGCTGCAAGAATCGAAGGCTATCGGAATCTTTCCAGCGCGGATCGGTATCGGGAAAATGCATTCCGATGTCGCCGAGAGCGGCCGCGCCCAGCAATGCGTCGGTGACGGCATGAGAAAGCACGTCGGCATCGGAATGACCCTCCAGCCCAAATTCAGAAGAGATGGTGACGCCGCCCAGAATCAGCGGACGGCCTGGCGCGATGCGATGCACATCCCAACCTTGCCCGATTCGGAGCTGAGGCGTTACGGGATCGCTCAAGACGAAACTCGCGCGGCCATCTCCTCGGCCAGGAACAGGCGGGCGAGGTCCATGTCGGAGGGCTTGGTGATTTTGATATTGCGATCGCTGCCCATGACCACGCTCACTTCCACCTGATCGAGCCGCTCCACCAGGCTGGACTCATCGGTACCGATGAAACTGTCCTCGCGCGCCTTGGCGAAAGCCGCTTTCAAAAGCTCGTAGCGAAAGACCTGCGGAGTTTGAGCCAGAACCAGGCGCTCACGGGGGATGGTCTGCCGGATCTTGTTGCGATGGACCTGCTTCACGGTGTCGACCGGAACGATACCGACGATGGCGGCGCCGGCTTCGGCGGCTTCGGCGAAAACTTTTTCGAGCACCGGCTGCTCGATGAAGGGGCGCACGGCGTCGTGAACCGCGACCAGCTCGGTATCGGGGGCAAGCGTGGCGAGCGCATGCTCGACCGATTCCTGGCGGCTGTCGCCACCCTCGACCAAGCGCACGGGCTTGGAGAAACGCTCGGCGGCCAGCAAGTCGCGCGCCCAGCCCATGTCTTCAGAGCGCAGCGCCACGACGATCTCGGCCACTTCCGGCGTGTCGACGAATTTCCGGATGGTGTGCAGCAAGATGGGCGAGCCTTCGAGCAGCATGAACTGCTTGCGGCTGGTGCCGGCCTTTTCGGGGGCGGTTCGTCCCATTCGGGTTCCCAGCCCGGCGGCTGGGAGGATCACGGATACTTTCATGTCAGGACCTGCTATCCGGCAGCGGTGACGCCCGAACCGCGAGCTTCGGCAGTCTGCGATCCGGCGGCGGGCTGCTCGCGCGAAGGTCCATGCGAGCGCTCGGGCGGTTGGCTCTTGTCGTGGACTCCGTGCACGCGTTCGTCAAAGCGGCCAAAAATCATTTTACCGGCCGTGGTTTGCAGCACGCTGGTGACGGCAATATCGATGGTGCGGGAGATCATCTTCTTGGCATTATCCACCACCACCATGGTGCCGTCGTCCAAATAGGCCACGCCCTGGTTATACTCCTTGCCTTCCTTCAAAATGAAGACGCGCATGGTTTCACCGGGGAGTACGATGGGCTTCAGCGCATTGGCCAACTCGTTGATGTTCAGGACCTCGACGCCATGCAGCTGCGCGACCTTATTTAAATTGAAATCGTTGGTGACTATCTTGCAGCCATAGGCCTTGGCGAGCTCGATCAGCTTCATGTCCACTTCGCGCACGTTGGGGAAATCGTCTTCGAGAATCTGGACGTTGATCTGGGTCATTTTTTGGACGCGCTGGAGGACGTCCAAGCCGCGGCGGCCGCGGTTACGTTTGAGCGAATCGGCTGAATCGGCGACCAGCTGTAGCTCGCGCAGCACGAATTGCGGAATGACCAAGACTCCATCCAGAAAACCGGTTTCGACGATGTCGGCGATGCGGCCGTCGATGATGACGCTGGTGTCGAGGATCTTAAAGGATTGGCCGGCGGTCTGCTCGCCGCCGAACAGGCCCCCCAGAGCGCCCAAGTTGAGCATCTCGCCCTTGCTGGCGCCTACCACCAAACCGACGTAGGCCATCCACAACAGGAGCAAGACCTGCAGGAACGAGAGCGTGGTGGAGTTGGTGGGGAAGGCGCGGGCCAGAATCAGAGAGATGAGGTAAGCGCCCACGATTCCGAGCAGGGAACCGAAGGCCGCCCCAATCAATCGCTTGAGGGTGGTTTTGCGAACCTGGAGTTCGAACAGAACGATGGCCAGGCCGATGACCAATCCGGTGGCGGCGGCGTAGATGTTAGACAGATCAAACGGCCGCAGGAACCAGCCGGCGGCGGCCAGTACCAGAATAAAGAAGGCACGAAGTATGAGCAAACTCACGAAACCACCCCCATACGAGCGGATTCTAAATAGAAAACAAAGCGCTACCCCAGGTTACAGGGTGCATTGAGTATAGCACTGAAAAAGAGATGTTGTTAGGGGCAAAAGACCTAGGTTACTGCGGGGTGGGCGAAGGGAAGGAGGGACGGACCTGAAAGACTTAGAGCGCCTTAGCCAGCTCTTCGGCGAATGCGCTATGGGGACCTTGGGGACCGTTCGGATTATTGTGTTTGCGGTGTTTTTTGCCTCCGCGTTCTCGGCGCGGGCCTACGTTGGTGGTTCGATTAGCGGGACTGGCGGTTGCAGGGCCCTGGCCTTTGGACTTGGGCGGCTGCGCCTGATTGGCTCTGAGGAGCCGATCTTCCAGCGGCGCGCGATCGAAGCGGCGAATGATCAGATTCATTTCTTCTGCGTTGGGCGTATCGATGAAGGCGAAACCCTTGGACTCCTGTGTCTCGGGGTTGCGAATTACCTTCACGTCGTCGAAGGCCAGATTTTCTGCGGTTAGCCAGGACTTGATATCGTCTTTGGTGACCCACACAGGTAAATTTCCGAGGAAGACAGTAAAGCTCATTCTTGGGTGTTGTTAGCTCCGTTTGGGGGATTTAGGCTGAACCACGGGTTGGGTGCGGTTCATGCAAGCTACTGATAGATTAACATACCGAACGCGGCGGCGTAAATGACAAATTTTTCGTAAGACACGGTGAGTGAACAAGAAGGTGTTGGGGGAGCGGCGTCATCGCAAAATTTCACGCGTGCGAGGCCAAGGATGCCTGTTGCATCGGGCTTGGAAACATATCGAAGCGGACGTAGCCGACGTGGCGGGCGTCGTTTTGGCGGATGGCGCGGCGGGCGAAGAGTTCGACTTGGTCTTTCGAGAAAACGAAGCCATCGTCGGAGGGTTCCCAGGGAAGTCCTTTGTGTTTATGGAATTCGAGCAGGGAGGCGGCGTTCTTTAGTTCGCGGCGCTCGCGCTCGCGGCGTTCGGTTTGGATCTCGCGGAGCTTGTCGAGGGCTTTTTGGAACTGGCGGGCGAGGCGCTGGCCCTGGATGGAGAGGTTGTTGATCAGGCGGTGGGCGTCGACGATATCGAAGTCGATACGGGCTTGCTCGTTGGGCGGATTGGCGGCGCGGTTGAGCAGGTCGGCTTCGAGCATCGGGATGCGGTTCAGACGCCAGGAGGTGTCGATGAGTTCCTGGACGAACTGGGTTTCGGTCGGGGTGGCGGGTTGATGTTCGGCGAACAACTGGCGGCGATGGGCTTCGAAGGCGGCTGGATCTTCGGAAGGGAGGACGGCGGAGGCTGCGGTCAGGCCGTGGCGCAGGGCGTTGAGCGACGAAAGCTTGTTTGCCGGCTTCGGTGCGCGGGCCGGTGGAATGCTGCGAGTTGGCGCGGTTGGTGGCCGCGCGATCGATGGTCATGGATGGAGCTGACATTTGGATACCTCGGAACCGGGATAACATGGGCGCGTGGTTGCGGGGCCGGGCTAGGTTGCGGAGGTTGTTGATAATGGGGCGAAGATGGGCTGGCCAGCGCGGTGACCGGGGCGGGCCGATGCGACGGGAACAGCAAAGCGTTGGTAGTGTCTTGCTCCCTCTCCCTCCCTTCTTGGAGCGGTCGTCGTTCTCAGAGTTATCCGGGAGTGACTTTGTGCGTATTCTGAGAATCCGCGAGGGATATCCAGCCCTTGTTCGCGAGCACATCGTGGGCAAGCAGGATTTGGCGTGGCGAGAATTGCCGCTTACGCTCATTCCAAGAGTAGACCTTGGATACCAAGTGGGCCGCGTCTGGAGGTCGGTCACGAGTGCAAACCCAGTGGACAGTGGAGAGCAGTTCCAGTCCAAATGGTGTCTCGAAACCGTCTACCAGTTCCGCCACCCTTCCGAAGCGGGCTCGGGTGGTGGGGTGATCAAGGAGAAACTTGTCGGCGTCTTCAATGGAGCCAGGGACTAAGCTCAACTCCTTATCGGGAGCATCTCCGCTGTCAGCGTACCCCGAGACGAAGTATCCATCGATTTGCCTGAGCACATGACGCAGGTTGTCTGCGTATGGGCCATAGGGAGCCGCGACATACCTCAACCTAAGCGGCTCGCCCGCCTCCTGCATAAAGTACATCAGTTTGTGAACTTCAAGAAGCGTCAGAGAGGGGTCGAGCAATCCGGCTAGGTAACGACTCATCAATCCAACCAGAGCAGCTCGTCCAGCAGTCATCTCCGGAACCTTGGCTGCTTTTCTCGGTTCTCTCGCGGTCTGAAGCGGCTCGAAAACCACGACTGACACGTCTTCGAGGGGCGTGAGTGCCTTCTCGATACGAGGGCGTACCTGCCCCCAATCGAGACCACCAAGACCGCTTCCCAATGGCGGGAGAGCAATTGATTTAATCTGGAGCTCCCGAATTTCCTTCACGAGGGAGCGGAGACCTGCCTCGATATCCCCTATTCGACTTTGTCCTCGCCAGTGTCGCTTCGTCGGGAAATTGATGATAAATTTCGGATTGCCTAGCTGGCGCCTCTCGAAGACGAACATTCTTCCAGGTTGCAACTCTTGACGTTTGCACGCGAGTACATAAGCCTTGAAGTTGTCTGGAAATGCTTCTTTGAATTGGAGGGCGACTCCACGACCCATCACACCGACGCAGTTGACGGTGTTGACGAGCGCTTCAGCGTTTGACTCAAGGATGTCGCCTTGTTTGAATTCAATCACAGCGGAACCCATATTCTAATCTAGTAGAACCAGTCTGTTCGAACCTCGATCAAGGGACGATACGGGATAGTCGTAAGCGCCTGATCCACGCGATTGACAATACTGTTAGAGCAGATGCCGATTCGTTCCACTAGCTCCCACGGAAAGCAGTCCTCGATCAGGAACTCCGCCTGCTTACCCTCTTTAACTGCTGCGGGAACACCATTCCCAGACCATTTCCTCGCACTTACCGCGTCCCAATTGATCTCGCTCAGTTGTCCGAGTTCGCATCGATCTTCAAAGTAGCGGGCCCCCGCATTCGATAGCGTGAACGCCCAGCGCTTCCCGTGTTCTTCTGCCCATTGAACGGTTCTGCGTAAGTCAGCCTCCAAGTGCAGAATCGGCTGTTGACCTCCGTGACCGGCTGGCATCTGACCGGCAGAGTTAGCCGACGCTGCTTGATCTTTCCCATGCCGATCGTCGTGCCGGTACCTCCACGTTCCGAAATAGTCGCATCACTGAATAAATACCCATCAGCAGCAACCGATGCGAGCCGATCAACATGCACGATATGGTAAATCTTCGGGCGCTCTGGTAGAGGCATTCCGCTGGTTATTGGCCTTCTAATTCATGAGTGTATCGTGCCGGCGAACGCCTTTCGATACCCTGCAACGACTTGGCTTGAACATGGTCCGACGCCCTACAGGACGACGGGAATGGTGGCTGTGGTGTGCCACGGTGCGATCCTGCGCCGAAAGCACCGTCCAAACCAATTCGTCTCGTGAAAACGCGCTTGTGTCCGCCTGCCGCCCGAATTGTCGCTGCTCGGAATTTTGATTGGTCAATACAGACGATTCGGATTGTATCCACCGATTTCTGACAAAGGACGGCATCCGGGAATTGGGGCGCGTCCTCCTTAGGGTCCGTCCCGGCGCTGCCGGCGAATTCGCTCTAATGAGAATTTCATCGCGTCGACCAGCTTCATGATCTTGATTTCCAGTCTCGAGAGGTCGTGTTCGGGTAAGTAGGCATTCACTTTGAATAATTTGCTCATCATGGCCACGATCCCGGGTCGAGCCAGAACACCGCGGGCGTGTGGTTGGGCGCCGAGGCGGCCGGGCGGAGGTTGTTGATAATGAGGCGAAGATGGGCTGGCGAGCGCGGTGACCGGGGCTGGCGCCTCTCGTTATCGCTAATTGGTTTTCACCAGAGGCAGTTCGATGAAGCTCGCCTGGCCGGGGGCGTGATAAATCCGCTGGATTGCCTTACGAAAATCCGTTGGCTTGGCCCAAAAAATATTGGCAACGAAGGTCTGAGGATTACGATCGTAAAGCGGGAACCAGCTGGACTGGACTTGCACCATGATCCGATGGCCGGGCAGAAACACGTGATTTGCGGTGGGCAGAGCGAAGCGATACAAAAGAGGCGTATCGGATTTGATCGGTTTGGCAATCTCCAGGCTCTCGCGGTAGCGTCCGCGGAAGATGTCCGCCGAAATCATGAGCTGATAGCCGCCCATGCCCGGCTGGCCGGCAACTTCGTCGGGGTAATCGTCGATCACTTTCACTACCCAGTCCGAGTCCGTGCCGCTGGTGGAGGCGACTAAGTTGGCGATCGGCTGGCCGCTGATCTTCATGGGCGCCGTTAGGACATCGGAGACGAACACCGCGACATCCGGGCGGCCGGACGCTTCGCGCTGATCGTCCACCAACCAGCGCGACCAGCTGGAAGTGTCGATGGGGCGGGAGCGGAACGGAACCGGTTTAGCGGGATCGGAGATGTATTCTTCAAACTCTGCATCGCCGGATTGCGGCTGAGCGAAACTCAACTTATCTCCAGCGGCGAGATAGAGCGGCGTTGGTTGTATTTTGCAGCCGCTGGTACAGCCCGCCGGCCAAGCCGGCAGACGCCGCCACGTATTCGCACCGGTTTCAAACGCGGAGACGCTCGGGATGTCCGCCTGGGGTGCGCCGTCCTTCAAATACCGATCCAGGAAGGGCCGCAAGATCTCGCGACGGAAGTAGAGGGCGGTGTCGCTATCGAATCGCACCGGGCCTAGCGAGCTGCCGTCATCGATTTCCTGCCCGTGATGCCAGGGACCCAGAACCAGGAACACCTTGTCGTTATTGGTGTCCTTCGGCTTGATGGCTTTGTAGACCGCGATGGCGCCGTAAATGTCCTCCTGATCCCAAAGGCTGTGCACCAACATCACCGGAATTTTCAACGGTTGGGCGGCCAGCACCCGGTCCATGGCTTGATCCTGCCAGAAGCGATCATAGGCAGGATGTTCCAAGAGGTTGCGCCAGAAGCCAACTTGCTCCATGCCGTGGAGGCGTCCGAGCTCGCCCGCCGATCCGGCCTGCAGGAACATGTCGTAATCGTCATAGTAGGCCGACCACCACTTGGCGGCGTTATCGCGAGTCGCCTCCTGCTCATAGATGTACGGCAGTCCCTGCTCGCGAAATGCGCCGTTGTGGAACCAATCGTCGCCTCTCCAGCCATCCACCATCGGGTTCATCGGCACCGCTACTTTCAGGGCAGGATGTGGATTGACGAGCGCCATCAGGGGCGTAAATCCGTCGTAGGAAATTCCGAGAATACCGACCTTTCCGTTGCTTTCGGGGACGTTCTTCACCAACCAGTCGATGGTGTCGTAGGTGTCGGTGGCGTGGTCCACAGGGGTCGGGTTGCGCGGCCCGTGCAGAGGGCGGTTCATGACGTAATCGCCTTCCGATCCGTACTTGCCGCGGACATCCTGAATCACTCGAATGTAACCGCCGTCGACGATAACGTCGGTGGCGTTGTCGTAACCGTAGAGATCCGGACCAAGATGAGTACTGTGAGCGTGGGTGGTGAGGTCGGTGGCGTTGTAGGGCGTGCGCGTCAGCAGGATGGGAGCGCCCTTGGCTCCTTTCGGCACCAGGATCACGGTGTGAAGCTTCACGCCGTCGCGCATCGGGATCATAACATCGCGACGGTCGTGATCGAAGCTGCCGGTCACGGGCTTGAAATTGGCCGGAATCTCACTTGGATAGTTCGGGTAGGACGTGGGCGGGGCGGTTTGGGCATTCGACGATGGTATTAGCAGGAGCGCGGCTAGGAGTGCGATCAGCGGGGCGGAAACTGAGATGGACTTCGGCATCAGTCGATTGTACCTAAGGCACCGGTTCGGAGCGACGGACGATCCGATGCGAGCCGGTTCGTCTTTGCGCTAAAGGCAGAGAACAGAAAAATCAGGAACCGCAAAATTCCCACTTGACATTAGCTGATAATCCACTACCATATGGTTGTGGATAAATTGGGTACAACATTTGCTGCTTTGTCTGATCCAACCCGGCGGGGGATGATCGAACGGCTCTCACATGGTCCTGCCTCTGTGCATGGATTGACGGAACCGTTTGCACTCTCGCAGCAGATGATTTCAAAACATATTGCCTACCTGGTGCGGGCGCGGATTGTGATCAAGACGAAGCGTGGACGAGAGAGTGTGTGCACGCTTAGGCCAGGGGCGATAAAAGCAGTCAGCGATTGGGCGTTTAACTATCGCCGCTTCTGGGAAGAGAGTTTCGACAAGCTGGATGTGGTTGTGAATCAAATGAAAAAAATGGAGGTCAGAGATGACGCAAAACACGGTTAACGAGACAGAGCGGATGGTTGTCACAAGAGTTTTCGACGCTCCGCGCGAATTGGTTTGGAAGGCGTGGACAGACCCGAAATACGTGATGCAATGGTGGGGGCCGAAGGGTTTTACTGCGCCTTTCTGCAAGATAGATTTTCGGGTCGGAGGAAAATTTCTCTGCTGCATGAGAGCGCCAGATGGGCAGGAGTTCTGGAATGGTGGTGAATACCACGAGATTGTTTTGCATGAGAAGATCGTCTCCTCCATGTACTTTTCCGACCCGGATGGAAACAAGGTCGACGCTGCGCAATATGGAATAGAACATGAGGCCATAGCCGATGCGTACGACGTAGTTACCTTTGAGGATTTTGGAAACGGCCAGACGAAACTCACCTTCATTGGCAACGAAACCATGGAGCACGCCAAAAATAGCGGTCAGCTAGAGGGCTGGAACGAGATACTCGATAAATTTGACGCAGTTGTTGCCGGGCTCGCGCAGGCGAAGTAAGAAGTTCAAGTTTTGATGATCGCCGGTCGTTGCCAATGCGACCGGCGAATTCTTTCGGCACGTGTCAAACCACAGTCTTGCTGAACGATAATCGCGGCTCGGAACAATACCAGTCAACGAATTCGTCGGTTGCGTGACGATAGCCCCCCTGCGCGTCGGGGCAGGAAAGGCTGTTGAGGACTGCGGCCTTCGCAATGTCGAGATCGGGCCGTGGCAGGATCGTTTTGGCATGGGTACGCTTACATCGTCGCGCTCGGCGTCACGGTGGTGGAGGCGCTCACCGGTTCGAGGCCTTTTGTGGGCCGCACCTCCGCGGAATTGATCGCGTCGATTGTAGGATCGCCTTTTCACCTGGCAGGCGAAGCTGCTGAAGTGAAGCAGCTGGATAATGTATTGCAAAAGTGCCTGGCCAAAAACCGGAAGCAACGCTTTGTTTCCGCCGCAGCCATGCAGCAAGAGTTGATTCCAGCCATCGAGCATTGTCCACTATTTGCGTCAGTCCCCATCTTGGCTAGAGAAATGCGGAGCGGGGACGATGCAACGAGGACTTTTCTAGCGCCTTGAACTGAAAGCAGCGTCAGGAACGAGGCATCCTATCGTCAGATTTGCCTCACGTTTAATCCTGGGCACATCGCCGGCGAACCGGAACGGAAACGGCATTGTGGGAAGGCCGGCGGGCAGTTGGACGAAAAAACGCCCTACGCGTGATTTCCCAGAACGGTTTCGCCCCGAACCCATAACCACTTTGCCCATCGCGGTGATCATGATCGGGTTTTTGGCGTTCTGGCATATAAAGCGCCGGGGTCAGGCCTGACGGCGCGCCCCAGCCGCACCATCGTCGATTCGGAGCGAGTAAATCGGATAGACTATCTCAACGGAGGCTTCCTTATGCGTTTATTAAGTTTCCGCGTCAAGCTGATTGCCCTTGCGACGGTCCCGATGGCGCTGATTGCCGCTCTCGGTTTTACTTCGCCCGGCCTGCGGGCCGAGGAACCTTACAAGGCAGTGCCGGGCTGGGGCCAGCAACTGCCGAATGGCATGAAGTGGGGAGAGACCTCCGGCATGGCGATTGACGCGAAGGGGACCATTCTCGCGTTTACGCGCGCTGAGCCGCCGGTCATTGAACTGAACGCCGCCGGAAAGGTGCTGCGCACCTGGGGCGACAAAATGTTTGTGTGGCCGCACGGCATTCGAGTGGATCGAGAAGGCAACATCTGGATAACCGACGGCCAGAACAACAAGGAAGGCACGAACGGTCAGTTGGTCTACAAATTCAGCCCCGATCACCGGCTTCTAATGACGATCGGCACCAAGGGAGTGGCGGGCGACGGCGAGTACACCTTCAATGGTCCAACCGACGTTGCGATCGGCAGAAATGGCGACATCTTCGTGACGGACGGCCACGTGAACTCGCGCGTAGTGAAGTACACCAAGGACGGGAAATTCATCAAGGCCTGGGGCAAGAAGGGCACCGGTCCCGGCGAGTTTAGGCTCCCGCACTCAGTGGCAATTGACTCCAGCGGGCGCGTCTTCGTGGCCGACCGTTCCAACAACCGCATCCAGATATTCGATCAGGATGGCAATTTTCTCGACCAATGGACGCAGTTCGGCGGCGACAGCAGCCTCACGATCCTGCCCGACGATACGCTCTACGCGGTGGATACCTACAAGTTCAAGGCGGTCTTTATCGGTAGCGCCAAGGACGGCAAAGTGATTGGCAAGTACACCGACCTGTCGATCGCCGAAGGGCTCGCGGTGGATCCCCGGACGCGAACGCTGTATACGGGCGAGGTGCGGCCCGACAAGATCGGCGATATGCCAACCGGCTCGACGGTCCGCAAGCTTGTAAGACAGAACAACTAGCCCGGCGCTCGACGCATGCTGATTTCACGGAAGAAAAAGGATTTATGCGCCTGCTGATCGCCCTGCTCGCTTGGTCCGCATTTGCGTCCGCCGGGAATGCGCCGCTGCTGCTCCAGAAACCAACCCTGAGCAGAACCCATATCGTCTTCTCTTATGCCGGCGATTTGTGGAGCGTCCCCCGGGAAGGCGGCGACGCGGTCCGGCTTACCAGTGGAGCTGGAATTGAAACCGATCCGGCATTTTCGCCAGATGGGAAGCTCATCGCCTTCACGGGCGAGTATGACGGCAACGTGGACGTTTTCGTCATGCCCGCGGCCGGTGGCGTCCCGAAAAGATTGACCTGGCACCCGGCGCCGGATCGGGTGCTGGGCTGGACGCCGGACGGCAAGCGAATCATCTTCAGTTCCTCACGAACCGCCTATTCACGATTCGCCGAGATGTTCACTGTCCCGGCCGAGGGAGGAGTTGCGGAAAGGCTGCCGTTCCCCTCCGGGTACGAAGCGTCGATGTCTCCCGACGGCCAGTCGATCGCTTACGAACCGACCGGCAAAGCGTTCAGCATGTGGAAGAAATATCGTGGCGGACAGACCACGCGCGTCTGGCTGGCGCGCATGTCCGATAGCAGCGTCACAAAGGTGCCGCGAACCAACTCGAACGACTTCAATCCTATGTGGGCTGGCGATAGGGTCTATTTCCTTTCGGACCGAAATGGACCGGTCACGCTGTTTTCATATGACACGAAATCGCAGGCCGTCCGGGAGGCGATTCCGAACACCGGCCTGGATTTCAAGTCGGCCTCACTCGGGCCGGATGCGATCGTGTATGAACAATTCGGGGGGATTTCTCTGTACGACTTGAAATCGGGAAAGACCAAAGCGGTCCCGATTCGCGTGCAAGGCGATTTTCCAGAACTGCGGCCAAAGTTCGTAAAAGTTGCAAAAACGCTAGGGAGCCCAGCGATCTCGCCGAGTGGCGCTCGCGCGGTTTTTGCGGCGCGCGGCGATATCGTCACGGTGCCGGCGGAGAAAGGCGATCCGCGTAATCTGACCAGTACGCCGGGGGTGATGGAGCGCGAACCCCAGTGGTCGCCGGACGGAAAGGGCATCGCTTACCTTTCCGACGAATCGGGCGAGTACGCGCTCCACATATCGCCGCAGAGCGGCGAGGGCGAAGCGATCAAGATCGAACTAAAGCCCGGCTTCTACCGCTCGCTGAGATTTTCACCGGACAGCAAGAAAATCGCGCTGGTCGATAGTTTCCAAAAACTCTGGTACGTCGATCTGGAGTCGAAAAAGCAGATCGAAGTGGATCAGGACACTTATCAGATGCGCAGCGGCGACATCGCGGGGGCCTGGTCGCCGGACAGCAAGTGGCTGGCTTATTCTAAAGTGTTGCCGAACGAGCTGAGTGCGATTCATCTGTTCTCGCTCAGCGATGGCAAAGCAACCCGCGTCACCGACGGAATGAGCGATGCCGATAACCCCGTGTTCGACCAGGGCGGAAAATATCTGTACTTCACGGCCAGCACAAATGCCGGTGAAAGCCTGGGACTCGACATTCACGCAGTCAGCAGCAGTTCAACCAGTTCGATTTATCTGATGGTGCTCGATAAGTCGCAGCCTTCGCCGTTTGCTCCTGAGAGCGATGAAGAGAAGGTCGCCGACAACAAGAAGGCCGCTGACGAGAAGCCCGAGACGCCCAAGGCCGGCACACCAGACGTTAAGATCGACCTGGACGGGATCGACCAGCGCACTTTGGCGGTCCCCATGCCAGCGCGGCGCTACGTTGGGCTTCAGGTGGGAAAAGCGGGAACGCTGCTCGCGCTGGAGTTGACGCCGGCCCCAAGCCAGGGAGCGGATGGCCCTCCCCGTCCTCCGGAAATGTCGCTCCACCGTTACGACCTGAAGGCCCGCAAGAGCGACGTTCCGCTCGCGGGCATTCGAAACTTTACGATGTCGTTCGCGGGCGAGAAGGCGCTGTACCAGCAGGGAGACGACTGGATTATCGCGGCTCTGCGGCCGATGCCGAGCGGGCCGGCGGGCGGCACTGGGGCGGCCGCTGCGCCTGCCGGAGGACCCGCGCCGGCAGCGTTGAAGACGGCCAGCATCGAAGTACGGGTAGATCCAATCCAGGAGTGGAAGCAGATGTATCACGAGGCCTGGCACACCGAGCGCGACTGGTTCTACGATCGCAACACCCATGGACTGGATTTGAAAGCCGCTGAAAAGCAGTACGAGCCGTATCTTCTCGGCGTCGCCTCGCGCAGCGATCTGACTTACCTGTTCCAGGAAATGCTGGGCAACATTACGGTCAGCCACATGGGAACGGGCGGTGGGGATCTTCCGGAGGTGAAGCACACCCAGACTGGATTGCTGGGGGCAGATTACGAGGTTGCCAACGGCCGCTATCGCTTCGCGCGCGTCTATAGCGGCGAAAACTGGAATCCGCAGCTTCGCGCTCCGCTCACCCAGCCGGGCGTAAACGTGAAAGCCGGGGAGTATCTGCTTGCGGTGAACGGTCGTGAAGTTCGGCCGCCGGAAAACGTGTACAGCTTTTTCGAGGAGCTGGCCGGAAAAACGGTGCTGCTTCGCGTTGGGCCGGATGCGAACGGCACCGGAGCGCGGGAGGTGAACGTAGTCCCGGTTGCGAATGAAACGGGGCTGCGCAATCTGGCATGGATCGAGGACAACCGCCGCAAGGTGGATCAGATGACCGGCGGAAGAGTTGCGTATATCTACATGCCCGATACCTCGAATGGCGGCCTGGCGGCGTTCAACCGCTATTTCTATGCGCAGATCGGAAAGGAGGCTGCTATTGTGGACGAACGCTTCAACGGAGGCGGTCTGCTGGCCACCGACATCGCTGAAATCTTGAACCGCAAGGTGCTCAGCGCCGCTTCCAATCGCGTGGGAGATCCATTGATCCAGCCGCAAGGAATCTTCGGCCCCAAGGTCATGATCATCAATGAGCGCGCGGGCTCGGGAGGCGACGCGATGCCGTGGTACTTCAAGCGGGCCGGTGTTGGCAAACTCATTGGAACACGAACCTGGGGCGGGCTGGTCGGCATGGCGGGCGGGCCGGGTCTGATGGATGGCGGCTTTTTGGGCGCGCCGAGCTCCGGTATCTACAATCCACTCACGGGCGAGTGGGAAGTGGAGAATATCGGAATCTCGCCGGATTTCGAAGTCGAGCAAGATCCGGCTTTAGTACGTAAGGGCCACGACCCGCAACTTGAAAAATCAGTGGAAGTGGTGTTCGAGGAGTTGAAAACGAATCCACCACCGAAGCTTCGCCGCCCGGCTTTTCCGAACTACCATCGCACTGAGCCGCACTAGGAAAGCTACTACATTCCGTTTACGATTGCGTTCAGCGTAACGCTGGGGCGCATGGCTGCGGCGCACTTCGCGTCGTCCGGGAAATAATACCCGCCGATATCCACCGGCTTGCCCTGGGCCGCCAACAACTCATGAGTGATCTTGCCTGCGTTCGCTTCTAGCGCGGCGGCTACCGGAGTGAAGCGCTGCTTCAACCCCCGGTCCTGGTCCTGGGCGGCGAGTGCCTGGGCCCACGCCAACGCCAGGTAGTAGGTCGAGCCGCGGTTGTCGATCTCGTTTACTTTGCGAGAAGGCTCGCGGGCGTCTTCGAGGTAGCGGCCGATGGCGGCGTCGAGCGTTTTAGAAAGCAGAGCCGCGCGCGGGTTGGCGGTCTTGGCCGCAATCAGCTCCAGCGAAGGAACCAGCGCACAATATTCACCGAGCGAGTCCCAGCGTAGATGACCTTCTTTCAGGAGCTGCTGCGCGTGCTTGGGCGCCGAGCCACCGGCCCCGGTTTCGAACAATCCGCCGCCTTGGAGCAGCGGCACGATGGAGAGCATGCGGGCGCTGGTGCCCAACTCGAGAATCGGGAACAGGTCGGTGAGATAGTCGCGAAGCACGTTGCCGGTGACGGAGATGGTGTCCTCGCCGCGGCGAATTCGCTCGAGCGAGAATTTCATCGCGTCGACCGGCTTCATGATCTTGATTTCGAGTCCCGAGAGGTCGTGTTCGGGTAAGTAGGCTTTCACCTTCTGAATGATTTGGGCATCGTGGCCGCGATCCGGGTCGAGCCAGAACACCGCCGGCGTGCCGGTTGCCCGCGCGCGTGCCACGGCCAGTTTTACCCAATCGCGGATGGCCTCGTCTTTGGTTTGGCAGGCGCGGAAAATATCGCCGCGCTGGACGCTCTGTTCGAGCAGTGTTTTGCCGCCCCCGTCAACGATGCGTATCGTGCCGTTGCCGGGCGCGACAAAGGTCTTGTCGTGCGAACCGTACTCTTCGGCCTTCTGGGCCATGAGCCCGACGTTGGACACGCTGCCCATGGTGGCCGGGTCGAATTGTCCGTGCTTCTGGCAGTCCTCGATCACCACCTGATAGATGGTGGCGTAGCAGCGGTCCGGGATCATGGCGACAGTGTCTTCGAGCGCGTCCTGTTTGTTCCACATCTTGCCGCCGTCGCGGATGACGACCGGCATGGACGCATCGACGATGACATCGTTGGGAACGTGCAGGTTGGTCTTACCGGCCCGCGAATCGACCATCGCCAAGGCTGGACGATTGTTATAACAGGCTGCGATATCGGCCTCGATCCCGGCCTTCTGCGCGGCCGGAAGCTGGTCGAGTTTGGCGAGCACGTCGGACAGTCCGTTGTTGACATTGGCGCCGATTTTTTGGAGCGCGGCGGCGTGCTTCTCCAGGGCAGCTGCGAAATACACCGCCACACAGTGCCCGAACATGATCGGATCGGAGATCTTCATCATGGTGCACTTCAGATGCAGCGACAGGAGAGCATTGTCAGCTTTAGCGGCGGCCATCTGCTCGGCATAGAATTTCCGCAGCGCCGCGACGTTCATCACCGCGCTGTCGATGACTTCGCCCTGGAGCAGCGGGAGGCTAGGCTTCAGCACCTTGACCGCGCCGGCTGAGTCCACGAATTCGATGCGCACGTTGGTAGCGGCGGCGACCGTCGTGGATTTCTCGCTGCCGTAGAAGTCCTTGTCACTCATGTGGGCGACACGCGTCACGGAACCGGATTTCGGCCAGGGTTTCATCATCCTGTGTGGATGCTTCCGCGCGAACTCTTTCACCGACTTCGAAGCGCGGCGATCCGAATTACCTTCGCGCAATACGGGGTTCACGGCCGAGCCCAGGACCACGCCAAAGCGGGCCTGCAGCGCACGCTCCTCCTCCGTCGACGGCTCTTCGGGATAGTCGGGGATGTTGTAGCCCTTTGCGCGGAGCTCCGCAATCGCTTCCCGGAGCTGCGGAATCGAGGCGCTGATGTTGGGGAGCTTAATAATGTTGGCTTCCGACGTCTGGGCCAGTTTACCCAGGCGGGTCAACTCGTCGGGAATCTTTTGGTCGTTTTGAAGACACTCGGGGAAGTTGGCGATGATACGTCCAGCGAGCGAGATGTCAGCCGTTTCGATTTCGACCCCTGTGCCCTTGAAGTAGGCTCGTAGGATGGGCAGCAGCGCGTAGGAGGCGAGTGCGGGCGCCTCGTCGGTCTTGGTCCAAGTGAGCTTCATGTATTGGTCTCAGTGCGAATGAGTGTAGAGAGGACGCGGTCGCAAGCGGGACGGTCCCAAACTGAAAGCGTAGGATAGCATGACCCGGGTTGGTGGGAGGTCGGCAGGCCCGAGGAATCGGCTATTGCACCCAAAATGATAAATTCATGTCGCGCACGGCGGCGGAGCCCACGGACAGCGAGAATATGGATTCGAATTCGCCTCCAGGATGGGGGTTGGCTGGTGCCTGCAATTGAACTTGTGTGACGCCGGAAATCGCGCCGGGCAACGAGCTGGCGGAGACGAAGGTGGGCGCCGGGTAACAGAATCCGTCGTTGCAATTCGGTGTGACCACCACCGGTGAGTTGAGCGTCGCGCCTGGACTGGTATTTACCAAGCCCGTGATGGGCTGGGGACTGGTGACTCCCAGGCCATCCAGGAACATGGTGATGACGGACCCCGCGCGGGCTGGGTTCGCTGCCGAATTGACCGTTCCGTCCGCGTTCAGAGTGAGCGGAAAAGCCTGGCTGACGTTGGACGGTTGCGATAGAAACGCGACTGGATTGGTGGCTGCGACGGCGAGCGTTCTGGAATCGGAGACGGTGTTTCCGTTGGCATCGGAGTAAGTCAAAGTCAGATTTGTTTCCAGACTGCCTGCAATTTCATAGGGTGCCTGAACATTGACTTGTGGCTCGGAGATGTAAAGCAACGGCGCGGGAGCCTGGTTCGCCATGACGCCGAGACCTTGCGAAGTGAGCGGGTACATGCCGTTAGCCGGTTGTATGTTGTACGTGAATGGGTCGGTTTCGAAAAATAGGAAACGGCCAAAAAAGGACAGAAGTTCTCCAGGCGCTACGGCCGTGACCGGTTCCAGATCGGCGGAATCGAGAACACAGGCGATCGGAGTCGCCTGGGACGGATCGAAGCGGAACAGATTGTCGCCGGAGAAGAGCAGCAGCGTTTGAGTGGTGGGATCGTAGGCGAGCGGAGTGCCCTGCGGCGTGCGGCTGGCCGATATGGACGAGCCATCGGTGGTCATGCGCGTCACAAATCCGACCGTGCCGCATTGAGACGGGACCGCGCCGTTGAAGCCCGGCAAGTCCGTGGAACCAGCCAGGCCTGCAAGGTAGATGCCCGCGCTAGTCAAGGCAGCGAAGTCGATGGTATCGCTCTGGCTGCCGCTGAAAAATGTCGAAAAGATCAGCCCCGTGCCGTCCGATTTCACCAGCGTGACATAGCCGCTGGGAGAGGTGAACTCAAGCGGGATGGGCGGGCCGCAGGTTTCCACGGTCCCGCTCGCGGCGGTGTAGTTTGGCAGGTAGGAATTATCGGTGGTTGGGTAACCGGGCGAACTGGTGGTGCCAGCGACCAAGACGTTACCCTGCGCATCCACGGCAATGGAGGCTGGCTGCGCGCCGTAGGTTGAAGTGACGTAGGTCAGAAATCGGGTTTGACTTAAATCTTGGGTGACGCTGGCCACGAATTGGTTGCCGTACGCACAAGGAAAACCGAAAAACGGGCAGCCGCAGTAGGCAACGCCCGGGAGTCCCTGAAACGCTCCCGGCGTGGGCACTGGTGTGGTCGATCCGCTGGGAGCGTGCCGGCGATATAGACGTTGTCAGATGCGTCGATCGCCAGCAGTCCGCCGATGCCTGGCGGGCCTGTCACGACCGTGGTCCCGTCGGCGCGGAGCTTGAGAAGGAAAAGCGCCTGTGCCGCGGGAGTGGATCCGGCGGGCGTTGTTTCGCCGGAGACCACCAGCTCTCCTCGACTGTTCACCACAACTGAGCTTGGCGCCGTCGTTGCATTGCCGCCGATCAGCGCAGCGTAGACGACGTTACCCTGCGCGTTGAGTTTCGCTGCGAACGCAGTGGCGCCGCTGGATTGAACAGCCTCGGGACTAGCCGGGAAATCCGTGGCGGTGGTTGTTCCGGCAACGTAGACGGCACCGGTGGAATCGATGTCCAGAGCCGTGGCGGCGCTGGAACTGGTGCCACTGCCCGCCAGCGTGACTGTGTAGTAGGTTGTGGCCCCATCCGACCTCAGCTTGGATATATAGGCGGCGACGGAGCCGGCAGCGGTTGTGATCTGGCCGGCGATATAGATGTTGCCCGAAGTGTCCACCTTGGCAGCGTTGATCTTCACACCGGGTAGATGCGCGATGGTGCTGCTCGGGCCGGCGGCTGCGGCCGCGATTGGCAATACCAAAATCGCGATGCATAGCCGCTTGAAACCCTGCTGCATGCTCTTCAGTATAGGGGCCTACACCGCGAGAGTTTTCAGTAGAAGCGCGACCAACTCCGGCTGGCCGCGGGTCTCGGTCTTCTGAAAAATCCCGGCGAGCCGGGTGCGGCAGGTTCCATACGTGATTCCAAGCTGGACGGCCGCGGTGCGGAGCTTCTGGCCGTCCGTCAGTAGCGCGGTCAAGCGGCTTCGGCCTCGGTAAGACCATAGATGGCCTGAAGGCGTTGCTTCAAAAACGGCGTGGTTCGGTCCGGATCGGTGATGACGATGCACACCGCCGGCCGCACGGCTGAGAGCCCGGAATATTTGCGCGAAACGGGACCGGCCAGGATAGTGTACGGCCGCTTTCCAGAAGGACGAAGGGCGCGCATGGCGTGGCCAGACGCGGCGGAGGTGTAGGCCTGAGCGATCAGATTCGCCAGCCGGTGGTTGTCCCGCCGGTACGCCAGGGTGACGCCGTGGGTCGAAAGCCGGATGCCGTCCGCTTCTGCCGCGAGGGTCTGCGCGCCTCGATTTACAAAGACGATACGCCTGCGCTTAGCGTCTCGGGCTCCAGAGCCTGGGCGTGCGTTGGGTGACTCGGATGCCGGCGCGCCGGAATTTTTCGTGAAGATTTCTGAAAAGAAGTCCCTCGTCAAGCCATTGTAACGGCAGGAAGAGTTTGGCCGACGGGATTGCCGATTGGCGAAACGGATCGGGGCTCCCTGGAGGACTCGGAATTGAAGCAGCCTATGCGGTTCAGATTTGTTCTGTATGTCGCGGCCCTTATAGGTGCGGGCGCTAATGCGCAGGTGATTTCGGATGTGGCGGGAACTGGCCAGCAGGGCTACCTCGGAGACGGCAGCGCCGCCGTGAATGCGTGGCTCGCGATGCCCACGGGAATTGCCTTCGACGCGGCGGGAAATTTGTATTTCGCCGATGTCGGCAACCGCGTGGTGCGCCAGGTGAACACGTCGGGCATCATCAGCACGTTTGCCGGAAATGAGATGTTGTTTTTCGGAAACAACGGCGATGGAGGACCGGCCACCAGCGCCATTTTCGGCTGGAATGGCGGTCCGCCGTATATCGGTGTAGCTGTGGATCAGGCGGGCAACCTCTACGTTTCCGACAGCAGCAACGGAACTGGCCTGGTGCGGAAGGTAGACACGAAGGGAATCATCAGCACGTACGCGGGAGGAGGGTTCGCAGACAGTGGCGATGGAACTCCCGCCGTCGGGGCGGGGCTCAGGACCGCCGCGGGCCTGGCAGTAGACAAGCAGGGGAATCTTTACATCGCCGATACGGTGGGCGAGCGCATTCGCAAGGTGAATACGTCGGGCATCATCAGTACGGTAGCAGGCAACGGCACCGCGAGCTACTCGGGCGACGGCGGCCAGGCTATCAACGCCACGCTGAGCGTCCCGGTAGGAGTTGCCGTGGATGCGAACGGGAACCTTTACATCACCGAAGCGGGTAACGCTTTGTACGGACCGCGCGTGCGCAAAGTGGACGGCTCGGGAAACATCTCGACCGTGGCGGGCAAGGGAAGCTACGGCTTTGCCGGCGATGGGCAGGGCGCCCTCACGGCGGAGTTCGGAAACAATCTGGAGGGAATCGCCGCGGACAGCGCCGGCAACATCTATATCGCCGACTATGGCAACTCCCGGATCCGTAAGGTGGATCCATCCGGAACCATCAACACCATCGCGGGCAACGGACAATCGGGCGGGAGCGCCGAAAACGGCAATGGTGGACTCGCGATCGATTCTCTGGTGGAGCCGAGCGGGCTGGCGATCAATGCATCCGGCAATCTTTATATCTCGGATTATTCTGCTTCGCAGATCCGTAAGATCGCCTTCGGAGTTGCCGCGCCGGGGCTATCGGCGAGTGCGGCGTCATTGTACTTCGCAGGTCGGGCGGGCGCCAATGCTACTCCGCAACCGCAATACCTGACGGTATCGACCACAGGTCCGCCGCTCGGATTCACTATTTCAACTTCCACAACTAAGGGCGGAGCATGGCTCGCCACCAGCGGCACTTCCGGTACCACGCCGGGGACGACCCAGGTCAGCATCGATACCAGTCCCGGAGGCACGGCGCTGGCCGCAGGAACTTATAGCGGCTCGATCAATTTCACGCCAACGACTCCCGGTTATTCGCCCGTCACGGTAGCGGTAAATCTGGTGCTGAGCCCGACGGTTCCTGCGACGCAGCCCTCCATCACGGGAGTGCTGAACGGCGCAAGTTTTGAGGCCGGACAATCGCTCGCGGCGAATACCTTTGTGACCATTCAGGGGACGAATCTCTCGTCGTCCAAAGACAGCTGGTCGATTGTGGGCGGCGCTCTGCCTACGGAGCTCGACGGAGTCACAGTGACCTTTTCGGGCTTTCCAGGGTACATCAGCTACGTTAGTTCGACTCAGATCAACGTTCTGGCGCCCCCGATGCCGGTCGGTAGCGCCCAGGTTCAGGTGATCAACAACGGCGCTGTTTCTTCGAACCAGCTCATCGGTACGGCGGCGGAGTCGCCCGCATTCTTCACCTTGAGCGGCAACCAGGTGGTCGCAACGCGAGTGGACTACACTTACGCCGCCAAGAACGGAACCATCCCGGGCCTGACCACGATCCCGGCCAAGCCGGGCGATGTTCTGATCCTGTGGGGCACGGGATTCGGCGCCACCAATCCGGTGACGCTGCCGGGTGTGGTAACGCCGAGCGATCAGACCTATTCGACCAGCGATCCCGTCACGGTAACCATCAACAATGTTCCAGCGACCGTATACGGAGCGGCGCTCGCGGGCGGGCTGGCGGGACTTTATCAGATCGCGATTCAAGTGCCGACGACGCTGGCGAACGGAGATTGGCCGCTCGTGGTCACGACCGAAGACGGCTTTTCGAGCCCCAGCGTGATCCTGACGGTACAGAATTGAGGGACCCTTCCAGGCGCCGGAAATTCCCCGTCAAACTGAACTCGCGGTAATCATTCGGCGATTCCAAGACCGTTGGTTAGGCCTGCGCTGCTCGGCCTGAGATCCAAACCATTCAGGCGCAGTTGCAATTCATTTGCTGATTTCTGTTGACTCGAATCCGCCCCTCCCGTAATATAGGACCGAAATGGTCTGAGATAAGAAACTTGGTTTATTATCTTAGGGCCACGCGGTCAGGAACGGGTCTACTGCTGAGCGGGGATGTCGTCATTGATTGGGGAGAATTGCGAATGAGTAGCAAGTACAAAAGCTTGATCCGATTCGGAATAATCGTTCTGTTTGTTCTGGTTGCGACGCTATGGGCCAGCGATGGGGGGAGCTTGTTGGGAACCGTTACCGATCCCAACGGCGCGGCGGTTCCGGGCGCGAGAATTACGGCGACGGAAATCTCGACCGGAGTGAAGCAGACCATCAGCACGGATGGGGTGGGCTTCTACTCATTCCAAAGTTTGCCGGTTGGGCGCTACGACGTGGAGGTCATCGCTTCCGGGTTCAAGCCGCTGCGGCACACGGGGGTGGTGATCGATGTCAACAGCAAGGTGGTGGTGGATGCCAGGCTCGCTCTGGGAGAACGAAGCGAGTCCGTTACGGTTTCGGGATCCGCGGCGCATGTTGAAACCGTCGATACCCAGCTCGGCGAGGTGATCACGGGCCAACAGATGACGGGGGTCCCGCTGAACGGCCGGAGTTTCACGGATCTGCTGGCGCTTCAGTCGGGCGTAGTTCCGGTGACGTCGATCACCTCCGACACAAGTCAGGACGTGGGTGTCAGCGCATTTTCTCCGTCCGGCGATTTGAATCCTGGGACCATCTCGATCAACGGCCAGCGGGAATTCGCCAACAGTTTCGTCCTGAATGGAAGCGACGTCGAGGAAGACGTCAATATGGGCACGGCGATCGTACCGAACCTGGATTCTATCGCCGAGTTCCGGATTTTGACGAGTAATTTCGACGCGGAATACGGCGAGTTCAGCGGTGGACAGATCGAGGTGGTGACGAAATCCGGGACCAATGCTTTGCACGGGGATGTTTTCGAGTTTTTGCGCAACACGGATCTGGATGCACGCAACTATTTTTCGCCCACGCGCGGGGCGTTCGATCAAAACCAGTTTGGTGCAACTCTGGGCGGTCCGATCCGGAAGAACCGGGTTTTCTTTTTCGCCGATTATCAGGGGACACAATCGACCAAGGGGATCGATACGGGCGAGATCCCGGTACCTTCGCTCGCCGAGCGCGCCGGCGATTTCAGCGGTGTCGGGAGTGCTTTGGGCGGAACCGTGACTGGGCCGTATTGGGCGAGCCAGCTATCGCAAAAGCTCGGTTACGGTGTGACGGCGGGCGAGCCCTATTATTTTCAGGGATGCACCAGTTCCACGCAGTGCGTTCTACCGAATGCTGCGATTCCGCAAAGTGCATGGGCCGCGCCGGCAGCCAATTTGTTGCAGTATATCCCGGCGCCGAATAATTCAAACGGCACTTTTTCGACTTCGGCTTTTAACCAGACTTTGCAGGATGACAAGGGCGCATACCGGCTGGATGGCGACGACGCGCTGGGGAATGTTGTCGGCTTATTATTTTCTGGATGGCTGGTCGCAAAACAGCCCGTACCCGGTGGCTCAGGGCGGCGCGAATGTTCCAGGGTTCAACGCACTGAATTCCGGACGCGCGCAACTGCTGGCGCTGGGCGACACCAAGACGTTCAGCTCGACAGCCGTCAACGAATTCCACTTCAGCTTCATGCGAGATTTCACCGACCTCGGCCAACCGAGGGGCGGGGTGGGCGCAACGCTGGCATCGCAAGGTTTTGTGGTTGGCGAGAATACGCCGGGCATCGTGCCGCTATCGCCTAAAACGGAAGGCGTGGAAAACGTCGATTTCAATAATTTCTCGATTGGCACCAATACCAACGAGCTGAGGCAGGTCAATAATACCTTTCAATGGCGCGATAGTTTTTCCAAGGTGGTGGGAACTCACACCATCACCGCGGGTGGGGAGTTCCACTACGATCAGGTGAACACGAATCCGATCGCGCAATTGAATGGTAATTTCATATTCTTCGGCAGCGAGACGGGCGTGGACTTCGCGGACTTTCTGCTGGGCATTCCAAGCCAGTACAACCAAAGCCAGCTCCAGACTTTTTACAGCCGCAACAAGTATGCGGGCATTTACGCGCAGGACAGCTGGCGCGTGAGAAAGAACCTGACATTGAACTATGGGCTGCGGTGGGATCGCATCGAGCCCTGGTATGAAAAATACAACCAGATCGCGACGTTCGCTCCGGGTCAGCAGTCGGTTGTTTTTCCGGGGGCGCCGGCCGGTATTTTATTTCCGACCGATCCGGGGGTGCCGCGCACGCTGGCCAGTCCGGGAAATTTGGATTTTGCGCCGCGTATCGGTTTGGCTTACTCGCCCGATGCCGACAGAGACAGCCTGCTGGGGAAGATTCTGGGTGGTCCTGGAAAGACCAGCGTGAGGGCCAGCTACGGGATGTTTTACACCGCGATTGAAGCGCTCACGATTGGAATCAGTAGCGCGAATGCGCCGTACGGAACCACTTACACCAGCCCGGCTCCGCCGCTTTTCGCCACTCCTTTTATTACCGCGGCTAGCGGTCAAAATGTGGGCCAGTATTTCCCGGTGCAGCTTGCGCCGCTGAACGCGACGGCGAGTCATCCGGACGCGAGTCTGGACTGGTCGCAGTTTGAACCGATCAGCGGGATGCCAAATTATGCGGCTAACAACAAAATTCCTTATACGGAGGAATACATGCTGTCGATCGAGCGCGGGTTCGGAAAAAGCACCGTGCTAAGCGCGAGCTATGTCGGCACCGAGGCGCATCATCTCCTGGTACTGGAAGAAGCCAATCCCGGAAACCCCGTGCTCTGTCTTCAACTAAGCAATCCAGCCAACCTGGCGCCGGGCCAAACGCCTTGCGGTCCATTCAACGAAAGCGGCGTCTTCACTACCGCGTCCGGGCAGGTGATCAACGGCACGAGAGGACCGCTGGGGCCGAATTTCGGCAGCGACACGATAGAGACCACCATCGGCAATTCGAATTACAACTCTCTGCAGATTACCGTGCGCCACACCAGCGGGCCGCTACAGTTGCTGGCGGCATATACGTACGGCAAGTCGTTGGATCAATCGTCGAATTTGGGCGAGGAGGTGAACCCGCTCAATCCTTCGCTCAGCAAGGCCTTGTCGGCTTTCGACATCACGGCACAACTTTGTTGTCAGCTATAACTATCAACTTCCGTTCGCGCGGCTATTCCGTGCGACCAATCGTTTGACTCAGGGATGGGAATTGTCGGGAATCACGCGCTTCAGTACGGGCCTGCCGGTGACGCTCATCAACTACGGCGACAACTCGCTTTTGGGCGCGGAGCCGAACGGCATCAATAACTATGGCGTGGATGAACCGGACGTCGCGCCCGGTTCGCTCAATTTGAATCACAACCCGCGAAACGGGCAGCCTTATTTCAACGCGGCGCTCTTCAGTGACAATGCGCTCGGCACGCCGGGCAACGCTTCGCGGCGTTATTTCAATGGCCCTGGAATGGAAAACTTCGATATGGCGCTGCTGAAGAACCTGCGGCTGAGCGAATCGAAATTCGTTCAATTCCGGCTGGAGGCTTTCAATGTGTTCAACCACGCTCAGTTCTTCGGACCGCAGGCGGTGGACGGCAACATCAGCAGTGCAACGTTCGGGCAAGTGGTAAGCGCGACGGCTCCGCGGCTGGTTCAGGTGGCGGCGAAGTTCACATTTTAGAGGGACCCTGTCCTCCGCGCCTTTCGTTCAGTTGGTATTGCTGTTGCCGGCGCGAATCCCGGCGACGCGGAACCGGTGCTCGACGTCCTCGACGGGATACAGACTCGTCCACGCGCCGAGCAGCCCGTCGATCTCGTCGTGATGGCGCAGCCGCCCGACCAACGTCGCGAAGCGCGGGTCCGCGGACCACGCCGGATGGTCCAGCGCGCCGCCGAGCGCGTGCCACTGTTCGTCGTCTTCGACGCTGAGCGCGATCCACTCGTCGGTGCCGGCGCACGGATAGCAGCCCTGCGGCGCGGCACCCGCGGCGCGGTTTCCGGTGCGCGGCGGCGAGATGCCGTCGACGATCCCGGTCATCAGCAGCGCGCCGAGCGTCGCGACGCCGCACTCGAACTGCGCCAGGTCGACGTATGCGCCGCGCCCGGTCTTCACGCGGTCCGCGAGCCGGTCGAGCACCGCGAACGCGCCGTGCAGCCCACCGATGTAGTCCATCCACGAGTTCGAGATCGAGACCGGCTCCGCATCGTCGCGCTCGGTCGCCATCATGAGCCCCGAGTACGCTTGCAAGTTGGAGTTCATGCTCGTCCAATCGCGGCGCGGACCGTCATGGCCGTAGCCCGACATGCTGACGAAGATCAGCTTGGGATTCGCGGGTGCGAGGTGCTCGTAGTCGAGCCCCAGCCGCGGCATCACGCCGGCGCTGAAGTTTTCGACGATCACGTCGGCGACCGTCCCGAGACGGCGCGCCAGATCGTTCCCGACCTTGGATTTCAGGTCGAGCGCGATCGAACGTTTGCCGCGATGAACCATGACGTACGCATAGGTGCGGCCGAGATCGCTCGTCGCTGGCTCGTGCGCCACGGCGTATCGGGATGCTTCGCGCTTTCCACCCGCAAGACGTCGGCGCCGAGGTCGGCGAGCAGCCGCGTGCACATCGGTCCGGCGAGCACGTGGGTGAAGTCGAGGACGCGAATCCCCGCGAGCGGGAGCGGACGGCCGTTCACGTGGCCACCGCGCTCTTCGTCGCGCCGGCCGTAAGCCGGAGGATGATCCAGGTGACGACCGCGAGCAGCAGGGTGAGCACGACCGTGCCGGCGGCCGCGGGGCCCAAGTTTCCGTCGGTCCACAATTGAAGATCGAGACCGAGAGCACCGTGTTCTGCGGACCGTTGAGAAAGAGCGCCATCGAGACCTCTTGGAGGGTGAGCAAACCGGTCCACACGGCGAGGTAGACGATCGACGGTTTGACGAGTGGAAACAAAATGCGCACCATGGTCGCGGAGGTGTTCGCGCCGCTCATGCGGGCAGCTTCTTCGAGCTCGCGGTGCACTTGCGCGAGGGCCGCGTTCGCCAGCCGCGTCCCGTAGGGCAGCCGCTGTATCAGGTCGGCCAGGACGATGATCGCGATCGTCCCGCCGAACGGCAGCCACGGCAGCGAGCGCGCGGCGAAGATCGCCAGCATCGCGAAGGCGAAGGCGAACGCGAGTCCGGGGACGGCGTGCGGCATCATGGCGAGCACGTCCATCAGCTTGCGGCCGCGGGTGCGCGTGCGCACGACGACCCACGAGATCATCAAGCTGAAGAACGTCACCAGCACGGCGACGACGACCACCAGGACGACGGTGTTTTGCAGGACGCTGGGGCCGCCGAGCGTCGCCACCAGTCCCGCGTAGTTCGTTGCCGAGACTTTCGCGAGCTGGTCCGCGGACGGCACTTGCAGCACCGGGATGAGCGACGCCCAGAGGAGCACGAGGAACGGCAGGAGCACGGCCAGCGCGAAGTAGAGCACGACGAACGCGAGCGCCGGCCAGCGCCAGCGGCCCAGCCGCACGTCGTGCGGGCGGTACGCTTTTCCGCCGACGACCTGATAACGTTCGGCGCGGTCGAGCAGCCGCAAGTAGAACGCGAGCGCGATCAACGACGGCACGATCAGCACGAGCCCGTAGACGCCGGCGACGCCATACGCGAACGAGCCGGTCTGCGGTCCCGCCGGGCGCACTGCGTAGAACAGCGCCGTGGCGAGCACCGGGACTTTCCCCGATGCCGCGCCGAGCAGCGCGGGCACCTCGAAGATCGAGACCGCGGTGATGAAGACGTAGATCAATGCCCCGAGGATCGCCGGCTGCAGCAGCGGCAGATCGACGCGCCGGAACGTCTGCCAGGCGTTGCCGCCCGACATGCGCGCCGCTTCTTCCAAGGCGGGATCGAGCGACCGCATCGGCCCCGCAAGCAGAAAGAAGATCGCGGGAGTGAGGATGAGCCCCATCACCCAGATCATCCCGCCGACGTTGTTCGAGACGGTGAGCGGGATGCTGGGAACGTGCAGCAACGCCGCGAGCGCAGCGTTGAGGATCCCGATCTGCTGGTCGACGAGCATGATCCAGCCCATCGCGTTGGCGTAGCCGGGGATCACCAGCACCATCGCCATCAGCGTCGCGAAGCCGCTCCGGAACGGGAGGTCGGTGCGGTTGACGAGCCACGCGATCGGGACGCCGAACGCGCTCGCGATGACGATCGAGCCGACCCCGAGCGCGACCGTGTTGGGCAGCACGCGCAGCACGAAGTACGGGGATGCGAGCTGCGTCCAGTTCGCGAGCGTCCAGCCGCCGTCGGTCGGGAGCCCGGGGACGAAAGTCATGTAGACGATGAACGCCAGCAGCAGAATGATGAGTCCGAGCAGCGCCCATGCGCTGATCAGCGGAAAGAGCGCCCGTTGCCCCGGCCGCCCGGCGGCGCCCACCGGTTGGGCGGTCGCGATCACGCCGGCGATCCTTTCCCGGCAACCTCGTCCACGAGCTGCCTGAGGTGGGCGGTCATCGCGCGCTTCGCGGCGTCGCCGTCGCCACGCTCGATCGCGTCGACGATCCCCTGTGTGCGCAGATGCGAATGCGGTCCGACGACGGCCGGGCGTGCAGCCGCTGCACGCCGCGCACGCTCAGCAGCGAGCTGACGAGCATCGCCAGCAGATCGCTGCCGGCCGCATGCGCCAGCAAGTAGTGGAAGTTCGGACTGACCGGCGTCGTCCGCTCGCCGCGCTCGAAGCGTACTTTGCTCGCGGCGATCGCGCCGCGCAGGGCGGCAACCGTCTCCGGATCGGCGGCGCGGGCCGCGATCTCGGCGACGCCGGGCTCGATCACGAGCCGCGCCTGATAGAGCTCGCGCGGACCGAAGCGATTGGCCCGGATCACCGTCTGCAGCATCGTGCTGACCTTGGCGAAGTCGGGCTTGATGACGAACGCCCCGCCGCCCCGACCCGCGGCGAATCGTGACCAGCCCCTGGTGCTCGAGCTGGTGCACGGCTTCCTGAACGCTCGCGCGGCTGGCGCCGAAGCGTTCGACCAGCTCGCGCTCCGGCGGGAGCCGGTCGCCCTCGGCGATCGCCCCGCTGAAGATCGCGAGCTGGAGCTGCTCGGCGATTTGCGCCGAGAGCCGGTGACCGCGGATCGGCTGAAAGAGCGTCGCGGCTTCCATTCTTAGGTCGAGAGGAAAGCCCGGAAAGGTCGAATCATTAGACCTTTGCATTGTCGGGCCGACCCCCGCAGCCTTCCACCGTCCGAGGTTCGCGCCATGACGTCATCCCGCGCCGCATCCCGCTCGCTCGCCTCCCTCCTCGCGGGCGTGCTGCTCGCCCTCACGGCGGTCGCCGACTCTCGCGGCGCCGCGGCCGCGGAACCATCCGGGCCCGAGCTCCTCGCGCGGGTGATGCAGGCCGCGAACAAGGAAGTGCGGCTCGTCGCCACGATCCAGGCCTCTGGAGGCGCGACTTCATGCCGCAGCTCGCCGACGCGTTCAAGAAGCGCTTCGGGCTGACCGATCGACGTCTCGCTGACGCCGTCGCCGCTCGCCAACGCAATTTCCGCTCGAGATCGCCGCGACCAAGGCCGGGGCTCCGCCGACGTACGACGTGATGCAAAGCGACGACGCCGAGACGATGCAACTCTACGGCGACGGCGGTCTCCAGCCGATCCCGCACTGGGAGCACCTGCTCGCGGCGATCAATCCGCGAGGTCGCGCGACGATGCGTCGCCCGGTCCAGATCAGCCGCGCACCGTTCGCGGCATTTCGTTCCTGTACATGGGCGAACGTCAAGGAGCTCATCTACAACCCGAAGCTCATCGCCCCGGCCGAGCTCCCGAAGACGCATGCCGACTTGGTGCAAGCGCGTTTGCCGGGCAAGTTCACGCAACCGCCGTGGACCTCGCATTGGGAGATTGCGCCGCCGGTCTTCCGCAAGCCGAACCGCGACAGCGTTCCTCGACGTCGTTCGCGCCGCCGGCAAGAACGCCGGCGCCGTGCTCACCGAGAACGAGGGGGTCCAGCGCGTGCGTGCTCGGGCAGTATGCCTTCACGCTGGCGCAAGACACGTATCTCGGCACACGCTTGGCGCGCGACCCGCAAGCGCCGTTGGCCGGCGCCTTCTTTCACGACTACAACGAGCTCAACGCCGTCTACTACTCGGTTCGCGCGCAAGCGCCGCATCCGGCCGCCGCGGCGCTCTGGGCGCTGTGGATGACGACCCCGGAAGCCGAGGCGATCTGGCAGCCGGCGGCCGCAGCTTCGTTCCCTACGGATCGAGCCCGTTCGACGTCGCCGAGCGCAGAGCATCCGGCGAACCACGCGCCGGTCGTCGGCTACCTCGACAACGCGCAGACGATCGCGTACCTAAGTGGCAACAGACGCCGGCGGGAACGCAGTATCTCGCGGCGATCGCGAAGGCGATTCGCGGTGAATAGGTTCGTCAGCGGCGTGGCGCTCGTGCTCGCGCTGATCGGCGCGGGCCTGACGCGCGCGTCGCTCGGACAGACCGACGACACCGTGATCCACGTCGCCGGCTCGCTCACCGACTCGACGACGCCGCTGCTCTACGCCGACAAGGCGCACCTCTTCGAGCGGGCAGGCCTCAACGTCCAGGTCGAGCGTTTCACGACCGGCGCGTCGATCGCGACCGCGGTCTCCGGCGGGACGCTCGAAATCGGGCAGTTCAATATGTTCGGCCTCGTACTCGCGCATGGCCGGGGCCTGCCGTTTTCACTGATCGCTCCGGGCAGCGAGTACCGCAGCGACGCGCCGGACGGCGGCCTCTTGGTGTTGACGAACTCGCCGCTGCACAGCGCCAAGGATTTCAACGGCAAGACGATCGGCGCGCTCTCGCTGCAAGACCTGAGCACGTTCGCGGTCGAGTCGTGGATCGACGCCAACGGCGGGGACTCGAAGACGCTGCGCTTCGTCGAGGTGCCGCAGCCGCTCGTCATGCCGGCACTGGAGCAAGGCCGCGTCGACGCGGCGTCGGCTTCTCAACCGATCTTCGACGAAGCGACCGGCTCCGGCCGTTTCCGTGTCGCGGCATACACGCAAAGCTCGATCGCGCCGCGCTGGCAAGCGACGGCCTGGTACGCGCGGACCGACTGGATCGACAAGCACCGCGCGCTGGTACAGAAGTTCATCGCGGTGATGCACGAGGCGAACGTCTACGTGAACGGCCATCCGTCCGAGACGCTTCCGCTCATCGCCGCGTACCTCGGCGTCGACCCGGCGTCCATCGCGCACATCCATCGCGCTGCCGAGGCCGAATACCTGAACCCACGTTCGATTCAGCCCGTGATCGACGTTGCGGCGAAGTACAAGGCGATCCCGACGGCATTCCGCGCCGCAAGAGATGATCAACTCGGCGGCGCTCTGGTCCACCGCACTGAACGTATGACCGAGAAGAGCGCGTTCGACCGCCACGACGAGTCGCCGGACGAGCTCTTCTACCGCATGCCGCGCTTCGTCGAGCACATCGACGACGCGGCGATCGCCGACGTGGTGCGGCTGCATCGCGAACGGCTCCCGGCCGGCGGCGCGATCCTCGATCTGATGAGCAGCTGGGTGAGCCATCTTCCCGACGACGTCGCGTACGCGCGCGTCGTGGGCGTGGGGATGAACGCCGCCGAGCTCGCGCGCAATCCGCGCCTTGGCGAGTACGTCGTGCACGACCTCAACGCGCAGCCGCAGCTGCCGTTCGCGGACGCGAGCTTCGACGCCGCGACGATCTGCGTCTCGATCCAATACCTCACGAGCCCGTTCACCGTGCTGCGCGATCTGCGCGCGCGTGCTGCGTCCGGGCGGCCCGGCGATCGTCACCTTTTCGAACCGCTGCTTTCCGACCAAGGCGATCGCGATCTGGCAGGCGCTCGACGACGAAGGGCACGTGAAGCTGGTCAGCCACTACTTCACCACCGCCGGCTGGGAGCGGATCGAAGCGGTGCGCTCGCCGGCCCGGGAGGCCGACCCGCTCTACGCGGTCATCGCGGCCGCTCCAGGAGCTCCATCAGCCGCGCCTTGACCCCCGGCCACTCGGCGGCGATGATGCTGTAGACCGCGGTGTCGCGCAGCGTGCCGTCGCTGGCGCGCTGGTGGCTGCGCAGGATGCCGTCGAGCTTCGCGCCCAGGCGCTCGATGGCGCGCCGGCTCTGGGTGTTGCAGGGTGGGTCCGGAACTCGACCGCGATGCAGTCCAGCGTCTCGAAGGCGTGCCCGAGCAGCAGCAGCTTGCACTCGGTGTTGAGCGGGCTGCGCTGGACGCGCGTTCGCGGTACCAGGTCGAGCCGATCTCGACGCGGCCGGTTCGCGGCGTCGACGTTCATGTAGGTCGTCATCCCGACCGCGCTCCGGTCGTCGGATCGACGACTGCGAAGGGCAGCATCGGCCCGCGGCTGCAGGCCGAGCCGGCGGGCGATCTCGGCGCGCCATCCGTCTCGGGCGCGGGGACCGTGGTGTACCAGAGCTTCCAGAGCTCGCCGTCCCGGGTCGCCGCGACCAGGTCGTCATGGTGCTGCATGGCGAGCGGCTCGAGCCGGACGTAGCGTCCGCTCAGGGTAACCGGGACGAGCCAATTGGTGCGTGTTCTTGCAGGCTGCGGAATGGGATTCTATACTCCAGAAACAGTGAGCGCCGCGAAGGCTCCGGCGCCGGCCGACCTACCTCATCGAGTCGGTCGACAATGCCCTGCGCCTGCTCCACCTCTTCGGCGGGACGGAGCGGATTCGGGTCTCGGAGGCGGCCGCCGAGCTCGACGTCGCCCCGTCGACGGCGCACCGGCTCCTCGCGATGCTGCAGTACCACGGGTTCGCCGTCCAGGACCGCCGGACGCGACGAGTACCTCCCCGGTCCCAACCTCATGCGGATCGGGATGGCTGCGTCAAAGCAGCTCGGACTGCGGACCCAGGCCCGCCCGATCATGGAGCGGCTCGCCGCCGAGGTCGACGAGACGGTCGGCCTCGGGATTCTCCAGGGGAGCGACGTCCTCTACCTGGACGGTGTCGACGGAACCCAAGTTCTGCGCGTCGGGGCGCGGACCGGCGCGCTGATCCCGGCCCACTGCATCTCGATGGGGAAAGCGCTGCTGGCCACCCTGCCCGCCGACCGGCTCGACGCGCTCTACCTCGACGAGACGCTCCCGACGATGACGGGCCGGTCGATCGCGAGCCGGGCGAGCCTCTTCGAGCAGCTCGGCGCCATCCGGCGACGCGGCTTCGCCCACAGCTCCGGCGAAAGCGAGGACGGGGTTGCGTCGATCGCCGCCCCGGTCTTCGACGGCGGCGGCGAGCTGTGCGCCGCGCTGAGCATCGCGTCACCCGCTACCCGGGCGACCCCCGCCCGGATCGGAGATTGGCTGCCGCGGCTGCGCGCCGCCGCCGCGGAGCTCGGAAGCCGCTGCCACGGAGAAGGAGGGCCGGTATGACGACCGCACTCGAACGCCGCCGCGCCGATCAGGACCTGATCTGCCGGGTCGAGGGCGACGCCCCGGTCGGGCGCTTGTTGCGCCGCTATTGGTTGCCGGTGCTGTCTCAGCGACGAGGTCGCGGAGCCCGACGGAACGCCCGTGCGCGTCCGGCTGCTGGGCGAACGACCTGGTCGCGTTCCGCGACACGAACGGCGGCTCGGGCATCGTCGACGCGCGCTGCCCGCACCGGCTCGCCTCGCTGGCGCTCGGGCGCAACGAAGAGGGCGGATTCCGCTGCATCTATCACGGCTGGAAGTTCGACGTCGCCGGCACTGCGTCGACATGCCGACCGAACCGCGGGCTACGGCTTCGCCGATCGCGTTCGGCTCGCGCCTATCCGGTGCGCGAAGCCGGCGGGCTGGTCTGGGCGTACCTCGGCCCGCCCGAGCTCGAGCCGCCTTCCCGGCGTTCGACTGGACGAAGCAGCCGCGCAATCAGATCGCGCTGCGTGAAGTTCTTGCGAGACACCAACTACCTGCAGGCGGCCGAAGGCTCGATCGACTCCGCGCATTCGTGGTTTCTTGCATCGCGGCACCGTCGCGGGACGAGGAGAAGCGCGCCACGCTATCACACGCGACCTGTCGCCGCGACTCGAAGCCGAGGACACCTCCTACGGCTTCCGCTACGCCGCGATGCGCAAGCCCAACGTCGATCCCGACAAGCTCAAGACGTGAAGATGACGCGCTGTCGTCTTCCCGGCCGACGGCGCGTCATCGCCGCGCCCGATCGAGCCGCAACGCGGCCGCTCTCGTCCAGATCTTCGTCCCGATCGACGACACGCACACGATGCACTACAGCATGTGCCACAGCCAGAACGGCACGGCCGCTCGACGAGCCGCGCCAGCTCGAGCGCTACCACATGCGTCCCGGGCGTCGATCTCGACGCGCATGGCGCCCGCATGCGAAGCCGAGAACTGGTACAAGCAGGACCGCGCGGCGATGAAGAACGGCAGCTAGACCGGGATCGCGGGTCTGATGATCCAGGACGCGGCGTGTCAAGAATCGATGGGTCCGATCGTCGATCGCACGCAGGAGCAGCTCGGCACCTCGGACGTGGCGATCATCCGCATGCGCAAGCGGATGCGCGAGAGCGTGCGGCGGTTCATGGATGGCGGCGCGCCCATCGGCCTCGCGGAGCCGTTCGACTACGCGAACCTCACCCACATCGAGCAGATCCCGATCCCGATCGACGCGCCCTGGCGCGACGTGCAGACGTTTCCGGGCGAGTACGTGTGACCGAGCTGCGACTCGGTGCGATCGGCCTCGGACGCGCGGCGGCGAACATGATCCCGGCGATCGTCGGGCATCCGAACGTCGAGCTGGTCGCGGCGGCCGATCCGCATCCCGGCGGCGCGGGCGCGCTTCGAGGCCGACTTCGGCGGCCGCACCTTCGCCGACGCCGAGGCGCTGTGCGCGAGCGGCGAGTCGACGCGGTCTACATCGCGACCCCGCACGGGAATCACGCCCCGGACGTCGTCACCGCGGCGCGCCACCGGAAGCACGCGATCGTCGAGAAGCCGATGGCGCTCACCGCTCGCCGAATGCCGCGAAATGACCGCCGCGGCACGAGCGCGCCGGGATCGCGCTCGTCGTCGGCCACACCCACGCCTTCGATCCGCCGCACGCGCTGATGGGGAGGCTCATCCGCTCCGGCGAGTTCGGCCGGCTGCGGCAGATCGTCAATCTCGTCTACGGAAACTTCCTCTATCGCCCGCGGCGGCCGGAGGAGCTCGACTCGTCGCTCGGCGGCGGGATCATGTACAACCAGGTCCCGCACCAGATCGAGATCATCCGTACGCTCGCGACCGCGCCGGTGCGCAGCGTGCAGGCGGTGACCGGCGTGTGGGATCCGGCGCGGCGCACCGAGGGCGCGCTGGCGGCGTTCGTCACGTTCGAGGACGGCGCGGTCGCACAGCTCACGTACAGCGGGTACGACCACTTCGACGCCAACGAGCTGCGCTTCTGGATCAGCGAAGGCGGCGAGGAGGCGGCGCCGGACCGCCACGGGAACGCGCGGCGCGCGCTCCGCGATGCCGATCCGGAGACCGAGCGCAAGATGCGCACGGCGAGCGGCTTCGCCGGCGGCGGTGCGGTGCGCGGAAAGGCGACCATGCACGAGCAGCACTTCGGCTTTCTGCTCGCATCGTGCGAGCGCGCCGATCTGCGGCCGATCCCCGACGGCGTCCGCATCTACGCCGACGACGGCGTGCGCGACGTCGCCGTCCCGCGCGGCCGCATCTATCCCAACAAGGACGCGGTGATCGACGAGTTCTACGCGGCGGCGGTCGACGGCGTTCCGCCGGTCCACGACGGCGCCTGGGGAACGCGATGACCGCCGCGCTCGCGCTCGTCGAATCGGCGCGCACCGGAACGAAATCGTTCTCGAGGAGGCCGCCGTATGATCGTTCGTTCGCTCCTGACCCTGGCGCTGATCGCCGTGCTCCTGCCGGGGCGCGTCTCGGCCGCGGATCCCGTCGAGGTGAACGTCATCCTGCCGACGACGGGTTCGGTGGCGCTGGTGGGACAGAGCGCGATGACCGCGCTCAACGTACTCGCCGACAGCGTGAACAAGAGCGGCGGGATCGGCGGCCGGCCGATCAAGTTCGTGTTCAACGACGACCAGTCGAACCCGAGCGTCGCCGTGCAGCTCGTGAGCCGCATCATCGCGGCCAATGCGCCGATCGTGCTCGGTTCGAACCTGAGCGGGAACTGCAGCGCGATCGCACCGCTGGTGAAGAACGGACCGGTCGACATGTGCTTCTCGCCGGGGATCCACCCCGACGAAGGGAGCTTCGTCTTTTCACCGTCGCCCTCGACGCTCGACATCGCGATCGTCGCCGCGCGCTACGCGCACAAACGCGGCTGGAAGAAGATGGCCTTCATCTACTCCACCGACGGCAGCGGGATCGACGGCGAGAAGGTCGTCGGCCAGGCGTGGCAGCTGGAGGCGAAAGAGATCGCGATGGTCGACGTCGAGCACTTCGGGGTCACCGACCTGAGCGTCTCGGCGCAGATCGCACGAATCAAGGCGGCCCAACCGGATGCGGTCTACGTCTGGGCGAGCGGCTCGCCGGCCGCGACGGTGCTCCGGTCGATCGCCGACGCCGGTCTCGACCTGCCGGTATTGGCCTCGTATTCGAACGCGACGAACGCGCAAATGGCGGCGATGAAAGCATACCTGCCGAAAGAGCTCTTGATGGCCGGACTCCCGACGATGGTGCCGGCCGACCAGCTCGCGCGCGGTCAGCTGCGCACGCAGGTCGACGCGTACTACAAGGCGTTCAAGGCTGCCGGCGTGCGGCCGGACGTCCTCGACACGACGCCCTGGGATGCCGGCCTGCTGATCGTCAACGCGCTGCGCAAGCTGGGGCCGAACGCGACCGCACCGCAAGTGCGCGAGTACCTCGCCGGGCTGCGCGGCTTCACCGGCGTCACCGGAACGTTCGACTTCAAGGCGATCCCGCAGCGCGGCGTCGACTGGAAGTCGTCGCTCTTGATGACGCGCTGGGATGCGGCCAAAGACACCTTCGTCGCCGCCGGCCCCATCGGCGGCTGAAAGAGACGATACATGCTGCAGCATGACGATCTGGTCGGTCTGTACGCGATCATCCCGACCCCGGCGACGGCCGACGCGGAGAAGTGGGACGCGGTCGACACGGTCGACCTCGCGGAGACCGAACGCGTCCTCAACCAGCTGATCGCCGATGGCACCAACGGGCTGATCCTGCTCGGTACCACCGGCGAAGCCGCGACGCTGACGCGCGACGAGTACGACGCGTTCGTCGACTGCGCGCTGGCGACGATCCGCAATCGCGTTCCGACGTTCGTGGGAACGTCGGCGCTCGGGCTGCACGAGGTCGTCTCTCGCACGCGCTTCGCGCGCGACCGCGGTGCCGACGGGATTCTGCTCGGCTTGCCGATGTGGCAGCCTTGCACCGTCGACACGGCGGTCGAGTTCTACAAGACGATGTCGCTCGCGTTCCCCGAAACCGCGCTGATGGTCTACGGCAACACCCGCGCGTTCCGTTTCGACTTCGGGCCAGACTTCTGGTCGGCCGTCGTGACGGCCGCGCCGACGGTGATGGCGGCGAAGTTCGCGCGTCCCAAAGACTTCCCCGACGCGTTCGCCGCCGCCGGGCACCGCGTGCACTTCCTGCCGCATGAAGCGGCGGTAATGAAGTTTTACGACATGCAGCCCGCGACGACGAAGGCGTGCTGGTCGACCGCCGCCTCGATGGGCCCCGAACCCGCGCTCGCGATCATCCGCGCGCTCAACGGCGGCCGGATCGACGATGCGCGCGCGATCGCCAAGGATCTCGAATGGGCCGGCGGCGCGGTCGAAGCGCTGGTCGCGAAGCCCGAACTGTTTGCCTCGTACAACATCCAAGTCGAGAAGACGCGGATCAACGCCGCCGGCTACTGCAACGCCGGCCCGGTGCGGCCGCCGTATCAGGTGTTTCCGGAGGAATATGCGGCGCTCGCCCGCGAGAACGGCCGCCGCTGGAACGAGCTACGGACGAAGTACGCCGGGGTACAAGCCCGTGCATGACGGATGATACGAAAAACACGCTTCCCCGCGAGACGGACGACCATCCGGACTCCGGGATGCCGCGCCAGCTCCGCACCCAAGCCGACGACGAGCCGCCCCTCACGCGCGCCGAGGCCGACGTCGCCGGGATAACGGAGACACCGGAGATGGTCTACGGCGAGGACTCGACGTTCCCGAACGCCGAGGACACGCGCGAGGCGCACCGCTAGGCCGCTTTCGCCCGCGTCTCCACCTCGTCGAGCAGGGCCGCGACCGCCGCCGGATCGACGTCCTCGATCCGCGGGGGATTCCACGTTGGGTTGCGGTCCTTGTCGACGATCACGGCGCGCACGCCCTCGGCGTACTCCGGGGTACGCGAGATTCGCGGCGCCAGCACGCCGTCGATCGCGAAGGCGTGCGCGAGCGACGCGGTGCGCGCCCGACGCAACAGCTCGTGGGTGAGCACGAGGCTCGTCGGGCTCATCGCACGCAAGGCGCCGAGCGTCGCCTGCGCCCACTCCGAACCGTCGGCCTCGAGCGCCTGCACGATGCCGAGCACGCTGTCCTGGCCGAACGTTGCGTCGATGCGCGCGCGTTGCGCCGCGAGCGGGCTCGGTCCGACGTCGGCGTTGGGCAGCGCGCCCAGGCCCGCCTCCGCGCCGAGCACGTGCTCGACCTGCGTTGCCGCCTCGTCGGTGACGACGTGACTCGCGAGGCCGAGCGCCAGCGCGTCGGCCGCGCCGACCCGCGCACCGGTGAGTCCGAGATACGTCCCCATCGCGCCGGGCAGCCGCGCGAAGAGCCACGTCAGACCGCAGTCGGGAAACAGCGCGATCGCGGTTTCGGGCATCGCGAGCATCGCTCCGGCAGTGAGGATGCGATAGCGCGAATACATCGCGAGCGCCATCCCGCCGCCCATGCAGATCCCGTGCACGACCGCCGCGACCGGCTTCGGGAATGCGTGGATGAGCTGGTCGACGCGGTATTCCTCGGCGTAGCCGGCGTCGGCCGCCGATCCGTCGCCGTCCTTGTACGAGGCCAGCGTGTAGCGCACGTCGCCGCCGGCGCAGAACGCTTTCCCCGCGCCGCGGATCGTCACGGCATGTACCGCCGGATCGGCGGCCCACGCATCGAGCACCTCGCCCATTGCGAAGTACATCGGCCCGTCCATCGCGTTGAGCGCCTGCGGCCGGTTCAGCAGCAGCCGCGCGACCCCGTTCTCGACGGTCGCTTCAATGTTCGCCATCGGTAGCCGTCCGCTCGCTACACGCGCGATGAGGCGGCAGCGAGGGCGGTGTGGATGCGTTCGGCGGTGAGAGTGAGGCGTGTCGAGCCGCACGCCGACGGCGTTCGCGATCGCGTTGGCGATCGCGGGCGCGACGCTGGCGATGTTGAACTCGCCGGCCGCGCGCGCGCCGTACGGGCCCGGACCGCCGTCGGGATCGAGGTAGATCACCCGGAACGGCGGCATGTCGCGCTGCATCGGCAGCTTGTAGTCGGAGAGCATCAGGTTGACGATGCGGCCGTCTTCGACGTACAGCTCCTCGGTGAGCGCGCTGGCCGAAGCCCATCATGAAGCCGCCGTCGATCTGACCGCGATGGGCGATCGGATTGATGACGGTGCCGATGTCGGCGACGAACACGACGTCGTGAAGCGTGATCGTCCCGGTCTCGCGGTCGATCGACAGGTCGACGCCGTAGCCGCCGAAGTTCAGCCAGATCGGCTTGCCGGCTTGTGGACGTACTCGCCCTCGCCGGTGACGCTTCAGCGGACCGTCCGGGGGTCGGCGCGTTCGAGCGCGGCCCGCAGCTTGCGCGCGCCGTCGAGCGCGGCGCGCCCGAGCAGCAGCGTCCCCTTGCTGCCGCCGATTCCGGGATCCGACGGGCACGTCGCGTCGGTTGCGCCGCGCGTCGACCGTGATGCGCTTCGGATCGATGCCCGAGCTCGGCCGCGACGATGCGCTGGATGACGGTGAGTGTCCCGACGCCCGGGTTCGGTCGAGCCGGTGTCGACGACGCACGCTGCCGTCGGGCAGCGCGGTGAGGATGAAGCTCGTCTTCCCGCCGGCGATGTGGCGCGCGGTCAGCGCGATCCCGCGGCCGCGTCCGGGCGGCAGCGGCTCGCCCCAGCCCATCGCCTCGCGCAGGGTCTCCAAGATCTGGCGCGGGCGCGGCTGCGGCGAACGGGTTGCCTTCGATGTCGGTGTCGCCTTCGGCTGACGGCGTTGCGCAGGCGCAGCTCGAGCGGATCGATCCGCAGCTCGGCGGCGATCGATGTCGATCAGCGACTCGACCGCGAAGATGATCTGCACGTCGCCCGGCGCGCGCACGAACGCCGCCCGGGATCGTGTTCGTGTAGGCGGCGATGCGCTCGACGCGGCGCGTGCTCGATGCGTACGGCACCTTCGGGCAGCGGCCGGGCAGGAGCCGCGGCACCGGCTTTCGCGGCGCGCGTACGCGCCGCCGTCGAAGAGCACGCGCACGTCGATCGCGCTGCGATCGTGCCGTCGTTCGTCGCGCCGATCCGCACGCGCATCGTCGAGGCGTGGCGCACGTGCGTCGAACGCACGTCGTCGGCATGGGTGCGCACGTGCTTGACCGGCCGGCCCGTCGCGCGCGCCAGAAAGATCAGCGGGAACTCTTCGATCGTGAGCGCCTTGGCCCCGAACTCGCCGCCGATGTAGCTGGGCTCGATCGACCACCTGATCGTGCGCGCAGCCCGGTCGTCTGCGCGATCATCTCGCGCAGCCTGAACGGGCTCTTGTTGGTCGAGATGCACGTGCACGCTGCCGCCGCGTCGAACCAGACCAGCGTCGCGCGCGGCTCGAGGTACCCGGCATGATAGCGCGGCGTGCGGAAGGTGTGCTCGAAGACGCGTTCGGCGCGACGCGAGCGCGGCCTCGGGATCGCCCTTCGCCACGCACGTCGTAGCCCTGCATGTTGGGATGCGGCGGGGCGGACGCTTGCCGGTGAACGCGTAAGTATCGCTGCGATCGCTTCGGGATGAACGCGCGGCGCGCCGGGCGCGAGCGCGCGCTTCGGGATCGAGGCTGCGCCGGCAAGCTCCTCGTACTCGACGTCGATCGCGGCCGCCGCGGCTTCGGCGGTCGCCCGCGTGTCGGCGGCGACGGCGGCGACGCACTCGCCGATGAAGTGTGACGTTCGCCGAGCGCCAGCACCGGCCAATCGTTGAGCATGTACGCCGAAGTAGCGCTCGCCGATGTCGTCGCCGGTGAGGATCGCGCGCACGCCGGGCATCGCCCGCGCCGCGCTCGTGTCGATCTCCACGATCCGCGCGTGCGCATGCGGCGAGGCGACGAACGCCGCCCACAGCATCCCTTCGCGGGCGAAGTCGGCGGTATACTTGCGCTTGCCCGGAGACTTTGACTGCGCCCGTCGATGCGGGCTTCGTCGGTCCCGATGAGGTCGGGGACGCTCGTCAGCGAGGGATGCGTAGCGGTCGTCGACATGAGGCCGCCTTCGAAAACGGCGTCACGAAACCATCCGGCGTCGTGGGACGTTGGAGGTCCTATGATCGTTCCGAGCTTCGACCGCTGGCGCGCCCGGCTCATCGCGCACACGGACGGTGAGTCCATGGGCCCGGCCGAGACGATCCGCTTCTCCCAGGTCGCGCCGACCGTGGCGTTGATGTGCCCGTTCGAGCGCTACGACGGCAACGCGTGCGGGCAGCTGATCACGTACTACCTGCGGACCGAGAAGCACGCGCTGGGCGCGTGTCACCGCCACCTCGCGCACGCGCTCGACATCCTGGTCGCCGCGGGGCAGCTGAGCCTGATCGATCCGTCGGACGAAGACCTGCTCGCGCCGTCCGAAGCGGCGCTCCCCGTGCGCGCGCCGGTGTGCTCGGAGGACGTGCGGCTCGCGAACGCGCTGGTCGCCGCGGGGATCTGCATGTCGGCGGATTTCGGGACGACCTCCATCCATGAAGGCTACGGGCTGGTCGTGGGTGCCACGATCGTGCTCTCCCCCGGCGTCGACGACGACCGCCGCGAGGTGATCGTGCGGCTCGCCGATCAGCTCGGCATCCAGCTCGCGGTCGAAGAGGACGGTACGGTGACGCTTACGTCGCCGCTCCCCGATCTCTCGGAAGAATGGATCTGCCAGAACCGCGCGCTGCGCGAACTGATGGGCGACGCGCTCAACGACGATCTCGATGCGACCGGCTACCGCTATCGCGCGATCGCGGACGCACTTCCCGAATCGGTCGCGGCCGAACCGCGCCTCTATACGCGCCAACCGAGCGGTCCGCACGAGGTGCGTTTGCAACTGCTCGCGACGACGCTCGAGCGTCCGCGGCACCTGTTCGCGCGCAGCGCCGACCGGCGCACCACGGCACTCCACGTCGATCGCGTCCCGCGTCCGGGCGACTACATCGATCTCGCCTTCGCGCGCTATCGGATCGTCGACGTGCGCAACTGCGAGGAAGGCGTGACCGCCGACGCGGTGCTCGACCGCGTCCACCGCCCGTCGCGAAACTGAACGCCGCGTCCGGAGTCACGGCAGCGCCGGGCAGGGGTGGATGTCGAGCGGATTTCCGCCCGGATTGAACGCGCAGAACGAGAGTGCTTTGCGGCGGTGCCAAATGTTGCGGCCGACGAGCGTCGCGGCGAAGTAGAACGTTGACCCGCCGCCGGTGAAGCGTTGGAAGTCGGCCGCCGTCAAGGGCGGGCCGTAGACGGTGAACCAGCGATCTTCGCCCGATCCGACCGCGAACGGCGGGTGCGACTCGGCGTCTCCGGGCCGCGCCGCCGCCGTCTCGAGCCGACGGACGAACGCCTGCGCTTCGGCGGGCGGCGCGTCGCGGCGCACCATCCCCGTTGCCGCCGACCAGCTGAACTCGGCGGCTCCGCCGTCGTTGTTGAAGAACACGTTGGCGAAGAGTTGCACGTGATCGCCGACGCGTTTCGAACCGATCGTCGCGTTGGTGACGTGAAACGCCGGCGGCGTCCAGGACACGAACGCGTAGATCGCGGCGAGCACGACGGCGGCCGCCGCCGCCAAAAGGGTGATGCGCACGGCGATGGGAATTCGCGGCCTCCGTGGTGATGTTCCGCTGACCGCGCCCGACTGGCGCCGGAAATTGTGGCTGATGGTCGGCGTGCAGGCCTTCAGCAACGGCTCCTTCAACGTCGCGCTGCCCTTCATTCCGCTGCTGATCCAAGAAATCGGGATCCACGACCGCGCCTCGGTCGCCGCGTGGTCGGGGCTCGTGCTCTCCATCAATGCCCTTACCGGCGCGATTTTCGCGCCGGTCTGGGGAAGCGTCGCCGACCGCGTCGGCCGCAAAGCGATGGTCGTGCGCTCGAGCATCTTCGGCGGCCTCACCGCCGCGCTGATGGCCCTCGCGCCCAACATCTATCTGCTGGTCACGGCACGCGCGTTGATGGGCGTCGCCGGCGGCTTCTCGAGCGCGGCGGCGGCGCTCGTCGGCTCGATCGTCCCCGAAAACTCCCTCGGCTTCGCGTTGGGCTGGATGGCGACCGGGCAAATGGCCGGCGGTCTCATCGGACCGCTCGTCGGCGGCGCGATCTGCGACGCGCTGCACGACTATCACCTGGTGTTCTTCGGGACCACGATCGGGACGTTCGTCTGCGCGGTCATCGTGGGCCGCTTCGTGCACGAGAACTTCCAGCGCGCCGCGCCGAGCTCGGGGCCGAAGCCGCCGGTATGGCGGCAACTGGCCGACATCATGCGCCATCCGGAGATGACGCCGATGTTCGTCGTCGTGATGCTCGGACAGGTCTCCGTCTTTGCGATCAACCCCGTCGTCGCGCTCTACGTGCAGCACCTGATCGGAAACGCCGCCTACCTCGCGACCTTCGTCGGCGCGTCCTTCGCGGTCGTCGGGGTCGCCGATCTGCTCGCGTCGCCGTATCTCGGCAAGCGCAGCGACCAGCTCGGCTACCGCCGCGTGATGCTCATCGCGATCGGCGGCGCGGCGCTGTTCACGATCCCGCAGGCATTCGTCACCAACGTCTGGGCGTTCATCGCGCTGCGCTTCGGGCTCGGTCTGTTCCTCGGCGGGATGATCCCCACGGCCTACGCCTGGATCGGCAATATTTTTCCGAAGGAACAGCGCGGTTTGGTCTACGGGATCAGCTACAGCGCGTCGTTCCTCGGCCAGTTTCTCGGACCCACGCTCGGCGGTCTGCTGGCGGCACAGTTCGGAATTCCGGCGGTCTTCATCGGCGTCGGCACGATGATGGTGCTCAACTTCGTCTGGGTGGCGCGCGTCCCCGCGACCGTCCGCTCGGCCTGAATACGATACGAGCGAGCTCCATTAATCGAGCGTGAGAAGCTTTCCAAGACGAGCGATCACTCAGTAAAAAGCTAAGCGTCCCTTAATGGCGTCGCTTGCATGAACGTCCGATGATCTGTTCACGGAGGTCATCCACGTGATCAAGCCCGCCATTATTTGCGTGGCGGCGTTGCTCATGGCGACGCCGGCTTTCGCGCAGTCCCATTCCGCCGTTGCACCGGCCGACGAGTATTTCGGACGGCTCAAGATGAGCGTGCTCGGCATCGCCAACGTCATCAAAGACATGCGCTTGCGCGTCGAAGCCGACGCGTCGCGCACGCCGTCGATTTTCGGGTCCCTCGCGATGGCCGAAGACGCCATCCACGACTGGGAAGCGAAGTATCCGCACGACTCGTGGATCCCGCGCAGCCTGCTCGCGCTCGAGACGACCTACCTCGAAGCGTCGGGCGATCGCGCGCGAGCGCTCGCGATCCGGACCGAGGCGTGGCTCCGGCGCGACTACGGCCGCACGAGCTACGCCGCGCAAGGCCGGCGCGCGCTCGAGGGCGAGCTATGAGCCCGGTCGCACGCGGCGCGCGCGCGGCGGCGCTCGCCGGTATGCTCGTCGTCGGCGCCGCCGTTTCCGCTCCGGCGGACGCGCTGCGGCACGTCGACTATCGGGTCGCCTTCGGGCTCGACGGGCGACCGACGAACGGGATCATTCGGCTCGACTTCGTCTCGGCGCACGGCGAAGGCGCCGTCACGGTCGACGTGGCCGATGACGATGCGGTCCCGGTTCGGGCCAAGATCGACCGTCTCGGCGGGATCGAGACGGTGCTCGACCAGACCCTCTCCGACGCCGATCTCGCGCTGCTCGCGGCGGTTGCGCTCGAAGCCGAGAACGTCAATGGCGCCGATATCGGCGACCGGTGGGAACGCACGACGCGCATCCCGGGCGGCCGCTCGACCGTGCACTACAAGGTAACGCAGAACGATTCGCGCGGACACGTTCGCCTGTCGGTCGCTCGCACGACCGTGTGCGAGAACGGCGAGACCGCGACCTGGCGCGGGACCGTCGACTACGACGCCAACAGCTTCGTCCCCATGGCGGTCGCGATCAGCGGCCGCGTTCACACGCTCGACGATCCCGACGCGCATTCGCGCGTCGTCTCGGTCAACCTCAAGCTCCTGCGCGACTCCTTCTCGCACGGCACCGCGGACGAGTAGCAGGGCGAACCCACTAGGGCAGGCGCGCCGCGGGCCGGAAACCCGCGGCGATGACCTGGCAACGGTCCTTTTGGATCATGGTGGGGATCCAGATCGCTCAGCGTCGGGTCCTTTTTCTTTGCGCTGCCGTTCATCCCGTTTCAGGTCGAAGCAGCTCGGGATTCACGATCCAGCCGCCGTCGACGTGTGGTCGGGGATCATCTTCTCGATCAATGCGCTGACCGGCGCGCTGTTCGCGCCGCTGTGGGGCGACGTCGCCGACCAGCGTCGGGCGCAAGGCGATGGTGATTCGCTCGAGCATCTTCGGCGGGCTCTGCGGCGGCGCTGATGGGGTTCTGCGCCGAACGTCTGGCTGCTCACCACGGCGCGCGCGATGATGGGCGTCGCCGGCGGATTTTCCAGCGCCGCGACCGCGCTGGTCGGATCGATCGTCCCGGAGTCGTCGCTCGGCTTCGCGCTCGGCTGGATGGCGACCGGACAGATCGTCGGCACGCTGCTCGGGCCGCTGGTCGGCGGCGTCGTTCGTCGACACGCTGCACAACTACCGCTCGTCTACTTGCTCACGCACGCTCGGGACGTGGACGTGCGCGTTTCTGGTGCTGGCGTTTCGTGCGCGAAGATTTCCGGCGCGCCGGCAGCGTCGGCGCCGGCGCGTGCCGATCTGGCGCCAGTTCGCGACGATCGTGCGCGCGACCGGAGATGCTGCCGATGTTCGCGGTGCTGATGCTCGGGCAGGTCACGATCCTCGCGACGCAGCCGATCATCGCGCTCTTGGTGCGGCAGATGGTCGGGCCGTCGCCGGCGATCGGGACGTACGTCGGCGCCGCCTTCGCCGTGATGGGGATCGCCGACCTGATCGCCTCGCCGTTCCTCGGCAAGCGCAGCGACCAGCATCGGCTACCGCCGGGTGCTGCTGATCTCGCTCGCGGGCGCGGCGCTGTTCACGATCCCGCAGGCCTTCGTGCACGACATCTGGGCGTTCTATGGCGCTGCGTTTCGGCGTCGGGATCTTCTTCGGCGGGATCATGCCGACCGCGATCGCGTGGATCGGGCGCCAGTTCCCGGCCGAGCAGCGCGGGATGGTCTACGGCGTGAGCTACAGCGCGACGTTTCCCGGGCAATTCGTCGGACCGACGTTCGGCGGCGTCCTGGCCGCGCGCTTCGGGATCGCGTCGGTCTTCATCGTCACCGGCGCGTTCATGATCCTCAACTTCCTCTGGGTTGCGCGGGGAGTGCGCTCGTTCTAGCTCAACGCCCGTCCCACACCAGATCTTCCATTTGCAATGGTGCGGCGAAGTGGTATTGCACGGCGGCTTTCGCCAGCGCCTGCAGCTCGTTCGTATCGTTGCGCGTCGCATAGCGCTGCGTCGGATGCGCCTCGGCGGTCCCCATCGCTTTGGCGAGGACCGGTGCCGCCCCCTCGGGATTGGCCGTCGCCCACGCGCCGCCGGCGAAGATCGCGTCGGCGAACCGGCGCGCGACGGCTTTGTTGTTCGCGAGCCAGCCGCCCGTCGTGAAGTACGCGGTGGTGACGAAGCGGCTCGCGATCGCATCCTCACCGTCCCCGAGCGAGCGGATCCGCGACCCGGCCGCCGAGAGCTCCGGCTCCTCCATGCTGGCGGCGTCGATCCGGCCTTGCTCGAGCGCGTCGACCATCGCCCGCGGCGACAGCTCCACGAAATGCAGCGTCGTCGAATCGCCGCCGCTCTTGTCGACGAGTACCGAGGTGACGAGCTGATCGAGTCCGTTGAGCGTGCTGGCCGCGATCGTTTTTCCGTTCAGCTCGCGCGGGTTCGCGATCCGCGAGCCGGCCGCGACGGCGAGTCCGACGGTGTGTGCGAAGCGCGCGTCGTGCACCGCCCCCGCCGCGATGATGACGAAGGGAAAGCCGTGACCGCGCGCCTGCGCGAGCTGCAGCACGGTCGAGCAGCCGATCTGGAGGTCGCCGCCGGCGACTGCGGCCGCGATCGTCGCGCCGTTGCGAAGCTGCTTGATGTCGACGTCGAGCCCGCGCTGCGCGAAAAAGCCGCGGGCCAGCGCGTAGTAGCCCTCGGCATGCGACTCGATCAAGCCGACGCCGAGGTGTAGCACCGCGGGGGTCTGCGCGAACGCGGGGCGCAACGCGGCGCCGGCGACGCTGGCGCCGCCGAACGCGAGCCATGCGGCGCGAGAGAACCGGTAGGGCATGCCTCCTCCTCTTCGAAAGCCTCCGGCCAGAGGTGCTCCATGATCATCGACTTCCACACGCACGTTCTCGCACCCGAAGAGTCCCACACCTTTACCGACACGCGCTTTCTCGACCGCGTCCTCGCACCGGGGCAGAAGAATCGCCGGCCGCCGCACAGCATCGAGGCCGTGCTCGCGGCGCAGGAGGCGGGCGGGATCGATATCACGATGGTCTCGAACCCGATGCACCGGCTCGCCGACATGGATCGCGGCCAGCAGCTCGCGACCGTGCAGAAACACAATCGCTACATCGCGATGGTGCAGGAGAAATACGAGAGCATCTTCGGTTTCGCGGCGACCGTCCCGTACGGCGGCGAGCCGTTCCTGCGCGAGTTCGAGCGCGCCGTGCGTGAGGACGGCCTGAAGGGCGCGTGGATCACCTCGAGCCTCCAGGGCAGCTATCCCGACGACGACGACGCGTTCGCCTTCTTCCAGCTCGCGGCCGAGCTCGACGTTCCGGTCGTGATCCATCCGCCGGCGGTCGGGTTCGGCGAGGAGCGGCTGCGCGACTACCGCCTCGCGTCGAGCGTCGGCCGCCCGATGGACGGCTGCCTCGCGATCGCCCGGCTGATCGTGCGCGGGATCTTCGAGAAACTGCCGACGCTCAAGCTCGTCGGGACGCATCTCGGCGGCGGCATTTGCGAGATGATCGGCCGGATGGACTATGCGTACAACCTCGGCGACGAAGCGTACTTCTTGGGCTCGTACGAACCGATGTTGATCTCACACCCGCCGAGCTACTACCTCAAGAAGATGTATCTCGAGTCGACCTGCTATCACGCGCCGGCGGCGCGCTGCGCGGTCGAGACGGTGGGCGCCGACCGGTTCCTCTTCGGCACTGACGCCCCGCCGCTGACGTCGCTGAAGAAGCAGGGCGTGGAGCTGATCAAAGCGCTCGGGCTCTCCCCCGAGGACGAGCGCAAGGTCTACGGCGAGAACGCCCGGACCTTGCTCAAACTCCCGGTCGCGGTGTAACGCCGGCGAGCAGCGCGTTCGCTTCGCGCTCCAGGACGGTGCCGTCGAAGTAGCGCGGGTTCACGCGCAGATGCAGCATCGCCGGGTTGGTGAAGGTGAAGTCGCGGAAGTCTGCTTCCGTCAGGAGTCCCTTCTCGACCAGCTCGTGCGCTTCGGCGAGGATGCTGGCGCGTCCATGACGTCCCAGTGCCCGATGTCCGAGCCGAACACGGGCGTGCAGCGGTACGCCGACCGGGCTGAGCCGCGGATCGAAACCGATCCCGACCATCCGGTCGTCGGCCTCGCAGCCGAAGTAGAAGTTCTCGGCAGAAGAGCGTCGCGCAGATCGGCGATCGTCCGTCATCCCGCAGGCGGCGAACTCGTCGAAGACCGCCGGGCGCGCGCGGATGCCGACGATCGCGCGTGTGCGGCTTGCTCGCGGATGCGCGCGCCGGTGAGGTGCTCGTCGCCGTAGCGGTCGAAGAGCGCGCCGAGCAGGTCGACGTCGAGCTTGGCCGGATCGAGATTCTCGGCCAGCAGTCGAGCGATGTTGCGCTTCTCGAAGTGCTCGACGATGATCGTTGAGCAGCGTCACGGCCCAGGCCACGCCGCCTTCGAGCAACCCGAAGTTCAGCGTCGGGAAGCGGCGCGTCACGCCGCCCAGGAACAGCGCCGCGGCAAAAGTGCTCGGAGCCGCCGGCAAACATGCCGAGGTGGTTGAACACGTAGTTCGACGACGAGCGGCGGTTCTGCGCGCCGATCTGCGAGGTGTGACAGATGCGGCGCCACGCCGAGCTCGACGCAGCGGCGCCAGAACGGATCGTAGTCCTGCGGCGGATCGATCGCGATCGATTGCCAGCGCTCGGCGTGCGGGCCGAGCTCGGCGCGTCGCCAGGACCTCGGGAACCGGCTTGCGGATCTCGGTCCCGATCATCATCGCTTTGTGGCCGAGCTCGAGGACCGCGTGCTCGAGCTCGCGGATCGCTTCTTCGGGCGTAGTACGTCGGAACGAGCGCGACCGGCCGGATGCGGTCGGTCACGTCGCGGAACATGTCGGCGTACATCGTGTTGAGCGCGCGGCAGACCGTCGGCGCGCACCTCGTCGTCGACCGATGTAGAGCGTGGCGATGCCGACCGTCGTGAGCATGTGCGCGAAATCGATCCCGCACTCGTCCATCCGCGCGGCGAAGTAGCGCGGCAACATCGACATCGCGCGGTCGGCGGTGTGCGCGCCGACGGCAGGCCCCACCAGATCATCTTGGTCGGGCCGTAGCGGGGCGGGCGCTTCTTCCAGCGCCGCAGACCTCGGCGCCGCCGATCTCGCGAACGTATTCGTCGACGCGAAATCGCACTCGACGAGGTGCCCGTCGGCATCGATGACCGGGTGATCGAGCTTCGCGCGAAGCTCGCGGCCGGTCATGCTACCGGCCGTTCCAGCAGTAGTCGGCGGCCTTCAGCGGCGAGGGATAGATCTTGTATTTGTACGCCGCGTCCCACACGGGCTGCAGGTACTTCGCTTCGACCGGGTTACGCCCGTAGCGCGCGATGCTCTTGTCCTCATGGAACTTGGTGTACTTCTCGAGGATCGGGAGCGCTTGCGAGCGGTTGCTCTCGGCCCACGCGCCGGCGGCGGCGATCGCGTCGGCGAACCGCTTCGCGCCATCCTTGTTCTTGTTGAGCCAGTCGCTGGTCGTGAACCACACGGTCCCGTAGAAGAGGCGGGCGACGTCGTTGTACGCGTCGACGAGCCGGCGGATCTTCCCGGCGGCGACGGCGCTCGAGAGCTCGGGATCGTTGATCACGCCGGCGGCGACGCGGCCGGCCGCGACCGCCTCGGCCTGCGCCGAGGGGACGAGCTCGACGAACTTCACCGTCGACAGGTCACCGCCGTTGGCATCCATGTAGCTCTCGATCCCGAGGCCGTCGATGCTGCCGAGCGAGGTCACGCCGAGCGTCTTGCCGTTGAGGTCCTTTGCCGACTTGATCGTCGAGTTCGCCGCGACGACGATCGCGGCGTTCGGGTACTTCGCGTCCCAGTAGATCCCGGGCGCGATCACCTCGAACGGGATCTTGCGCAAGATCGCCGAGCCCAGCGAGACGGTGTTGCCCACGCCGCAGTCGAGCTGCCCCGACACGATCGCTTCCATCGTCACGCCGCCGCTGCGCAAGATCGTCAGCTGTGCCTCGACGCCGTTCTTCTTGAAGAAACCGGCGTCGATCGCGTAAAACACCTGCGCGTTCGGCTCGACGTTCCCGCTGCCGACGCGGATGGTGATCGGCGTCTGTGCGAGCGCCGTCGTGCGCAGGCCGGTGAAGAGCGCGCCCGTCGCACACGCGCCGAGCGTGGCGGTGATGGCGCGGGCACGGGAAAAGCGGGCCGATTCAGTCATCGCAGCAGGTCCTCCGTCGGTCCGACCCCTGCGACTCCCTAGACCGACGCTCCTCCCGCAAGAAGCGCCCGCGCATCGGTGCCGGTCATCCGGCCGGCACCTCAATCAAAGCGCGCGGGCATCCGCCCGCGCATCGGTGCCGGTCATCCGGCCGGCACCTCATCTTCTTCCTTGGCTGCGGTGATCTCGTCGCCGAGTTCGGCGAGTCGATCCGCCCCCAAGAGCTTGCGGGCCTCGGGGAAGAAGTGGTTCTCCTCCTCGCGCACGTGGTGATCGATCAGCTCGCTCAGCACGGTAAGCTTGGCGCGGTAGGTCTCGTCCTTGGGATCGGTCTCACCGATCCGGCGCATGGCGTCCTTCGCGGCAGCGTGCTCTTCGTACGCTTCGAGCACCGCGTCGCGCTCCTCGCTCGCGCCGCGCGTCTTCTGCTTGACGGCGGGATAGAAGATCGTCTCTTCGACTTTCGTGTGGAGCTCGAGCTCGCGCGCGATCTGCGCGTAGAGTTTGGCGCGCGCGGCGAACGCCCGCTCCCCGAGCTCGTCGGCTTCTTTGAAGAGCGCCTTCACCTTCTTGTGGTCGGCCTTCAACAGGGCGATCGCATCGGGCATGGTTTGCTCCTATGCCTTGCGGCGCCGGGTGCGGGCGGTGCGCGTCTCGACGCGCGTGGCGGCACTCTCGACCGCGGCGGCGCCGGCTTCCATAGCGGCGCCGACGGCTTGCGCGACCCGTCCGACCTTACGCGCCGCGCCGGCGGCGTTCTTCGTCCCCTTCACGGCGCGCTTCACGAGCGTCGTCGTCTTCTTTTGCGTCTTCTTGCGTGCTGGCATCGTACACTCTCCCGCCCGGATGGTCCCCGCAAGGACGAGCGCTCAAACGGAGGGCTCGGCGCGACGCTCGGCGCAGCAGCGCCGCATGGAAAAGATCGTCCCCGCCGTCAGCTCCGACGCGACCGGGCCGCTCGGCGTCACCCACCTCCCGCGCCTCTACGTCAAGGCGATCCTCAGCGCGACCAGGAGCCTCGCGGACGGCTGGAACTCCGGCAACCGCGGGATGGACAAGTGGCTCATGGACGATCTCGAGATCGACTACGAACCGTTCTTCGCGTTTCTCCACACGCTCCCGACATACGCGGAAACCGAGGCGTACGTGCGCGAACACGCGCGCAAGTTCGACGATGCCGCGATTGCGGCCCACAACAAGCGCGTCCGCGAATTCGACATGCCGGAGGAGAACGCGGCGCCGCGGCGCGCCCAGCACGGGATCGACGCCGCCGTCACCAACGGCGTCATGCTCAACGACCTCGACGACTACGCTTGCCTGCACGCCGCGATCCTCGCGGAACGCGGCAAGAAGCTCGAGCCGATCGTCCCGCTCGTGAGCATGCAGGCGGCCGGCCCGCTCGGGATCCGGCATCTTCCGCGGATGTGGGCGAAAGGGATCATCCACGGCGCCGGAGCGCTGCCGGATCAATGGCGGTCAGGTCCGGTGCGCGTCGTCTACGTCAACGGGACGCCGACGCTGGTCGAGACGCCGGGCGGCGTCGACGCGATCACGGTGACGAATCTCGGGATCGACATGCACGCCATGTGTCAGTACCTGCTCGCGCAGGCGCCGGCGTACCTTGAGTTCGAGGACTGGGTCAAGTCGCACGCGACGAAGCTGGACGCGAAGTCGGTGGCGGCGCACAACGCCGGGCCCTGGGTCGTGCAGGGCGAACGCCCGGCCGCCGAGCTCAAGCGCCTCGGCTATCCGGAGATGACTTCCGCCCACATGTTCATGTACAACGACCTCGGCGACTGGGACGCGCTGCGTACGCAAATGCTCGCCCGCCGCCCCGCCGTGTCATCCTGAGCCCGTCGTAAGGACCGCCTAGTGTTCGACGGCCCAGCCGAGGTGGCCGTCGCACGGCGACCACGCGGCGGCCTCGTCGCGTTCGTCGCGATACGACGCCTGGCAGCCGCACGGCCAGTAGCGCTGGTACTCGCGGTCGCGGAGGTCGGCTGCGCGCAGCCGGGTCTTGAACCCGAAGCCGAGCAGCAGCCCGAGCATCGAGAGCGGAAGAAAGAGCACGCGGTTGAGCAGCATCGGCACATCCCTACCTTTGCTCCCTAGTGTGCCCGCCGCGGCCGGCGCGCGCGGTGGTGCGCCGCACACGTTGCGCTAAGGCTGCGGCAAGCGTCGGTTAAGAGTCGGTGTAGGAGCCGTCAGCGCAGCGGCGCACCACCGGCGCGGCTCACGGCCACCCAGTCGTTCTTCGCCGCATCCCAACGCACCATCACGGTCGCGTCGCGCTGCAGCCCACGCTGCGGCTCGGCCTTGAAATCGTACGTGCCGTTGACGCCGGGCCAGCCCTGCAAGTTCTCGATGTAGTCGTGGATCTGCGCGGCGGTCGCGTTCGGGCCGAGTTTGCGCAGCGCCGAGATCACGATCATCGTCGGATCCCAGCAATTGTTGTGGCCCCAGTCGGGCTTCGCGCCTTGCGCCTCGATCGCGCGGTGGAACAACACGATCGCATCGCGCTGCGCCTTCGCGTACTGTTCGGGAGCGTGGAACGGGCCGCCGGGGAAGATCAGCTCTTTCGGGACGATGCCGGCGTACTGTTTCATCTGCGCGAACGTGAGGTTGCCGTTCATCGCGAAGATCGGCAGGTCGACCCCGACGTCTTGGATCCCTCGCAGCGCGGTGCCGAACGGCGTCCCGGTCGAGTACACGATCACCGCTTGCGGGTTGGCGGCCTTGATCTTCGAAATCTGCGCGTCGACGGTCACGTCGGCCGGGTTGAAGCGTTCCTCGTCGACGAGCGTCATATCGGAGTGCTCGGCGAGCGCCGCGCGGATCGCCTGATCGCCGTCCTGCCCGGTCGCGTCCGTGGTCACGATCGCCGCCAGCCGCTTCAAGCCGCGGTCGTGGAAGTAGCGCATCGACGCCGACATCACGTAGAAGCTCGTCGAGCCGAAGGCGAACGCGTAGCTCCCCGCCGGAAGATGCGGGCCCGGCGTGAAGCAGTAGATGACCGGCCCGTTCTGGACCAGCGGGATGAGCGCGTTGCACTCGGCCGTGTTGGTCGGCCCGAGCATCACCGGGACGTGTTTGGCGAAGATCTCGTTGGCGAGCTGCACGACGACCTTCGGGTCGCTCTGGTCGTCCGCAATCACGAAATGCACCGGCCGGCCGCCGATCCCGCCGGTGCGGTTCACCCACTGTTCGATCCCGCGATAGACCTGCTGCTGCGAGCCGGAGTAGAACGACAAGAAGCCGGTGAGCGGCAGCAGCACGTAGATGTCGTACGGGTCGGCGGCGCGGCCGGCGAGCGGCATGCATGCGAAGAACACGGCCGCGCACAGCGCGGCGACGCGGCGGATCGGAAGCGGCATCAGGGGGAACCCTCCTCGGTACGCGAACGGTAGGTTCGCTTTGCGGAGGTGAGTATGGCACGTTCGTTCGGACGCTTCCTGGCACTCGTGGTGATCGTTGCACTCTGTACGGCGCTGCGAGCGTCGGCGCAGACGCCGCTGCCCGTACTGCGCTTAGGCACCACGATGTCCGACGACTACACGCCGATTCTCTACGCCATGAATGCCGGGCTCTTCAAGAAAGCCGGGATCGATGCGCAGGTGACCGTGCTCGCCAACGGAGCGGCGATCGCCGCCGCCGTCGCGGGCGGCGCGATCGACGTCGGCAAGGCGAGTCTCGTCTCACTGATGAACGCGCACGTCCGCGGCGTCCCGATCGTGCTCGTCGCGGCCGGGGAGCAATACGTAACGAACCAGCAGCAACAGAAACATC
>CAVXJU010000005.1:0-45637 GCA_963761935.1 Terriglobia bacterium | reverse complement strand
CGCGTGCACCCCAGCCTCCCACTGTGTCAGTCTAAGAAATAGGTAATCCATCAGTGCAACGTTTGTTGGTGGTAGAAGACGATTCGTCCGTCAGAAATACGATTACAACCTTTCTGGAGCTGGAGGGTTACGCCGTGGACGCCGTGTCCTCCACGCGCGAAGCCCTGGAGCGGTTGCGCAACGACGTCTACCCCATCGTTATTTCCGACATCTATGTGGATGAACGAACCGGTCTGGATGTGCTCGAAACGGCGCGTGAGAACAATCCTAACTGCGCTGTGATTCTCATGACCGCGCGCGGAACCATGGAGACGGTCATGAAGGCCACCCAGGGCGGCGCGTTCGATTACATCGCCAAACCGTTCGAGCTGGACCGCATGCTGGACACCGTGAAACGCGCCGAAGCGGTGGCCAGCGAGAAGGACGACGAGAAGGAATCGGAGATCGACGATCTTCCTCCCAGCGAGATGATCGGCAGCTCGCCGCGGATGGTGGAAATCTACAAGACTATTTCGCTGGTCGCCCCGACGAATGCCACTGTGTTGATTGAAGGCGAAACCGGAACCGGCAAGGAAATGATCGCCCGCATGATCCACAACAACAGCACGCGCGCGAATCAACCCTTCGTGCCGGTGGATTGCGGTTCCATCGCGCCCACGCTGATTGAAAGCGAATTGTTCGGCGCGGTCAAGGGCGCTTACACCGGCGCCGACCGCGACCGCATGGGCGTGTTTGAAGCCGCCAACAACGGCACGGTCTTCCTGGACGAGATTGGCGATCTCGAACTGGGCTTCCAGCTCAGCCTGCTGCGTTTCCTGCAGGAGAAAGAGATTCGCCCGCTGGGTTCGGCGCGCGGCAGAAAAGTGGATGTGCGCGTGATCGCCGCCACCAATCGCGACCTGCAGAAGATGGTGGAAGAAGGTAAATTCCGCGAGGACCTGTGGTATCGCCTGAACGTCGTCCGCGTCATTCTGCCGCCGCTGGTGGAGCGCCGCGGAGATGTCCCGCTGCTGGCGCATTATTTCCTGAAAAAATACACCGAGCGCTACAACCAGCAGGCCAAACTGACGGCCTCGGGACTGGCGGCGCTGGAGAATTATAGCTGGCCTGGAAACGTTCGCCAGTTGCAGCACATGATGGAGCGGCTCACCATTCTCGCGCCGCAGGGCAAGATCGACGAACCCGCGGTGAAAGAAGCGATCGAGTTGACCGAGCCGCGCGACAGCTCGAGCGAAACTCTGGCAGACACCGAAGCAGACCATATTCGCCGCGTCCTGGCCGCCACAGGAGGCAACAAAAGCCGCGCGGCGAAAATCCTCGGAATCGAGCGCAAAACGCTGTACCGGAAGCTCGAAAGAATCACGCTTTAATCGGGCAACTTCAATTCCAGTTTTTGAGGCGCGGCCAGAGATCGCCAAGAGACCGCTTCATCCCGCGGCAATAAAACACGTCGAAATGCTGATAGGGCATCGAATAAGGATCGTCAACGAGGCCCACCTTGGTGACGCTCAAAAATAGCTGCTCGAGCCGTTCCTGGCTATCGTTCATGACGATTACGCTCTCACCGGTGTAGCCGCGCGGCCCCCATAGAAAATAGGACTGATGCCCGCTGATTGCCTTGGGCAGCCCATACTTGGGGCCGAAGAAATCGATGGCGCCGGCCTCGCCGTAGTTCTGACCGAAAATCGCCGTCTTCGCGCGCACCTCCGGCGGCAGCGCGTTGTAAGCACGCGCCACCACTTGCGTCATTTCCTCCCATCCGAATTGGTCGGCAAAGATCTGCGGCAGTGGCCCGAGCCGCACGTTTTCGATGCGGGGCTGCTGCAAGTGAATCGCTTCCGTGTAGCGGATATATTCGGGCACCGGCAGCAGCGGAACGGCCAGCGGAGCAAGCAGGGCGGCCATGACAACCATCAGCGCCGGATAAGCGACTTTGAGCCAATTGAGACGTCGCGCTTCCACCCAGGTCTCCCAGAACACGGCGCCAGCGGCCATCAGCATCGGAAACGCAGGGAACAAATAGTACACGCGCGGGTCCAGCGCCATGACGATGACCGCGGCGATCAAGAAAGCATAACCGAGCGCGCGTAGCGATTTGCCGGCGGCGCTGAAAAGGTAATACCAAATTCCAGCTATCCAAATCGGAAGGCTCAAAGGCAGCATCACCAGCGTCTCTTGGGCGAAAAGGCGGAGCGGCGGCATATTCACATCGCGCTGATTGCGCCGGATGTTGGCCTGCAGCTCCAGGAAAGGAAAATGATGCTGGATATTCCACAGCAGGTTCGGCAAGAAAATCAGAAAAGCCAACAATCCAGCCAGCCAGAACCACCGGCTGCGCATGAATTTCCGCTGCGGCGTCAGCAACAGCCCGGCTATCAGCGCGAAGCCGAAGATCAGCATCGAATGCTTGTTCTCCAGGCCGATGCCCGCCAGCAGCCCGAACCACAGCCACAGCTTTTCGTCTCCGGTTTTGACGATGCGGATCAGAACGTAGGCGCAGCCCATCCAGAAGAGCGGCTCGAACGCGTTCATGGTGAGAAGATTGTGGACGCCCAGAAACGCCGGCGCCGCCAGAATGGTGAATGCCGCCAAGCCTTGCGCGAAACGCTTCCCACCCAACTCGCGCGCGATCATTCCGGTGAGCAGCACCAGCGCCGCCCCAGCCAGCGCGGGCAAAAAGCGTATCGCGCCCAGCGAATCACCCAAGATCACTCGACTGCTTTTCGCCACCAGCGCGATCAGCGGCGGCTGATCGACGTAACCCCACGCCAAGTGGTCGCCGCACGCCAGGTAGTACAACTCGTCGACGAAATATCCGTAATGCCGGCTCGTGTAGAGATGCAGCAGAAGCTTGGCGGCGGCCAATGCGGCCACGATCGCCGGGCCGCTAGTCAACCAATTTTGATGATTTGCTCGATCAGAGTTCAATCCAAGGTGTCCAAGCGGGTATCGCTCGGGCCCAGGGCCCGCATCACCGCCTTCACCTTATGAGGATACGCAGGATTGGGATTGTAGGTTCTCAATTTTCCGTCCAGCGATTTGTTCTTGTACAGGTCCGATCGCGCCAACTGTGCCGCGACGTAATGAATGCCTTCGCGCACCGAACCAAAGCTCTGCAGCGGGGTATCCCAGCCGAAGACGTTGTTGTTGTGGTAATCCTTGCCTCCACTAGATTCGATGATGGAGATGCTGGGGAGCAAGCGCCAGTCCAGCGCGTTGAGATCGGCCGCCGCTAGGAAATCCGCCGCAACCTCGCGCAATGGGCAATCCCGCACTGCGAAGAATCGCTGCAATCGGAGCAGCCGGGGATCCGCGGCATGTGTCTTTTCACCATTCACCTCCTGTCCGTGACTCACAACGGCGGGTACTGCAATTAAACCGGCTACTATAACCATACTCTTCATCAGAGTTTCCTCCCTGGGTGCGCTCAGAATCTTTTGGTAGACTTCTCTAAAGGCGGAAGTTGTTGAAAACTAAGGGATTACTAGGTTCTTGATCGGTTATCTTTTTAAAATCAATAACATAGAAGAAGCGCTGGTTTGGGGCATTTGAAAGATTGTATGGGGCAATTCTTTGAAAGTGTACCACAGCAGTAGCCGGCTTCATCGGGTCCATGTCAAGGGTGCTTTCCTTGGACGCGGGTTTCGGTTTTTTGTTTCCGGGATTCCGGGCGGGCAGGAAGCCCTCTGGAGGGCCCGCAGAATCCGATATGATCGTGGTGATGAGCGAGATTGACGCCGGCGGTGTAGCGGAAGACGAATGGGACGAATGGCGGAGGCTGACTCCGGAACAGCGCTTTCTGGAGTCGATGAAGCTTTGGGAAACCTACCTGGCATTGGGAGGCTCGCTTGAGCCCGAGCCCGATACTCAGAGCCCTTTCTTCGATCCGGAAGAGTGGCGCGAGAACCATGCTCATGGGCGGCCAAGCGTGCGTGTTTTACGCCGCGGCGGAGTTTAGCCGCGATCTGGATCTACTGGTTCTCTTCGGGGACGAGGAATTGGATCGTCTGCGAGCCGCGCTGGTGGATCTAAGCGCGGAGCCGATTGCGGTCCCCGATCTCTCGGCGGAAAATCTACGGCGCGGACATGCCGTTCATTTCCGATGCGGGCGCTCCGATGTAAACGGTCTCAGAATCGATCTGATGTCGAATCTTAGAGGGCTGCCTTCGTTTGAAGAATTATGGAAGGGCCGTACAACTTTCGAAGTTGGCGGCGAAAACATCGACACCCTGGCGCTTGAGGATTTGGTACTCGCCAAGAAAACACAACTCGACAAAGATTGGCCGATGATCCGCCGTCTGGTGGACCAAAGTTATTTCACGCGCTCGAGCGATCCAGCCCCCGAATCATTAGTGGAGTTTTGGCTGCGGGAGACTCCGCACGCCCGAATTGCTGATCGAGGTGAGCCAACAGCATCCAGAAGCAGCTCAGCGGACGTGTGCGAGCCGTCCCGCTGTCGCCGAGGCATTGCGCGTAGATGTGGATGCAGTTACTAAGTCGCTCGAAGACGAAGAACGAGCGGAACGGCATCTCGACCGCGAGTATCGGACCCCTCTGAAGCGAGAACTGGAGCAGCTTCGCCGCTCGCGTCGGGCGTGACGATACGCTAAGCCTTGCGCACGGTGCGGCGCTCGATGCGCTTCTCGTACTTTTCGCCCTGGACGATACGCTGGACGTAAATGCCGGGCGTGACCACATGATCCGGATCAATCGCACCGGGTTCGACCAGCTCCTCCACCTCGGCGATGGTGATCTTCGCCGCGGTCGCCATCATGGGATTAAAGTTGCGCGCGGTTTTCCGGTAGACCAGATTGCCCATCCGGTCGCCCCGCCAGGCTTTCACCAGCGCGAAATCGGCCTGGAGAGCAGTTTCTAGCAAGTAAGTACGGCCGTTGAACTCGCGCTGCTCCTTGCCGTCCGCCACCACTGTCCCCACGCCCGCCGGCGTAAAGAAGGCTGGAATCCCGGCCCCGCCCGCGCGAATTCGTTCGGCCAGCGTGCCTTGCGGGATCAGCTTCAAGTCGATATTGTCTTCCAGAACCAGCTGTTCGAGCAGCTTGTTTTCGCCGACGTAGCTTCCAACATGCGACACGATCATCCCGGCGCTTAAGAGCAGTCCCAAGCCTTGGCCGTCGACGCCCACATTATTCGCGATGGTGTGCAGCCCTTTGACGCCTTTGCGAACCAGCGCCGCGATCAGATTTTCGGGATTACCGCACAACCCAAACCCGCCGACCATTACCGTCGCGCCGTCTGGAATGTCGGCCACCGCGGTGTCGACAGATGCGACAACTTTGTTCACGACATCACCTTCAGCGCCGGGCTCACCATCAGCTTGGGCTCAGTGGCCTGCTGTACGTCCTCCACCTTGAGGCCGGGCGCGATTTCCTCCAGCACCAAACCCTCCTGCGTCACGCGAATCACCGCCATCTCGGTAATGATCAAGTCCACCACCTCGCGGCCGGTGAGCGGCAGTGTGCAGCGTTTCAGAATTTTTGGCGCGCCCTGCTTGGTGGTGTGCTCCATCGTAACCACCACGCGCCGCGCTCCCGCCACCAAGTCCATCGCCCCGCCCATCCCCTTCACCATTTTCCCGGGCACCATCCAGTTGGCCAGATCGCCCTTCTCGTCCACTTCCATGGCGCCGAGAATGCTAAGGTCCATGTGTCCGCCGCGGATCATCGCGAAAGAATCCGCGCTGGAACTGTAGGACGTGCCCGGCAATTCGCTGACGGTTTCCTTTCCGGCATTGATCAAATCCGCGTCCTCAGTTCCTTCGATGGGATAAGGGCCCACGCCGAGCATCCCGTTCTCGGCTTGCAACACCACCTCGATACCCGGCGGAACGAAATTCGCTATCAAGGTCGGCATCCCGATGCCGAGGTTGACATAGAAGCCGTTGCGCAACTCTTGGGCCGCGCGCCTTACGATGCGCTCGCGTTTTTCGGTGTCGGTCAGTTTTGCCTCTGCTTGCAAGTCTGGCTTCCTCCCATCCGATCCTACCTTAATCAACTTCCTGGCATAGTGAAAAGATGGCAGAACGAGCGACCGGCAGTCCCAGTGATTATCTTGCCGCGGAACGGACATTTCTAGCCTGGATTCGAACCGGTCTCGCTCTCATGGGATTCGGCTTTGTCGTGGCGCGCTTCGGTTTGTTTATTCAGGCGCTGCAGACGGAGCACTCGAATTTCCAGGCGCGGCCTTATGGACCATCGTTCTGGTTTGGAACCGCTCTAATTGTGCTGGGCGTGGTCGTCAACATTATCTGCGCGCGCAATCACATTCGTCTGGTGCATGCATTGAATGAAGGTGGCCAGGCGTTCAATCGGCCATCGCCTCTGGCGCTCGCCGTCGCAGTGATTTTGGCGGTGGTGGGGGTGGCCATGGCCATTTACGTCATTGTCGTTCGCCAGCCCAGTTAGCCGGGTTTTGGCGATTAGACGCTATGATAGACTGTCGCTGAGACTAGCATGATCCCCCTCAGACGGGTCGCATTCCTCGGCTTAGCGACGGCCCTTCTGCTGGTCTCGCCGGTGCCATCGAACGCGCAAGAGCGATTTGCTTCCGGCCAGAACGTCGTCCCCGTTTTTGAAGGCTGGGAGCGCAACACCGACGGCTCCTTCAACATGGTCTTCGGCTATATGAATCGGAATTACGAGGAGCAGGTTGAGATTCCGATCGGCCCGGACAACAAAATCGAGCCAGGCGTTCCGGATCAAGGGCAGCCTACTTTTTTCTACCGGCGACGGCAGCAATTCGTCTTCAAGGTCAGAGTCCCGAGCGACTGGGGACAAAAAGATCTGGTATGGACGCTCACCTCGCGAGGCCGCACTGAAAAAGCCTACGCCACTCTCCTGCCGATCTGGGAACTCGGCAATCTGGTGTATCAGGAAAACCGCGGCGGACCGGGCGACATGACTTATCCGGAGCAGCCCGATCAGCCGCCGGCGATCGAGATGGTGGGATCGTCCCAAAGAACGGTGGCCGTGGGCGAACCGCTGGCATTGACGGTCGAGGTAAGCGATGACGGGCTTCCCACCCCCCGGGCTCGCCGGCCGGGAGCGCAGGCCAATGTCGTGCGCGATTCCGACGGCGGAATTCTTTCGCGCGGCGGCGCTTCGGCTGAAATGCCCCGCCCTGAAAACCCGCTGACTCAGGCTGTCGTAAAGCTTGATCCGGGAGTTAGATTGGGAGTTACCTGGGTGGTTTATAGAGGAACTCCGGGAATTGTTACCATCGAAGCAATGAAAGTGCCAGTCATTAAGGTAGCGCCGCCCGGTGAAACTAACTCGACTGGACCACTCAGCGGCAAGGCGACCACTAACATCACTTTCAGCCAGCCCGGATCATACCGGCTGCGCGCCTACGCCGACGATGGCATTCTCGTTACGCCGCTTGACGTGAACGTGACCGTACAACCAGCGCATTAGCGCATTCGATCCAAGGGAGGTGGGCAATGACGATGAGACTTGTTCCGGCAATGTTCATAACCGCCGCGGTAGCGCTCGCGCAAACGCCGGCCAGCCAGATAACGTTTACCAAAGACATCGCGCCCATCCTCCAGCGCTCCTGCCAGAACTGCCATCGCGCCGAAAGTATGGCTCCGATGTCGCTGATGACGTACCAGGAAGCGCGCCCCTGGGCGAAGTCGATCAAGCAGAAAGTTGTGCAGCGTGAAATGCCGCCTTGGTTCGTCGACAAAAATGTCGGCATTCGCAAGTTCAAGGACGATCCGTCTCTCACCGACAAAGAGATCGCGACCATCGCCGCTTGGGCAGATTCGGGAGCGCCCGAAGGCAATCCCGCCGATATGCCGCCTCCGCGCAAGTTCGAAGACGTGGATAAGTGGCACATCGGAACGCCAGACTTAATCGTATCCATGCCAGTCGCATTCACGGTTAAGCCGCAGGCGTCGGATTGGTGGGGTAACTTCATCTCGGAATCGGGACTTACTGAAGACCGCTACATCAAAGCCGTTGAGACCAAGCCTTCGCCCGGCGGCGGCGTCAAAGTAGTGCACCACGCGGTGACCAGCCTGGTTTCAGACGATGGCGGGACCGAAGGCGGCACGCTGAACGAATACGCGGTGGGCAAGAATGGCGATATTTATCCCGATGGCGCCGGCAAACTCATGAAAGCCGGCTCGCGCATCAGGTTCAACATGCACTATCACGCCGTGGGGCGCGAAATCGTGGACCGGTCGCAAGTAGCTTTCGTGTTTTATCCCAAAGGCTACGAACCCAAGCATGTCATGCGGACCGTCCTTTCTCCGAACAATGACGATCTCGACATCCCCGCCGGTGCGGACAACGTGCGGTCCGACGCGTATTTCAAGCTGGACAAACCGACGCGCCTTACTAGCTACATGCCGCACATGCACAACCGCGGCAAGGCGCAATGCATTGAAGCCATCTATCCGAACATGACGGTGCAGACGCTGAATTGCGTCAGCCACTACAATTTCGGATGGCAGATCGTCTACAACTACGCCGACGACGTGGCCCCTCTGCTGCCGGCCGGCACCATCATCCATCAAACCAGTTGGCATGACAACTCGACCAAAAATCCCTGGAATCCCGACCCAAGGAATTGGGTTGGATTCGGCAATCGCACCAGCGACGACATGTCGCGCCTGTGGCTGAATTTCTACACGCTGAGCGACGACGAGTTCAAAGCGGAAGTAGCCGCGCGGAATGCAAAGAAGGGTAGTCTAACCAGCCAGCGCTAGGATCTAACGCCTCGGCCCGAGGCTACCAAACCTGCAGCGGCCGGTATATACTGGCTGGAATGCTGCACGGTGGTTGGGGAAAACCAAAATAGACCACTTGGTCGTGCAGGCATCCACACGGAGGTGTGCGATGGATGTCAATGTCAGACGTTCTTTCGGATGGCTTTTCGCTATCCTGGCAAGCCTCTTCGCGCCGCTAGCTGCGCGGGCGCAATCCAGCAACGGTGCCGGCGGCGTCACGTTCAATAAAGATATCCTGCCGATCCTGCAGCGCAGTTGCCAGGAATGTCATCGGCCCAATGGCGCCGGCCCCATGTCGCTCATCACCTATGAAGAGGTCAGGCCGTGGGCGCGCGCCATCAAGGAACGCACACATCTCGGCCCGCACGCCGGAGTAATGCCGCCGTGGTTTGTCGAAAAAGACATCGGTATCCAGAAATTCAAGGGCGATCCCTCGTTGAACGAGGTGGAATTAGCCAAGATTATGAAGTGGGCCGACAACAGCGCGCCACGCGGCAATCCGGCCGATGCGCCGCCGCCGCGCAGCTTTGCCGACGAAGACAAGTGGACCATCGGCGAGCCTGACATGGTGGTGAGATCCAAAGAGGTGACGGTTCCAGCCACTGGGCCGGATTGGTGGGGTGACGTAGGGCTGATTCCGACCGGCCTCGACGAAGACCGCTATGTTTCAGCAGTCGAAGTCAAGGAAGTCAACGACGTTCCCAAGAGCGGTCCGACCAAGACCGTCGGCGGGCGCTTCGTCTTCCACCACATGACTTATACCAGCACTGCCGGGGACAACGGGGAAGCCGGCGGCACCGCTTGGCCGATCCACGAGGTTGGACGCAACGCCGACATTTTTCCGCCCGAATCCGGCCGGCTGCTGGCCGCGCACTCCTCTTTGGCGCTGACGGCGGGCCACATCCATTCCAACGGCCGCGAAACGAAGGCGCACCTGGAATTCGCATTCAAGTTCTTCCCGGTCGGCTATAAGCCGGTTTACAAGCGCTCCAGCCTGCGCCTGGGCGACGGCATCGACATCGACGTGTTGCCGAATCAGTCCGGACAGCAGCTTCATTCCTACGCTGTGCTAACGGAGAACACCAAGATCATCGCGTTCGAACCGCATCTGCATGCGCCCGGCGTACGCATGTGTCTGGAAGCGAGTTGGGGATATAACATCATGACGCTGAGCTGCGTCGGCTACGACCACAATTGGGTGAAGCAGTACGTGTACGATGACGACGCCGCGCCGCTGCTGCCGAAGGGTACGGTGGTTCATCTCATCGGCTTCCTCGATACGACCGCAGCCAACAAGAACCCGGCCGATGAGCGCAACTGGTTTGGTGGCGGCCGCCGCTCGATCGCCAACATGTTCATCGATCTGGGATACTCTGTCGCGCTGACCGATGAGCAGTTCCAGGCCGAAATGGCTAAACGGCGGGCGAACATGAAAAGCCGGAATGATTACGATATCGGCTGCCCGCTGTGCTGGGCGCCGGCCCCGCCGAGCAAGCCCATTGCGACCGGTGCGGCTTTGATAAAGAACGATCCAATCCCGGCGGCGCAAGGAAATCGATAAGGAATTAAAGAATGTCTCGAGGTACCATTCTCGCGGCTGCCATGCTGCTCGCGCAGGCTGTCGGCGCTCAAACGCGCTTCACCTATTCCAAGGGCCAGCGTGTTGGACCCACCTACGAAGGATGGATGCCGAACGAGGATGGCTCCTTCAGCTTGTACTTCGGCTACATCAATATGAATTGGCTGGAGGAGTTCGACGTGGCCATCGGCCCGGACAACAATATCGAGCCGGGCGGTCCGGACCAAGGCCAGCCCACGCACTTTTATCCGCGGCGGAATCCGTTTCTGTTCACGGTTCGGGTGCCCAAGGATTTCGGGAACAAGGAGCTGATCTGGACGCTCACCACTCGCGGCAGATCGGAGAAAGCCTTCGCGTCGCTCAAGAGCGACTATCAGATCGATAAACAAGTGATCTCCACTGAAGTGGGCGGCGATTTCGGCAGCCTGCGCGATGAGCTTCGATACAACATTCCGCCGGAGTTGGAAGTTGCGGGCGATGCGACACGTACGGTGAAGCTCGGAGAGGCGATGACGCTGGTCGCGCTCGCCGGGGATCCCGACAACTTGCCCGGAAGGCGCGATGGCAAACCGCAGCCACGGCATCCTGGAAAGCCCTTGGATCCGGCTGACCAGAAGCCTGAGCGAGCGGCCGGCATTGTCAGCGCAGCCAGCCGCCCTCCTACTGCGTTGGTCATGGAAAGCGGTCCCGGCCTGCGCCTATCGTGGATCGTCTACCGAGGAAAAGCCTCGGCGGTTAAATTCGATCCGGAGCAAATGAAGACCTGGACCGACAGCCGCATGTGGGGCAACTCGCCGTGGTCGCCGCCGTACATCATTCCCGAGCCGCCGCCGGACGGCAAATGGACCACGCAGGTGACGTTCAACGAGCCGGGCACTTACGTTCTGCGAGCCGTCGCGAGCGACGGCTCGTTGTTCACATATCAGAACGTGACGGTCACGGTCACGCAGTAGAGATCGTGAGCGAGCGGCGCAATACTCATACGGATACGCGCATATCGCACTCGCTAAACCGCCCCCACGTCTTCGTGACCGCTGTTTCCGTGTGTGTGGCCCTCGGGACGATAGCATCGGTCTTCGCGGGGACTGTCAACTTGCTCGCGACCCCGCTTGTCTGGATGGGATGTCTGGCGATCCTGTGGATGCCTTGAGCAAGAAGCCTGATTGGCCAGGAGTGTTCCGAGAAAGAATATTTTGGGGCGGTATCGCTCTGATCGTTGCTGGAAACATCGTCGCATCGCTGACCGCCTGGAGATAATCGCTCCGATCACTCGCTCGCAAAGGCCAGCAGTACGTTCCCCGCCATTCCACCGTTGCGTGGGTAGCCGGAAGTAATGTAGACCATCCCGTTCACCACCACTGCGCCGGGGCCCTCGATGGAGCCCCCGCTGGCCTTTCACGCCGTTCACGGTTTCAAACTCGCGCATGGTATCGAAATCCCATAAAAGCTTGCCATCCTCGGCGGAGTGCGCGCGGATGTGCCCGTCCGCCGAGGTCGCAAAAACTACTCCGGGAATGCCCGTCACCGCGCCAGGCTGAGCGGGACTGCAGCCCGCCGGTGCATTGTCTGGACATGGCGCAGCTTTCACGTGCCAAAGCTCGCTGCCATCCGCAACCCGCAGCGCCGTTAGCCCGCCGCCTTTCTTAGGATCGGGGACAATGCGGCGCGCATCCAAAGCGTTCGTATTGCGTGAACGGTGCACGTCGGAAACCGCGGCATAAACGCGCTGGCCGTCCGTTGACATGCCCCATTGAACGCCGCCGTTCAACCCGCCCTCCCCCACGCGGGTCTGCCAGACGATCTCGCCTTTCTTGGCCGGATCGAGCGCCCAGACAATTCCCGATTTCTGGCCGGCCAGCAGCAGTTCGCGGCCGCCCGGCGCGGTCACCAGAATGGCGGAGGAACCGAAGTCGAAGTCCGGACCAGGCTTCTCGCCGCAACTGCCGGGGTCGCGCCCGCAAGCGCCGTTAAAGACATCCGCGGCCGTGATCTGTTTGGACCAGACTATATTTCCCGTCGCCAGATCCAGCGCGATGACTGCGTCGCTGGTCTCAGTGGCCGGCAGCGAATAGTTGTCGCCAGTGGTCACATACAACAAGCCGCGTTTGGCATCGAGCGTTGGGGCGGACCACACGCCCACACCGGATGGCCCGAACCGCGAGATCCCGCGCGCGTTCTTTCCAGTTTCCTTGGGCTCGGCGGTCATGTACGTCTTCCACAATTGCTCGCCATCGCGGATGCGAAGCGCCACCACGCTGCCTCGGAACGTACAGCAGGCGTAATCCGGATCGCCCGAGCGCGTTTCCTCCCACGAAGCCACCGGAACATACACGGTTCCCTTGTACGCCATCGGCCCTCCGGTGAGGCGCGTGGAGTCGTGCGTTTCGATGTGTCTTTTCCAAAGCAGCTTGCCCGTTTCGGCCTGGAGCGCGTAGAACCAGCCCGTCATGTCACCGAACAGAAGCGCGTGTTGCCCGTCCAATGGCGCCGATACGAGGGACGACCGCACCGGGCCGTTGGCCTGAAACACCCACTGCAAGCATCCATTATCGGCGTGCAAGGCGTGGATCATCCCGCCCGCGCTGCCGATGAACATCTGGCCGTCGATAACCGTAGGCGGCGCAAAAGCAGTGGCATCGCCGTCAAATCCGAACGCCCATTTCAGCTTCAGCCCGCGCACTTGATCGATGCTCAACTTGGCCGCATCGGCGGGCTGAAAGCGCGCGTTGCCGGAGCCCGGGCTCCAGCCGTTCCACACGAAGTTGGGCGCGACCGCGAGTTTGACGCTGCGATCGGAACAGAACGCGGAAGCGGGCGGCCCGGGAACTGCCGCGTCGGTTCCCAAGTAGGACGCAACGGCAATCCGGTCTTCGCGGCTCATGGTGAACGCGATGGACATCATCGCGCCGGAATCGAGTGCGCGCAGAATCCGCGTGGACGGCATCTTCTGGAGCGCCTCGCGATGCGGAATGCGCGGACTGGTCTGCTCATGGCAGCCCGCGCAGCGCTTCTGATATACCGCTTCTCCCGACGGCGAGGCTCCGTACACAACCAAAGGCAGCAAAACAAGTGCGAGCCGCGAGTTCAGCATATAGGCGAGTATATAACCCGACGTCGCCCGCTTCAATTGAACTGGCTGCGGCGAACTGGCCGCGGCCAGCCGCTTATCGGTCGTCGTCGTCGCGGTCCACGCGCGGGTGCGTTCCAGTCGGCGCGGCGGGATAAGGCTTCTTGCCCATCAGCCCTTTCCAGAGAACGCGGTTGAATTCGGTGGGATCGACAAGATCCGCGTCCGAAAAGTCCATGCCTTTCGTGACGCGCGCCCAGTACTTCGCATTATGCTTGGGCTTGGGCACGATCAAGCCGGCCGCCCGTGGAGGCAGTACCAGTTGCGAATTGTAGAGGAAGGCCGAGGGAGCGGCCGTAAAGCCCCATGGTCTCGGCTGCTTATTGGTGAGGTCGGTCATGTTAAAGACATCCGCCATGGGCGCGGCCAGGGCGTCGTTCAGGTTCATCGGAGGCAGGCCCAGAACCTCTTCCATCGTGCGCAGGAAGTTCAGGGTGTTGTAGGGCGTCGAGATCACCGCGCCCTGCTTCACGTAAGGTCCCACGATGTAGGCGGTACTGCGGTGCGAATCGACGTGGTCGCCGCCATCTTGCGCGTCGTCTTCCACCACGAAGACCAGCGTGTTGTTGGCGTACCGGCTGCCTGCGATCTTCTGCACCAGCATGCCTACCGCATAGTCGTTATCGGCGACCTGCAGTTCCGGGGTAGTCAAGCCGTCAATCGCGCCAGGCGGTGTGCCTCCGTTCCCTGCCACGAAGTTCCCGGTGTGATCGTGCATGAAGCGCACCAGGCTCAACGCCGGCAGGCCGCTCGTGCCATAGCTGGAATCGAACTCCCGGGACCATTCCTGATAGCGGTAAAAATCCGGATACGCGTTGTCGAAACCGCGGAAGTACGGATCGGTGTAAGGGGCCAGGGCGACATTGGTAGGTATGCCCATGATCGTCCCGGTTTGAGTAGGGTTGCGCGACAGAGGAATCTGGTTGGTGGGCGTGTTGTAGCGTGTCGTATCCACGAAGAAGCCATAGTTGCGAACCGAGAGACCCGCCCGTAGCGCGGAGTCCCACAAATAGCCGTTATTGATTTCATTGTTCGGTCCATCCGGGGCAGCCACGTCGGTTTGGCCCGGTAACAGATCCGGATCGGACGGTGTCAGGGGATTGGCGGCCTGGCGCCCGGCCACGGTGGCAATTCCGACATTGACATTGCGATTCAAACCCTCTGATTCTACGCTGAGGCCGCGGTATGCGTACACGATCGGCCAGGACCGTTCTACCACGTCCGGGGTTTGAGCCGAAGTGCTCCACAGCCAGCCGTTAACGCTGATCTCGGCGGTGTCGAAGAAATTATCCAGCGTGACGAAGGTTCGGGCCAGGCTATGTTGATTGGGCGTGTTCATCTGTCCAAACTCAGTTAAATTAGATTGGCCATTGCCAATTGGTTTACCGTCCAGCGTTGTCAGGTCCCCCAGAATCTGGTCGTACGTCCGGTTTTCCTTGAGGATGAAGATTACGTGTTGGATGACGCTATGCACGGCTGCCATCACCGCGGCGTCGCTATCGCTCTCGGTACTGGTGAAACGATCGTTGGCGATTACCTGCGCCGTCACCGCTGTGAGCTGCGTTGCGCTGGGAAGCTGGAAGCTCTGTAGGCCGGCTTTGGTCAACTGGGGATTGTACTGATTCGTGGTCATGCAATTCTTCGCGGGCGGGCCCGGTCCATAGCCGCCATAGCACCAATCGGGATTCGCGCCGGTCGGCGACTTTGAATTGACCACGTACATGGAGTTGCCATCCGGGCTGAAGCTGGATGAGTTCGGATACCAACCCGTGGGAATGAGGCCAATCACCTGGTCACCGGTGTTGGTTCCGCCCAGCGCGATCACCGAGACGCAATTCAGGTTGCCGTCGGTCACATAGAGTTGCGTCTCATCCGGAGAGAGTGTCACGCTGTTGGGGTTCGCGCCCTTATAGTGCGCCAGGCTGGCAGGCAGCAAGGGCGCAATGACGGGGATGCTTTCCACCACGGCGTTCTTCGCGGTATCGATCACCTCCACCGTGTCGGACTGGTCGTCGGCCACATACAGCAGCGATTGGGCCGCATTCAGCGTCATCTTGTTCGGCTGGCCCTTCACTGGGATTCGGGCGATTACCGCCGGTACTCCGGTCAAACTCACGACGTCGATTTCGCGATCGCGAATACTGGATACATAGGCGGTCGGGCTCACTGCCTTATCCTTATCCTTTATAACCGTCCAAAACGGATATTCGCCGCCCGGCACGCCCGCCTGCGCTGGGTTGCTTTTGCCAGGGCGAAGGTCGAGTTCCGCTCTCTTCACCCAATTCGTGTAATTTCCAGTTCCCCGGTTTAGCACCGTAATCGAATCGTTGGCATAGTTCACCACCACCAGTGTCTTGCCGTCGCTCGAAATGGCCACTCCGGCGGCGCAGGGCGTCACGGAAACTTGTTCGTTTATCGGCACTGGTCCACTGACGCTGGTCGCGTTTAGCCCCAGACCTCCCAAAGCGCCGTGGCCGAGGTTGATCGGCAGATTTCCAGCTTCGCTCCACAGTCCGGTGCTGGCGCTCAGAGTAAAGATGTGGACAATGTCGTCCGGGCCGCCAGGCACGTAAAAAGCCAGGCCGGATGGATCGAAGACGATCCCGTTGAACGTACTTCCCAGGATTCTAGCGCCACCCGGTAAAGGAATCGTAATTGAGACCGGCACTACTTGCTTCAAGACCGGACTTGACCCGGTAATGTCGTAGACGAACACGTGCTCGGTGGAGTCCGCCGCGGTCCACGCCGCGAGCAGCGGTAAACCAACTAGCGGGTTGTTGTAGATGCGGTTGAAGCCGCTAGTCAGGACCAGCAGGGTGTCGCCCAGCGGGCTCACTACGCTAGTAACGGCGCCGGTGGCAAGCCAATTTGGATCGTCGGCTATACCAGGATTCAACGAGACCAGCGTGCCCAGTGGTGTCAGGTCTTGACCCATATTGGGGAGTGCTGGAGGCGTGGATTGCGCATAGGCCAGCGCGCCGGAGGAAACCAGCGCGAGCGTCAGGGCCGCCGATCGAAACGGAAAACGATCGCCCATCCTTGTCATTTTTGAAGCTCCTTGGAGCACGTAGTTCCAGCCGCGGGGGGAAATTCGCGTGGATTCTGGTTAGCAGCCGAAGGCTTCGGCGCTCGATTATCGTGCAACTCCGAACGGAGCTAACGTCATTTTAACTCACTTTGACTAAGGTGGCGAATTTCAAGCCGGCGGAATCGGCGATGGCAGATCGCCCTGTAGGAGAAGCTGGGGAAGCTGATTGAACGTGTACGTATTGGTAGCGGGATTGAGATCGAAGACCCACACCACGTCGAAACGGGCGCTGGGCCAAGTCTGCGGCACCGTGGTGCTATTGCCAAGAATGAGATTGGCGATCGACGGAACGAATTCGTGCTCCCAGGCGATGAGCACTATACCTGGACAGGCCAGAGCGTCGGGAACCATGAGGGCAAAATCGCCCGGAGCATACTGCCCTGGGGCGACGCCACCTGGAGTGGAGTTGATCGTGATTCCGAGCTTGGCAGCCAGAGGAGTGATGGTCTCGAATGGACGTTTGCTTCCGTTGCCGAACAGGTTCGGCGCAAACACCTGAGTAGGGGCCGGTAGCGGTCCAAAGGACGAGCCGAACAAGGGGACCAGCGCTCCCGCCCGCTGCCAGCCTTGCGGGATCAGCGAGTTTGGATCGGCGTTTCCTGACTCATCCACGCCACTGATTTGTCCCACGGGCTTTTCGGCATGTCGGATAACCATTACTTTCGTGGCACTATCAGTCCCGGGCGCAAATGTGTTCCCTCCGATTTTGGGCTGCGATTGGGCTCGCGCGGTTCTGCTGAAGGGCGCCAACAATCCGGCTCCAGCCAGCAACATCCGGAGGAAATGTTTTCGGTGTGTCCCGATTTCAGTTGTGTCTGGCGTGCGGGAGTCATTCATCTGGTTCGACCTCCTCAGTTCACAAAGTCCGCCGAAAATGGGTCAATCACCTGGTCTGCGATGCGGACGAATCTCCCGAGCGGGCAGTCGAAGGTCGCATTGGCGACGCTGCAGCCGGGGATGAACACGGGGGCGCTAGGCGGCGGCGCATCGAGCGTTAGGAGCGTGAGAAAGCGGAGTTGGTCCATGGTCTGCGAGATATAAGAAGCCCGCACGATATACTCGCCAGTGCTCTGCGATTGACGAAGTTCGAAGACCAGGGCGCCGCTCGGAGCAGCCACGTCGGCTTCGTAACTCGGCAGAAGCCAATCGAGATGTAACAGGCCCGCCAGGCCGGTGATATTAGTGTTCGAAGCAATCAGGGCGATGATTTTGGTGGACGGACTTCCGAGCGAGCCGGCGACCGCATTCCCGGTGGCCGCTTGAACCAATGATCGGGCAATGTGCGAGGCCACATTGGAACTCTGCACTTTAGCCAGGTAGGGCGTCCGAAATTCCAGATCGAGGAGCAGGTCGTACAAGCGGAAGGTCTGGTTGACGCCGCCGGCGTCCAACTGGCCCCAGCCAACTTCCGCGTCGGGCATTCCATTCGCGTACTCCATGACGAAAGGATCGATGGCTGCAATGACATCGGTCAGTCCTCCGATGCTCACCGGTAAGGTGCTATCTCCGGTTGCCAATGTGATGGGTTCCGCGGTGGCGTCAGTCTTACCCTTCGGAGCCAAGGGAACTGGAGTTGTGTTGACGGGATAGTTGAACAAAACCGAGCGCGTGAGCGCCAGTTCGGGGGCGTAGGCGGATGCCAATGCCCCCGGGTTACCGCCCACACGCCCGTTCACGGCCGCGAGCGCCATCTGATAATCCATCAGCGCGACGCCCGCGCCTACGGGATCGAACAGTGGGTCGCTGCCCGGCACGACATTAATGTTGGGTGTCCCGCCCGCCGGGAGCAGGCCGGCCCAGAAGAACTTGGCTGTATCTGTAATCAGCGGAGTGTCGGTGGCGCGGAAGTATACAAAGTTGGCGTCCGCCGAGTCGTTGCCGGTCAACAGTCCCTGTTGTATGAGCCAAAGATGGAAGTAGCCACCCAAGAGTGTCTCAATCGTGCCGCCATTGGGGGTTAAGACCGCAGGACTCAGAGTATTGCCCATAGCGTCGGTGAACACCGGGTATTGCGTTGCGGAGAACAAGAAAAGGGCGTTGTTAGGCAGGACGGGGCTTCGCACACCATGCCGCCCGAAGATAATAACCTGCTTGAGCTGGGTATCGTCGGCGGGCTGCGCCGCCAGGAAGGGTCCGCACAAGAGAGCTAATGTGACGAGCCGGAGGGAATGGATCTTCATGTTCGTAAATGTGCCAGTGCTGCAGGTGAGGTTTTTTTCTCAAGTGTTGTGACGACGCAGCACCTGGCTCACTTCCGCACGGTGAGCAGCACGCTCGAAGGCGACTGCACGCCGGAAACCGTCGCGACCACCGGGTAATCCCCGTCGGCTAGGGATTCCGGAATCTGGATGGCGACTTGGTACAGCGCAGCGAATCCAGGCGCCAGGGCCGCGCCATAAACGATAGCCGGCGCATTTCCTACGGTAACCGTGACCAGACTGGCGGTTTGGTATACGGGCCCTGGGGGTACCTCGGCGCCGATCGGGGCAGCTGGACTGGTCGGACCAAAACCTGTGCCCCAAAGAATGATCGAGTCGCCAGGAGCGGCCTGCGTGGCGGAGCTGTAGTCCAAGTGAGTTGCCACCGCGTAGTTACCCAGCTGAAAGAACGCCGGCTGGAGTGTCTCGGCCGTGGCCATCGCTCGCGCGTTGGCTTGATTGGGACCATCGACCGTCACCGATACCGTGCCGGTGTTCACTTCCGGAGCGACCGCATTGATCTGCGTCGGGCTGATATAGGCGAGATACGCGGGCTGGCCGTCGACCGTTACGGTCACTCCGTCCAGTGACGTCGGCAGTTGTCCGTTGACTATGGAATTGGTCCAATCGTCAGTTTTGGCAGCGAGATTCGTGCCGAAGATCGTTATCCAGGCCCCCGAGGCGAAGCCGGGTTGCAAGCTGGCGCCATTGACGATAGCGAGTCCCGATTGGCTGCCCGGCCAAGGCGTGCCCCCGATGGACGTCGCTTGTGAGCGTACTGTCGATGGATTGCATGATCGCTGGATCGGAAAGTCGTAAGACCCAGCTCGCGATTTTTTGTTAACGAAGCGCTGGAAAAATTCTCGGAACCGATGAACACCTGAGCGCCCGGCGCGCCGTAATCGGCCAGGATCACCTTGGCGTGAATATAAAGCGGCGCATTGGAAGCGTACGTGGATACCTCCGACACCCGCGGCTACCAGCTGGGTGAACTCGGTTGCGTAATCGTTACTAGTGTTCGTCATGACAACTTGCACCAGCACGCCGCGTCCGGCCGCGCTCACCAGGGCATTGACGACGTTGGTGTCGCCCATCTCCTCGTTTTCCACCAGCAGGCTGCGCTGAGCGGAATTGATCACGCCGAGAATCGCCGATTGCGAGTTGGTGGGGCTCCATACCAGATCGTCTCCATCCGGCGGCTGAACCGCGCTGTTGGCAAAGTCAGCATTAAAGGTTGATTCGATGGCTGCCACATCGATCGGATCGTTCTCAATCACGGCGAAGTCCCGGCTGGTCGAGTAATATTGCGAGGTCAGATTTAGCGTCATGATCGCGCTTATAGAACCATCCACGGTGATTGTCTTTTGATGCGTAGCCGAGTACGTCGGATTGGCCCAATGTACTTCAACGCCTTGCGAATCGAGATAGTTGTACGCCGCGGTGTTGCTGCTTTTCTCTAGATTCTGGTCCAGGATGACGCGCACTGTGACGCCCGAGGCGGCCGCTTGTGCGAGTAACTGTTCAGCCTGCGTGTCGGTAAGCTCATACATGGTCATGTCCAGCGTGCTCTTGGCTGAACTAATCAGGTTGTAAATGGGAGTAAGTCCCTGGTCCGGTTCGGTCACGAGAGTATAGCTGGAAGCGCCGGCTTGGAAGTCCAGACCGCCGACCAATATCAGCAGAATGATGGCTCTCGTCCCACTCATGTAAAGGAAGTATTGCGGGCGCGAGACATTTCTCGCTAAATCTCTTCGGTCCTTCGACCCCGCTGGCTCGGGCACGTCAATTGGCGCTACGATTGGAATCCTGAGGACATTTCTGAATGGACCATCAAGATAGGCATTCCGCCAGTGATCGCGAACTCGGAATGGACCGTTCCATTACCCGTCGCGACTTCCTGAACGGGGTTGCGATCGGCGCGGGCGCGGCACTCATCGGTGCCCCGAACGCTCGAGCCGCAGCGCAGGACGAGCCCGGCTACTATCCGCCGCTGCTCACCGGTATGCGTGGCAGTCACGAGGGCTCCTACGAAGTCGCCCACGCTCTGCGCGACGGAACTTTTTGGAAAACGGCCGGCACGCCGGTCAATACTCGCGAGAACTACGACCTGGTGGTCGTCGGCGGAGGCATCAGCGGTCTGGCAGCGGCGCATTTCTACCGCAAGCACAATCCGTCCGCGCGCATCCTGATCCTGGATAACCACGACGATTTCGGCGGGCACGCCAAGCGCAATGAATTTCGCCCACGCGGCGGCGGCATGCTGCTCACCAACGGCGGCACCATGAGTATCGAATCGCCCTTCGACTACAGCGATGTCGCTCGCGGCCTGCTCACGGAATTGGGAATCGATCCGGTGAAGCTGGAGGCCGAATCCGAAAAGCTAGCCGACCGCACCGCGTTCCACGGCCTCCAGCAGGCCACTTTTTTCGACAGAGAAACGTTCGGTGAAGATCGCCTGGTGATCGGAAGTCCAGCGGGCGGCGGGCGTGGACGCGGGGGCGGCGCATCCTCCATCACATGGTCCGAATGGCTGGCCAAGACCCCCTTTTCAGCGAAGGCGCGCGAAGACATCCGCCGGCTCCAGGAAGACAAAGTCGACTACATGCCGGGCATGACGTCCGACGAAAAGAAGGACAAGCTGTCGCGTATCAGCTACAAGGACTTCCTTCTGAATTACGTCAAGGTGAGTCCGGAAGTAATTCCGTATTATCAGAAACGCACGCACGGTTTATACGCGGTGGGCATCGACGCGGTGGGCGCGCTGGAAGTCTGGCCGCGCTATCCCGGATTCCAAGGCATGAACATGGCGCCCGGCCCAACCAAGCGCATGAGCTTCACCGCTTATGGCCAGCACGTACCCAAGAAACCGTACGAATATCATTTTCCCGACGGCAACGCATCCATCGCCCGCATGCTGGTGCGCGCGCTGGTGCCGGGCTCCATGCCGGGCCACACCGCCGAGGACAGCGTCACCGCCCAGGTCGATTACAGCAAACTGGACCATCCCGATTCGCACGTACGAATCCGTTTGAGCAGCACGGTGGTGGCGGCCAAGCACGTCGGGAATCCGGCGTCGAGTAAAGAGGTAGAGGTGGTCTACGGACGCGACAAAAAAGCCTACACCGTGCGCGCCAAGGGAGTCGTCATGGCCAACTGGAACATGACCATCCCTTACATCATTCCTGAACTGCCGGCCAAGCAAAAGGAAGCGCTGCTGTACGGCGTCAAAGTGCCGCTGTGCTACATCGCGATCGAGGTCGCGAATTGGACGGCCTTCCACAAGATGGGCATCCGCTCAGTCTCGTGCCCCGGCATGTACACGCAGGGCCTCAATCTGGAAGCGCCCACCAACATCGGCGAGTATCGTCCCAAGATCGCACCCGACCAACCCATGCTGGTGCGGACGGGCCGGGAGCCTTGCAAGCCGGGGCTATCGGCCAGAGATCAGCAGCGCGCCGGACACGCCGAACTGCTGGCGACGCCGTTCTCGGTTTTCGAGCGCAACATTCGCGATCAATTCGCTCGAACCGTCGGCGCGGGCGGATTCGATCCGGCACGCGACATTGTAGCCATCACGGTAAATCGCTGGCCGCACGGCTACGCCTACGAGTACAACTATCTTTGGGATCCGGAGTGGCCCAAAGGCCAATCGCCGTGCGAGATCGGACGCAAGCCGTTTGGACGAATCACCATCGCCAATTCGGACGCAGCCGCGGCCGCTTACACGGATCAGGCCATTGACCAGGCCTACCGCGCCGTAAACGAACTGATCGGCGTCTGATCCCGAGGCGCTTCAGAAAGTCGGCGGAGTATTGATCCAAACAATCGTAGTCGCTTTCTTGCCTGGATTGTGCCAGCGGTGCGGGGTCTTGCTGTCGAAGTAAAAGCTGTCGCCGGCCCGCAGTCGGTATTCTTCGTTCTCGAGAAAAATCACTAACTGCCCACTTACCAGGTAGAGAAATTCCTCGCCATCATGCGAGTAGCGATCTCCGCTTCCGGCGCCCGGAGCGACCCGAAACAGGTGCGGCTCCATGGTGATCTTGCCGGAGGCTAGCAATTCCATCTGGACGCCTTCGCCACCCGGCAGCACCCGGCGCTCGTGCGGGCGGATGAGCGGGGAGGATGCCGCGCCGTCGCCGAAGAAATCCAGAATATTCAGGCCGTAATATTGCGCCAGCCGCCGCATGATCCCTACCGAAGCGCCGCTCTGCGAGCGCTCCAGGTTGCTCAGAAATCCCACCGATACGTCCACCGCCTGGGCCACCGTGGCCAGCGATTCGCCGCGCTGCAATCGAAGCCTCCGCAAATGCGGCCCCAGCGACGGCTGTTCCGGAGCAGAATGATTGTGGTGATTGAGCAAGCCCTCTTGCCGCAGCCGGTCCAGGATGGCCGGAGCGTTCAGGCCACGCATGCGCCGGAAGTACACCGCGCGCCGCAGTACACGAAGATCATCGCTGGTGTACATGCGATAATTGCTGCCGGTTCGGACCGGGCGCGCCAGCCCCATCTTCTCCCAGGCCCGCAGCAGAGAAGCCGAGATGCCCAGGCGGCGCGCTACAGTACCGATTTTCAGCGCCTCCCGAATCACGAATTGCTGCTTCGCGGTGCTCTTTTTCCTTGGATTTTGAATCTGGCCGCTTTTTTTGCTCAACTCCCCGTTTCCCTTCTACTTGGAATGAAAATGTCCAACGAAGTATTCTACCTCGGCTGGACTTGGATCGCGCGGGGGATTTCAGATTGCAGCCCGCTTGTGCGAGAGTCTATATTCGCGTTAACATTTCAGACTTATTGTAAGGATCGGCTTTGGCGGCTTCCAACACTAGTGCACACCTGGACGCGACTCGATCTCCGGCCTCGCTGGTACGCGCCCTGGGCGTGGGCGATCTGACCTGGCTCTATCTGGTCGCTATCGTTAATCTGAACGTCCTTCCAGTAGTCGCCGCTGAAGGACTGCGCGCGGTGTGGCTCTGGGGCGCCGCGATTGTGTTCTTCTTCCTGCCCCAAGGCATCGCGGTCATCGAACTGGGCGAGCGGATGCCCGGCGAGGGCGGCTTGTATCTCTGGACGAAGGAAACCTACGGCGATTTTCACGGCTTCCTGTGCGGCTGGGCTTACTGGATGACTAACTTGTTCTTCGTGCCGTCGCTGCTGTTCTACGTCACGGGAATCACAGCTTACATCTTCGGCGCGCACTCCGCGCTGGCCCAGAATCGCCTCTTCTTTTGGTTGCTGACCAATGCGCTGCTGTGGCTGACCGTGCTGGCGAACATCCGCGGTCTGGGCGTTGGCAAATGGGTTAACAATATCGGCGGGGTCGGCGCGTTGATTATCGCGGTAGTGCTGATGGTGCTGGCTGTGATCATTGCCACCACGCCTGGACACACCATCCCTTGGAGCGATCTCTCGATTCGCAAATTGTCCAATCTTCCCTACTCTACGATCGGTGTGGTCTGCCTGGCGATGGTGGGGCTGGAAATTGGACCGGTCATGGGAGACGAAGTTCGCGATCCGCGCCGCACATTTCCGCGCGCTATCTTGCTGGGCGGAATCCTCTGCGCCATCGCGTATGTCGGCGCCACCGCATCGCTCGCGCTGGCCGTGCCACCCTCCCAGATGGTTCTGGTGCAGGGAACCATGCAAGCCATCGACAAAATGAGCGCCGGCCTTAGCCTGGGATGGATGCTGCTCCCGCTGGCTGTTCTGATGATCGCTTCCATCGCCGGCTCGACATCCGCTTGGGTCAGCGGATCGGCGCGCATTCTGTTCGTTTCCGGACTGGATCGCTACCTTCCCCAATCGCTCGGGAAAATTCATCCTCGCCATGGCTCTCCCTATGTTGCGCTGGCGATGTTCGGCTTGCTGGCATCGGCCATCATCACCATGAGCTTCGCCGGTGCCTCAGTGCAGGAAGCTTATCTAACGTTGCTGGATCTTTCCGTCGCGCTGCAGATGATCTCATATCTTTATCTTTTCGCAACTCTGCTGCGCCGGGCTTTCGCTCGCGATATGCAGCGCGTGTACTTCGGACGCGGCGTCCTGCGTGCCGGCTCGGTGGCGGGTTTCGCCATGACCAGCTTCGGTTTCGCCATGGCTTTTGTTCCGTCTCGACAGATTGCTTCCATCTGGTCGTTCGAGTTGAAAATGCTGATTACGCTGGCTGCGATTCTTGGGCTGGCCGGCGTGTTGTTTCGCTATTATTCGCTACAGAGGCCCATACCAGGGCCGCAGGAGATTGTTCCCACATGATTGCTACTGTCAATCCTTTTGATGGCGTCACGGTTAAGACCTTCGAGCCGATCTCGGATCGCGAGCTGGAGCGGCGTCTGGATCTCGCTCATCGGGCGTTTCTCGCGCACCGCAAGACCTCTTTTTCGGATCGCGCCGCGAAGCTGCTGGAAGCTGCCCGGATCATCGAGTCCGAGAAATCGCGCTTCGGCGCGCTCATGACCGTGGAGATGGGCAAAACCATTTCGGCGGCCGAGGCGGAAGCCAAGAAGTGCGCCTGGGTGTGCCGCTATTATGCCGAAAATGGCGAGCAGGCGCTGGCCGAAGAGCCCATCGCGACCAATGCCTCGCGCAGCTTCGTCCGCTATGAGCCGCTCGGTCCGGTTCTGGCGGTAATGCCCTGGAATTTTCCCTTTTGGCAGGTTTTTCGTTTCGCAGCCCCGGCCCTGATGGCGGGAAACACCGGATTGCTGAAGCACGCTTCCAATGTTCCTCAATGTGCTTTGGCGATTGAAGAGATCTTCCTCCGTGCAGGCTTTCCCGAAGGCGTTTTCCAAACGCTGCTCATCGGCTCCAGCAAAGTCGCCGGCGTGATTGCCGACGATCGCGTCGCCGCCGTCACGCTCACCGGCAGCGAGCCGGCCGGACGATCCGTCGCCAGCCACGCTGGGCAACATATTAAGAAGGCCGTTCTCGAGCTGGGCGGTAGCGATCCGTTCATTATCATGCCGAGCGCCAACTTGAAAGACGCGGTGGCCACGGCGGTGAAGGCGCGCGTCATCAACAACGGACAGTCCTGCATCGCCGCTAAGCGCTTTATCATCGCCGATGCGATCTATGACTCTTGCGAGCGCGAGTTCGTCCAGCAGATGCGCGCGCTCAAGGTCGGCGATCCGATGGACCCTTCCACCGAGCTCGGCCCCCTGGCTACCGAACAAATCCTGGCCGACCTGGAAGATCAGGTCCAGCGAGCCGTTTCAGCGGGCGCACGGTTGTTGACGGGTGGCCGCCGTGTCAGTGGAACGTCGCTCACCTACGAACCCACCGCGCTGGCCGATATTCCGCGATCCTCGCCGATCTCATGCGAGGAGTTTTTCGGACCGGTCGCGATGCTGTTCCGCGTGAAGGACGCGCATGAAGCCGTCGCGGTCGCCAACTCAACGCCGTTCGGTTTGGGCGCGAGCGCCTGGACCCAAGATCCGGCCGAACAACAGTTGTTCATCGAGGGCATCGAATCCGGCCAGGTGTTCATCAACGCCATGGTGGCGTCCGATCCTCGCGTTCCTTTTGGCGGCGTGAAAAATTCCGGCTACGGGCGCGAACTGGGAACGCCCGGAATCCGCGAGTTCGTCAACGTCAAGAGTATCTGGGTGAGCTAAGCGAGGCCGCCGAAGGCGATCAGCTTGGTCTCCAGGTATTCGTCCAGTCCCTCGGCGCCGGACTCGCGCCCTAGCCCGCTCTCTTTCCACCCACTGAACGGAACCTCGGTGCTTTGCGGCGTCCATTCATTCACGCCCACCATGCCAAATTCCAAGCGCTCGGCGGCCCGCATGGCCGTGCGAAGATCGTTCGTCCAGACATAAGCGGCCAACCCGTAGCGAGTGCTGTTGGCTTGCGCGATGGCTTGATCGGTGTCCGCGAAACTGGCGATGGGCATCACCGGCCCGAAGATCTCGTTCTGAAACAAGGGTGCCTCCGGAGAAACGTCCGTCATCACAGTGGCTTCATAGAAGTAGCCGCGCGGCCGGTCAGCCGGACGCTTTCCTCCGATGCGGACCGCCGCGCCGGTGCTCCGCGCACCCGCCACCATCTCTTCCACGCGATCCCGCTGACGCGCGTTGATGAGCGGCCCGACATTCGATTCCGCTTCCAGCCCGTTTCCAAGCCTGAGCTTGGAGACTAGCGCAGTGGCGCAGTCCGTGAACTGTTTGGCAACGTCATCGTGCACAAAAAAGCGCTGCGGAGAAATACAGACCTGGCCGCCGTTTCGAAACTTGGCCGTTACCGCGCTAGCCGCAACCTGTTCCAGATCGACATCCGGAAAAATCAGCACCGGCGCGTTACCGCCGAGCTCGAGCGACAGCCGCTTCACTGTCTTCGAAGCTCCATCCATGAGCAGCTTGCCCACGCGCTGGCTGCCGGTGAAATGAATCTTCGCGCAATTGGGATTGGCGAGCATCTCTTGTCCCATGCTTTCGGGCTCTCCGTTGATCAAGTTCACTTCGCCCGAGTTGAGCCCGGCTTCGACGAGAATGTTGACCATCTCCATGGCCGTCATCGGCGTGAACTCAGAAGGCCGCATCACGACGGTGCATCCGGCGGCCAATGCCGCAGCGCCCGCGCGCGCCACGTTGTACGCCGGAAAATTCCAAGCGGTGATGAGCCCAACTACTCCCAGCGGTTGCTTGATGACGAACTCGCGCTTGGCCACATTGCGCGACGGCACCCATCGGCCATAGGCGCGCTTGGCTTCTTCGGCGAACCAATCGAACAAGTCCGCAGCGACACCCCATTCGCCTTTGGCCTGCACTAGCGGCTTGCCGCACTCCAGCACAGTTGTCCGCGCAAGATCCGAATTGCGCTGGCGCATCAATTCGGCGGCCTGTTTCAACGCGGCCGCTCGTTCGTACGCGGTCTTTTGCGACCAGCGTGGAAAGGCATGGTGCGCTGCATCAATGGCCAGCCGGCAATCCTCGGCATTGCCAAACGGAACCGTTCGGACAACTTCTTCTGTGGCGGGATTGATGACATCCCACGTGCCTCCGTTGGATGCGCCGCGCCATTCACCGCCGATCGACTGCTGATAAATGTTGCTCATCGTGCCACACCTGCTGGAACCGCTCCAGCGCTCTCCATGACACTGGCCTCGATCGCGCGGCCCACCGCGTTGAGCCCTTCGCGCAGCATGTCCTCCGGCATATTGAGCGGCGGCAGAAAACGGATGCAATTGCTGAAGAGCCCGGCGCGAATCAGCAGAACACCGTTTGCAACCGCGCGACGGATGATGCCGAGCGTGATCTCCGGTCCAAGCGGCGCTTTACTTTCGCGATCGGCCACCAGTTCCACGAGCAGCATGGGACCAAGGCCGCGAACGTCGCCGATAACCGGCCAGCGTGTTTTCCAGCTCTCCAGAACCTCGCGCATCACGGCGCCCAGAAGATTTGCATGCGCGAGAAACTCCGGCTGGCGAATCATGTTTAATGCCTCGATCGCCGCGGCACAAGCCACCGGGCTTCCGCCGTACGTGCTGCCCACGCCACCCAAATGCGCCGAATCCATAATCTCGGCTCGCCCGGTGACGGCTCCGATCGGCATCCCCGCGCCCATCGATTTCGCGGTCACGATCATGTCCGGCACGATGCCATAGTGCTCCACCGCGAACATCCGTCCGGTTCTTCCGCAACCGCATTGCACCTCGTCAGCAATCATGACGATGCCGTGCTGTTCGCATAGTTCGCGAATGCGCGCAGAAACCGCGGCGGCACCGCCAAAAATCCCGCTTCGCCTTGAACCGGCTCAATGAGAACGGCAGCGACAGCCTTGGGATCCACCTGCGCAACCAGCGCGTGCTCAAGCTGACGTATCGCAAAATTGAGATACTCTTCCTCGCTCATGCCCTGCGGCGTGCGATAGAGATTCGGAACCGGCAGCCGCACAATCTCGGGAGCGAACGGACCGAAGCCGCTCTTGAACAGCCCGTATTTGCTGGTCAGGCTCAAGGTCAGCAAAGTCCGGCCATGGTAGCCGCCCTCGAAACAGATGATGCTCGATCGGCCGGTGAACTTACGCGCCAGTTTGACGGCGTTTTCCACGCTCTCGGCGCCGCTGTTGGTCAAGATTGTTTTCTTCGGGAACGTCCCCGGCGTAACTTCGTTCAACAATTCCGCCAGTTCAACGTACGGTTCATAAGTCGCAACCAGCGCGCACGGATGAATGAAGCGCGCCGCCTGCCGCTCGATAGCATCGGTCACCGCGCCCGGCGAATGTCCAACCGCCAGCATTCCGATTCCGCCCGCCAGGTCGATCAGCGTGTTGCCATCCACGTCGAACACCAGCGCGCCTTCCGCCCGCTCAACCACGACGTCGGTGGCGCGCGCCAGACCCGAAGGCACCGCCGCGCTACGGCGCGCCAGAACCTGCTTGGCTCTGGGCCCCGGAATTTCAGTGTTTACCCGAATATAAGACATCGCCTGCTCCCTGGATGCACCGGCCACATCCTTACTCGCGTCCATAACCAGCAGGACACTGTAGTTGTCACAAACCGGATCGTTAATGTAATTGGCGAGCAGCGCCCGAGGTTCAAAACCGACCTTCATCTGCATCGACAGCGTGGGATCTTTGATTCCGCCCGACACGACGCCTTCGTAGTATTGCTGCGCGGTGATCTGGTGCTTAACCTTGCTGTAGCCGGGAATCATTCCAGCCGTCACCTGGCCCTTCAGTCCCAACCTCCAGACCACTTCTTGACGTGCGGCATACAGCGCGGTCGCAACGCCCCGGCCGCGGTAATCCGGGCACACGCTGATGTCGGCGCCATAGAGCCACTCGCCCTCCGGCTGGTGCGAGGTCAGCCATCCGCCCTCGATGATCTCGGCGAAAGTGTGGTCGATGTGTTTGAAATCGAAGTCGAGCCGCAGCGTCGTAGTCGCGCCGACCAGCTTGTCGCCATCCAGAGCTACAAACTGACCGGCATCGAAGAGTTCCATGTGCTTGCGATAGTGCGCGGCCTTGAAGCGCTCTTCCTCGGCGAGTGTCGGAAACGAGATGCGCTGCAACTCCTCCAGTTGCGCGGCGTGCTCCGGACGGGCATGTATGATTACCAGGCCGTCACTCCGCTTTCGGTAATACCATCTCACGGGCTCTCCTTAAAAACGGGTTTCGACGGTTGACTCAAACCTTGCGAAAACATGATAGAGTACCATGAACTTCATGGGCCCGGCTCAACAACACACCAGTCATGAGATCGCAAACTTAGATGCTACCGCGCAAGCCGAATTGGTGCGGCGGCGGGAGGTTTCTCCTCTAGAGCTGGTGGACGCGGCGATCGCCCGCATTGAGAAGGTAAACCCGCAATTGAACGCCGTGGTGTGGCAGCGTTTCGAGAAGGCCCGCGAGGAGGCGCGCTCGGATCGCTTGCCCGACGGGCCTTTCCGCGGCGTGCCATTTCTGACCAAGGATCTCGGCTGCACCACGGCCGGCGAACCTGATTCCGGAGGCTCGCGCTTTCTTAAGGAAAACGGTTATATCGCGAGCATCACCACTGAGTTCGTGCGTCGCATTCACGCCGCTGGCTTCATTAATCTGGGCCGAACCAATTCGCCCGAATTCGGCGCGCTGCCTACAACGGAGCCGCTCGCGTGGGGCGCGACGCGGAATCCGTGGGACGTGACGCGCACCACGGCCGGTTCCAGTGGCGGTTCCTGTGCGGCGGTCGCGTCCAGGATGGTTCCAGTGGCGACTGGCAGCGATGGCGGAGGATCGATCCGGCTGCCCGCGGCGGCCTGTGGCCTGGTCGGCTTGAAACCCACGCGCGCCCGCATCAGCATGTGGCCGTCTTCGGAATGGGTCACTCCAGTCAGCGTCCAAGGATTTCAGACCCGTACCGTCCGAGACCTGGCCGCCTGCATGGACTTTGCGTCCGGAGCGCTGCCCGGCGATCCCATGCCGCCCCCGTCTCCGGCCCAGCCGTACATGAGCGAGGCCAACGCGCATCCAGGCAAACTGCGCATCGGCCTTTGGAACCAATTGCCGCCCAACTTCGACGCTGCGCTCGATCCCGAATGCCGCCAGGCCGTGGAAGAAGCCGGAAAGCTGCTCGAATCCCTGGGGCACCACGTGGAGATCGCCCATCCCGCGGTCTTGGACGATCTGAAAACATCCACCATCTTCAATCGCATTTGGCCCGTCCGGCTGTTGGCTTCCTTGGAATACTTCGAGCGCAAATTGGGAAAGAAAGCGGGACCGGATAACCTGGATCCCGACACGTTGTATTGGCTGGACCGCGGGCGAGCGACCAGCGCCGCCGATTATTTGACGGCTCTGGACGAGATGGACGCATTCACGCGCGCGTTCGCAAGCTGGTGGCGCGATGGCTTCGACATCCTGGTTTCGCCGGTTACGGGAACGGTAACGCCGAAGCTGGGCGAATTGCACACCGACTCGGCGCACCTCAAGAAATTCAACCAATTCTGGCCATTTACGCCGTATTTCAATCTCGCTGGACAGCCCGCCATCAGCCTTCCGTTGCACTGGACGGCCGAAGGATTACCGGTGGGCGTCCACCTGGGCGCGGCTTATGGGCGCGAAGATGTGCTGATCCGTCTGGCATCGCAACTCGAAGAAGCGCGGCCGTGGAGCGGACGCATCCCGCCGGTGCACGCCTAAAGCAGGCGACTACTTCGCGAGCGCAGGAACCGCGGCGCTATTGATAAGCCCGCGCTCCCGGACCATTTGGAAAGTGTCCTCGAGAGCCAGCCCGAATCGCTCCAGCATCAAGTCGATCTCGGCCTCGTTGATGATCAGCGGCGGGCAGAACGCAATGGAATCGCCGAGTGCGCGCAGAATCAGGCCATGCTGGTGCGTGCGCTTGTGGAGGAACGCTCCCACGCCAGCGGCGGGATCGAATGGAGCTTTGGTCGCCTTATCGGCCACCAGCTCTATCGCGCCGACTAATCCGATCCCTCGCACTTCGCCCACCAAGGGATGATCCGCGAACCGGCGCAGCCCGGCCTGCATGCGCGGCGCAACCGCGCGAACGTGCGAAATAATATCGCGCTCTTCGTAGATCTTGAGCGTTTCCAGTGCGACCGCCGAAGTTACCGGATGCCCGCTGTAAGTAAAGCCGTGACTGAATATTCCAATTTTCTCGGATTGTGCGACCAGCGCGTCGTAGATGGGAGCTGAAATCATGACCGCGCCGATGGGCATATAGCCGGAAGACAAGGCCTTGGCGCAGGTGATCATATCCGGCTGCATACCAAACGTTGTGCTGCCCCACATATTACCGGTGCGGCCGAATCCACAAATCACTTCATCGGCGATCAATAAAATATCGTATTTAAGTAAAACAGCCTGGATTTTCTCCCAATAAGTCGCCGGGGGCAAAAGCACGCCGCCCGCGCCCGGAATCGGTTCCGCGATCATGGCCGCAACCGTCGCTGGATCTTCCTTGAGAATACGTTGCTCCAGCGAATCCGCCAGGCGGGTCGCGTATGCTTCTTCGCTTTCGCCCGGCAACCCAAAGCGGTAATAGTGCGGGCACTCGACGTGCAAGATGTTGGCGATCGGCAGATCGAAATCGCGATGATTGTTCGCCAGGCCCGTCAGGCTGGCGCTCGCCACCGTTACACCGTGATAAGCCTTGGTGCGGCTGATGATCTTCTTCTTGCGCGGGCGGCCCACGGCGTTGTTGTAATACCACACCAGCTTCACCACAGTGTCGTTCGCTTCCGAACCAGAATTCACGAAAAACACTTTGGACATCGCAGCCGGCGCGATGCTCAGCAGTTTTTCCGCCAGCTCAATCCCCACGTCGTGCGCTTTGTGGGCAAAAATGTGGTACGCGGGCAGCTTCAGCATTTGGCGATAGGCGGCTTCGGCCAGCCTGCGCTCGGAAAATCCCAGGCTCACGCACCACAAGCCGGCCAGACCTTCCAAGTAGGTCTTGCCATCCTGGTCGCGAACAAAAACGCCGTCGCCCTCGGTGATCACCAGCGGGCCATCGCTCTCGTGCGTCTTGAGATTCGTGTAGGGATGGATGGCGGTGGCGATATCGCGGCGCGCGGACTCCTTGCGCTGAGCCGTGGCTGTTTCAGTGCCGTTGGGAAGTGTGGGCATGATTTTCAGCCTATCACAAGCGGCGCCCGAAAGGTTACATAAATAGGAATAAGGTTATAAGAATTGGCCTAAGACGCAGTAACTGCCGCAGGCACTTCCGATATTGTGTGCTTTCGTAAGTGCTTCCATTTTTTTCGCAACACGCGATTCCAATACATCAGCAGCCCGGTTATGGTCAGCAGCGGGATGGCGAGCCCCGCGGCGCCCCACACCAGCTTGACCCCCAATCCCCAATAGGTGCCGAAATGCAACGGCACTTGCAACCAGATCAGCCAATCGCCCAGGCTCTGATTCACGCCGTAGCGCCAGGTGGAAATGTATTCTCCGCTGTAGGGATTGAAGTATACGGTGTCGTCGTATTCGCGCCCAGGGCTCGCTCGCCGCTCCATCAGCACAGCTAGCGGAGCCCTGCGGCTATAAGGAAAAGCGATACCAGCCAGCTTAGTTCCCGGGTCGAGCACACGCGCCCGGTCGACCAAGGCGTTGAGATCCAGCGTGCCGCTTGGAATTTCAGGAGCGACAACGATGGCCGGTGGACGCGCCGAGACAATCTTGGAAAATGAGTTGACGAACTGAAAAGTCTGCCGCGGCCAGGCGAAGTACATGCTCGTCACCGCCCAAAACGTAACAATCGCCAGGGTCCAAAAGCCCGCGGCGCTATGCAGATCCCAATTGACGCGCCGCCAGTTTCTTCGGAAATCCACTTTCAGCGCACGCCGCCAATTCCGGATGCCCGGCCACCAGATCACCAGGCCGGTGGCGTTCAGCAAGAGCAGGAATGCCGCCGCGATGCCGTTTAGCAGGCGCCCGGTATGTCCCGATAGCAGCAGCGTCTCATGCAGCTCGCGCGTGAAATCCAGCCAATTTCTCCCGGTTGGAAACGCCCCCAAAACTTTCCCGCTGTTCGGATCCGACGCGACGCGGATGCGTCCGCGCCCTTCTAAGACAGCTACAAATGTAGCGTCGGATTCGCCCGGAGCGAAGACGGAAACCAGATGCCAGCGTGGATACGCCTGCCCCAGATTGGTCACCACCGTCGCGATATTCGCAATCGGCCCCGTAATCCGAATGTCCTGCCAGGGCTTCAAACCGGCTCGCTCGATTTCGGACTGAAACACCAGAATCGACCCGGTGACGCCGATCACGATCATGTAGATGGCAAGAACGATTCCCACCCACAGGTGAATCACAAAATTCAGCCGGCGCAGCGCCACCTGCTGCGGCCGGCGAACGAAACTTTGGAAGAAACCCATGGACCGCTCGTGCTAATAGCGCGAGAAGGTTTGCTTGGAATGAATGGTGCGCCCGCCCTGCTGCGATTCCGCTTCACTAGTGAGCGTCTTGCCGTCCGGCGAGACCGTGAGCTTGCCGTCGCTTTCCGGCCGATTGGGCGACTTCAGAACCATCTTGTACTGCGAGGCTCCGTCCGGCGTTATTCGGATGGAACCCACCTTGTCTCCCTGGGAATTCTTGACGTCGGCTTCGGTGCCATCCAGCTTCACCGTGTAGGACATGCTGACGAAGTAAATATTGTTCACCGGCACCGAGAATGCGAATGCGAACTTGTCGCCGGACTGAGTGACCTTCAGGGTCATGGGCTCGGAGTTGGCTTGCTGGCCGTTGATCTCCTGGTGATCCAGGCGCCAGACTCCAACCAGCGGCGGCTCAGCGCACCAGGCCGGTATAGAACCGGCCAGAAAAACGCCTGCGGCTAAGACATGTGAAATTCTCATCTGTCTTATTATGTGCTGATGCATGGCCGGCGCGGGCCTGCCACTCGGACGCGGGCGAGAGCGGCAGGCCGTCGGGGAATGGAATCGCTTAGAACACGATGCGCCCGGTCAATTGGATCTGGCGCGGGCCGCCGGCTTCGGCAGTTTGCATCGCCGTGATCTGTCCGAAAGCGGGAACATCCACGTTCAGGTTGGCGGGCGGTTGATAGTTCGGATGATTGGTGACATTGGCGGCTTGCGCGCCGATTTGCAGGTGCACGCGCTCGGTGATCGTGAAGTTCTTGATCAAGGAGGCGGAGAGAACGAAGGTGCCTGGCCCGACGATATCGCCCTGCGATGCATCCCCGAACCGGCCGATGTTATTTCCTGGGTCGGTAAACGCGGCTGGGTTGACCCACTGATTAATGGACTGATTGGCGTAAGGATTCACGCCAGGAACGGTGTCCGCGCGGCCGCCGTTATAGTTACAGGGGCACAGCACATAGCCGGTGCCGGAGGGATCCGAGTAAGTCGAGGCGGTCAGGAATGGGCCACTCTGCCAGAGCCAAATGCCGCTCAGCTCCCAACCACCGAACACAGCATCCACCAGCCGGTTGCTCGAGTTCATGAACGTTCGGCCTTTGCCAAACGGCAAGTTGTAGAGGAAGGTCGTCAGGAAGCGGTGCCGGCGGGTGTAGGAGACGTTGCCATAGTCCAGTCCCGGATGATACGGATCGCTGAGCAAGGTGTTGCCGAATTCGCTCACATTCGGTTGCGCGGCTTGATTGTTCGGAGCGCCCAGCGTGTTGGCGAGATCGCGCGTGTAGGAGTAGCTGGCTTCCATCTGAAGGCCGCCGGCGTGTTTCTTCACCGATACGGTCCCGGCATGGTAGTTGGAGAAACCCAAGCTGGTCTGATAGGAGATGGCGAACATTTGCGGGAAGGGAACGCTGCTGGCAAGCGCGGAATAGCCCAACGTGTTCGTTGGAAGCTGGTTCAAGTTTATGTCGGTCGGAAGATTGCTGCCATGGCTGCCATCGTAACCGGCGCGCACGCCAAAGCCTTTACCCAGATCGCGCTCGATGGTAACGTCCCACTCCTGCACATAGGGGTCTTTATAGTGGACGTCGGTGGCCAAGTCGAACCACTGCGTACCAGGCAATGCGATGTTGGATGGGAAGGAATACGGAGCTTTGAACGTAGGCAGTCCGTTATCGCCGATCGAGTTTGAAAAGCTGGCAAAGTCGCTCGCTTCGACTGACCATCCGTCGATGGCCGATAGGGAAAGCGGCGCTTCGATGAATCGTCCATAGCCTCCGCGCAGCACCGTTTTGTCGCCTAAGCGCCAGGCAAACCCGACGCGGGGCGCAAAGTCGGTCTTTTGCGAATATCGCAAGCCTGGGCCAATGCCTAGCTGCGAGGCGAGCAGGATAGGAGTCGGCGCGATCGATTGCGTGAAGCCCGGGTTAACCAAGCTCAGCGACTGCTGATTGGGAACGATAACGGCTCCCTTAACCAGCTGGCCATTCTGAACGCTGGTGTAGTCCGGGACGAAGTTAGCGATGTTATTGTTGTAGTCCTGGAACACAGGATGATATTCGTACCGTAGGCCGTAATTGAGCGTGAAGCTCGGCGAAATTTTAAAATCGTCCTGAATGAAAAAGGCGTAATGATTGGCCCAGGAGTTTGTGGTCGGATTCAGCACGGTGGAAACGTTGGTTGAATCGGGGTAACCGAGCAACAACTCCGCGATCCCCGCCGCGGCTCCGGACGCCGAGCCACGGATTTCCGTTTGCGTCTTGAGTCGCTCCTAGGAAAGTGTAATTACCGAGACGGGCATTTAGGAACACGTTCGTGAAATAAGCGGTCAGGTGACGGAAATCGCCCCCGAACTTAAACGTATGCTTTTGCCTGGTATAGGTCAGCGTGTCGGAGACCTGTACCGTGCCCTGCTTGGTATTGATGTCGTTGTTCGGAGAACCAGGAATTTGCATGAACCCGGATAACGTTACCTCCGGGTAAGTCGGCGTTGCAGTGGGCAGAGCTTCAGGGAATCCGTTGGGCGGACCGGTGATGCCCAATTCACTCGCCACCTGCTGAGTGGAGAGCGCGAAGCTCAGTGGCCTGGCGCCAGAGCGTAAACCCGCCTCGGAATCTCGTTCACTATGGTCGGAGAAACAATCCAGTTGTAGCCTCCCGTCAGCGCTTGGTCAAGCTCTGGATTTGAGGTGTTACCCACCAGTGGAGTGCCGGGCGAGCCGGGGAAATTGGGGTAATTGGTCACCCGACGGTTTTTGTAAGTGTAGCGGAAAAAGACCGCGTGCTTGGCACTGATGTTTTCATCGATCCTGGCATCGAATTGGGCGCTCTTGATGGGAATCAGGAACGTCGCGAGATAATTGTTCGAGACGGCGCCCGGCGGTCCGTAATTCGGCAGCGGGTAGAAATAATTCAGCAGCGCTTTCGACCAGGGAGTGATCTGGTCGGCCGGAATGATATTTCCAGGATATTGGGGTATCGCGTTGGCGCTGCCGCCATTCTGAGGCAGGAGATACTCAGACAGGTCGCCATTTCGCATGGACTCGGTGGGTGTGCTCAAGATCGACGTCTCGCCTTGGGCAGCGAGAGCCTCTCGAAGCTGCCGAAAAAGAACGTTTTGTCGCGCCCGTTATATCTTGGAAGCACCACGGGCCCACCCAGGTAGGCGCCGAAATCATTCATCCGGATGAGAGGCGCGGTGTGGGAAAAGGTATCGGCGGCGTTGAAGTCATTGTTCTGCAGGTTTTCGAAACCTCCGCCATGCAGCGTATTTGTGCCGGATTTTGAGACCGTGGTCACGTCGGCGACTCCGCCATACTCGGCCGGATTGAGATTCTCGCTGATTCGGATTTCCTCGATGGCATTGAAGGACGGGAACATCTCCGTCAGTGGCCCAGCCGAAAAGCCGGGGCCGACCGAGCTGATGCCGTCGATGCTGAACGAAAGCTGGGACGTTGTCGCTCCCGCGACGGAGATGTTGTTGTTGTTATCGATCTGCACGCCCGGTTGCGCGGTCAAGGTGGAGAACGCGCTGGTTGAACCAGTGGACCGGCTGCCGATCGCCACTGGCAGGTCGGTCAGCTGCAGGCTTCCCTTGGTCTCGGCCACACTGGACGTTTCGGTTTGCAAAATCGAGGTCGATTCCACCGTCACCACCGTCGCCTGTGTTGCCAGCTTCATGTCCGCATCGAAGCGCTTGGTGTCGCGCGCGGCGATGTCGAAATTCGTAAATTCGACGGTCTGAAAGCCGGTGGCGCTCACCTTGAGCTGATACGTACCGATTTCCACGTTGACAAATTGGTAATTGCCGGCATCGCTCGTGGTAGTCGTGCGCGTCGCGTTGGTTCCCACATTGGTAAGATCCACGGTCGCTTTCGGAACGGCGCTGCCGGACGGATCCTTAACAGTTCCGAGCACGGTTCCAAAAGTAGACTGTCCATAGCTGGCCACGCAGAATGTCAGCCAACCTACTGCCAATATCCAACAGTGACCAAGGCGCAGCCACCGGCGATTCGCCATAAACCTTCGTGAAGACTCGCGAGAACAAAAAGACAACATTCGATTACTCCTTTGATTGCTGGGTTAGAACCTCAACGCGGCCTCATCAAAACTTTTGATAAAGCTTATAAACGCAACCGCGTTAAAGAGCCTAACTTACTTTAAAATTTGAGGCTTGCGGTAAGTGCGCCTGCCCCTGAGCCATCAACACATTCAATGTCGGTTGGATGAAATGAGGTTAGTATAACTAAGGCACGCTGTGGAGTCAATGCAAAACCTACTCAAACCTCTTCGAAGTTGTGCAACGTTGCGGCTGGACCCGATTCGCGATCCAGGCTATACTTCCGGGCACTAAGGAGAGCCCCGCCCATGCGTTATGCCATGCTCTGGCTCAAATCCCATCGAAACCAGCAAGGCGACTGGTGGGCCGACTCGATGAACCACAAGCATGAGGCGGGCAGCGTCCCCGAAAAGTTCATGAGTGACGCCGCCACCGGCTACGCGACCGCGGCATTGCTAGGGGCCCGCCATGAGAGCGCGAAGGCGACCGCGTCCCGAGTCAAGCCGCGTAATTGATCCAAGTCGGAAGGTACCTGCGGAGGGGCTATTGCCGTTCTTGGGTCTCGCAGTCTTCGCCTTGCTGGGCTCGTAGATACTCGCAGGCTGCTCGTCTGAGAGCTGGCTCACCAAGTGTCGTAAGTGCCTTGATGCGTCTTACACATTCCGGTTTGCCTAATAAAGAGCAGGCCACATCTGCGTCGTCCCACATGCTCTCCGCGAATTCCTGTCGGCTCGATGCGACTGCTTCCGGCGTGAGCAATAGCAGGCCCAACCTCTGCCGGGGCGGCAGGTCAGGGCCTTCGCTCCACCTTGCGAAGATCCCGTGAAAGTGAGCGCTGCCAGCGTCGTCTAAGGGCCTCAGAAGGCCCTCCTCCGAGCGGAGAAACCAGATCCGCGTAAGGCGCTTTTCGTAGCTTTCTCGATTTCCATAGAACAGTCTGCAACCCGGCTCAATAGCGCCCCAAACGTACCTGTTCGCTTTCGGCAAGCTCCCCTTAACCACCGCAACAGCGCGGAATGTCGCCTGACACCAGTGCAGAATGTGCAACGTTTCGGGTATTGGCGGCGGTAGGCGATCAACGGCTTGCACGGCAAACTCGGAGACGTCCGATAAGTCTCCGATGGCCACGATGGGCGATAGCTCAAATAAGGCACCGAACAAAACGGGTTCTCTGCTGACCCTGAACGTTGGAAAATGCGCCTGTCGTGAGCCAACATTCTGCGCACTAACAGCGCACAGGCAGCAGAACAGATAGAGATGGGCGCTTCTCACAGCTTCTCGCCCAGCTTACCGCACGGAAGCAAGCAACCGTGACGTAGGAGCTCCAGCCGTTTAGACCACTACGGAAGAACGACGATCCCGGCGTACGTGACGTCGTTGTTCAAATCCCAGGTCTTCTCGTACTTCAGCGTCGCGGCGTCGTAGACTTCGATATCGAATCCCGCGCCGTAGATGTACAGCTTCTTGCCGTCGGTGGAAATGCCGAGCGTGAAGCGCGTGCGGCAGGGAACCTCGGCCCGGTGCGTGATCCGATCCGAGGTCAAATCGAAGCGCCAAAATTCGCAGCGCTTGGTTCCATGCATCCCGGTTGCCACCACCGTGTAGGCCCACTTCTTGTCGGGCGTCACCTCGATGCCCGCCATCCCGGCCGGCGCCGGTCCGATCGGACTGTAATCCATGCGCTTGGTGTTGAGATCGAATCGCGCCAGTCCAAACACGCGGTTGTGCACGATCGGATCGGACGAAACGAACAGCGCGGTGTGCTCACCGGGTGAGTTGATCAAATCCAGGTCCCCGCCGAAATGCACGTTCTCCATGCCGGGCGCATCGGGCCGCGAAAGGTCGATGTGATCCACCACCTTGAAATCGGAAGCGTCCAGAATGCTGATCTTGTCGGCAAACTGGTACAGATACTTGCCGTCGGGGAAACGTCCATCTGGCCTGCGCCGAAGTCGCCCTCATTCTGAGGCATTTCCTCTTTGGGGATGTCCACCGTCTTGACGATCTTCTGCTGCGCCAGATCGATCAGCGTGTATTTCGGCTGGCCGACTTCGAAGTGATCCGGAAATTTCGTGATCTCTTTCGTGACGGCGTAAAACATCTTGCCTTCCGGATCGGCCACGCCCGTGAACATCCGGAATTGCTTGGTGGGCGTATTCAGCTCAAAGTGATTAGTCACCTTGCGCGTCGCTACGTCGATCACTTCGATCCCGTTATGGTCGATGGTGGTCACGTATATGGTCTTGTGATCGCCCGACAAGCGGATGCTCATCGGCGTTCCGGTACTCAGCGGAATGCGATCGACAATCTGCCCCTTGCCCTCGTCAAACACCAGAACCGACGCCGGGTAAGCCGGCAGATACAATGTACCCGCGCTCGCCAGAGCCGCAAACATCGCGCTAAGCGCGGTTATGATAGATATTCTTCGCATGGCTTTTTACTTACGGAAACACCAGATCGAGATTCCGCCAGTCCTTGGTGGCCGCGGCGCACTTGCTGTTCCAGTCCGGCGCATTGTTCAGATGATCCGGAACCTGCGCCGGCCAGTAGCAACTGACGAAGCAGTCGTAAATATCGCGCTCCACCGGCTGGCACAACCCGGCCGTGCCGCCCGCGGCATCCACTTCCCAGCCCGGCGTGAACATCAACGCGCACCCCATGGGAACGTGCGGGCGCTGCGCCTGGCTTCCTCCGGGCGGGTTCTGCAAGGCCGCAACGTCCTCAGTGCGGGACGCGACGTAGCCGTCGATGCGCGCGGCTTTCTTGTTCAACGGTCGCATGTGTCTCATGCACTGCTTTCCTTTCAGCAAATTGTCGCAAAAATGCGGGATTCTTGGCGGCGATCGCGCCATAAATTTCAAGGCAAGTGTCGGTCCAGTCGCGAATCCAATCGCAATAGTGCAGATTGGGATGCCCGGTGTCGCCGTAGCGCACGAACGCTTCGTGATGGCAGCCGCCGGCGCACAACGGCCGCGCCCAGCAGGTGTGGCAATCGTATTTGGTATCGATGTGGCCGCGGCGCAGAAAATCGGCTTGCTTCTCGCGGTCGATGCCCTGTGCGAGATGTGCCCAGCGCGTGGACATCGGAATCGACAAAACGATGGCAAGGCGCAATGTCGCCCGAAGGTCCTACGCCCAGCAGCCCCAGGCCTGCGCCGCAAGGATGCGATTTATTCACGCCCTGGCACAGCTCGGCCAGCGTGTCGCTGACGTTCGAGAAACCGTGCGCTTCGCCGCGCATGGCGTATTCCAGATATTCGTCGGCCAGCGCGTGGAACTGCTCCAGCACGCCGTCCATGCCCTTCGCGCCTATGGTGTAGAGCTGGTTGGGCGATGCGGTCACCGGCGCGAAACCCACCTCGTGAAAACCCAGATCCTGCTTCAGATGCCGGAAAATCCTGATTACGTCCGACACGCCCGCCGTCAGCGTGACGCGCGCCGTAATCGGACGCGTGCGGTGATTCTGAATCAGCGCCCGCACTCGGGGCTCGATGATGTCGTAGCTGCCGCGGCCGTTCGCGAAAACGCGCAGACGGTCGTGCATTTCTTTCGGCCCATCCATGCTCACCGTGACGCCGACATGATTCTCCGAAAGAAACTCGATGATGGCCGGCGTGAGCAGCGTGGCGTTGGTGGTCAGGCTGAAATCGACGTTCCGATTTTGTTCCTTGGCCCGTTGGCTCGCGTAGCCGACCACTTGTTTCAGCAGCGGGAAATTCATGAGCGTCTCGCCGCCGAAGAACGTAATGTGAATCGACCGCCGGTCGCCGGACTCGGCCAGCAAAAAATCCACCGAAGTCTTGGCCGTCTCCAGGTCCATGAACTTCGGCTTGCCCTCCGGTGTCGCCACTTTGTCGGCGCCGAATTCATAGCAGTATTGGCACGCCAGATTGCACTGGTTGGTGAGATTCATCACCAGCGTCTGAATGGGAAATGCTTCCGGAAGGGCCTGCGGCTTTTCGGGCACCGAATCATCCGCCAGAATCACATTGGCGTGATACATTTCCGCGACTAACTCTTCGGCCTCTTCCACGCCCTGCGCCTGGAGCCGTTCGATCAGTTGTTGATGCGGCAGCGGCGCGGGGGTCAGGGAATCGATCAGCTTGCCCACTTCCCGGTCCACTACGAAAATGGCGCCCGCGGGCACCAAATACAAAAACTGCGCGCCCTCCGCCTGGAAGCGATGAAACTCGCCCAGATGATAGGCGCGGGCGGCGGCGTCCACAGCCATGCTTGCGGTACTCATTGTCCTACCTCCGGTTGATCCCACTGCATGTACTGCGGGACCGTCACCACCAAGTACGATTTACCCTGTAGCGGCCTGCCATCTTTATCCTTCTCGTTCTTGGCCGTGGCCACGATCCAAACATCCCCGTAGTTGTTGCGGCTGAACTTCCGCTGCGGGTTCGGACCATCCGAAGATGGCGTGAAGAGGCCGGTCTCGCTCAGCGATCCGACAAATTCCCGGTCATCGTCGCCATACATCGAATAAAATTCCTCCACCGACCAGGATACGTCGATGGGACCCAGATCGACATCGTCGGCCGTGTTCGCCTTGCCGTCCGCGCCGCGATTATAAGCCACCACATCGAATTGCTGATAGCCCTTGGGATGCGGCTTGCTGCCCAGCCGCGCCAGCGCGGTATCCGGAATCACTTTGAGGTAATCGATGCGATCGTAAACCGCAATCGCATCCGGCAGCACCGCACGCCGGAAAGCAATATCGCGTTTGCCGGATATTGCATTGGCCGCTACGTCCACTTCCGCCACAATTTCCGTAGCGCTGTGCGAAACAACGCGGCGTACCGTTACGCCCGCTCCGAAGTCTAGGTCGGCCACCTCTACTTGCGCAGGCAAGCTCTCCGCGATCAAGCGCACGCGGTTCCCCTGCGAACCGGTCTTCAACGCGGTGCGGTCCACACCGACCACCGTTGGATCAGCCGAAGGCCGCCGTAATTTCACGTCAAAGCCGAATTCCTGATATTGGCCCCAGAACCAGCGCCCCTCGGCACTGGATTGATCCGGTGAAAACCACAGCACTTCGCGCGCCTCGCTGCCCAAATCGTTCGGAGCCGCGTTGGCCGCAGCCGTTCCCTTGGACCGGCCGCGCCACGCATATCCCGCATACACCAAACCGTGTCCGGTTCGCGTAAGGGTCGACCCATCCTTAATGGACTTCAACGTCACGCGCGTGGTGAACTCATCTTCCGCGGCGCCGGCTTGCACTTCCATCTCGCCGTAATATTTGCCCTTGCCCAGGACGTAAGCAGAAACCAGCCAGCGGCCGCTCAGCTTCGGCGCGCGCATGCGAGCCCGCCACGCGGCCCATTCCGGAGTATGCAATGGAGCTGTCTTACTTAAATAGGCCACCGCCTCGTCCACCGGCAGCGGCGCGTTGGGATCGCGATGATGGCGCTCATCGTCGAATCCACCGGCATTCATCCCCAAGCGGAACGCTTCATCGGCCTGCGGATACAACGCCACATGCAAATTCTCAAGATACTTCCAATCTTCCGGCGAACGCCGCCACGACAGCGGGCGCGCCAGCGCATGGCAATACGTGCACGCGCCACGCACGTTGTCGTTCGGGATATTGGTTTCGTCCTGGATGCGCCGCTCGGCGTAATACATCACCGGCTTGGCTTCTTCCGGCGCCAGACCGTGATCGGTGGCGAGGTATTTCAGAATCGCCCGCGCTTCATCCGGGGCCAGACGCACCCCGTTCAAGCGCCCCATGCGCTTAATGGCCTCTTCCCAGCCTTCCGGCGTCGCACGCTCCCAGGAAATGCGCGACAAGTTGCCCTTTGCGTCGCGCGCATGGCAACCGCCGCACTTCGAGATCACCAGTTGGTTGGTAACCGGGATGCCCTCCTCGGGCGGAGCCGCGTCTGCCGAAGCGCCAGCTTGCGCGTTTTGAGTTTGCGCTAATAGCGGTAGCGCCAGAAGTGATGCCAGCAGAAGTTTCATAACCTTATTGGAATATCATACCCTTTCCTCGCGTCGACGGGAAGATTTCTTTCGAGCCTGCCGGTGCTCTCCAGCCTACTGCTCGCGAGCGCTGGGAGGCAGCCGCTTCTTCCCCAATAACTCCTGATCGGTCTGTTCAATCCCCACCTTGGCGTAATCGTTGAAGAAGCCCCACGCGCCGTAATTGGATCGCAGACTTGGCAGCAGTGCGTCCACCAGAGCCGCTCCCGATTTGCCGGCCGCTTGTTCGCGGCGCACCCCCGCTCGAAGATCCGCCAGGTACTTCCGAAAAATCAAAACATCTTGGCCATTGGCCACATCGCCATGACCGGGCACCCAAGTGGATGCGCCGTAATCCTTCTGCATCGCATCCAGCGATTCGATCCACGCTCCCGTGGAGGCGTCAATCAAATTCGGCACGTGCTGCTTCCACAGCATGTCGCCAGAGAACACCACGCGCGCATCCGGCACCCACACCACCGAGTCGCCGCCGGTGTGGCCCGGATAGTAGCGGACGTTGATCCTTCGCGATCCCAAATAAAGATCCAGGCGGCTGTCGTAAACGACCGAGGGCAACGGCAGCGATTGCACCCGCGCTTTCTTTTCCGGCGTCACGGGCGGATCCAGCATCTTGATATTCTCGGTTCGCATCCAGGCCCGCACATTGCGATGCGCCACTATGGTTGCCCCCGCCTCCTCGAATACATCGTTGCCGTTCACGTGGTCCAGATGATAATGCGTGTTGACGACAAACCGCACCGGCAGGGGCGTCAGCTTCCGGATCTCGCTGAGCAGCGCCCGCGCGGGCCGCGGATCTTGAAACGTGTCGATCACCAGTACGCCGTCGTCGCCGATCACGAATCCCGCGTTGCCCCCGGCCAGTCCCTCATCGTTCACGATCGCCGCCCACACGCCCTGGCCGATCCGCTGTAGGCGAAAATCGGGTTTGGTCGCGGGCGTGAGCCAAGCCGCGAGAAAAAGAAGCAATGCCACGAGGCGGCTTATCATGCAGTCAAATTAATACACGGTTGAAATAGTTCCCGACGCAACATGGAGGGGGATACGTGCAGACACACCACCAGCTCTATACCGCAAGAGCCAGCAGCTTCGTTCTATCCAGCAGCGCGCGGCGCAGAGGGGATCTGCGCCACGCCTGCTGGTCTTCAATCGATCGCTACTTTACGCTGGCTACCGTAATGGTGTCGCCGTTTACCTTACCGTTCACGGTGACTTTTTCACCGGCGTGATCCACAACTTTGGCCTGGTCGGTGAATTTATATACCTTGCCTGCGTCGGTAACGAGCACCGCCGGGCTGCCCTTCTTGATGCAGGCTTCGGCGCACTGCTTGTTGCCTCTCATGCCGGGCTTATCGGCACACGATTGATCGATGATGTAGCCAGTAACATTGGCCGCCATAGCGCATGCAGCCGTCAACACAAAGCCAACCAATACCTTTTTCATTGAGTCGCCTCCCTTGGCGCTGGGACCCTGTGGACCCAGGTGGGATGAGTGTATCGCGTTCCGCCCCCAGAATGCAATCCCCCTCAACTGGGCAGA
>CAVXJU010000004.1:0-102259 GCA_963761935.1 Terriglobia bacterium | reverse complement strand
GTTCCACGACAAACTGCTTCGCTGGATAATCGCGAGCCAGCTTCGCCGCCCAGGCTTCCCTCAGCGTTTCTCCGATAAACCTCAATTGAGCCTCCGTGGCATCCTTCCAGATACCTGGGTGTTGTAGATGCAGAATGTGAAAATGATTCAGCGTGGCCTCGACGGCTTGCTTGTTCCCGCCGGTGGTCGCAAGCCACTCAGAAACTGAGGCCTCGTCCACTTCTTCCGCGCGAAAGACCATTCCGTCATGCTCCACAAACGACGGCCAGAATAGGGAGAGGTACCCAATTGCAAGAGGATACCTGCCTTCGCACGCTGCGAGACCCTCCGGCGATTGAGGGACCGCCCAATCCTTTAATTCGGGTATGAGTTCATCCCAATTCATGGTTTGCCTGCACGTGAAGTGATGGAATTATTTTATGCTAGGCCTCTACCACAACCCTAACGGCCGAGGCTCGCCGCATGATCGCATCCGCTCTCTTCCTTAGCCTCGCGCTCTGCTATTATCGATAGTCAAGGGTTGGGGATCAACCTCGCCACGCGTCCTAAGGGACATCGTCTGCCCGTATCCCGAAGTGAGTCGATTCCAAGTGTGCTTACCTGCGCCATTTCGTTTGAGATCGCGCAGCACCGGCAGGTGAAACGTCGCGATATGAAGGATGCCAATGCCAACTAATCGGAGAAGCCCGCTGGAGCCGCGGGACCCCAGGAGTGGACCACTCGAGCTGCGCGTACACCGCCGTTATCCCATTGCGCTGGCTGTTCAATACAAGTGGAACCTGGAAAAAAGCAAGGAGCAGGTAGGCTTTGGAACCACCATCAATATCAGCCGCGGCGGGGTTTTGTTTCGAAGTAGTGAAATGCTGCCCGTGCGAAGCCCGATTGAATTGGCATTGAGCTGGCCTGTTTCTCTGGAGGATTGCGCCTTGAAGCTGGTGATGCGCGGGCGTGTGGTGCGAACCGCGAGCGAAACCACTGCGGTTCGCATCGTGCACTACGAGTTCCGGACGGCGGGCGCGCGTGGCGGATCCGGACCTTCTGCTCGATTAGCTATCTGAGCTTTATCGCTTGCATTTCGTGCAGCCGGCGCTCAAGGAAGCGTCGCTCGCTCTGCGAGCCATCGCAACCCCCGCGGCTCGATTGAGCTAAGCGAATCGGAGAAGGCTCTCTCGTGGCAGACTGTTCCCACCGCTTTAATGAGGCTGATGGGCGACCCCGATCCTAAAAAACCTCCGCGCGTCATGAAGGCCATGCTGCAGATGGACAAGATCGACATTGCCGCCCTGGAGCGAGCCCACCAGCAGTCATAACCGCAGCGTGGAGAGATTAACTTCACCACACAAACGGCACCAGTCGATAGCGCACTCGGCTCGCGTAGGCCTCGTAGCCGGCTAGCTCACGCCGCAGGAATCGCTCTTCCAGGAAAATTCGTGCAACCAGTATCGCGATCGCAAGGCAAGCGACCATCGCGCCCGCGTACGACTCCAGCCACAACGGAATTCCAAGCAACAATACCGAACCGCCCAGATACATCGGATGGCGCACCACGGCATAGACGCCAGTGTCCACCACGATTTGGCCCCGGTCTTCCTGATGCTTCACCACTAATGCGGCGAAGGCGTTCTCGCGCAACGCGAGATATGTGATCCACCAGCCTACAATGGTCATCGCCAGCCCCAAGGATGAAATCAGCGTCCCGGGCTTACTCATCAAGTGGAAACGAAATACGTCCAGCGAAGAGACCACCAGTATTCCCAAGAACGCGATCAAAAGCAGGAGAACCAGGATCTTGTCTGCGAACGGCTGGTCCTTCTGAATGGGGGGCTTCATCCTTTCTTCCAAAATGCCCCTGTGCTCCCGCGCCAGGCTGGCGATGGCTCCCACGGCTCCGACCAAGGATATGCCTACAATCACCCAGGCGCGCCACCAGTCCAAAGTACCCGCCGGCACAAACAGCGGCATGGTGAAAATGAGCACATTCAGCAGCACGCTGGCGATTAGTTTGAGGACGAACATGCTGGAACCGGGCCGTCATGCAAAGCGTAACTTAAATTAGGGATACGGATGGACGCCTATCAAGCGCTCTGGCTGTTGTTTCTAACGGTGTGGATGCTGGCAGCGTTAACATCTAAACGCACGGTGCGCCGGCAGACCTCCACGAGCTGGATGATTCAAGCAGTCCTGACTTGGGTGGGGTTTCTGCTGCTGCTTCAGCCGATGCGCTTCGGCGCTATGAACGTGCGCTTTGTTCCAGCGGCATCGGCCTCGACATTCTGTGGCGTCGTCCTCACCGCGGCCGGCATTGGCTTCGCCATTTGGGCGCGTTTTACGCTGGGACGCAACTGGAGCAGCACTGTAACTGTCAAACAAGATCACGAGTTGATTCGCCAAGGCCCCTATCGGGTCGTCCGCCACCCCATCTATTCGGGCATGCTGCTCGCGATGCTTGGAACCGCTATCGGCTACGGCAAAGTGGCCTGTCTGATCGGCGTCGCGATCGTCTTCCTGGGGTTTTGGATCAAATGGAGAATCGAAGAGCGATTCATGATTGAACAGTTCGGCGCGCAATACATTCAGTACCGGCGTGAAGTGAAGGCCGTCATTCCAGGCGTCCTCTGATACCGGCAGCTTCGCGCGGCACTACACTGGGAGTTGGGGGTTAAGGCATGCCCGATAAGCAATCTCCCACGCTCCGTCCGCCGACCGAGGTCCTCACTCGCGGTTTCGATCCCAGCCTTTCGGTTGGCTCCGCACGTCCCGCGGTGTTTCGCAGCTCGACCTATGTTTTCTCGAGCCCCGAAGCCGCCGAACGCGCATTCGATTTGATGGCCGGCCGCGCGCAGCCGCAGCCGGACGAAATACCAGACCTGGTCTATTCACGCTTCAATCATCCCAACGCCGAGATTCTGGAGGGGCATCTGGTTCCGCTCGAGCCCGGCGCGCAGGCCGCGCTGGTATTCAACTCCGGCATGGCCGCTATCATGACCGCGCTACTCACCTTCGCGCGGCCGGGCGAAAGCATCGTCTACACGGTGCCCATTTACGGCGGCACACAGCATCTCATCCAGGATTTTCTTAGCACGCTGGACATCACGGGTATTGCCGTGCCGGCCGGACGTTCCGGCGATCTGGACGAGGCCATCCGCTCGGCCAAGAATCTGGCCATCGTCCTGATCGAGACACCCGCGAATCCCACCATCATCATGACCAGCATCCAGGACGCCGTCGCCGCGGTTGGCCGTCTGAAACGTAAACCCGTCGTGATGGTGGACAACACTCTGCTCGGCCCTGCGTTTCAGCATCCGCTCAAATTGGGCGCGGACATGTGCCTGTACTCGGCCACCAAGTATCTTTCGGGATTCAGTGACATGATTTGCGGCGCCGTCACTGCTGCCGATCCCGCGTTGCTGCGCAAAATGCGCGGTAAACGCAATGTATTCGGAAATATTCTGCAGCCGGACGAATGTTGGATGCTGGATGGACGGCTCCCTACGGTGACGCTGCGCATGAACCGGTCCAGCAAGAACGCGGAGCGCATTGCCACGCGTCTCGCCAAACATCCTAAGGTCGCGCGCGTGCTCTATCCCACCTTGTTCACCGATCCCGAGCAGCTCCGCATCACGCGCGAACAGTGCGATTTTCCAGGCGGCATGCTGTCCATCGATCTTCGCGGCGGCAAGCCCGCGGCCTTCGAGTTCCTGCGCAATCTGCATATCGCGCACAACGCCGTTTCGCTGGGAGGAGTGGAAACACTGGTTTGTCATCCCAAGTCAACCACGCACTCCGGGTTCACCGAAGAAGAATCGGCGCAAGCCGGTGTAACCGACGGTTTGGTGCGGATCTCGGTTGGAATCGAGGACTGGCGCGACCTGCTGGCCGATTTCGAGCAAGCGCTCGATCTTATTTGACTTGAAACTTCACCACGGCCTGGCCGAAATGGATCTCGTCGCCCGGCAACAGCCTGGTTCCACGCGTGTCGCGATGCACTTCCTGCCCCATGCCGTCGCGCACGATCCAGAGGCCGCTGTTGCTCTCAGCCTTGTTGCCGCGCTGGTACCAGCGATCGTTGAACAGCCGGTACTCGCCGGTCTTCTTGTCGTGCACGATGTGCGCGTGCTCCCGCGATACGGTGCGGTTGACCGGGTTGTCTTCCGCAAACGCCAGGTCGTTGCGGCGCGATAAACCCTCGGCTTTGTAAACGTCCACCAGCCGGCCGATATTGGTGCGCGCTTTTTGCAACAGGATCTCAGGTTTATTGGCACTGCCGGCTTCCACCACCAGCCTGGCCACGCGGCGCGCCTTGGGGGCTTCTTCGACGGCCACTGGAGCGTCCTCAGCCACGGTCTCGACGTGCAGCCATTTTTCATTTCCATCGTCTTCGCTGACGGCGCGCACTTCGACCCGCAGATCGGTTGGGAACCGGCAGGCTTCCTTCGACAGGTTCTTGCGCACTTCCTCTTCGAAGAATCGGCGGAAGAAATTGTGCTGAAAGACAGCGGCATCGCTCCCCGAAGCACGAATCACGATCCGCACCACGTTATAAGGAAAAAGCGCCTGGCCTCCGGCGCGCTGGATTTTCTTCGAGACCTCATCCAACACCGCGATGCGAATCTCGGCCACCTCAGGCGACTGGCCCATGGTTTCCGACAAGGCGCCAAAAGGCGCTTCAAACACCGTGCGTCCAAGACGCTCGATCAGTTCAGAAACTTTCATTGTTTATCACCCACCAGCCCCAATTGCGCGGCAGCTTGGACGACGGCCCGAGCGATCGGCGCTGCCGTAGTGGCGCCGTAACCTCCATGCTCGACGACCACTGCGAACGCGATGCTCTTAGACCGGTTGCCATCGAATGGGGCGAATCCGGCGAACCAGGAATGCGGCATGCCTTGGTCCAGCTGTGCCGTCCCGGTTTTTCCCGCAACGCTGACGGTGACACCGTGCATCGCTCGCCGCGCTGTTCCGTCCGTTACTACAGCCCGCATCGCGCCGGCGATAAAATCAGCCAGCTCGGGCGCCAGGATCGGACGCGGGGAGTTGCTGCGATTATTGCTGCTGTCGATCACCCATCGGCCCTCGGGCATCGCGCCGTGCGCCGCAATGGTGGCGGCCACGCGAGCCATCTTGAAAGGCGTCACCAGAACCGGACCTTGTCCGTACGCGGCAAATGGCAACGCTGCCTGGATGTCGGGAACGCTGCCGGCCGGAATATCCAGCATCGTGGCAGTGTCGCTCAGCGCCTTGGCGCCCACCGAGAAAACGCCGAGCTGCGCGAAATACGCATTGCACGAAACGGCGATCGCGCGCGCCATTGTCAGGGTTCCGTGCGCCGAATCGCCGACATCGTCTCGAATGGGTTTGCGCCAGCCGGGAATGATCGCGCCCACGCGTCCATCCGGAAGCGCCGGCAACTGAAACTTTTGTCTTCGAGTTTCGGGATCCAGGCGCAGTGCGGCCATCGCCGTCACTAGCTTAAATGTGGATCCCGGCGGATATTGACCATATCGCGCGCGATCCAACAGCTCATCGGGCGTAGCTTCAGACGACGCTGCGGGCTCAGGCTCGCTCACCATCGCCAGCACGTCGCCGCTGTTCGGATCCATCACAACCACGGCGCCCTTGTCTTTATGGGCTTTGGCCAGTTGATCCTTCAGCGCCTTGTCAGCGAGCATCTGCAGGCGAATATCGATGGACGCCGTAACCGTGCGGTCCCGCGCCATCAACCGCGCGATGTCAGGATTTCCAGGCTGATGCCGGTAACGAATCAGCGGCGCCAACTCCCGATAATCCGTGAAGCCTTGCAGTTTCGCATTTGAATCATGCTCGATCAGGGACGCGTTGCTGGCGTGAAAATTATCGCCGGTCCGCAGATCGCCCAATACGTGCGCCGTGAGAGGGCCAAAAGGATAATGCCGGTTGTCCAGCCGCGAGCAGGCTTCATCGATCGAGACGCCCAGCTTCTGGAAATCTGCACGCCGCCGCTCCAGTTCATTCCAATCGCTAGTGGCAAGCAGAACGCCATTGCGGTCAAAAATGTTGCCGCGCTGGATCTCATGCGCCAGCGAATTGAGCCTTGGGTTGTGTTGCGCCCGCTTGACGCCGTCGTCTTCGAAAACCTTGGTGTCGCGGGCCAGAAACTCGCGATCCCGCGCCACCTGATAATATGCCGCGAATCCGACCAAGGTGAGTGCGCAGGCGCCCAACGCCAGCTCCAGTGCCCGCACCGGCCGGCGGAATGGTTCGTCGGCCGCCGCCTCGCGCGTGTGATTCGAAATCGCGAGCAAAATTCCGAAGATCAGAAAATTGGCGAGCATCGCCGTGTTGCCCGAACTCAAAAACGGCGACACTACGCCCGATAGCGGCAACGCGCCCAGCACGCCGCTCGATATCAGCAGCATCTCGAAGGCGATCAGCGCCCCCAAACCGAGCGCCAAGAACAGCCCATATTCGTTGGGCGCTTTCAATCCGATGCGTAGCGCGCGATAAACCAGAAAGCCGAGCAACAATACTACCGCGGCGACTCCGCAAAAGCCCCACTCCTCGCCGATAGCAGGCAGCACCAGGTCGGTATTGCCCGCTGGAATCATCGCCGGATCGCCCCATCCGGGACCCGAGCCGAACGCGCCCCCGGTGGAGAACGCCCACAGCGAATGCGCCAGTTGATTGCCGCCATGCACGTCGTTGTCCCAGGGCGAGAGCCACATGTCGATGCGATCCACCACCGTCGTCGGTTTGCCTTCGCGATAGCCAATCGCAACCCCCGCCACTAGCAGCGCGAGGCCGAGCACCGCCAGTCCGGCACGTCCGCGCGCCACCGCGAACATCGCCAGGAACAGAAACCCGGTGACCAGCGCAGGGCCGAGATCCTTCAATAAAAAGAACAGGAACAACGCGCATCCCACCGCGAAAATCACCGGCAGCAAGTGCGACAAGCGCGGCAAATTGATCCATCGCAGCGCACGCGGAAGCAGCCGCTTTTCGCGCAGATCTCGCAGGCGTTCCCAATTTCGCGCGAAGTAACCCGCCAGGAAGAACACCAGCAGGATCTTGATCGCCTCCACCGGCTGGAAGGGCCCGAGGTTGACCTTGGCATCGTTGCCCGCAGGGCCCGATCCGAATCGAATGAGCAGCACGAATAGCGCAAAAGCGGCGAACAACGGCGTGTAGCACCACTTGGCGAATCGCTGATAATTCACGATCCGCAGCGAGGGAATCAGCAGCACCACGCAACCCAGCGCCACGCCCCAAGCGAATTTAGAAAACTCCAAGGTATCGCGCAAAGGGTCGCGCAAACTCACTGCCAGAATCAATCCGATTCCGGTCAGCAGGTGGACCGCGGGCAGCATGGAAAAATCGCCGCGGAATCCGCTCCATCGCCAGACCAGGAACACCACATAAAAGCCCGCAAAATACGCCGCGATCCAGATCAGAAATTGAAGCTGATACTCGCGCGCCGTGCGAACCACAAACGCTGGTTTTAACTTGGCGAGCGGGAGAAGCGATATGCGCAGTTCACTACGCCGGGGCTTGCCGGCTTGCCGCGCGAGCTGTTCGGCTAACTGACTGCGCAACACGCTCCATTCTGGATGATTCTCGATTTCTTTTTGCCCGACGCGTAGCCTCCCAAGCGCCCCCACGTTGGCCAGCGGCTGGTGCGTGGACAAAAAATCGAACACCGTTTTGGCCGCGAACTCGCGCTCGTCCTGGTCGCGAAAAACCTGGAGGAACGGTAGCAACTGATCGGCGCTGTGCACTTGATTGAGGTCCAGCAAGTCGCCGCGTTCCAGGCTGGCGCTCGCCTCGGCAAAGCGATAGGTCTTGGCCGAATAAACCAGGAACACTCCGGCGCCCACCAGAAGCGAGGCACACGCAAGCCAAGCGAACTGGCGCCATCCGGCCCGGCCCTTCGACGCGCTGGTCTCCACCGCGACGACTTTGGCTTCCCAGCTCCTGGTTACTGCCAACGAGTTGCCCTCCTGGTGAACTTGCGCGGACGTTTCACGGGCGCCGGTTTGTTCAACCGATCATTGAGCTCCTGCCGCGCGCGATCGTCGTCGTCCACCTGCCTAAGCGCCAGACTCACGTTCGAAAATCCGAGGATCGGCTCGTAGAGCTGGCGTGCCCGGTCAAAATCGCGCTGCGCTAGCCGCAAATATCGTTCTTCGATGGGCCGGGAGGTTCCATGGGCGCGCCGCGCTTCGGCCAGTTCGGCGCCCGCGCGGAATCGATATCCGTCGGCTTCCTCTTCCAGTTCCCGCGGCCCCGCCTGGAAACTCAATTCAGCCGCTTCGTGCAGCTCCGCCACGGCTTTTCCGACATTCCTCAACGTGTACACGTAAATCCGGGCCAGGCCGACATGAGGATCGGGCGAGCGCGGCGTTAACACCACTGCTTCCTGAAAATTTTGCATGGCCGCTTGTGTGGATGCTGCGCGTGTATCCGACGGCTCGTCGCCGGCTCGAATCAGATTGATGTAGCCGTTGGCCAGCGCCAGCTTTCCTTGCGACGCGCGATCGCTGCGATCCATTTCGAGCGCGTGGTCGAGACAAACCGCCGCCTTGGGCCAATCGAAATCCCGGATCGCCGGATCTGAGCTGCCGCGATACCGCTCGATAATCTCGTCCGCCGCCTGCAGCAGTGCGGATCGCAGTGCAGGTCCGAGCCGCGCGGCGGGCGAATGATCGCCCAGAAAGGCGTTCTGCTTCTGGATGCGTTGGAACAGATCCCAATTGGAATTGATGGCCGCAACGCTGGATCGCGCGTAGTCCTGAGTCCCGCGCAACGGCCCGCTCTCACGCCAGAACCGATAATAGTAGCCGGCAGGAACGCAAACCAGCAGCCCTGCGAACAAGCCCCAACACAGCGCGACTAAAATACTCAGCACGGCTGCGACGCGTTTAGCACGGTCGGGTTTAAGGCGCAGGACACTCTGCTTCACCGTGGCAGCCATGCTCGACACCCGCTCGGGCAAGTGGAAACGAGGCTTCTCCACGGTCGGATTGCTGCGCCACGCAACACGCCGCTCGGCTTCGGCCGCGGTCGGCCGTTCTTGTAGGAACAATCGCAAATCGCTTTCAAACGCCGCCGCCGAGACGTAGCGCAGGTGTCGATCTCCCGCCAGCGATTTGTTGAGAATTGCTTTGAGTCCGGCCGGGCACGCTTCCGGCAGCGCGCGGGGCGGACGCCGCGACAGGATCAGCGCCTCCAGCTTGCGCGTATCCTCGGCCTGATACGGCGGCGAGCCAGCCACCATTTCGTACAGCGTCACTCCTACGGCCCACAGATCCGCATGCAGATCCACCTGCCCGTGACTGAGCCGCTCCGGCGAGCAATAACTCGGACTGCCCAGGCTCATGTGCGTCCGGCTGTGCGTGAAGGTCAGTGCCTTGGCGATCCCGAAATCGAGCAGCCGCACTTCATCGTCGCCGCCGATCTGGATGTTGGATGGCTTGATGTCGCCATGCACCACCGAGCGCCGCTGCCCATCGATCTCCGCGGTGAACGAATGCAGCTTGGCGAGCTGGCTCAAAATCTCGGCCGCGAACTTAGCCGCCCGCGCCGGCTCGATACGCTTTTCTTCGTTGATGATCTGCGCGATGGTTCGCCCTTCGATGTACTGCATGGCGATGAAGAAATATCCATCCTTCTCGCCATATTCGTAGATTTCGATCACGCGCGAATCGGCCAGGCGCAACTGCCTTTGCAATTCCGCCCCACGCCGCTCGGCTTCGAGAACCAACTGCGTCCAGGCATCGCCGGATTCCTCAACGATTTTTAATACTGCGTAGCGGCTCGAGTCGGCATCGAACACCAGGTAGACATCGGTCATCCCGCGCGCCAACTTGCGAATTATTTGGTAACTACCAAACTGCTTACTTCCGAGCACAATTCGACCTTTAGAGGTTGACGTGCCGCCCGCCGCCCGGTTTCGCTAACGCCAGGCCAGCGCCAGCACAACACCTAGAATAAACCCATAAACTAGAAAAGCCGTGCGGCTAGTGAGTATCCGAAGTACGCGAGCTAGCGCGCCAGCCGGCCGCGACTGCCCTTCCCGCGCCCTGGTTATGGCATGCCGCACCCGCGCTTCTGCCATCAGCGGCGACGAAGCGCCGATAAATTCGCTTCCAGCCACAAAAATTGCGGTGACGTTGTCGTTCCCGCCCGATCGATTCGCAGCCTCCACCAGGCTTCGGGCCACAGCTTCGGGATCGCCGTCGTAGCGCTCGATCAGTTCGTTCATCGCCTCCGAAGTCACTTGATCGCTCAGTCCGTCGCTGCACAGCAGGAGCGCGGCGTCCGGCTTGAATAAAAACTCCTTCATCTCGATGAATTCTTCTTCATCCGGTTCACGCCGGACCGAACCCACGTCGCGGAAGACCTCGTGCCGGCGCGGGTGGGCCATGGCTTCACGCTCGGTGAGCTCGCCGCGATCCTCGCGCTCGCCGACCGGCGAATGATCGGAGGTCTGCTTGCGAATGGCCCCGTTCCAAACCAGATACAAGCGGGAATCGCCCACGTGTCCCACCACCACGCGCTCGCCTTCCATCACCGCCAGCGTCAGCACGCACGCCATGCCTCGCCAGTCTTCATTCTGATCGGACAGATCGCAGATGCGGTTATTGGCGGCGGCAATCGCTTGCCGCACGCGCTGCGCCAAATCTCCTGCATGCTTGGCCAGCTCGGCTTCAATCACTTCGACGGCGGTTTCGGCGGCCTTTTCTCCGGCCGCGTGGCCGCCCAGACCGTCCACTACCAGGAACACGCCGCTCGAGTCGTCGGCCAAGCTCCGATCCTGATTTTCGCCGCGCACCAGGCCCCGGTCGCTAGCCGCGCCGGATCGCCATTTGGAATCGACATCCATAGCTACCGTTTGCTGTTCCGCTTGCTGCTCCAATGCGTGGCCACGAACACCAGCGCGAACCCGAGGAACAACAGCACGAACGGAATGTGCGCGAGATAGGGAATTTTCATGGCCGCGCCTCGAAATCCAATGTGATCACTTCGGCCACGCTGATTTCGGCCCGCGCGGGCAGTGGCTCTTCCACGCCGCGCTTTAGGCGCTTGCCGTTGAGCCAAGTCCCATTCATACTTTTGTCGATAATCAAGAATCGTCCCTGGGTAGGGTCCCGGCGCACGCACAGATGCTCGCGCGACACTTCATCGTTGGTGTATAGCGCCACGTTGACGGACACGTCGTCGCCACCGCGTCCAATGGCAATTTCATCTTGCGTCATGAGAAAGAGCTGCGGGCCCGAGTCGTCGCGATAGCGCAGCTCGGCGTACACGCGCTCGCCGGATTGCCGGGTGCTGGCGTGCGATGCGAGGCGCCCGGTGTCGCTGCCCGCGGTGCTGCTGCCCACGCTCGGCTCGCGGCCCAGCAGTGTGGTCTTGGCGCCGTGATAACCGGGTTGGGGCATTTCGTTCAACTCGGAGTGAATCTCCACGTCGCCCAGCGGCACCGCGCCTTCCGCGTCGGGGAAAAATTCGAAGACCCAGTCCTTGCACGCTGCTTTGTAGGGCTTCTGCTGTTTCGAACCGCGCAGCCGGCCGAGCGATAGCGGCTTGGCGTTCCACTGCTCCAGCCGCTGCGTGAGCGCGCGGCGCGCATCTTCGCGAATCAAGTCGAACACGCTGGTCAGGCGGGCGTGATCGTCCGGATGCAGGTACAGGCTAAAGATGCACGGCACCAGGACGCTGTATCCCATCTCGAATTGCCCCAGCTCCAGGTTTCTGAGGAGCTGTTCGATAATCATTTTCCCCGTAATCCGGCCCTGTTCTTCCCCCGTCCGGCTCGGCATTATATAAACCTCCGCTTGAATTTCGACGCGCCCGGCAGGGTTGCCGGTTTCCTGCGATTCACTCTAGGGAGACGGCCTGCGCTATCAATAGTTCTGTGTGGATCGCCTACGCAGCTGGCGCCGCCTCGCTTGGGGCCTGGATCTATCTGATCTTTTTCCGCGGAGGATTCTGGCGCGTCGGTTCATCTCCCGATCCTCCGCCGGCCGCCGGGAACCAAACCGTGGCTGCTGTTGTGCCTGCGAGAAACGAAGAAGCCGTGGTTGGCAAAGCGATCGCATCTCTAGTGAATCAGGACTATTCCGGCCCTTTTCACGTGTTTCTTGTCGACGACCACAGCAGCGACGCTACGATCCACACGGCGGGAAACCATGAGCGTCTCACTATTGTCCGCGCCGGCCCGATCGGGGAGGGCTGGACCGGAAAACTGTGGGCCATATCGGAAGGCCTGAAAAAAACCGAGCAGCTCCAGCCGGATTATATTCTCTTAACGGATGCCGACATCGTGCACGCACCGGACAGCCTTTCACGCCTGATCGCGCGCGCCGAGGCCGAGGACTTGGACCTAACGTCCTGGATGGTCAAACTTCGCTGCAGCACGGCGGCAGAGCGCGCCCTCATTCCGGCATTCGTCTTTTTCTTTTTCATGCTGTACCCGCCAGCGTGGATCGCAAGCCGGCGCCACAAGACCGCGGGTGCGGCGGGCGGCTGCATGCTGATTCGCCGCTCGGCCCTAACGCGGATCGGCGGAATCTCGGCGATTCGCAGCGAGTTGATCGACGATTGCGCGCTGGCCCGCGCCGTCAAACCGGGCGGCCGCATCTGGCTCGGTATGACCGAACACGCTCACAGCATTCGCCCTTACGACACGTTCGCCGAGATTGGCAGGATGATTTCGCGCAGCGCATTTACTGAGCTTCGTCACTCCGCGTGGCTATTGGCCGCGACCATGTTAGGCCTGGCCGTGATCTATCTTGCGCCGCCGCTCCTGCTGCTGACGCACGATCCGCTTGCCATGTCGCTCGGGCTGGCTGCGTGGTTGCTGATGAGCATTTCGTATCTACCCATGCTCCGTTTCTACCGAAGATCTCCCGCTTGGGCTCCCTTACTACCGCTGGTCGCGCTCTTCTACATGGGCGCGACGGTGGATTCGGCGCTGCGCTACTGGACGGGCCGAGGCGGCGAATGGAAAGGGCGGATTCAAGGCAGCATTAAATCTCCCTAACTTCGCGCATTAACGCCGCGTCTCACTTCTTCAGCTTGTAAATTGTCATGCCGCTCAAAAGCTTCGGATAAAAGTCGGTCGACTTTTGCGGCATGACGCCTCCGGAAAATGCGACGCCGGCCACTTGCTCTATGGTGGTTGGCTCCAGCAGAAAGGCCACCTGCGCGCCTTCCCGAACTTGCGCGTAGGCAGCGTCGAGCCCGCGCACGTACTCGATATTCTTTTCTTCGCGCACCGCTTCTTCGCTGACGCCCAGCATCCCGCCGAGCAGTTCCTCGTGCAGCACCTTGACGTCCAGCTCGCCCGGTTTCCGCTCGCGCTCGTATAGAAACACGTCGCCCGAGGCGAGCGCGATCCCGATCCGGATTTTGTCCGGCTGGGGCGTTCGGAAGATTTGCCGCAATTCATCCAAAGACTCGAGCTGGCGCGCTTGAAGTTTTTCCACGAAAGCCGAGGAATCGAAATCAGGCAGCGCGCGAGCCACTCGATGCGTGGCCAAAATCTCCAAGCCGGGTGAGTGCATGTTGACGAACGTCATCATGACTTTTTCCGCGGCGTCCCAGCCGGGATTCTCGTTGCGGAACGCCAGCGCGGTCTCATAACGATGATGGCCGTCGGCAATCAGCAAGTTCTTGTCCGACATCAACTGCTGGATGCAGGCGATGGCCGCCGGATCCGAGATTTTCCATAGCCGATGCAGCGCTCCGTATTCGTCCGCGACGGCCGTCACGGGCGCAGCGATTGCCGCCGCATCCAGCAGCTTGTCCACCGACAGGTCGGGATCCGGATACAGCATGAAGATCTGGCCAAAATGCGCGTGCGTATGCCGCAGCAGCTCCAGGCGGTCCTTCTTTGGACCCGAGAGCGTCTGCTCGTGCCGGTGCACCACGCCGGCCGAGTAATCTTCCACCGCGCCCAGTCCGATGAAACCCTTGCGCTCCAGTTTCAAGCCCGTGTCCGGGACAGTGAAGCGCTGGAAATACGCGTACAAGCTGGGAGCACTCTCTTGTTCCAGAACGCCGCTCTCAATCCACGAATCGAGATACGCGACCGCGCGCGTATACACATTGTCGCGATCGGAATCCTCCGGCGACTTTTCGCCCAGAAGAATGCGGACCAGATTGTAGGGACTCAGCGATAGATATCGAGCCTGCATCGCGGGAGAAATCTTGTCGTAGGGCTGCGTGACCAGAGTTTCTACGGGCCCGGCTTTGCGGCTGTATCGATAAGGTTGAAAAGGATAGATGCGCGCCAATGCTCAGGATAACAATTGGCTCGCGGGCTGCGCATTTACCGGTTGGTCAGGCCCCCCATACCTCGCCGGCCACTTCGACGATCCTCGCAAGTTTGTCCCACTGCTGGTCCTCTGTAAGGACGTTGCCTTCCTCGGTGCTCGCAAAACCGCATTGCGGGCTCAAGCAGACCTGGTCCAGATCGATGAATTTCGAGGCTTCATCGAGTCGGCGTTTCAAAAGGTCCTTGCTCTCCAGTTCACCGGTTTTGGAGGTGACCAATCCCAGGGCCGCGACCTTCTCCTTCGGAAGCAGCCGCAACGGTTCAAAGCTGCCCGCGCGGGCCGAATCGTACTCGAGAAAATAGCCGTCCACGTTGATCTGGCGAAACAGAACTTCGGCTACGGGCTCATAGCCGCCTTGCGCGATCCACATCGAGCGAAAATTGCCCCGGCAGGAGTGCATCGTGATACGCATATCCGCGGGCCGATCCGCGATGGCGCTGTTGATCATCGCGGCGTAGATACCCGGCAACTTCTCGGGATCGTCACCGCGATCCTTCAACATCTGGCGTTGGTCAGTGTCACACAGATAAGTAAAGTTGACTTCGTCCAATTGCAGATAGCGGCAACCGGCGTCGGCGAATTGTCTCACCACTTGGCGATATGCCAGACCGAGGTCGCGATAAAACTCGTCCATGTCGGGATAGACGGATTTGTCTACTGCCTGGCGGCCTCCGCGATAGTGCAGCACACTGGGCGACGGAATTGTCATCTTGGCGGTTGCTCGCGTATGGTCCTTGAGGAATCGAAAATGCTCGACCATCGGATGGCGCTCGGGCGCCGCGATCTTCGCCACCACGCGCAAGCCTTTGGGCTTGGTCTGGCCGCCTTTGAACTGGATGCCTTGCCCGGCTGCATAGCTTTCGACACCCTCCAGCGCTTCCAGAAAATCGAAATGCCAGAACGCGCGCCGGAATTCCCCATCTGTGACCCCGGCGAGTCCGATGCTTTCCTGTTTTTGGATGGCCGCGACGATGGCGCTGTCTTCAGCGGCACGGAGTTCACCGCTCGAAATCTCGCCGCGCTCGCGCTTGGCACGCGCTTGCTTCAAGTCGGACGGACGTAAAAGGCTGCCAACGTGATCGGCCCTGAACGGAGCCGCGGTTCGAATCATAATATGTGCCTCATGTTTCGGATGCTCGTGGGACGTTGTGCAGGACCTGGAAGGCGAGATCCCCAGAGAACAAATCGATGGCCGCATGCAGAATGATCGCGGGCCACAGAGAACCGGTGGCGAGCACCAACGCCGCCATCACTCCACCGACGATCACGGTTCGGATGACGTGCGAGATGCCTATATAAATATGAGCGAATCCGAACAGGATGGAACTGATGACTGCGGCCGGGATAAGGCTAGTCCATATCGCCAAATACCAAATAACGAACCCGCGATAAAGCACCTCTTCGCAGATGCCGGCCGAGATGGCCACCATCTGGAACAGCCGGTATTCGCGTGGGCTATGAGGCATGAGAGCATCGGCACGGCCCAACTGGCGCTGCACCAGCACCGCCGCATCCGGCTGGCCCAGAACCGCGCGCCGCTGCACCCAGGCGAACACGACATAGACAGCGGACAGGGCGAGGCCGAGGGCGGTTCTAAGCGGGGTGCCGATTCCGAGCCGCAGATAATCGAACGGGCGCCCGAAGGCCAGCCAAAGCGCGATGACGCACGCCGTCAGGCCCCAGGAGGTGAGCATCGTGAGGACGTAGCCGCGCACGCGTGCGCCCGCGACGCCCGCCGATGTAGCGCGCCTCAAGCGCGGATAGAGCCACAGCCAATCGATCAGCGGCGAGGCCAGGCAGATCACAACGAAGAGAATGTGGTCGAGCGCGCTCATGCACGCTCAACCCGAGATCGGCTCAAGCCCGTTATTTGATATGCGGATTGACGTAGCCGTGCTCCAGCACCTTCTTTTCGTCCGGGCGGATGCTCAGATAATCCACGTGGTCGGGAATGTTGCTCCAACCATGCGGTACGCCGGCGGGAATGACAACGACATCGTGCAGGCCGACCTTCCGGCTCACAACGTCGCCCATCATCCGGCCGCTGCAAGAGGGACCATTCAAGATCTTGGTCACTTCCGATTCCGGTCCGGAGCGAAAACCATTGACGATGTGGCCGCCTGTAATCAGCGTGCCTCCGCCTGAAACGATGACGTATGCTTCCGTTGTATCATCGTGCGCGATACCGCCAGGAGTGCCCGCGGGGACATTGGCCATTTGCTCGCCGCATTTTTCCAGATTCGCCGGCGTCGCTCCACGTCCACGGCCTGCTCCTCGGCCTCGGCCGGCTGCCTGGCCCGTGGGACCGCGATGGATGATGCCGACGGCAAGTTGATAATTTCCCATGTCCACGACCCGAAGCTGCTGGTCCACCGCCGGTGGAGCGAACTTCAAGACTTCCTGAATCTGCGCATTGGTGATGTCGATCGCTGCCTTGGGTTGCGCGAACCCCAGCGTTGAAAACATGAGCAGCGTTGCTGCTCCCAAAACTACTTTATACATTGTCCTCTCCTTGCCAGATGGCCTGGCTTGCTTTGCCAAAGTGGCTCGGTCCATCATTATATCCCCGGAATCGTGGAGCACGCACGAGTGCATGCGGCATCGATATAATGCCTATTGTCCTTTCCTACAGAAACATGAAGCTACGAATGGCTTGGATGCGGTGCACCGCAATTGCGGTAATCGGAATCGGTTTGGTTTGGGGCGCCGCACCTGAGCAAAAATTTCATACGCGGCTGGCGCCCGTCTCGATGGACGCCGCCATGCGAGCCACGGTGGCCGGAGTCGGCTCGGCTACGGCCACGCTTTCGGGCACCAAGCTGGCAATCGCTGGAACATTTGAAGGCTTGCGTTCTCCCGCCACCACCGCTCAGCTCCACTTGAGCCGCGTGGCTGGCGTGCGCGGTCCGGCGGTGTTCGACTTGACCGTGACAAATGCGACCAGCGGCTCTGTGTCCGGTTCCATCGACCTCAGTTCCGATCAGGTGGAAGCTCTCAGGAAAGGCCGATTCTATATCCAGATTCAAAGTGAAAAAGCCCCGGACGGAAATTTGTGGGGCTGGCTGATGCGTTAGGAGATGTCAAAAATGAAGAAACGAGCCAGTCTGGCGCTGATCGTGGCGGCTGCGGCGGGAGTGATTTTGGTTCAAGCCCAGCAGCGTCCCGCCGGACCATTTACGGCCGCGCAAGCGTCGGCCGGCAGGACCGCTTACCAGGAGAATTGTTCGGGCTGCCACCTGCCTGACTTGGTCGGAAGGAACGAAGCTCCGCCGCTGGCCGGAGGCAACTTCATGAACACCTGGGGCGGCCGGACGACGCGCGAGCTACTGGCGCTCATCCAGACCACCATGCCTCCCGGAAGCCCGGGCGCGTTGGGGCCAGACGTGTACGCCGAGATCGCCGCATTCATTCTTGAATCCAATGGCGCCACGCCAGGCAGTCAGCCTCTGACGGTGACTACCGCAGTCACCATTAGCTCCATCGCGACCGGACAAGCGCCGGCCGGCGGACGTGGTGCGGTCGCTGGCGGTGGACGTGGGGCGGGGCGCGCAGGGGCGAGGCCGGCGGGTCCACGCGGAATCACCGTCGCTGGCGAAGTTAAGAACTACGTCCCGGTTACCGACGAAATGCTGACGCATCCCGATCCGGGCGACTGGCTCATGATCCGGCGCAATTATCAAGCTTCCAGCTACAGCCCGTTGGCGCAGATCAATACCAAGAACGTGCAGAACTTGCAGCTCGTGTGGGCCTGGGCGATGAACGACGGCGGTGCTGCCGAGCCGACGCCCATCGTCCACGACGGAACCATTTTTCTCTCGAACACCAGCAACACCGTGCAGGCGCTGGATGCGCGTACCGGCGACTTGATTTGGGAAAACCACATTGGTCCGGATTCCACCATCGCCTACGGTGCGACGCGCAGCCTGGCCGTCTACCAGGACAAGGTTTTCGTTCCGACTACCGATGCCAAAATGTATGCGCTGGACGCGCGCACCGGTAAGATCGTTTGGCAGACTCCCATCGCCGATAGCCGTAAAGGCTACAGCGAAACCGGCGGCCCGATCGTGATTCACGGCAAGGTGATGCAAGGCCTGATGGGATGCGATCGCTTCAAGGAAGAAGGCTGCTACATCAGCGCCTACGACGCCAATGACGGCAAGCAGCTCTGGAAGTTTTATACCGTGGCGCGCGAAGGCCAGCCGGGCGGCGACACCTGGAACGGTCTCCCGAACATGCTGCGCGGAGGCGGCGACAACTGGATCACCGGCAGTTACGATCCCGAGCTCAACCTGACTTACTGGGGCGTCGCGCAGGCCAAGCCGTGGATGCGCGCCAGCCGCAGCACCAAATCGCGAGAAGGCGCTCTACACCAGCTCCACGCTGGCGCTGAATCCGGACGATGGAAAGCTGCAATGGTATTTCCAGCATGTGCCCGGCGAATCGCTGGATCTGGATGAAGTATTCGAGCGCGTGCTGGTGGATATCGGCGATCAGAAGATGGGTTTTCACTATCGGCAAGGCCGGCATCTTGTGGAAGCTCGACCGCCCGACCGGCAAATATCATCGCGTCCAAGGAAACCGTTTTTCAAAACGTGTTCGACCAGATCGATCCGAAGACGGGCGAGCCGACCTATCGCAGCGAAATTCTGGAGCAGGAAACCGGAAAATGGGTGCAGTCCTGCCCCAGCACCGAAGGCGGGCACAACTGGCAGGCTATGAGCTATCATCAGCCAACCGGCGAGTTGATCATTCCGCTAAGCCAGAGCTGCATGGAAATGTCGGGCCGCGTGGTGGAGTTCAAAGACGGCTCCGGCGGAACGGCGGCGGACCGGCGCTTCTATGAGATGCCGGGCACCAATGGCAACATCGGCAAGCTGGCGGCGTTCGACGTGAAGACCATGAAGGAAAATTGGTCCTTCCAGCAGCGGGCGCCGTTTTTGACAGCGGTGCTTTCGACGGCTGGCGGCGTGGCGTTTGTCGGCGATCTGGATCGCGTGTTCCGAGCTGTGGATGTGAAAACCGGCCAGACATTGTGGAAGACGCGGTTGGGAACTTCGGCGCAGGGCTATCCGGTTTCCTTCAGCGTCGGCGGGCAGGCAGTATATCGCGGTGACGTCAGGACTCGGCGGCGGCAGCCCGCGCCAGGTGCCCGCCACCATTGCGCCCGAGATTCATCATCCGGGGAATGGGAACGCATTGTACGTTTTCGCGCTGCCGGAAAAATAGCGGCTATTTTGCTTTCGACGCCGGGTCGCCGTGCTCGACCGAGTTTTTCAGACGCAGCAACAGCCCTGACCAAACCGTATCCACCGGTGCGGCGAGCGTGTTCATGCCGCCGGCAAGATAACCGGTCACGGCGTAGACGAATTGAAGTTTTGTTCCGCCTTCAGCCGGAGTCAGATCGAAAGTGATAGCGCCGCTTGCGCCGATGGACTGCAGCGGACCCAGGCCGCCGCTCAGAACCAGTCTCTTACCCGGTGCGATGAACACAACTTCCAGGTGATGGACCCCGCCGCCGTTGGGTAGCTTCTCGCAGAAGCAGCCGCCCGGTTTTTCCTCAATGCTGAGATTCTTGGCGTTGCCGGAGAAAGTGTGCGCGGAATCCCACCAGTCGCCGACCTGGATCAATCGCCGGTAGACTGTATCGGGCGAGGCCTGGATCTGAACAACGGTTTTCAGAGTGAATCCGTTGCTGGCGGAGTCGGCCACTTCAGCCATGGCTGGCATTGCGGCCAGCGCCAGAATCAAGACGCCTGCCAGGTTGTTTCGCATTTCTTTAGCATACTCGTCTGGTTGTGGTTTAATGGTGCGCATGTGGCCACGTATGCTTCTGGCGGTTGTCGCTGTTGCCGCATTGGGACAGGACCTCCCGCGCGGTCAGATTGTGGATGGCGTGAAATGCTCCATGGATCCATCGCAGACCTACGCGATTTATCTGCCGTCGAACTACTCGGCCGATCGGAAATGGAGTTTGATTCTGGCTTTCGATCCGCGCGGGCGCGGCAAGGCGCCGCTGGAGCAATACAAGGATGCAGCCGAAAAATATGGCTACATCGTGGCCGGCTCGAACAACTCGCGCAATGGTCCGCCGGAGATCAGCCTGAATGCGGCGGCCATGATGGGGTCGGACGTCGTCCATCGATTTTCGATCAACATGAAGCGCGTGTACACGGCCGGGCTGTCGGGCGGAGCGCGCGTCGCGATGAAGGTTGCGATGGATTCGAACGAAATGGCGGGGGTCATTGCGTCCAGCGCGGGATTTCCGCCGGGCGAACGCAACAGCAATTTGCCGTTCGCCGTATTTGGCACGGCCGGCACCGAAGATTTCAATTATCTGGAATTGCGCCAGCTGGATGAGGAATTGAGCAGCCCGCATCGCATCGTGGTTTTCCAGGGTGGGCATACCTGGCTGCCTCCGGCTCTGGCCGTGCAGGCGGTGGAGTGGATGGAAGTTCAGGCCATGAAATCGGACCGCGCGGCGCGCGATGAGAAGCTGTTGCAGAAGGTGTTTGACGCGCGATCAGCCGAGGTCGCCGCACAGAAAGACGACTTGGGAACTTTCGAGGATGCCAGCGCGATGGTCCGGGATTTCGAAGGCTTGCGCGACGTGTCCAAGTTCGCCGCGCAGGTTCAGGCGCTGCAAGGGAAAAAGACGCTGCTGGACGCCTTGAATAAGCAACACGCCGATGAACACTTCGAGGCGCAGCTTGAATCGGAGCTAATGGACTTGCAAGAAGGGCTCCAAGACGGCGGTGATGCAAGGACCGCAAGTTTTTCGCAGTTGAAGGATCGGCTGACCAAGCTCGCGCAACAGGCCTCCGGTTCCGCGGACACAGCGGAGCGCAGAATGGCGCGCCGTCTGCTGGGCGGAGTTTTCGTCGACTCGCGCGCGGTGCCGGATCAGGAATATCAAAAGTTCGTCGATAGCTTACGGCAGCCTGGCCGGCAGTGACCAGCGTGAAAATCCGGCGCGCGGCGCCAGACGATGCAGACTTTCTCGCCTGGGTGATGCTGACGGCATCGCGAGCGCATCTGGAGCGCGGCCCTTGGGACCTGATTATCGGCGCCGATGAAGCCGGATGTCTCGAATACCTGAGACGGTTGGCGATGGCCGAGCCGCGCTCGATGTGTCATTACGAAAGCTTCCTGGTTGCTGAAATTGGAGGACGCGCGGCCGCCGCGTTGTGCGTCTTCAGGGCCGGCGACGAGGCCTCGATAGTGGCTGGCCAAGCCATGGCGAAGGTCGAGTGCGAGCTGGGATGGACAGAGCAAGACGTGGCCAGTTCGCACCAGCGCATGGCTCCCATCGGCGCTTGTTTTCCGACGGAAGCCGGGGCGGATTGGTGCATCGATTGTGTCGCCACGCTCCCGGAGTATCGCCGGCGGGGGCTGGTGGATGCGTTGCTCGGGGAGGCCATTCAGCAAGGTGTGGCGCGCGGATGCAAGCTGGCGCAGATCCTGATCTTTGCAGGCAATGACGCGGCGCAGGCGGCGTACGAGAAGGCTGGTTTCAAAGTGTATGACGAATCCCGGTCGCCGGAATTTGAGGCGGCGCTGGGGTCGCCGGGATTTCGACGCTTGATGCGAAAGCTGTAAACTAGGCGCGCTGCGCGAGTTCGAGCACGGTGCGCCGGACGACGGCTTTGGTCAGCGGGATTTTGTAAGCGTTCTTCGCGAGCGGGGTTGCGCCCGCTACGGCTGCTTCGCCCGCTTGGGCCGCTAATTCAGGCGTGATGCGCCGGCCGGTTAGAAGTTTCTCGGCCTCGGGGACATGCCACGGGATCGGCGCGACACCGCCTAGGACGATGCGGGCCGAGCGGCAGACTTCCTTGTCCATTTCTAGGACGATGGCCGCGCTTACAACGGCGTGCGTCCAGGCTTCGCGGTCCATCACCTTGTGATAGGTGCTGCGCGTTCCCGGACGCGCTGAGGGAATCTCTATGTGCGCGAGGACCTCGTCGGCGGCCAAAACATTTTCACGGGCGGCGTTTTGGCGCGGGAGCACGAAGAAATCGGCCGCGGAGACGCTGCGATTCCCCTTGGGCCCGGCGATCTGAAACTTGGCGTCGAGGGCGACCAATGCGGGCGCGGTGTCGGACGGGTGCACGATGAAGCTCGGGCCGCCGCCGAAAATGGCGTGGAATTGATTCTCACCGTTGATGGAGAAGCACTGCTTGCCACCCGCTTTGAAGCACGGAAAACCGTTGCGGTAATACCAGCACCAAGGGCGCTGCGCGACGTTGCCCGCGAGCGTTCCGACGTTGCGGATCTGCGGCGTGGCGACGCTCTCGGCGGCTTCCGCCAGCACGGCATATTGGCGGCGGACGATCTGATGACGGGTTATGGAATCGAGCGTGGTCAGGCCGCCGATCTTCAGGCCAGACTTTCCAGCCGCGATCTGATCGAGACCCCTGACTGACTTCAAATTGACGACGACGTCCGGCATCTCGATGCGTTCCTTGATCATGCCCAGCAGATCGCTGCCGCCGCCCGCGATGGCAGCGTGCCGGCCGCTCGACTGTGCCTGCTGAATCAGAGTGAGCGCGTGCGGGAGATCCCGAGGATTGGCGTTGGTAAAAGCTTTCATGCCAGTGCTCCTATGATCTTGTCCTTGGTGATGGGCAGGTCTTTCATGCGCTTGCCGATCGCGTTAAAGACCGCATTGCCGACGGCCGCGACCGCCGGAACTTTGCTCGATTCACCCATGCTTTTCGCACCCCAGGGTCCGTAGCCGTCGTCCGATTCGATGAAGATGCATTCGACATCCGGCACGTCGCGATGGGTGGAGATACGCGCGCCGTAGTAGCCGGCGGTGAGCGGAACGCCGGAGGCGGGGTCATACACGAGGTCTTCGTGCAGCGCCATGCCGATGCCCATAATCGCGCCGCCTTTGATCTGGCTGATGGCGGTGAGCGGGTTCATGATGCGGCCGCAGTCGTGCACGCAAAGGTATTTGGTGACACGCGCGCGGCCGAGATCGGTGTCAACTTCGACTTCCACGAAGTGCGCGCCGAAGGCGTTGCGGACCTTGCCGGGTTCCATTCTAGGGCTCGGTCCGGCTGAGGCGGTGAGGAATTCGCCGGCTTTGGGCAGGCCTTTTTCCGCGATCTGCTTTTTCAAATCGTGCGCGGCCTCGATGACGGCCCAGCCGGTCTGGATGGTGGTGCGGCTGCCGGATTCGCCGACTGAGTAGGGGCATGTTCCGGTATCGCCCCAGACCACTTCGACCTGCGACAGCGGCACATCGAGCGCCTCGGCAGCGATCAGGCCCATGGTGGTCTTAGCGCCTGCGCCAACGTCGGTGACGCCGACGTGAGCGTAGTAGCGGCCATTGGAATCGACGCGCAGGATGGCGTTGCTGTGGCCGACGCCGGAACGAAATGCCATGAACGCGAAGCCGGCGCCGCGCTTGATGGGGCCGGAATCGGAGCCGGGAACCGAACGCCAGCGTTTCTTCCAATCGAAGGCTTCGGCGCCGCGGTGGATGCATTCGTCCAGGCTGTAGTTGGTGTACTCGCCTTGAGTCGGCTTGCGTGTCATGTTCTTCAAGGCGAAGTCGACCGGGTCCATTTTCATTTTGTAGGCGACCTCGTCCATCATGCAGTGGATGCCGAAGTAGCCTTGCGGGAACTCTGGGCCGCGGAAATTTCCGGAGACCGTCTTATTGGTGTAGACGGGTGTGATGACGGTCTCAATGTTGTCGCAGTGAAAACATTCGATGCCGCCGATAGCGCCGGAATTCTTACGATAACCGCCCATGCCGCTGAAGCCGCGGAGCTGGATGGCTTTGAGCGTGCCATCGTTCGAGACTCCGACCTTGTAGTACTGCACCGTCGGCCAGCGGCCGTGCATGCCGATGAAATCTTCCTTGCGCGAGAGCTCCAGTTTCACGGGCGCACCGGCCATTTTGGCGAGCGACGCGGCGATCAGATCCGCATCCTGATTCTGATTCTTGTTGCCGAAATTGCCGCCCATATATTGACAGATCACGCGCACCTTCTCGTCGGGAAGGCCGAGGTCGCGCGCAATGTCATGCCGGCAATTGGCGATGCCGCCGGTGGGCGTGTAGACAGTGAGCTGGTCGCCTTCCCAATGCGCAACCGCCGCGCGCGGCTCCATTTGAGCGTTGTGGACGAACGCAGTCGAGAAGCGATCTTCGAAGACATGGTCGGAGGCTGTGAACCCTTCTTCGACGTTGCCGCGCTTGATGCCGATGGGCTGTTGCTCGTTGCGAGGATTCAGCGCGAAATTGCCTTCCGGCCAGATTTTGGGAGCATCCGGCTTGAGCGCTTCCTCAGGCTCGAGCACGTGGGGCAAAATTTCGTAGTCGACTTGGATCAGGTGCAGAGCGTCCTCGGCGATGTGCCGATTGGTGGCCGCGACTGCCGCGACCGGGTCGCCCACGAAGCGCACGGGGTTATTGAAAGCATAGCGGCGCTGCTTGGTGATTTTCTTGATTTCGTCGTTGTATTGGACGCCACCGGCGATCGATCCCGCGCCCCAGACCACGGTGCAGTTTTCGTGCGTGATGACGGCCTTGACACCGGGGAGGGCCTGGGCTTTGGAGACATCGATGCTGCGGATGCGCGCGTGAGGATGCGGGCTGCGAAGGACGCGCGCGTAAAGCATCCCGGGAAGTTTCACGTCGCCGGTGTAGTGGCCCCGGCCGGTGACGCGCTCCAACGCATCGATACGCGGCGTGGGATGGCCGACGGTTTTCAAAGGCTGCAAGGGCTCGCTCATGACAAACCTCCTTTGGAGCGCTTGCGGCTCGCGGTGGAGTTGGCCTTCTTCCCCGAAGGCATCGCGCCGGCGGCCAGCACCGCTTCCACGTAGCGATTGTAATTGGAGCAGCGGCAGATGTTGCCGGTCATGGCGGCTTGCACTTCTTCGCGCGTGGGATGGGGATTGGAATTGAGCAGCGCTCTTCCGCTCATGAGCTGCCCGGAGGTACAGAAGCCGCACTGCGGGGCGTCGTGTTCGATGAAGGCGTGTTGCAGCGGGTCCAGCTCGTCGCCGTGTGCCAGGCCTTCGACGGTCTGGATGCTGCGTCCGTCGGCCCAGACCGCGAGATTGCTGCAGGAGTAAACGGGCTTTCCATCGAGCAGCACGGTGCAAGCGCCGCACTCGCCGCGATCGCAGCCGATTTTCGTGCCGGTGAGCCCCAGGTGGTCGCGCAGCATTTCGGCGATGGACCAGCGGTCCTCGGCGTCGATGCGCTGTGATTTGCCATTCACGGTGACGCGGATGGCCGTGTGCGGAACGCCGGGAGCAGGTTCGATATTGGTGTTTTGGGCTTGCAGAGCGGGGGTAGCGGCGGCAGCGACGACCGCCACGCCCGTGCCCTCAATAAACGTACGGCGGGAAATCCGGCCCTTAGCCTTGATCTTGCGCATGTGCACCTCCGGGCGCGAGATGCAATGATTATATGCGATCGGGAGCTGGCACGCACGAGTGCCCACGCACCGAAATTCAGGAATAGATTCCGGGCGCTTCGTGGCCCATGGCCTGGACGTACTCGATGTAGGAGCCGGGATAGACGTTGGGCTGTCGGCCGGCGCCGTTTTCGCCGCCCAGTTCCAGAACGCGCGAGCTGAGGCCGCGCAGGAAGGTGCGGTCGTGCGAGACGAAAATCATGGTGCCTTCGAAATCGCTGAGCGCCTCCACCAGCATTTCCTTGGTGGCCAGGTCCAGGTGGTTGGTGGGCTCGTCGAGCACCAGGAAGTTGGGTGGGTCGTAGAGCATGCGGGCCATGGCGAGGCGCGATTTTTCGCCGCCGGAGAGCGCGCGGATTTTCTTGTCGACATCGTCGCCCGAGAATTGGAACGCGCCGGCCAGGGTTCGCAGCGAGCCGATACCGTCCTGGGGGAAATCGTTCTGGAGCTGCTCGATGACGGTGAGATCGGGATCCAGCACGTCCAGCGACTGCTGGGCGAAGTATCCCATTTTGAGGCTGGCGCCGAGACGGACCTCGCCCGAGTCGGGCGCCAGCGCGCCGGCGATCATTTTGAGCAGCGTGGTTTTGCCCGCGCCGTTCCGTCCCATGACCGCCCAGCGTTCTCCGCGCGCGGATGGTGAGATTGAAGCCGTCGTAGATCACGCGCGAGCCATAGCGCTTTTCCAGATCTTCGATGACCGCCACCTGGTCGCCGGAGCGCGGCGGGGCGCGGAATTCGAATTTCACGACCTGGCGCTTTCGGGGCAGCTCGATCTTCTCGATTTTGTCGAGCGCCTTGATGCGGCTCTGCACTTGGGCGGCTTTGGCGGCGTGGGTGCGGAAGCGGTCGATGAAACGCTGTTCCTTGGCGAACATGGCCTGCTGGCGGGCGAAGGCGGCCTGCTGGTTGGTTTCGCGGATGGCGCGCTCGCGTTCGTAGAAATCGTAGTTGCCGGAGTAAACGATGATTTCGCCGGAATCGATTTCGGCGATTTTGGTGACGACGCGGTTCATGAACTCGCGGTCGTGCGAGGTCATCAGAAGCGTGCCCGGGAAGGACTTGAGAAACTGTTCGAGCCAGATGATGGATTCGATGTCGAGATGGTTGGTAGGCTCGTCCATGAGCAGCACGTCGGGGCGGCCGAGCAGGACGCGGGCGAGAGCGACGCGCATTTTCCAGCCGCCCGAGAGCGCGCCGACGTCGCCGTCGATCTGGTCGTCCTGCGAAGCCGAGGCCGTGCAGGACCTCGCGGGCCTGCGGCTTCGAGCGCGTAGCCGCCCAGATGCTCGTATTCTTCCTGCACCTCGCCGAAGCGCGCCAGGATGCGGTCCAGGCTCGTCAGCCTGGTCGGGATCTTCCATGGCCCGGTGGAGGTCTTCGAGCTCATGGTGCAGGATCGCCGGCGCGTCCGCTGCCCGCGATGGCTTCGTCGAGCGTGGAGCGGCCGCGCATCTCCTCGACATCCTGGCGGAAATAGCCGATGGTGAGGCGTTTGGGAACGGTGACTTCGCCGTCGTCGGGCTGCTTCCTCGCCGACGATCATGCGGAACAGCGTGGTTTTGCCGGAGCCGTTGGGGCCGACCAGGCCGACTTTTTCGCCGGGGTTGAGTTGAAAGGAAGCGTCGACGAAGACGAGCTGCTTGCCGTATTGTTTATTGATGTTGGAGAAAGAAATCATCCGGAACTTTCAACGTAGCAGATGGGACCAAGTTGCTGCGTGAGCTTCGATCGCTCCGGCATCTTAGTTCGCGAGATTGATTTTTCACCTAGAGCGGCTGTGTAGTGACCAGGCGTTCATCTCGGGGCTTTTTCCCAGGACCATCGCGGAATGAGCTTTCGCTTACTCGGCATGGCTGAATCTCACTTAGGCGAGCCGCGCAACAGGGGACCAACCGCGAGGTCCTCGTCAATCAGCGGCCAGTGGATGCCGTAGCCGGAAGGCGAGAGTTCCGCTCGACTCCGTTCAACGAACGAAGCTCGGGCGAGCCGCTCGGAACACCTTTCCCATGGGATCGTCACTGCTCCGGCTTCCGTGATTATAACGAGTGCTTCGGCGGAGGCCTTGATGGCCTTTGCCAGAACGGGGTGCGTTTCACTCTGCACGGTGTCCTCCGAAATGGTCTCTCCAAGCGGCGACGATCTGATCGAAATGCTGAAAGATGATCTGGCGGATTTCGCGACGCAAGGGGGGAGTGCAGTTATATTGGAACTCCTCCACGATATCGAAGCGTTCTGGGTTGAGCCAATACTTGCATTCGGCTTCGCCTTTCACGGCGTGTATGTGCATCGGTTCAGTGCCTTCGTTCGAGTAAAAGAACAACCGCCAGCCCTGCACGTATAGAACAGTGGGCATCGGTTCGCAATTCCATTGTACAAGCGATAAGCCTACAGATCGGGCTTGTGCAGGAACGCGCGCGGTACGCTGAAGCGTGCGACACGTCTAACGCGATAGAATACATGGCCATGAGAAAGACGATTCTTCTAATTGCACTCGCTTTGCCGTTGGCCGCTCAAGCACCTCAGCCGCCGACTCGAGGACGGCTACATCCGGCGCGCGCCGGAATCAGCTCATGGACAGGCGCCGGGAATGAAGGTCACCGAACTGGCTCGCACCGGGCGCACTTTCGAGGTGACCATGCGCAAAGGCGACGAAGTGGCGGCCGGGCTCACCGAATTCGCCGAGCAGAACCATATCAAAGTGGCGCATTTCACCGCCGTCGGCGCGATCGACTCGGGCCTGCTGGGTTGGTTCGATCCTGAAAAGCGGGCCTACAAGAAGATCGTGATCAATCAGGAAGCAGAAGTCGTCTCGTTATCCGGGAACATTGCTCTGCAGAACGGTAAACCGTTTGTGCATGCGCATTGCGTAGTGGCGCTGTCGGATGGGTCAACCAGAGGCGGGCACTTAATCGAAGGTCACGTCTCGCTTGCGATGCAGGTATTCGTCGTGGATGCCTCGGACGGCGCCGAAGCAGCACAAAAATAAAAGCGGCAGCCTCCGAAGAAGCTGCCGCCGGTTGGATAACGCTAAAGCTAGTTGTTGGTCGCAGCAGCGCCGCTGTTCAGCGACGCGGTCGAACGGCCCTTCGACTTCTTGTGAGTGGCGGCCCACTTATCATAATCCTCTTGGGAAATGTAAGTGACGTTCACCCAGGCGTGCGCCATCTCATCGACAGTGCGATCGCCCCAGCCTACCCACTGATTCGGATCCGGATTAAACGGATTGGCGGTGGTGTTGTCATGCCACGCGACCACGTGAATCACCGTGCCCTTGGGCAGCACAGGAGCGGCGTCGTCGGTGTAGATATAGTTGGTCATCCAGTTGAAGTTGAAATGATCCACGTAACTGATGGTCTGCGTTGTGCCATCGGGCAGGATCGCTTCGAGCAACATGGCTTTGCCGCGCAGATGCATATGCGGCTGGAAATTGCCCAGGATGGCCGGTTCTTTCAGGACATGGAAGCCCTGGCTGACATTAACGGTGTTGGGCTCGATGTCGAGCGCGCTGCCGGCCGAAAAATTGGTGGCCTGGAAGCCGGTGAGATAGGTTCGATACTTCGGCTTCTCATCCTTGGGATAAAGCCACACACCTAGCTCGACGTGATCGGTGATCTTCTCGCCGACCGCATGATAGTGGATGTCCCACCAGATTTTCGCGCCCGGCCGGATCAGCTTGCCGGTGTCGGGACGATAGATGTCGTAGGCCTTGCCAACCGCCCATTCCATCAGCACGCCGCCTTGGCCAGCCGCGACGTCTTGAGCACTGTCCTTCGCATCGGGATCGTCCTGAATCAGGTGGGCCAGGGCATGGTGTGTGATCTTGCGGCCCGCTGAAGTGCCCGGGCGCATCTCGACCGCCTTCACCCACAGGTCTTCCTTCACGTTTAGATCGACCACCGGCTTCCACCATTGATCCTGGCTCACGGCCGGCATGGTGTAGTCGTCCGACTTGATGATCATGTCGGGTGGCCGATTGTAGACCTTGGCAAGCTGCCACTCGTCATCCCGTGGGAAAGTCTTGGGCGGCGGCATGTCCTTGGGATCGCCCTGCGGTGCGCCGGAATCGACCCACTTCACGATGGTCGCGATCTGCTCGTCGCTCAGCGACATGTCGTTCTGGAAGCTTTGCACGCCGACGCTCTTGTCCAAATGCCATGGCGGCATCTGGCGTTTGACGACACGCTCTTTGATGGAGCGCGCCCACGGCCGCGTCTGCTCGTAAGTCAACAACGACATCGGCGCCATCGCATTGGGGCGATGACAATCCTGGCACCTGGCCTGTAGGATCGGCACGATATCTTTGGTGAACGTTGGAAGTTTAGTGGTTTGTGTTGCTCCGGTAGTATCGCCGGCCAGCAGCACGGCGCCCGTTGCAATCACGCTCAGGGATAGACGAATTAGTGTTGCGGATTGGAATCTGACTCTAGATGTCACGACCCATCCTCCTTCTGGTTCAGGTTTCTAAAGTGTAACTAAGTATTACATTGCGTGTCAAACGGTTGGATAGTAACTGTTGGATAGTAACTTAACCGTCAGGGGATAAACTGTGTACACCAGGACACGATTTACCATTTTGGCCATGAGTATAGGCATGTTCACGGCCGGTTGTGGTCCCACCCACGTTGCGGTGGGGGTCGGTGGTCCACCGATTTGTCCGTACGGATATTACGAGGCGCCTCCGTACAACTGCGCCCCGGATGGCTATTACGGGCCCGAGTGGTTCTCAGGTGGATTGTTCATCGGCGCCGGCCCCTGGTATCGCGGGCCAGGAGGTTTCTACGGCCACGTCGACCACAATCTAGACTATCGCAAGGGTTACCGTGGGCCTTATCCGGCACGCGGCGAAGCACCTGCCCGGCAGCGTGCGGAATTCCATGGCCAGGCCATGCACGATTCGCGCGGCCGTGAAGCTCCCGCGCGCAGATAGCCGCTGCCTCCGGCAGGCCAACCAAGCCGCCCGAAAATAAAAGCGGCAGCTTCCGAAAAAGCTGCCGCCGATTAGAGAAACGCTAAAGCTAGGTTAGTTATTGTTGGCCGGATCCGCGCCATTCCTCAGCGCAGCGGTGGAACGCCCGTTCGACTTCTTGTGCGTCGCGGCCCACTTATCATAATCCTCTTGGGAAATGTAAGTGACGTTGACCCAGGCGTGCGCCATCTCGTCCACCGTGCGATCGCCCCCGCCGACCCACTGGTCCGGATCGGGATTGAACGGATTGGCGGTGGTGTTGTCATGCCACGCCACCACGTGAACGATAGTGCCTTTCGGTAGAACCGGAGCCGCATCGTCGGTGTAGATGTAGTTGGTCATCCAGTTGAAGTTGAAATGGTCGACGTAGCTAAGCGTTTGCGTGGTGCCGTCCGGCAGAATCGCCTCCAGCAGCATGGCCTTGCCGCGCAGATGCATATGCGGTTGGAAATTGCCCAGGATGGCCGGTTCCTTCAACACATGGAATCCCTGGCTGACGTTGATCGTATTGGGCTGTATGTCCAGGCCCTTGCCGGTGGCGCCGAAAAGCGTCAAATAGGTGCGATACTTCGGCTTCTGATCTTTGGGATAGAGCCACACGCCCAGCTCGACGTGATCGGTGACCTTCTCGCCGACGGCATGATAGTGAATATCCCACCAGATCTTGGCGCCCGGGCGGATGAGTTTGCCGGTGTCGGGGCGATAGATGTCGTAGTTCTTGCCCACCGCCCATTCCATCAGCACGCCACCCTGCTGGCCGACCGCGGCGTCGTCACTGCCATCGGCAGCCTTGGTGTCGGTCTCGCTCTGGATCAGATGAGCCAGGGCATGGTGCGTGATCTTGCGGCCCGCGGGAGTGCCCGGACGCATCTCGACCGCTTTGACCCACAGGTCGTCCTTCACGTTGAGATCAACCACCGGCTTCCACCATTGGTCCTGGCTGACGGCCGGCATGGTGTAGTCGTCCGACTTGATGATCATGTCGGGCGGGCGGCCGTAAATCTTGGCCAGTTGCCACTCGCCTTCCTTGGGAAACGTCTTAGGAGGCGGCATGTCCTTTGGATCGCCTTGCGGGGCGCCCGAGTCAACCCACTTCACGATGGTCGCGATCTGCGCGTCGGAAAGCGACATGTCGTTCTGGAAACTTTGAATGCCGACGCTCTTGTCCAGGTGCCAGGGCGGCATCTGGCGTTTCACGACACGCTCTTTAATGGAGCGGGCCCACGGACGAGCTTCTTCGTACGTGAGCAGCGACATCGGCGCCATGGCATTCGGCCGGTGGCACTCCTGGCAGCGGGCCTGCAGGATCGGCACGATATCCTTGGTGAATGTCGGGGCTTTGGTGGTTTGTGTCGCTCCGGCCGTATCGCCGGCCAGCAGCACGGCGCCCGTCGCGAGCACGCTCAGGGAAAGACGAATAACTGTTCCGGATTGGAATCTGACTTTAGATGTCACGACCCATCCCTCCTTCTGGTACAGCTCCCATGTAGTCTAACTGCACTAATCCGCGGTGTCAATCGTCGAAAAGCAAAGTCGAAAAACCAAGCTGCCATAAAACAAAAGCGGCAGCCTCCGAAGAAGCTGCCGCCCGTTGGAGAACGCTAAAGGTTAGTTGCGGGATGCATCCGGGCTCTTCGCCAGAGCAGCCGTCGGACGGCCGTTCGACTTCTTGTGAGTGGCGGCCCACCTATCATAATCCTCTTGGGAAATGTAAGTGACGTTTACCCAGGCGTGCGCCATCTCATCGACAGTGCGATCGCCCCAGCCTACCCACTGATTTGGATCCGGATTAAACGGATTAGCGGTGGTATTGTCATGCCACGCGACCACGTGAATGATGGTGCCTTTCGGCAGCACCGGAGCGGCGTCGTCGGTGTAGATGTAATTGGTCATCCAGTTAAAGTTGAAATGATCCACGTAGCTGATGGTTTGCGTCGTCCCATCGGGGAGGATCGCTTCGAGCAACATGGCCTTGCCGCGCAGATGCATATGCGGTTGGAAGTTGCCCAGGATGGCCGGTTCTTTCAGCACATGGAAGCCCTGGCTGACGGAGACGGTATTCGGTTCGATGTCCAAACGGCTGCCCGCGCCCGCCGTGGTGCCCTGGAAACCGGTGAGATAGGTGCGATACTTCGGCTTCTCGCCCTTAGGATAGAGCCATACACCCAGCTCGACGTGATCGGTGATCTTCTCGCCGACCGCATGGTAGTGGATGTCCCACCAGATTTTCGCGCCCGGCCGGATCAGCTTGCCGGTGTCGGGACGATAAATGTCGTAGGCCTTGCCAACCGCCCATTCCATCAGCACGCCGCCTTGTCCCAGCGCAACGTCTTCCGGATTATCCTTAGCGTCCGGATCGTCCTGGATCAGATGAGCCAGAGCATGGTGTGTGATCTTGCGGCCCGCTGAAGTGCCCGGGCGCATCTCAACCGCCTTCACCCACAGGTCTTCCTTCACGCCCAGATCGACAACCGGCTTCCACCATTGATCCTGGCTCACGGCCGGCATGGTGTAGTCGTCCGACTTGATGATCATGTCGGGCGGGCGGTTGTAGACTTTCTGCAGTTGCCACTCGTCGTCCTTGGGGAAGGTTATGGGCGGCGGCATATCCTTGGGATCGCCCTGCGGCGCGCCGGAATCGACCCACTTCACGATGGTCGCGATCTGCGCATCGCTCAGCGACATGTCGTTCTGGAAACTTTGTACGCCGACGCTCTTGTCGAGATGCCATGGCGGCATCTGGCGTTTCACGACGCGCTCTTTGATAGAGCGGGCCCACGGCCGCGCTTCTTCGTAAGTCAGCAGCGACATCGGCGCCATCGCGTTCGGGCGGTGGCATTCCTGGCACCTGGCCTGCAGGATGGGCACGATATCTTTGGTGAACGTCGGAACTTTAGTTGTTTGTGTTGCTCCGGTGGTATCGCCGGCCATCAGCACGGCGCCCGTTGCAATCACGCTCAAGGATAGACGAACTACGGTGGATTGGAATCTGACTTTAGACGTCACGACCCATCCCTCCTTCTGGGTAGGTTACTACTGGATACAGTTTAAGTTGTTGACATTTCTATGTCAATGGCCCTTTTGAGGCACCTGAGCGGGCTTTTGAGCCAGTTAGTCGGGAAAAGCTTCGCCCGCTCAGGTGTTTGCCTTAATTAGTTGATGTGGACTGTCTTCCTGGATGCAGGATCAGCTTCTGGACACGCCAGTTAAGCAGTTCCCCGGCGTAGATTTCGTTTTCCGAGGGGCAAGCCAGCTCGTGAATCCAACCGAATTGCTTCATTTGGTGGCCCATGCTGCCTAAAACGCCCAGCACCTGGCCTTCGAGTGACAGCTTGTAAATGCGGCCCGGCATCGCGTCGGCGCTATAAAGGTATTGAGTTCCGGGACCGGGCGTAATGCAGATGGCCCAGGGAGCGCCGTTCTGAGCGGCCAGAGCCTGCGCGTTGGGCATGGCGCCCATCCAAGGATGAATCACCGGGGGTGGGGGAACGTTGATACGAATCTCGCGGATAAAACCTCCGTCGGAATCGTATACCATGATGCGGCGGTTGCCGCGGTCGCCCACATAGATATTACCCTTTGCATCGGAGGCGATGGTGTGGGGAGTGTTCAGTTCGTACTCTTTCGGGTGGGCGCGATCCTCGGGCGGTGTCCAGTCGCCCCATTGCTTTACGTAATCGCCGTTCTTATCGAACTTCGCGACGCGGGAATTGATGTAGCCGTCGCTGATGAAGATGTCGCCTTGCGGATCCCAGGTCACATCGGTGGGCTGCCGGAAACTGCCGGGTTGAGCCGGTAGCGGCGGGCGGGGATGTTCCAAGGGATGAGCGTTTTCATCGGAGGCTTCGGCCTTACGGCCGAACAGCATCGTAACCCGGCCTTCGGGATTGAAGCGGATGATCATGTTGCTGCCTTTGTCCACCGCCCAGAGGTTGTCCTCTTTGTCGAAACGAATGGCGTGGGCGAAGGACCAGGCGTAAAGGTTGTGGCCGATCTCGCGGATGTAGCGGCCGTCGGGACCGAACTCGAGGATCTCCGCCGCGGTGGCGCCGAAAGCCGGACCGGTGGAGTTGCCGCGAGTAAAGACAAAAATATGCTTCTTCGAATTAATAGCGACGCCGGAAGCTTCGCCCAGATACATATCCGAGGGCAGCTTCAGCAAATTGGGAACGGAATCAAACGGAATCTCCGGAGCAGGCGTGGCCGGGTCTTGGCCGAACGCGAGTGCGCCGAAGCACGCTGCTGCGATGATGGAATAGAGTTTCAACGGGGCCTCCTTCTAGAACAACTTCAGAATACGATATCAGAAACACCGGGCCGGGGCATTTCTTTTTTTGTGGTGCCGCAAAAACTTTTATGGTTCTGCAAAAAGATCGCCTTTGAAACCTTCTTGAATACCTGCTGTAGCTCTAAAGAGCCCCTTTACACGGAAATATACTTGAAATATAATCCCACCCCAGAATCGGTTGGTTCAGGCTAAAAGGGGGCCAGATGCCAAAGACAAAGTTTGTCTTTAATGTTCTTGCGATCCTGGGAGTCCTGCTAATTTTCGCGCCGGCCGCGCATGCGCAGTACGGCAGCATCGCGGGAGTTGCGAAAGACAGCTCGGGTGCGGTGATGACGGGCGTTTCAGTCCAAGCCACCAGCCCGGTGATGATTGAAGGCCAGCGCACCGTGACCACCGGCGGGGACGGCCGGTACGCGCTGGTGGATCTCCGGCCGGGCACCTACACCGTCACCTTCACCATGCAGGGATTCGCTAGCGTGAAGCAGCAGGTGGACGTGGCCGTGAACACCACCGTTCCGGTCGACGCCGAGATGAAAGTCGGCTCGGTTGGCGAGACCGTGAACGTAGAGGCGACCATACAAACCGTCGACATCCAAAACGTCGCGCATCCGCAGGACCTGACACGCAGCGACATCGACGAAGTGCCGTCTGCTCGCAACATGCAGTCGGTAGCCTCTTACACACCCGGCATTCACCTCAACACTCCCGATGTCGGCGGCTCGATGCAGGTGCAGCAGACTTACATCGCCGTGCATGGCAATGCCTCGCAGCGCACCACCTACCTGCTGGACGGAATGCTCATTAACACCACGCAGGGCGATGGCCAGATTCAGACCTACGTCGACAACGAGATTTTCTCGGAGTCAACCCAGATGGCCAACAATGTCCCAGTCGAGGTTTCAGCCGGCGGGGCGTACGTGAATATGATCCCCAAGGACGGCGGCAACCAATTCCACACCGATCTTTTCATGTCGTGGGTGGACGGCAGTTTTGTCGGCACCAACACAACTCCGGCGCTAACTGCCCGCGGTTTAGTGGGCCAATCCAAGGTGACTGAAATTCAGGATTTCGACGGCTCCTTCGGCGGCCCGATCATAAAAGATAAACTCTGGTTCCTGATCACTGGCCGTAAGCAGCTGAGCAATCTGGAATCGGCGGGTTCGTTTTATCCCAATGGCTCGCCTGGAATTGAGCTGGATCATATCTACGATGGGACGGCCCGTCTGGCCTGGCAGATCAATTCCAAGTTGAAAGCCACCATGATGTGGACTCGCGATTGGAAGTACATCGGGGACGACATCGTGTCCGGCTCCGGCGGCTACAACGATACCGATCCGCTGCAATCTTCCGACTATCGCAAGCCGGTGATGTATTACATCATGCAAGGCAGAATTACAGCCACGCCGACACCGAAACTAATCTTCCAAGGCGGATGGTCTTTCGACAAGCTCGACTATTTTGTTTTGAATCAGCCGGGCGTCCTACAGTCCCCCTTTAGTCCCGCGTGGTACGCCAACGTGGAGGAACTGGACGTTGGCACACTGAAGCGCAGCGTTTCGGATGGGACCAATGTGTGGTACAAGTTTGACCGATATGTCTGGGATGCCACCGGCCAATATATTACCGGTGCACACCAGATCAAGTTCGGGATCGGAAGCAGCTACGGTCCGGCCTACCAGAACTTCCTCTACAACGGCGATGGATACGCGCAGTTCAACAATGGAGTGCCGTTGCGGTTCGTGGCCTATGACTCACCCGCTTACGAAAAGTTCTACCTGAACAACGACCTGGGCATTTATGGCCAGGACACCTGGACCTTCAAGCGCCTTGCCATTACGGCCGGGATCCGCTGGGAATATCTGAACAACGACATCAATCCGCAGAGCGCGCCGGCGGGGCGTTTCGTGCCGGCCCGCAGCTTCCCGCTGATCGACTGCAATACCATCAAGGGTTTGTCTTGCTTCAAGGATTGGGCGCCGCGGCTAGGCGGTGTTTACGACGTTTTCGGCAATCACAAGACCGCCGTCAAAGGTGGAATCGGCAAGTACGACACGCCGTTGGTCCAGCAGAATTTGAACAATTTCAACCCCATGTACCTGACCAGCGAGAATGTCTTCTGGAACGGTGGAACCTCGAAATGCTTCGTGACGATTGCGCCGGCTAGCTGTTATCCGACCGGCGGTTTTGCGGCTCCCGGCACGCCCAACAGCGCGGTCCCGGCGGGTGGGCTCGGTGTGAATCCGAATCCTCTGTTCGGACAGCTCACGCCGATCAGCCTCGATCCGAACTTTCATCGGGAATATCAGTGGCAGTACAACCTCGGCGTTCAGCAGCAGATTTGGCACAGCATAACCGCGAACTTTATATGGAACCGGGTGGCGGATTATCAACAGCAGTTGCTTCTCAACTACGCGGTTCCGCAGTCGGCCTGGACGCCGGCGACCATTTACAACCCGCTGAGCGGGAGTCCGGTCACCGTCTACAACTTGCAGCAAAATTATGTCGGCATCACTCCCGCGATGCATGAGACCAACGCACCGCAGAGCTTACGGAGCAACTACTACCAGGGATTCGAGACCTCCATTACGGGGCGCCTGGCGCGTGGCGGCTTCTTTAACTTCGGATGGACCATGGAACACCAGATCGATAAGGAATGCGATGAGACGGCGGGCGCGAATTACCTGAACGATCCGAATTACAATCGCTTCTGCGACTGGTCGGGCGGGTTGTATCAAACCCTTGGACAGAATGTCGGCATTCCGTGGCAAAACGAGTTCCAGTTGCAGGCCAATATGCCCATCAAATGGGGCATTGAAGGCAGCGTTTCAATTTACTCGGCGCCGGTGTTCAGCCAATACACTAGCTACCAGACAACCACGTACACCCCGCTCACCGTATTTTCCGGCGATCAGACTGGGTTCAAGATGGTCAACTGGACCATTACGCCGACCACGACGTACCCGATGAACTGCAATTGCCCCACCCCGGGCGCCAAAGTGGATCCGGGGTTGAACCAAGGCTCGGAGACAGTTCAGCTGGTCGCTCCTGGCAGCCTTTTGTCGCCGCGCTACAATCAGGTCGATATCGGCATCCGGAAAAAATTCACGTTCCGGGAGAAATACACGTTGATGGGTCAGCTGCAGATTTTCAATCTGATCAACACCAGTACAGTTCTCACCGAAAGCTACACCCTGGGAAGCTCGATCACGCCTTTCCTGCCGGTCTCGAAGGGCGGATTGGGAGGCGGTACGCCTTCGGTCATCGCGAATCCGCGCATGTTGCAGCTTGGCTTGCAGTTCAAGTTCTAAGGTCACGCACCGACACTTGTTGGGCGGCCGGTAAAACGCACGGCCGCCCACTGCCGGCGATGGCCGCAATGACGACGGGCCGCGCTCTTGCGACGTGAGTTTGAGTCCTACCGCCAATCGCCCAGCGATGATGAGGCAGTCCGGCGCAATGACAAACCAGAGTCCACGTTTGCTGCGCAATGCGAGCGGGCGTGGTAGCTCGCCCGTGTCCATACGGCGGACCAAATCCAGTTAGGCGGCCACGCGCCAAACAGCGTAGCAACGGCAAAATAAGCAAGCCGGTCCGCGATCGCAATGCGCCATGCAGCCATTGGAACTGCTTCGGGCGCACCGCGAAATCCGGTCCTACTTTATGCGCCCAGCTTGAACGCTATCAGCTCGCCGCTGTAGCCGGCGCCGCTGATCGCTAGCACGATGTATTGCTGGCCGTTCAGCATGTAGGTCATGGGCGAGCCGCTCTGCGGGGCGGGCATGTACACCGCGCCCACTTCCTTGCCGGTCGCCTTGTCATACGCGCGCAGCATCGCTCCGCGCTGGCCGCTGGGCGTCGTAAAGAAGCCCGCTTCGCCGGCGATCACCAGAGTCTTGGTAGTCAGCACACCGATGATGCCCGAGCGTCCCGTGCGCGGGATATCCAGACCCTTGAGCGCTGGATTGTTCTTGACGTTATCCGGGGTTTCGCCGTGCGCCACTTGCCAGACGATGTCGCCCTTGTCGAGGCTGATTGCGCTGATGCGGCCGTAGGGTGGCTTCAAGAGCGGCAATCCGTGGACATTCAGGCCGAAGCCGCCTTCGCCCCCGCCGCCGCGTCCACCGCGTCCACCACGTCCGCCCCGGCCCGCGGCCGGCGCGCCAACGCCACCGCCCGCCGCTGCTTCCCCGCGCCCGCCTGGACGCGCGATGCCCTGAACGTAGTTCATGTCAGATTTCGATGGGTCAGGCTTCACCAGGCCCAGCAAGGCGGTCGCCGTCTGCGAAAAAACATACACAGTGTGGGTCTCAGGATCGTACGAACCGCCGGGCCAGTTGGTGCCGCCCAGCGATCCCGGCGACGTGATGGCAGCCAGAGGACCGTCCGGATTGCTGACCACCGCCGGCGTAAACAACGGCCCAATCTTATACTTCGAAACCAGTTTCAGGGCTTCTTCATGCAGCTCCGGCGTAAAGTTGATCAAGCTGTCCGGCGTGACGCCCTGGTTGTCGTAGGCCGGCGGCTTGGTCGGGAACGGCTGGGTGGGCGAATACCACTCGCCCGGAACATCGCCTTGCGGCACCGGCCGCTCTACCATCGGCCAAATCGGCTTGCCGGTGACGCGATTGAACACGTACAGGAACGCCTGCTTGGTCGGCTGCGCCAGCGCCTGGACGGTCTGGCCGTTCACGGTGATGTCGGTCAGGATCGGCGCGCACGGGATATCCATGTCCCAGATGCCGTGATGGACCAGCTGGTAATGCCACTTGCGCTGGCCGGTGTGGAGATCCAGCGCGACGATGGTTTCACCGAACAATCCGGCGCCGGGGCGATGGCCGCCGTAATAATCGCCGGTGGGCAGTTCCACGGGCAGGTAGAGCGTGTTGGTCGGGAGATCAGCCGACATCTGCCCCCACACGCCGGTGTTTCCGGTGTAGGACCACGAATCGTTCAGCCAGGTGTCGATGCCGAACTCGCCCGGCTTTGGAATGGTGTGGAAAATCCACAGCCGCTTGCCGGTGCGCACGTCGAATCCGCGTACGTAGCCCTTCACGTTGTGCCGGCTAGCTGGGAATACTGCCGCCGGCTTTGTGCGCCGCGCCCACGACCACGACGTCGCCGGCCACCACGGGCGTCGAATGCAGCCCTACTTCGCCGGTCACCAGATCGATCTGCTGATCGTCATTTTCCTTCAGATCCACCACGCCGTTGTTGCCGAAGCTCGATACCGGAACGCCCGTCTTCGCGTTCAGCGCGATGAGCCGGTAGCCCGGCGTGACATAGAGGATGCGCTCCTCGCGGCCGTCCGTCCAATAGGAGACGCCGTGTCCGGAAAGCTGCCGCGGGGCGTTTTGTCCGCGCTTGCCTTCGTTCTCGCTATGCATCCACATCATCTCGCCGGTGGCGGCATCGAGTGCAACCACATCGCGGCGCGTGCCGGCGGTCAATAGATCACGCCGTGCACCATGAGCGGCGTCGATTCATATTGAATCTCGGGGCGCGGGCCCAGACTATCGGTCTTGAAGCGCCACGCTACTTCGAGCTTGTCAAAGTTGGATGCATTGATTTGATCGAGCGGGGAGTAGCGCGTGGAGCCCAGATCTCCGCCGTAGGTGGGCCACTCTCCATTTTTTGCTCCAGATTGTCCAACCAGGGGCAGGGTCGTGCAAAATAACAGGGCCGCCAGAGGGGCCAGATGAACAACAGCTTTTCGACTCACGGAGTCTTCCTTTCTTCGCGCAAAACTTCTCCGTTTTGGCCATGGGCCGCGCTCGCTTTAGCTAACCAGGAGCGCGGGCATCGATGCAGAACACTATATCGTTGCGGCGTTTCGAAAGTCAACGAGGGACGTTCGGCCCATCAGGCCCGCAGGACGTCGTTGGAGCGGTCGTGCGGCGTCGTGTAGGCCAGCGTGCCGGCTCGGCCCCAGTGGCCTTTTCGATAAGTGATTACCGACAGGTCCGCGTTGTAGCTGCATTCCTCGCCCGCCGCCGTGAAGCGGATGGCGCCCGAAAACATGTGGGCTTTGTCGAACGTGGCGTGGAGCACGCGCGTCTCGGGAAGCACGCCATACACCCAGCCCCAGTTGCCCAGCCCAGCTTTGGGGAACAGCGCCCGGTAGTTGGCGTAGTCGGCGGGCGGGTTGGCGCTGGGCTGAATTCTGGCTCGGCTCTCCGGAGTCACGTCCGAAATGCGCAGCCGCGTTTTGATGCCTTTCACTCTGAACTGCTCCATCGCGCGTCCGGCCGGGCCGAGCGTCCAGGGCTGGCCGCCGGTATTGGCCACGGCGGCGGTTCGTCCCAATTGCGACGTGGGCGCGTCCACGCTGCGATCCGACACTTGATAGGCCAGGTCATGATCGATGCGGCAGCGCTTGGCTGCTTCGATGGTATCCGTGAACGTCACGCCGGTCATTTGGGCGGGAGTGAAGATGGTGGACATCATCTGGATGGCCCATTTGCCGTCGTTGTTCGTGATCGAGTACACGCCATCGCAGCGCGTTAGCTTCTTGCCGTCGCTCGAATAGCGGTTGTAGCGCAGCGTGAGACCGGCCAGCACCGGATCGCAATTCAAAACCTCCAGGCCGTCGAACACATCGTAGGCGCCGGGTTTGAGATAGCCGTCGTGATCCGAGTATCGTTCCGGGTTCCCGGACATGTTGAGGGAGGCGGGCGCGTGCGCCAACATTGCTTCCGCCGTCTCAACCACCACTGCCTCGGTGCCTTCGAACGAGACAAAGGGGAAATGCATCAGGTCCGCGATGCCTTTGAGGTCGCGCTGGCTCAAGGCCACAAAAAACTGCGTGAGGACGCGGACACCCTCGGTCACCGAAGTCTGGTAAGTGACCGGAAAACGATTGTCCACCATGGCGCGTGGGCCGAGCCCTTTGGGCGCTTGCGGATCCTGCGCAGCGGTCTCGTTCGAGCTCTGTTGCGCCAGCGCCGAGCCAACTGCGGCGGCGCCGATCAGTCCGGCCGCGACTGCGCCGGATAAAAAGCTCCGGCGATCCTTCGCGCTGTTGTCATCTGGGCTGTCGCTCATATTGATCCTCCTCGATGAATTCTAGCGCTGTGGTTGCTGGTCCACAGCGGGTGGACCGAAAAGCAGCCTGATCAGATCCAGCCCCTGTTCTTTCGAGGCGATGCGCGACTCGAGCTGCGCATCCTCGGCCGCCTCCAGCATGCGGGAAAAATCCGGGCCGGGACGGTAGCCGGCCGCGATCAAATCGTCTCCGGTAACCATTCGCACAGGCCGCAGCACTTCGGCCGGTGCTTGCTCGAACTTGGATTTTACGAACTGGTAGTTGTCGACATTGCCGTGGCTCGACACGCAGTCCAGACGATGCAGCTCCAGGTGTTCCGCGAATCGATCCAGCCGCAGCATCCTCTTAAGAGTGCTCTCGCGCATCTGGTGGACGTGCGAGAAGCGCATGTGATTGGCGATCAGCGCGACAATCTGCTCGATGTCGGCGTTCGAGAAGCGCAGCCTCGCCAGAAGGTCGCGCGCGATGCGTTCGCCCAGCTCCACATGGCCGTCGAAGCGTATGCGATCCGCGATGCGAAACGTCCCGGGCTTGCCGACGTCGTGCAGCAACACGCCCCAGGCCAGCGTAGGCGTGGGTTGCTCGAGGCCCTGCAGCATGATCAGGGTGTGGGTCCACACGTCGCCCTCGGGATGAAACTCGGGAGGTTGCTGAACGCCCTGCATCGCGGCCACTTCGGGCAGGATGTCTTCGAGCAGGCCGGATGCGTCCAGCAGTTCGAACCCTCGGCGCGCGCCGCCTTCGGTCAGGATTCTGTTCATTTCTTCGCGAATACGCTCCGGCGAAACACGCCCGATGCGTTGGTGCATTTTGCGAATCGCCGCGAGCGTGCCAGGCTCGATTTCAAAACCAAAGCGCGCGGCAAAACGGATGGCGCGCAACATGCGCAGATGGTCCTCTTCGAAACGCTGCGCCGGATCGCCGATGGCGCGGATCACGCCGGTCTTCAGATCCTCCAGGCCGCCTACGTAATCCACCACATGCCCGGCGGGATGCGTCCAATTGGGCCGGATCGAGCAGCAGGGCGTTGATGGTAAAGTCGCGCCGCAACACGTCTTGTCTGGCGTCCGTTTCGAAAGTGACGCGTTCCGGATGCCGCCCATCCTGATAAGAATGATCGCTGCGGAAGGTCGCCACTTCCACGCCATCTACCAGCACCACGCCGAACTGCGCGCCCACCAGTTGAGCCTTGGGAAAAAGCTGGAGCAGTTGATCGGGCCTGGCATCGGTTGCGATATCGTAATCCTTCGGTTCGCGTCCCAGCACCAGATCGCGCACACAGCCGCCCACCAGCCAGGCCTGGTAGCCTTGCGCTCGAAGGTCATGGCGCGATTTCGAACCGCTTGCGCGCGTCCCACATGCTCATCGTAGGATAGAAGCTGTGCCTCAAGTAAAATTGAAATCGGGGAATCGCTCGTTTTGATGCCACCCGAAGGTAACCGGGCAACCACGAACACTGCCAAGGTCGTCGTCGCCACCACCGTAGCTCTCTCCTTCATCAGCTTCTGGCGCGGCGCTGCGATCGTTCTTAGCGATCTGGCCTCGTCGGCGTTTTACGCGGGCGGCATTGCCGAACACGCCGTCGGTCCGGCGGCCCCCTGGTTCGTCCTGGGCGTCATGCTGTTCAGCTTCGCCGTGCGCTCCGTGTACATGGAAAGCTGCAGCATGTTCGTGCGCGGCGGCGTGTACGTCGTGGTGCAAGGACAGCATGGGTCCGTTCATGGCGCGGCTGTCGGTTTCCTCGCTGGTGTTCGACTACATCCTCACCGGACCCATCAGCGTGGTCAGCGCCGGCCAGTATCTGGGCCGCCTGCTGAACGAAATCGCGAAGATGATGCAGCCAATCGTTCCCATTCAACGTCGAATTACTTTCGCGGCGTTCTTCGGCGTCGCGGTGACGGTCTACTTCTGGTGGAGCGAACATCAAGGGCATTCACGAATCGAGCGGCAAGGCGCTGCGCATCATGCAGATCACCACCGTGATGGTGGTGGCGTTCTTGATCTGGTGCCCGCTGACCATTCTGCTGCGCGGCCGCAGCGTCAGCTGCCGCCCGCGCCGTGCCGCGCAATCTGCATTTCAGCCCGACGAATGCGCTTGGGCTGGTTCAAGGGAACCTTCTGGCCCAGCATCCGATGCGTCGCGTTGATCATCGCCTTCGGGCACTCGCTGCTTTCCATGAGCGGCTTCGAAACGCTGGCGCAGGTCTATCGCGAGATCGCCTATCCCAAGCTGAAAAACCTGCGATCACCGGCAACATCGTCTGCATGCTACGCCGTGATCTGCACCGGCGTGATCACGGTCTTCGCCGGGATGATCATCAGCCCGTCCGACGTTCGCAAGCTCTACGTCGACAACCTGCTCGGCGGCCTGGCGATGCACCTGGCGGGGCCGGAGCTGCTGCAGCTGCTGTTCCACATCTTCGTGGTGATCGTGGGCGTGCTGATTCTCTCCGGCGCGGTGAACACCTCCATCATCGGCGCCAACGGCGTGATGAACCGCGTGGCCGAAGACGGCGTGCTGCTGGATTGGTTCCGCAAGCCGCACAAGCGCTTCGGCACCACCTACCGCATCATCAACCTGATCGCGCTGCTGCAGGTGACCACCATCGTCGCTCAGCCGCGGCGACGTCTACCTGCTGGGCGAAGCCTACGCGTTCGGCGTGGTGTGGAGCTTCTTCCTGAAATCGCTGGGCGTGCTGGTGCTGCGCTACCAGCGGCACGACCAGGAATACAAATTCCCGTTCAACATCCGGATCGGCGGCGTGGAGATTCCGGTCGGACTGGGCGTGACCACGCTGATTCTGGGCTTCGTGGCCATCGCCAATCTGTTTTCGAAAGCAGATCGCCACCATCTACGGCGTGGCATTCACCTTGGTCGTGTTCGTGGTCTTCACGATCTCCGAGCACGTCAATGCGCGCAAGCGCCGCTGCAACACTTGCAGAAGAAGCCGCTGGAGGAATTCAACCTCGATCATCAGGCGCAGGTCAGTACCGGCGATTTTGCACGCGCGCCCGGGCTGCGTACTGGTGGCCGTCCGCGATTACCACCACATGGAGCACCTGCAGAAGGTGCTGGAAAAGACCAACCTGCGCCGGCACGACATCGTGGTGATGACGGTGCGGACCATCTCCGCCGGCGCCGGCGAATACGACCTGTCGGACGACCAAATGTTCAGCGATTACGAGCGCGAGCTGTTCACCCACGTGGTTGAGATGGCCGAAAAAGAAGGCAAGCCGGTGGAGCTGCTGGTGGTGCCGGCCGTAGATCCGTTCGACGCCATGGTGCAGACCGGCTGCCAAGCTGCAAGGCTCGCGCCTGGTCACCGGCGTTTCAGCGCGCATGACGTCGGAAGAACTGGCGCGGCGCATCGGCCTGGCCTGGGAAAGCCTGCCCGAGCCGCGGCATCCCTTTTCGCTGGAGATCATCAGCCCTGACCGGCCCTCCATCTTTGTCAACCTCGGACCGCATCCGCCGCGCCTGTGGCCGGAAGATGTCGACCGCTTGCACGAGCTGTGGCTGCGGCTGAGCGACGCCGACGAAATCGGCTCCAGGCTGCACCATCGCGACGTCGTTGGCTTGGCGCTGCGCCGGCTGGAGCAAGATCTAAAAAGCGGCGAGATCGAGCAGCTCTTGCGCGATCTCAAGAACGATCTACGCAAGAGCTAGTCGAGTTTACGAGCCACCACGCGTAACCGCCGGTAGTCTAGCGTCCAGACGCCGTCGCGATACAAATCGGGGCGCAAATTCGCGACCAGCCGCGCCATGGTGTCGCGCGTTTCCTGGGCGGAAAGACCACGGAAATATGCGCCGCAGAACATGCGCAGCCATTCGTCCATTGCGCTTTCGCCTTCCAACAGTGTCGGCCGGTCGAACAAGAAAGCCTGCCGCACTTCCAGGCCGTGCCGTTCCAGCAGGGGCGCGAATTCGCCGATGCTCGGGAAGGTCCAGGGGCACAACTGATCCCCGCGCGGCCCCAGCACGGCGCGCATCGCCGCGACCACGGATGCGATGCAGCCTTTTCCGCCAAGTTCCGCCACCAACCGGCCGCCCGGCCGCAAAGCGCGGGCAATTGAGCCCGCGGCGCCCACCTGATCCTTCACCCAGTGCAGAGCCGCGTTCGAGAAAACGGCGTCGAACGGCTCCGCGAACCGGAACGTGGCTGCATCGGCCTGTTCGAATTGAAGATCCGGAAAATTCTTGCGTGCCTGCTCCAGCATTTCGGCCGAGTGGTCCAGGCCGACTACTCGCGCCCCCGACCGCGCAATCTCAGCGGTGAGCTGGCCGGTGCCGCATCCTACATCGAGTATCCGCTCGCCCGGCCGCGCTTCGAGTAGTTCCAGCAGGCTCTCGCCGAACTGCCATACGAAGGAGTGGCTGCGCTGATAGCGCTGCGGGTCCCAGGCGGCTGTCACGCCTTCTTGCCGCGCGCTTTGGCTGGCTTTGCCTTGGCCGGGTCTTCCGCTTCCCCGGGAGGATCGGAGGCGGCCGCCGGAGCCACCGCGGAGAGCACTTCGTTAAAAAGCTCCTGCTTCTTCAAGTCCTTCTTGGAGGGCGGCGCCTGCTCATGCCGATAATCGTGATCGTGATAGCAGGTCTTGCAGCGGACTTTGGCAGGCTCGTGATTCACCAACGAAACTATCGCGTGATTGGTAATCCGCCGGCACTTGATACAGTGATCGTCGATGATATCCCCGAGACGGAAGTCGGACATAGCTAAAACGGGCGGGCCCTTCGCGAGTATAACAAACATGGAGTCCCGCCCGAACGCGCGGCGCTCTAGTGAACCGCTGACGTGGGCTTAGTCCACTCGCCGATCCATTCCAGGAACGAGTTGTACCAGAGCACGCTGTTTTGCGGCTTCAGCACCCAGTGGCCTTCGTCTGGAAATTCCAGCAGCTTCGACGGCACTTTTTGAAGCTGCAGCGAGGTGAACAGCTGGAGCCCCTGCGTGTAAGGCACTCGAAAATCCTGTTCGCCATGCACCACCAGCGTGGGCGTATGGAAATCCTTCACGTAGTAGCTGGGGGACCATTTGGCGTAGGAATCGGGATTGTCCCAGGGCGTGCCGTTGAACTCCCACAGCGGAAACCACAGCTCTTCGGTGCCGCCGAACTCGCTGCGCAGATCGAAGACACCGTCGTGCGAAACGAAGGCCTTGAAGCGCTGGGTATGGCCGAGCATCCAATCGATCATGTACCCGCCATAGGAGCCGCCCGCCGCCGCCAGCGGTTGGGATCGGCGTAGGGCAGGGCAGCGACGTAGTCGGTCACGGCCATGATGTCGTCGAACGGCTTGCCGCCCCAATCGTCCTTGATGTCCTCAGTGAATTTCTGACCGTAGCCGAAAGATCCCCTCGGGTTGGGCATCACCACCACGTAGCCGGCCGCGGCGAACACCTGCGCATTCCAGCGATAGGTCCAGCTCTCGCCCCAGTCCCCCTCCGGACCGCCGTGAATCAGCATCAGAACCGGGTATTTGCGGCTGGGATCGAAATCCGGCGGCTTCACCACGAAGCTTTGGATGCGCGTTTTGTCCGCGCTGTCCACCCAAAATTCCTCGAGCGGCGTCAGAGCGTAGCCGGCCAGCAGCGCATCGTTCAAATGCGTCAGAGCCGTAGGCGTGCCGCCGCCGGACGAGGCCCGATAAATCTCGGTGGGAGCCGAACCGCTCTGTCCGGTATAGATCATGGTCTTGCCATCCAAGCTGAACTGCATGTCGTCGAAGCGTGTTGGGACCGCTCACGATGATGCGGCTGGCGCCGCCCGCGGTCGGAATCATCTCGATGTTCTGCCGGCCGCGATCGATCACGGTGAAGAACAGCGCGTTGGAATCGGGCGACCAGGTGAAGCTCTTCACCGACCGGTCCAGCGTCTCGGTAAGGCTGTTCACCTTGCCGGTGGCCCGCTCGAGCACCATCAGCCGCCAGCGGTCGCTTTCATAGCCGGCGCGCGCCTGGCTGCGATACGCCAGCCATTTGCCGTCGGGCGAATACTGCGGGCTGGAATCGGCGCCGGGATTCATCGTGATCTTGCGTGGATTCGCCGCCGGTGATGGGGACCACGAAAAGATCGGAATTGGTGCTGGTGGCGGGCACCGGGTCGGCGTTCATGGAATAGCAGACTTCCTTGGAATCGGGCGAGATGGCGTAATCGTCCGGGCCGCCCGAGCGAAAACGGCGGCACGTCGCGATCGCCCGGCGTCAGATCCTTGACAGGACCGCCGTCCACGTCCACCACCAGCAGATGCGAGCGGCGCTTGGTCTGCCATTCCGTCCAATGCCGATACAGCAGCGTGGTGTAGCTGCGCGCTTCACCTTGCTGTTCTTTTCGGCGTCCAGGCGGTTCTTGTCGCAGGCGTCGTCGGGGCAATCGGGATAGACATTGCTGGTGAACACCAGTTTCTTGCCGTCGGGCGAGAACAAGACGCCGCCGGCTTCGGTGGAGAGATTAGTGATCTGCCGGGCCCCGGAGCCGTCCGCATTCATGATCCAGACTTGCGAAGAACCGCCGCGGTTGGAGATGAACGCGAGGCGTGTGGAATCGGGCGACCACTGGGGCGTTCGTTGTCATCGCCCTGCAGCGTGATGCGCCGCACAGCGCCGCCTGAAACCGGAACCGTGTAGATCTGTTTGGGCTTGGTGTTCTGATCCAGATCGATGGATTGAACGGAAAAGGCGACCGTTTTGCCGTCGGGGGAAAGTTGCGGCTCCCTGATGCGGGCGATCTTCAGCAGCGCCTGCACGTCGAAGGGCTGCTTTTGCGCGCCGAGACTCAGGGCCAGAGCCAGGAGGAGGCACGAGGGTCGTGTCACCGGCATATGAGTCGATTGTATGACAGCCGGTCGAGCCGCAAGCAGGCTCTCGCGAGACCCCGGCCAGTAGACACAAGAAAAGACTACGATCGAAGACAGCATGACAGTGCACCTACGATCTTTCAGCGCTCGCGGACGGCCACGTTTACGGAGAAATCGGACGAGTGCAAACCAAGGGATCGGGCGATTAAACTGGAAAGCGAAATGCGCGAATTGCTCATCCTCATCTGCTGCGCGGTCGTTTCTGGAGCGGCACCGCAGTCAATTCGGGATATTGACTGGAAAAATTTCTCATATCCGCTTCTGGAAACTGCGGGCGTGCCGGGCAATATTCACTGGATGTCGCTTGATGCGAAGGAAACTGTCTCACTGGTCAACGGCCGCTATGTGGTGCCTGACGACTGCGGCGACGACAAACGCTTTTGTCCTTTGGTCACCTTTGACTCCGTTACCTATGGCGCGCTTACCGGAATCCAGTCGACTGTTGCAGCGGTCGTTCTGACATATCACAGCGGCGGTACTGCACATTGGGAGTACGTCTACGTGCTCACACTCGCATCAGGCAAGCCCCGGCTGCTGACGTGGCTTAGGTCCGGATCGAGGGCCCATCAAGGCTTGCGCGAAGTGTCGATCGCTGCCGGGGATCTGGTTTTGGCGGTCAATGATCCCGAAAAGAGACAAGGGGATTGCTGCTCGGCTGGAAGTATAACCACCCGATATCGATGGTCGGGAGATTCTTTCTCAGCGATTGGGCAGCCGACTTACAAAATCGATCCACCTAGCTTCGATTGTGCCAAGGCCTCGAGGCCGGTAGAGATTCTCATCTGCAAGGATGTCGAACTGTCATTCCTGGATAGCCAGATGGCGAACGCCTATCAGATGGTGCTCAAGGGTGCTTCCGCCCAGCGCAAGGAAATAATTCGGAGGCAACAGGCGGAATGGTTTGCTGATTTACAGCCGTGCCTGCAATGCGCGTCTCTCCGAAACCGACCGGCGCGACTGCATCGACCGGTATCTGAGTGACCGACTGACGACAATCTGGAAATGAACTGATGTAGTTCGGCCAGGCTGGGTCAGCCGAATGGGTTGGTCGTTATTGGGAACCGGCGTGCGCCGCCTAATTTCATCCAGTTTGGGCACGCAGTAGAGGAGTGCGTTACCGCGTCTTCTTTGGAACTTGGCTACGCCATCGGGACCAGCAACTTCCGCGACTTTAGCCGGGTCCCGGGATTGAGCATCATTCGCCTCTAGCTTGGCGATGAGTACGTGAGCTCGCTACAGCGCGAGCTGGCCCTGGTACTGCATGTCGGCCAGATGAAACTTGTGCTCCACCTTCACCCCGTGCACTTCCAGGATAAAATCCACTTCTTTGGTGCTTGAAGCGATGGGCGGATTGCGCGGAAAAAGGAAATGGATCTCTGAACCGCCGCCTTCCACCTGGACGTCCTGCGCGTAGATCGCGCGCCCAGCCTTGGGAATGAGCTGTGCGGCGTCTAGCAGCTGCGAGCGCAGATCGTCGGCGGTCTGGCTGCTGCGGTCTTGCCCCGTGTCCGAATCGGGACTGCCGCTATTGTAGCCGCCGCGCTGCCGGTTACTCGGCATCCGAAAACCGAACACCGTGATGACGTAGTTTTTGTCGCTGGCAGCGGCCACCGCTTTGGCTTCATCGGCGTTGCTGGCGCCCTGACGCTTCAGAGCTTGTTGTACGGGCAACGCGCTATCCCAACGCAAGGTGATGTTCATAGGAGCTTGCCCGGCGCCACCTCCACCGCCTCCGCCACCGGGATAACCGCCTCCGCCGCCCGGATAACCACCGCCTCCGCCCGGATAACCCCCGCCTCCGCCTGGATAACCACCGCCTCCGCCTGGAAGCCCGAATCCACCTCCGCGACGGCCCATCCCGCCGCCTCGACCAGGGTAACCGGACCGTTGCTGCCCGACGGTCATCTCCTTCGCCCACGGAGAATCCGTAAGAACTTTGTTAATTTCGTCGTCGGTCCATTGCGTGTAGTCTTTGCTCTTCCAGGGCTCGGCCGCGAATAAAATCGCGGCGCAGCCTGTCCCGGCGAAAAATATCCCCAAGAGTTGATTTCTATGCATCTTGCTTCGCCAGACGCTGTGCAGGACCACGCCGTTACGCTAAACTCGTCTTTTGCCGATTTTCAGACTGTCAAGTTTTGTAAGGGAGTTCGCGCCGCGCTCGCTTTTCCCGTTAACCTGGGATTCTCTGCGCGCGTCGTTACACTATTCGTCTCGATCATGAAACTACGCATTTTTCTTCCGTTCGCCGGTTTGCTGTGCGCAGCCGGTGTAGCCTCTACTGCGCTCTTCGGCGCACCACCTGATGTTGTGAAGCTGCTCGACACCGCGCCGCTTCGATTCGAGCCCGCCGGCGGCGCTTCAGCCGATTTTGTCGCGCGCGGCGCACGCTACGGCTTCGAATTTTCCAACCATCAGACCATCCTCCATACCGACGGGCGCAATGTGGCGCTGCGCTTCGACGGCGCCGATCCAGGCGCGCGAATCCAGGCTGAAGACCAGCTCAAATCCAAAACCAATCTCTTCTTGGGCCGCGACCCCTCCCAGTGGCGGACCGGCGTGCCTAACTACGGACGTCTTCGAGTCCCCGGACTTTATCCCGGCGTCGACTTGGTTTACTACGGCAACGCGCGTGAACTGGAGTACGATCTGAAAATCGCGCCGGCCGCCGACCCCGGCCGTATTCGCTTTCGTATTACGGGCGCGCACGCAAGCGTGGATCGCGCCGGGGATCTGATCGCGGATCTGATCCAGAAGCGTCCGGTGGCTTATCAGATCGACGACCATGGCTCCCGAACCGCGGTAAAAGCCCGTTACCGCCGCAATCGCGACGGCTCCTATGGATTCGCGCTGGGCAATTACGATCGCGCACGCGAGCTCGTCATCGATCCGGTGCTGACTTTTTCCACTTATTTCAGTGGATCGGATACCGATATCGCCTATGCTATCGCGCACGATCAGAACGGCCTCATTTACGTGGCCGGAACAACTATCTCGACCGACTTCCCGTTAGCCGGAGCTCCGACACAGGCGACTGCAGGCGGCAGCGGCGATGTGTGGGTCGCGCAAATCAATCCCAAGGTCCCGGCTGGCGATGGGTTTCTGTTTACCACCTACGTAGGCGGGTCGAGCACGGATAACTTTGGTGGCCTGGCGGTAGGCCCCCAAGGAGACATTTACTTGAGCGGGTCAACCGAGTCCACGGATTTCCCGCTTACTTCGAGCGCCTACCAGGGCAGCCTGACCAACGCCCCCAACACCAACGCCTTTGTCGTGTGGATTAGTCCCAGCCAAAGCGTACTCGAATATTCGAGCTATCTGGGCGGGAGCAGTCCCGACGTCGCGAACGGAATCGCGGTCGATTCCAAAGGCAGAATGTGGGTCACGGGCGGGGCGCAATCGAGCGATTTCCCGACCGTGGCAGCCTACAACAGTTCCTTCGTCGGCGATCAGGACATCTTCATCGCCGGGTTCGATCCTTCCCAAAGCGGAACCAACTCGCTCATCTATTCTTCTTACCTGGGTGGCACAAACTGGGACACTGGCCGCGGCATCGCCGTCGCCTCGGACGGCACCTTGTGGATCGCCGGGGGCACATATTCCTTCGATGCACCGCTGGTGAACGCCTATCAGTCCAACTATCGCACCGGCGGCGACGCCTACATCGCGCACATCGACCCAACCATAGGATCGAGCGGTCTTTTATACGCGACTTACCTTGGTGGCGGCAGCCTGGAGGAAGCACGCAACGTCGTTCTGGATCCAGCCGGGCCGGTGATCGTCAGCGGCTACACCGTTTCCCCGGACTTTCCCGTCACCTCCAACGCTTATCAGCAGACCTACGGCGGCAATACCGACGGGTTCATCGCGATTCTGAATCCTGCCAACACGTCGTCGGCGCAACTGGTCTATTCCACCTACTTCGGCGGCGCGAATGCGGACGTTCCCTTCGATATGAAGCGTGACTCGAGCGGGACGCTCTACCTGGCTGGAATGACCGAGTCTCCCGGGTTGCCGGCCACCGCGGGCGCCCTGCAGTCCGCTTATGACGGTTCCATGGACGTCTTTGTCCTGCGTCTTAATCCCTCCCAAGCCGGCGCCGCGGGCATCGATTATTTCACCTACTTGGGAAGCGACGGTTTGCAAGTGGGGTACGGCGTGGATTACGATGCGAGCGGCGACGTTTACGTGGTGGGTTCTACCAGCGGGCCCATTTTCGATGCCTTGGGAGGCGCCGCTAAAACATCCTCTTCCGGTAAGACGGATGCCTTTGTGGCCGGATTCTCGATCTGCGGCTACAGCCTTTCGCTCAACAGCCAGCAGTTTCCTGCCTCCGGCGGCACGGGAGCGATCGCCATCAACGCGCAAGCAGGCGATTGCAGTTGGACCACCTCGAGCGGCTTGGATTGGGTCACCGTTTCGCCCGCCAGCGGCAGCGGCCCTGGTTCGGTCACCATTACCGTGGCGGACAATACGGCTACTGTCCCGCGCCAGGGCACCATCACCATCGCGGGCCAGTCGTTCCTGGTAGGCCAGGACGGCGCCTCGACGCCAGCTGCGTCCCACTTCCGGCGTTAGTCCACGGCCAGATTTGAAGCCTTGGAAGTTTGGCTTCCGGCAGTCACGGTGATCGGATACGACCCGGCAGTGAGATTCGCCGGCACAGTGAGGTTCAGTTGATAAAGCCCGGAGAAGCCCGGTGCTAAGCCGCAGAAGCCGGGCGTGACCTGCACGGTTCCGATCGTCACCGTCACCGCCGCGCTGCATTCCGCCAGCAGCGGTGAGGATGGCGCCGGATCGCCGCTGGTCGGCTGATTGGTCACCGGACCCAGGCCGTTGGCGTAAATCTGGATCATCTGGCCGTGCGTGGCCGGGTTGGAAGAGTTGATCACGTTGGCATTGGAATCCAGCGCGGCAACTTGGCCCGAGATTTCGAAAAACGCGGGTGAATAGTTGGATACCGGCACCGTAACCACATTGCCGAATGCCAGCCCGTTCCCGTCCCCTACCGTTACTTTCATCTGCACGGAACTTTGACCCTGCAGCTCCCAGGGCACCTGGAGATTCACCTGATTCGGGCTAACGTAAATCAGATGCCCCGGCACGCTGAGTTGGGCCGACGGAACATCGAAGCTGACGGTGACGTAATCGATGGCTAGCGGCAGAATGGCCGCGCTGGCCTGGTCCGTGGTGGCGCTGAGATTCGAGCCGAAAATCGAGATGTACGATCCAGGCGCGATGGGCTGCCCTTCGGTCAGGCTTCCCGCATTCACCACGCTGCTTGCGGTGATGACCGGTTGCGAAAGCGCGGTGGCCGGAAAGCTGAAAATCGCTCTGGCGCCGAATTGCGCCGTATAGGTGTAGCTGCTTCCGGGCGTAGTTCCCATGAATGCCTCGGCGCTGGCGATTCCATTGCTGTCGGTCACGCCTTGGACGTTCTGCAGCGACGCGCCGGTAGGAGCAATGAAGGTGACGTTGAGTCCTGGGATTGGAACGCCGTTCATGTCCACCAACTTGACCACCATTGGCCCCGCATCCTGGCCGGCAACGGTGTCGCCTGGGCCCGACAGCCCAATCATGTTGCCCAACGCGGGACTACCGATCAGGAACATGTAAGGAACATAAACCGCGGATGCCCCTCCCTGAATCGTTACGAATCCGGAATACGAACCCTCGCCGGGAATGAATCCGGAAATGTTCAGATTAACGGTGGCCGAAGCGCCCGGCGCAAGCGTCAGGCTCTGATGATCCACCGCCACGTTGACTCCGCTGGCCGACATGGCGGGAGTCACCGCCAGCGATAAATTCGCGCTGCCCGAACCCGTGTTGGTCACCTGGAACGATTGCGAAACCGGGAACGTAGTGGGCACGCCCAGCGAAAGCGAAGAGGGCGTCACGGTAATGCTGGATTGCACCGCCGCGCCCGCGTCCATCAAGCCCGCGCCGAGTTGCTGCACGCCCACCGGGTCGCCATCTTCATCTTGAATGATAATCTGCGAGGCCGTGTTGACCAGCGCCGACTTGATCTGCGCAGGAGTGTAGTTAGGATGCGCCTGTTTCACCAACGCCGCGGCTCCCGATACCAAGGGCGTCGCGAAACTGGTGCCCGAGCCGGCCGTATAGCGGCTGGGACTGTAAAGCTCGCCCAGCGGGTCGTAGTCTTGCGCGGCCAGATAGATGTCCGTGAAGAAATCCTCGCTGCCGCCCGTGGCCGCCAGATCCGGTTTGATGGCGTTATTGCCCGGCGCCGGTCCCAACGAAGAATAAAACGACAGCAGGTTCACCAGATTGGAAGTCTTAAGCACCTCGAAGCTGCCCGCCGCGATCGTCACTTTGCTGCTCGGATTTGCGGTCGTGAAGGTCTTCAACGCCAGCCCATCGGAGTTAGAGATCATCACCGCTGGAATATTGGTACCGGAGAGGCCGCCCGGCACAATCGGCGCGGACTGATCCGCCATATACAGCACCACGCCAATTGCCCCCGCGGTTTGCGCATTGGTTACCTTGTTCGAAAAATCGCAGGTGCCCCGCTGGATGATCGCAAAGGCGCCGTTTAGCGATCCGGAAGGCAGGCTGGCGCACGCCAAGCCATCATTGCCAAGCAGGGTCACATCCACGGCCGGACCGGTTTGCCCCGCGGGAAAAGGTCCATCGCCCAGCTGCCCCACGATCTTCTGCAGATTGGAAGGAACACCGCTGCCGAGAACCTGAACACTGCCATCGACGATGTAATGAGAATTGGTGGTGGACCCAACCGTGATCGCCGAGGGTGCGTCGCCGGGCGACTCGATGCTGTTCAGCGTAGGCGCGACGATGCTGGATTCGCCGTCCCCGTCGTTGCCTGCCGCCACCACCACCACCATGCCGGCCTGGACCGCGTTTTCTACCGCCGTGGCCATTGGATCGCACGGCACTCCGCTCGCATTGCCGCAGATAGACCCCGTATCCAGCGGACCCGTGAACGCCGGTGCCCCCAGCGACAGCGAAGCGACGTCCATGCCGTCGTTCAGCGCATCTTCGATAGCCAGGATGATGGCGTCCTCCGCCGCGCCATCGTTCACCTCGGGCGATCCGAATACCTTGTAGTTGCCCAGGAATGCCTTGGGCGCCACGCCATTGAAGGTCAGGCCGGCGGGTCCGGTATTCGAGACGCCCGCGGACGCCGACGCGGTGCCGGTGCCGTGCCCCACGCGATCGCGCGGCGTGTAGTCGTCCGGCATCGAGTCCGGCGCAGGATTAGTCGGATCGCTACCCGCTGCGTCCAGCGGCACGTAGCTCCGCGCCACGATCACCTTGTTGTTGGTATAGGCGGAGCAATTGGGAATGTTCACTTCCGAGCCGCTCGGATACGCGATGGCGCAGATAGGAAATCCGGAAGGCACGCTGAGTGAATTGTCCTGAAACGCCGGATGGGTCTGATCGATTCCCGTGTCGATCATTGCGATCTTCATACCAGCGCCGGCCGTCCCAATGCCACCCAACGCGCTCCACGCACCCGGAGCGTCCACCAGTCCGGTGGCCTTATTCAGATTCAAATGATAGCGCCGCCCCGCCACCACGCCCTTCACTCCCGGCAGTGCTTTGAGTTCCGCCAAGCGTTCTTTGGGCGCAACCACGAAGATCGCATTTAGCACCGTCTTTACTTCGGCCGTCATTCGGATCTGGCGCGACGCCAGCTGATCCTTCACGGCTTGGTGCTTGGCATCGAGCTGCTGCCGGTAATTCGCCGCCTCTGGCGAATGCTCTCGTTGGGCGGATGCATAGCGTTCGGCCACCGGCGGGTCTTCCAGAATGAGAATGTAATGTTGCGGCCGCGATTGGGCTCGCAGAGCTGGAAGCGTAGCGTTCCCGAGTAGGATCAGTCCCAAAACGCCCAGACACTTACTAATTCGTTGCGCCATATTTACTTTGATGAACCCCAAACTATCGAGATTTCCTGCTGCTTTCTAAGAATGTTTAGAATATCGCTTTATCCTAATGTGCCGCCATGCGGCTTTCCACCTCGGGACGCTACGCTTTTCGGCTTAGCGCTGGCAGCTGCGCAAACCACGATGCTGTTTGCTGCCCGAGGACCAGATCGGCGAAGGACACGGGAGCGCCACGTCAGCGCCGGCGGCGAGGTATTTCTCAAGCCTGCAGCCAAGAACTTCCTGGGGAACCAACGAGGCAAACTATCAGTTAGTTTATCATTAGCGCCGCGGAAATAACGCCAGCCTTAGACGGATGCCACCGGCGTGCGCGCCTGCATAGCAGCCAGTTTCTCCGTGGCCGCTTGCTTCACCGCCGCGACGCTCTTTTCTTTGATTTTCTCGTAGCCGCGGATCTGATCCGGCAGGGCTGCGATCTCCAGCGCCTGCGACAGGTTGTCGGCAGTCAGATTGGCCGTCACTTCTTCGATCAATTGCCGATACCACTCGATCAGCGATCGCTCCAGGCGCCGGTGCGAGGAAAGTCCGAAAATATCCAGTGGCGTTCCGCGCAGCCCCTTGAGGCGCTTCAGAATGTTCAGCGGAGTCCGGAACCATGGCCCGAACTTGAGTTTCTTGTGCACTCCGAAACTGCGCAACAGCGGCGGATGCAGGTTGTAGGAGATTGCTTCCGGCGCTTCCCACATCTGGCGTACGCGTTCGTCAAACTCCGGTTTCGTCAGCAGCCGCGCCACTTCGTACTCGTCTTTGTACGCCATTAGCTTGTACAAGTAAATCGCCACAACTTCCCGCAGCGCGGGTTCCTGAATTCTGTCCAAAAACTCGACATACGATCGCGCGTACGCCTCGTTCTGATACTCGCGCAGCTCCGCCACACGATCGAAGCCGGTCTTAACCTTGGTTTCCGGCTTGAGGAAGCCTTCTACCCAAGCGGCGTCTTCATAATACTTGCGGCCCCAGGCAAACCATTCCCGATTGCGCTCCACCTCTACGCCATTCCACTCAATGGCCTGCTCGATCGCTTCGGCCGAAATGGGGATCAAGCCACCCTGGTAAGCGATGCCGGTCATAAACATGTTCACCGCCATATGCGTGCCGAACAGGCCCTCGGCAATGCGATTGGCGTCCACGAAAATGTTGCGGCCGCGATTGGTGACGGCGTTGATCGCATCCAGCATCTGCCCAGGACCGCCCAGCGGCGTGCGATTCCGGATGCTATCGATGGTCGGAACCAGATCGGTGTTGAGAATCGCGACGGTGCGTTCGCGGCCGGCCGTGGCCAGATTCTTCGGCTCCAGGATGCCCAGCAGATCGAAACCGAGAATCAAATCCGCGTTACCGGCGTTCACCTTGGCGGGCGCTTCAATGGGATGCTCGCTCACCAGCAGATGCGAAACCACGGCGCCGCCCTTCTGCGCGCTGCCGGTCTGATCGAGCGTCGCAACATGCAGGCCGTCGATCCAGGCCGCCGTGGCAAGCAGCGCGTTGATTGTAACTACGCCCGTCCCGCCGATTCCAGGCCCAATGATGCGATAACCTTCTCCCGCCTGTGCGCGATTGCGAGGCGCGGGCGCCTCCGCCGCCGGAAGCTGCGGCAGCGCTTTCTTCTTCAATCCCGTGCCTGGCTTCACTTCCACCGACACGAACGACGGGCAATCGCCCAGCGCGCAACTATAATCCTTGTTGCACGAGGATTGATGGATGCGAATCTTCTGCCCCAGCTCGGTCATCACCGGCGTGAGACTCATGCAATTGGCCTGCTTGACGCAATCGCCACAGCCTTCGCAAACTTCTTCGTTGATCACCAGGCGCTGGGTCGGCTCGGCGTAAATGCCGCGCGACCGTTTGCGCCGCTTCTCGGCCGCGCACTCCTGGTCGTAGATCATGACCGTGACGCCGGGGATCTGCTCCAGCTCCCGCAGCGTGCGCGCCAATTCGTCCCGCGAACGCAACTCGGCATTGGATGCCAGCTCGCCCGCGTTGGTATATTTCTCGACGTCTTCGGCCAGCACCACCGTCTTGCGCACGCCCTCGGCTTCGAGCTTGCGCGTCAGGTCCGGAATCGGCAGCGCGCCCACGGCATTCTGCCCGCCGGTCATCGCGACATGGCCGTTGAACAGAATCTTATAAGTGATGTTGACCTTGGCCGCCACGCACGCCTCGATGGCCAGATAACCGGAGTGGAACAGCGTGCCATCGCCAATATTCTGGAAGATGTGCTTCTGATCCACGAACGGCGTCATGCCGATCCAGGGCGCGCCCTCGCCGCCCATGTGCGTGAGGAAAACAAAGCTGCGGGCCGGATCGTTCAAGCGCATCGCCATGGTGTGGCAGCCGATGCCGCCGCCGGCGATTTGCCCCTCTAACAGCAGCGTGGAACGATTGTGCGGGCAGCCGGAGCAGAACGCCGAGGGACGCGCCCCGATGGATTTCGAAATCGCCGATGGCTGCGGCGCATCGGTGAGCGTCCGTGGCGATTGGTGCAGAACATCGCAAAGTGCCGTCGCGATTTTATCCGGATCCAGCTCGCCCGTCGGCGGAAAATGCGATTTGCCCAGAACCGCCGGCCGCGCCGGAAGATCGTACAGAATGTCGCGGAGCTGCATTTCGATGAAACTGCGCTTTTCCTCGACCACGAATATCGTTTCGAGGCCCGTGGCGAACTCCCGCACAAATTCCGGATCGAGCGGAAACGGCATGCCGACTTTTCCGATCCGCACGCCGTCGCGCACGCCCAAATCGCGCAGCGCCTGCATCAGATCGAAATAGGATTTGCCGGTGCTCAGCACGCCCACGCGCGCCTGGGCTCCATTGTGCCGGTTGATGCCGTTCAGGCGCGCGAACTGCCGCGCCGCCTCTAGCCTCCGCACATTCACTTCGTGTTCCAGCCCCAGCGTGACCGGTGCGACGATGCGCGCATCGTGGTGCCGCTGATAACCCTCCGGTAATCGAATGGCCGGCCGCGACGGGTCTAGCTCAGCCGTACCCCCGCCATCGCATACATCCGTGACCATCTTCATCCCCACCCACGCCGCGCTGAACCGCGACAGCGCGATGGCCAGCAGCCCGTAATCCAAAATCTCCTGTACGTTGCCGGGATACAAATACGGAATGCCGATGTTATACAGACTGAAATCGCTCTGGCTGGGGATGGTGGAGCTTTTCGAAATCGGATCGTCGCCGCACAGCAGCAGCGCGCCGCCGTTCTTGCCGCTCCCGGCCAGGTTGGCGTGCCGGAAGATGTCGCCGCTGCGATCCACACCCGGCCCTTTGCCGTACCAGATACCCACCACGCCTTCCACTTTGCTCTTGCCGATGGTGTCGATGATCTGGCTGCCGAACACGGCGGTCGCGGCCAGGTCCTCATTGACGCCCGGCCGGAAGTGGATGTTGTGCTCGGAAAGCAGTTTCCCCGCGCGCGCCAATGCCATGTCGTACCCGCCCAAAGGCGAGCCTTCGTAGCCTGAAATGAACGTGCCGGTGTTGAGCCCCGCGCGCCGGTCGCGCCGCATCTGATCGATCGGCAGGCGTACCAGCGCCTGAATGCCGGTGAGATAAACCCGCCCTTGTTCCAGCGTGAATTTGTCGGAGAGCTTCATAGCGCCTGAGTGAGTATCCGATTCATGCTAGCATGCGCCACGCGCACCCTAGAGGCCCTTAGCCGCAACCCACATCGCCGTGGAAAACCGCGCTGGTCGCCAGGCGCAACCACCAACTACAACCCGGGGCCAGCCCGCGCCGCCCGCGTTTCCCCACATCGCCTCGCGCTGGCATAGGATATGTAGTGGTAAGCAAACGAGGGAGGCTTATGGGAAAACTTGGATGCATTATGATCGGTCCTGTTATTGTGCTGCTCGCCGCGCTCGCGATTGCACAAGACAAGCCGGATTTCAACGGGCATTGGCAGCTCGACCCTGCCAAGTGCGATCTGCACACCGCCAAGGTCGCCGACGCCACCTGGGCCATTGAAGAGTCCGATAATTCGATCCATCTCACGGAAAACGAATCCGGCCGGGCGGTGGAGATGAAGTGCAGCACCGACGGCAAGGATTGCGAGGTCCACGGGGACAAAGCTAAAGCGTCTTTCTGGTTCAACGGACCGACGCTGGTGGAAATGGAAACCAAGGGCGATCACGTCACCCGTTACCGGCTCACGCTGTCTCAGGATGGCAAGACGCTAAAGGTGGAGACTACCTACATCGTCCCTCAGGGCGATGCCAACGACGTTCTGGTGTTCACCAAGAAATCGTAGTCCGCAACGCGGTTCGGGTCTTATCGGAGTTGGCCCGTGGCGCCGACGGCGGCGGGCTGGCGGTGAAATTTCCGCATCAGATCCGGATAGAATTCTTTGAGCACATTGAACATCGCATCGTAGCCCATCTGGAAGCAGGTGCGCGACAGGATGTCTGATACGCGCCGGTCAGCGCTGGGATAGTAAAGATTCGAAATGGCGCCTGAACTCAGGTTGCCCAGCAGCTCGGAAAAGTTGTAGCGCTCGTGCCCCGCATCGGTGCGCGCCACAAAAACCCTGCTGACCGCGTACATCGTTCGATGCAACCCGCTTCCTTGGCCTTTTCGAAAATAGCGCGGGTCTTCGTGCAGCAGCGTCGGGAATACCCCCACCGTGAACAATTCGTTGGTGAACGCGTCCGCGAAATCCGCACCGTAGCGCTTGTAATAACCGGAAACGCCTTGCCCATAGCCCTTCTGCGCATCCGTGGCCTGCTGGATCGAAGCCTGCACTCCGGTAAACCCGTACGTGAACGGATCGAAATAATGTAACACCAGGCCGAACTTCTGTTTCGCCCCAATGGGCGTGACGGGCTGGCTGGGATCGTTTACCGTCTTGTAATTCGGCAGGACCTTGAACATCCGATGGTCGTCGGTGACGGCGTTTTGGATTTGCGGTGCGTCCGTCGATGCAACAGGCTGCACCTCCGGCGTAGTTGCGCTGTTCGGATCCTGCCCCAGGCAAAAGCCCGCGCCTGCGCACACAATCCATGCGAAGAAAGGTAAAGATTTTCTCAGGATTCAGTTCCTTGGGATTTACTCGCTATTATAACGCAACTCAGCGAAAAAGGTATAACCCTGACGCCGCGCTCAGGTTGCGGTAACCGTCCTTACTCCGTCGAAACCCGGGGCGCGGCGTCCTTCACGTATTTATCGAACCACGCCATCATTTCGTACAGCACCGTCTCGATGGTCTCCCGCGCCTGGTACCCGTGCGCTTCCGCCGGTAGCGTCACCAGCCGCACCGTGCCGCCGTTCCCGCGAATGGCCTGGTACATCCGCTCGGATTGAATGGGGAACGTTCCGGTATTATCGTCCGCTTCGCCGTGCATCAGCAGGATGGGCGCTTTGATTTTATCGGCGGCCAGAAAGGGCGACATCTTTAAGTAAACGTCCGGCGCTTCCCACAACGTGCGCCGCTCGGTCTGAAATCCAAACGGTGTGAGTGTGCGATTATACGCCCCGCTGCGCGCGATCCCGGCGCGAAACAGGTTGGAATGCGACATCAGGTTGGCAGTCATAAACGCGCCGTAGCTATGCCCGCCCACTCCGACGCGATCGCGATCCGTCACGCCCATCTCCACCGCCTTGTCGATCGCCGCTTTGGCGTCCATCACGATCTGCTCGATATAAGTGTTGTTCACGGTCAGCGGATCGCCGATGATCGGCATCGCTGTGTCGTCCAACACCGCATAGCCGTGCAATGCGAAGAAAAGCTCGGATGGACCCACGATGCTGGTGAACCGCTGCACCGACCCGCTGATCTGCCCGGCCGTCGCGGCGTCGTTGTATTCGAGCGGGTAGGCCCACACCACCGTCGGCAGCCGCGTCCCCTGCTTGTAACCAGGCGGCAGGTACAAAGTGAACGACAGCGGCACGCCATCCTGTCGCTTATAAGTGACCCTCTGTTTGGTGATGAGGCGAAGCTCGGGCGTCGGATCGGGGAAATGCGTCAGCGCCCGCTCGGAGCCGCCCGCGCCTGGCGTACGCACGAAATAATTGGGCGGCGTGGTCTGGTTCTCGCGCACCGTGAGAATCTTCGATGCGTCGGCGTCCAGCAGCGCGACGAAATTCTCGAAACTGGTCTCGCTGGAATGAAAAATGCGCTCCGTTTTCCCGCTATCGAGATTCATGCGATCCAGAAACGGCCGGTCGCCTTCCGGACTCGCGCCCGCGCCCGTCAAATAAATGTCATTGCCAACCTGGCCCACCACTTCGTGTCCGTTGGGCAGCGTCCGCAGCACCATCGCGCCGGGAGCGTGATAGCGATCCTGGACATTCACGCCCCACAGCAGCTTTCCCGTGCCGCCCGGTCGCTCGGAATCGATCAGGAACATGCGCTGCCAGCGGCGATTGCGCTCATAGTCCTGGACGAATGCGCCGCGCTGTTCGGCAAATTCGATTCCGCGAAAACGTTCCTCGGTCTTGAAAATTTCTTCCGGCGTTCCACGGAACGGCGCCTTCAGCATGACAATGCCATCCCGATGCGGAACCTTCTCGTTGGGATCCCCGCCGTCCAACGCCTCCGCCCAAACCAGCGTGGCCGGCTGATTCGGCCGCCACGCGTAGTCTCGCGGCCCCGTGGGAACGCCCTGAATCGGCACCCGATCTTCCAACGGCAGGCTCGCAACTTTGTAAGCCACGCCGCCCGCGCCATTCCAGACCTCGACATCCTTGGGGAAATCCTCCACCGGATGCAGATAAGAGAACGGCCGGTGCACCCGCGCCACCAGCACATGCTCGCCGTCCGGCGCCGGATCTACCGTCAGAAAAATCGCCGGCTTCCCACGCGCCTCCACCCGTCCGCTCGACGTATCCACCGTCGCCAATTGCGCCGTCGCGTAGTAATCGAACAAATCTTCATCGTGCGCGTTGTTCAGCATGTCTTCATACGTGCGAACCGGCCCGGTGTGCCCAGCGCTCTCCTGCGTGTGAACGCCCGTGGGAATGGCAGACTCCATGGGCGGCGCGCCGCGCCCAGCCGGAACCGTCTGGACCAGTAGCCTGCGGCTGTCCGGCATCCACTGCAGAATGGGATCGCGCCGATTCCCGAACCCCGCCCCTTCCATAGCCGCGTTCACCCTCACGCCATCGATCCTGCGCGCGCGCCCGCTAGCGGCATCCCCAACCCACAACTCGATCGCGTTCTCGGTGTTATTGGTAAAAGCGAACTGCTTCCCATCCGGACTCCAGCGCGGCGTCGAAGTCTTCGCCCCCGCCGGCAACTGGATCTTCACCTGCGACCCGTCGTCGATCCGAACCAGAACCATGGAAGTATCCAGGTTGGCCCGATGCGGTCCATTGTTCTTGGGATTGATGCGCAACCCGGCCAGCCGCAGCATCGGCTGCCCCACCACGGCGATCGGCGGATACCGCAACGGCTCAACCAGCAACAAATGCGTGCGCGTCGGACTGACAATCGCGCGCGGCGTAGCCGGTGCATTCAGCACATCCAGAATTGCCCGCGGCGGCTTCTGATAAGGCTCATCAGCGAGCAGCAGCCCGGCGATACAAACAAACAACAGGCGAAGGCGCATCATGACGCTATTCTAGCCCGCCCAAGCCGCGCAATCGCTTCAGCCGAGTTTTGCGGCTTGCCCCTCCACCAACGCGCGTAACGCACCCTGTTGCTCACTCACAACCCCACGCGAGATATTCGCCGCCAGATTCTTCAACGCTCCACGCGCGGCGCCGAGATCCCCTCGCTCCACCTCGCGAAATGCCGCGACGTACTGCTCCACCAGCTTCTCCCGCTGCGCCTTAGCTTCACGTCCCGCAACAAATCGCGGAATCCGGCAGCTTCACCATGGCCGACTTCAGCCCGCCCCATCCCAGGTCGATCACCAGCGGCTTCACCAGCATGAATTCGCCCGCCAGTTGCGACAACCCCGCCACCTGCTGCACGAAATATTCTTTATCGAACCCGTGCGGTCCCGGCCTCGGTATCCACTTGCGCATAAGTCTGCGTCCAGCCGCCCGGCCAATCGCCCGCCAGCCCGATTCCCGGGATCTTGTAAGCGCGTCCTTTATTCATCGGACTCTTCACCGTCCCCTGAAACCCGCCATTGACGCCCGGCCCACGTTTCCCGCTTTCACATCCACGCGCGGCCAACGATTATCCGTCGCGGCCTTGGCAATCGCCTCCACCAGCCAGATATTGTTGTTGTACACATCCATCAGGCTGGTAATGACTCCGCCATTTTCCGCAAGCTCGCTCGAATAGGCATATTGATTCCCGTCCGGGCCCGAGTTTCGATGGTCTGCCGCCCGCCCATGTGCTCCATCCCGAGTCGTCGCCACCATCGGCTTCAACCGCTCGGGATGAGATCGGTAATAGTCGAACTGCGGCCAGCTCCCTTCGCCGCCCGGCATGAAGTGCCGGCAATCGAAGTAGAACACCAACGTGCGCGGCCTGCGCCGCCTTCGGAATATGACTGAAATACGACATGATGCCGAGCATCCCCAGCCCGCCATTTTCCTCGATCAACGACATCGCGTCGGTGTGGGTCGCCAGCAGAACCTGTTCGTCCTGCGGCGTGCCATAATTCCGCCCGGCAGATACGCGAGAATCGCTTTGCCCGTGTCGCGCTGGAACCGCGCGCGTCAGCGTCAGCGTCGCGCCGTCTTCCCGGCCTTGGCGTCCGCAGCACTTTCGCGCCGTTCACGCGATCCAGCGCCAGCGTCGGACAATTGACATATTTCGCGCCAAGCCCCGCCTTGCCGTCCGGCGTGTACACGCTCCGCTGCGCCAGTCCGAACGCCGCTCCGGGCGACAGATCGTACACAACCACCATCCCAGCCGCGCGCCCGCGATTCCGATCGCCGCAAACCGTCGAGCTGGCTCCAAACCCAGCGGCAATGATAGGAGCTGGTCACGCTTGCCGGCGGCGGCGTAAACAGCGGATGCCATTTGCCCGGCGAACGCCACTCGTAATCGGTCAGCGTAAAGCTATCCAGAAACGAATTGGAGTAGGGAGGCTCAGGATACGGCGCCGTCTCGAAAACCAGAATCTTCCCGCGCCATCGCGGCGTCCGAAGGAGGCTGGGCGCGATCGTAATACAGCATCTGCGCCGCCACGCCCTCGGCCGGCGTGGAACCGGAGGTCATGCCATAAGAAGCAACCACCGGCACCGGTGTCCCGTCGCTAACTAACTTCTCCACAGCGACGCCTGAATCAGAATGATGCGTGCGCCGATCCGGCCAATCGTCCACGATGTAATGGTCGTAAGGAATCTCGACGGAATCGAAATCGACCGCGCCGAATTCCTGCATCTTCGAAATCAGGAAATCGGTATAGCGCTTCCACCCCGCGCCGCCCGCGTAAGTAGGCCCGCCCTTACTCTTGAACACATTCCAATCCCAAGCGAGATCGGGCGTGATCATAAATTGCGAATCGATCTTAGGAAACGCCGTGGCCTCCGCGCGCCGCCCCAACATCGTCCCAGCCGCGACCCCAGCCGCCGCCTTAAGAAACGTCCGCCGTGGCGTCCGGCCTCTGCTAGCTTCATTCATCGCAAGCCTCCGCTGCTCTCCACAATACTGCAGAAAAGCTATACCCGAAGCAGGCCGAGTTGCCTATCGTCTACCGGACGCTAGAAAACCAGCCCTTTTGTTTACGGCGGTAGTATACTTCCCACTATGGAAAAAATAAAGCGTACCGCGAGAATCGCAATTGCAGGGCTGGGGTTGTGCGTGGCCGCAACTCCGCAGGCCTCCGAGGCCCCCAAGACGGCACCTGCAACGCATGTCACCAAGGAACAGATTCAGGAGTTCATCGCGAAGCTGCCACGCGCGCGGATAACGGACCGCCCGATCCGGGCGATTGACGTGGGCGGATACCGGGTGGGCGTCTTCGCTGTATTCCGGCCAAAGGACGCGCCGGAGCCAGCGATTTACCACGATACAAACATGACCGAGATTCTGTACATCCTGGAGGGATCGGCGACGCTGATCACTGGCGGCACCATTCCGGACGCTCATCCGCCCACGCGCCCCGGCGGCAACTACAGCGGCGACAAGATTGAGGGCGGCACCAGCCGGCACGTGTCTCCGGGCGACGTGATCATCACTCCGGGGCGAACGCCGCATTGGTGGCAGAACCTGGAGAGCGACATGTCGTATCTGGTCTTCAGGCCGGATCCGGATGGGAAGTCGTTGCAACTGAAGTAGCGTCTTGCAGTCTGATCCTAGTCGGTCGCGGTCTTCTTTCGCTGTTGCGCAGCTTCATCCGTTTCTTTGTGAACGGGCACGCGCGCAATCGCGACACGCGCGATCCGATTATGATCCATCTGAAGAATCGTGAATCGCCGCCCGCCGTATTTCACGGTTTCGCCTTCGTTGGGAATCTTGCCTAATTGAAAAAGCAAAAAGCCCGCCAATGTTTCGAACCCGGCGTCGCCTGGAAGCTCCAAACCGTACTGCGTGTCCAAATCGCGGATGGTGATGCCGCCGTCTACTTCGATCTCGGCAGCTTCCGCCGCGGGCCGAGGACGCTTCACATCGTGTTCATCGCCGATTTCGCCGAGAATTTGCTCCAATGCATCTTCCAGCGTCACCAGTCCCACGATGGTCCCGAACTCATCCACCACCACGGCCATATGCTTATGCGTGCTCCGAAATTCGTCGATCAGATCGTTCAGCGCCTTGGTTTCCGGCACCACCAACGGCTTGCGCAGCACACGCGAGAGATGAAACGGCCGCAGCGCGCGCCCTCGCTCCGCCGCGATCCGGCGCTCTTCCCAGATGCGCATCATGTCCTTGTAATGCACGTAGCCGATGATGTGCTCCGGGTCGCCCTGATACACCGGCAGCCGCGAATATTGGTTCTCGCGCATGCGCCGCAATACCTGGTCCAGGCTCGCATCCACGGAAACCGAAATAATGGCGTTGCGCGGCACCATGATTTCGCGCGCGTAGTAATTCTGCATTTCGAGCAGCGCTTGAATGGCGTCTTCCTCGAAGCGATGCAGATGGCCTTCGCGGCGGCTGGAGCTGACGATGAACTTCAATTCCTCGGCCGAATGACCGCCGCCGGTGTGGCTGCCTCTGAGGCCGATCCAACGCGAAAGCGCTGCCGCGGATCTTTCCGCGAAGAACACAAACGGCGCCGAAATGCGATAGAACACCAGCAGCGCCGGCGCTACCAGAATCGACAGCCGGTCGGCTTTTTCAATGGCCAGATTTTTCGGCACCACTTCTCCCAACACCACGTGCGCGTAGCTGATCAGCAGGAAGGCAATCGTGAAACTCAACCCGTGCAGCCAAGGCGAGAGAGCCGGAGTCATCACCGGATTGAAGATCGACAAGATCAGGTTGTACATGCTGCTCTCTCCGGCCCATCCCAATCCCAGGCTCGCCAGCGTCACGCCCAGCTTGCGTCACGGAGAGCAAACGCGCCGGATTCGCCAGCAAGTTGAGCGCTGCTTGCGCGCCCACTTGACCTTCGGCGGCCAGCGCGCGCAACCGGCTCTTGCGCACGGAAACCAGCGCGACTTCAGCGGCCGCGAAGAAGCCGTTCAACGTCAGAACCGCAATGAGGATGATGAAACGATAAGGCATGCCGGCTGTTTTTTCCGTGACGCCGCGCACTCCGCCGCGATACAGTGGAATTTCTAGATGCACCTCGGAAGAATCGTCAAGTTCATCAACTTGAGCATAGCGGTTTTGCTCATAGTGGGTCTCGCGGCGGCTTATTGGTTCGCTTACCGGCCGCTGCCCCAGACTTCGGGCCAGATCGCCGCGCCCATTTCGGCCAAAGCCACGGTCGAGCGAGACGCGCAGGGTGTCCCGCACATCGCCGCCGCGAATTGGGAAGACGCGATCTTCCTGCAGGGCTACGTGACCGCGCAGGATCGCTTGTGGCAGATGGACGCGTTGCGACGCTTGGCCTCAGGAGAGTTGTCAGAAGTCATAGGACCTTCGGCGCTGGAGCTGGACCGCGAGGCGCGCCGCTTGCGAATGCGGCGCATGGCCCACGAACATTATCAGAATTTGCCCGCGGGCGACCGCGCCGTGCTGGCCGCCTACGCGCGCGGCGTCAATTACTTCATCGAAACCCATCGCGGCCGTTTGCCGCTCGAGTTCTCGCTGCTGCGCTACGATCCCCGGCCGTGGACCATCGAAGACAGCCTGCTGTGCGGCCTGCAGATGTATCGCAACCTCACCACAACCTGGCGGGAGGAATTGCAGAAGGCTGCCATGCTGTCAACCGGCGATCGCGCCAAAGTGGAGCTTCTGTTTCCATCGCGCATTGGAACCGAGTTCCAGCCCGGTTCGAACGCTTGGGCGCTTTCGGGCAAGCACACCGCCAGCGGTAAACCGATTCTCGCTAACGACCCGCATCTGGAATGGGGCATCCCGTCCACCTGGTATCAAGTCCACTTGCAGGCGCCCGGTCTCGATGTCATCGGCGTTTCACTGCCTGGGTTGCCGTGCGTGATCATCGGACACAATCAGCGCATCGCCTGGGGCGTCAACCAATCTCGGCTACGACGTGCAGGATCTGTATATCGAGAAGATCGATCCTCGAACGGGCCGCTACGTGTTTCATGGGCAGCTTGAGCAGGCTCGCGCCGAAACCGAATGGATTGCGGTGAAGGGGCAGAAGCCGGTGGAGTTTCGCCAGTGGGTGACGCGCCACGGCCCGGTGACCGTTGAGGAGGGGAATCGGTTTCTCGCGCTGCGCTGGAGCGCGGCTGAACCCAACGCGTTTCAGTACCCATTCTTAGATCTGAACCGTGCGACCAACTGGACCGAGTTCATCGCCGCGCTGGCGCGTTTTCCCGGCCCCGGACAGAATTTCGTTTATGCCGATGTGGACGGAAATATCGGCTACCACGCCACCGGCAAACTTCCGATCCGGAAATACGAAGGCGACGTGCCCGTCGACGGCAGCTCGGGCGATTTCGAATGGGACGGCTTCATTCCGTTCGAGCAATTACCCGCGTTCTACAATCCGCCGCAAGGCTGGATCGTCACCGCCAATCAAGACCCGTTTCCGGACAATTACGCGTACGCCGTTCACGGCAGCTTCGCCGCGCCGTATCGTTCGCTGGAGATTCGCAGCCTGCTCGGTTCACACGAAGGGTGGAAGCCGGCCGATATGCTGGCGGTCGAGAAAGACGTCTACTCGGCGTTCTTCCAGCATCTGGCGCAAATGGTGGTGGCGGCCTACGATCGTGCTAAGCCTTCGGATTCGAACCTGCGCGACGGCGTCGACGTGCTGCGATCCTGGAACGGCCAAATGGAAAAAGGCACCGCCGCGCCCATGTTGATATCGGTTGTGTACCAGGCTTTGCGCAAGGACATTGCGGACTCGGCCGCGCCCGGCAAGTCCGATTTCTATGGCGCCGAAATGGCGCCGGCGGTAGTGGAGCAGATCCTGATTCGGGGCGCGCACGGATGGTTTCAAGACAGAGACGCGCTGCTGATGCGAGTGCTTTCCGAAGGTATTCAGAACGGGCGGCGTTTGCAAGGCGGCAATGTGAAGCGCTGGAATTATGGAACCTATAACCAACTGACCATCCGGCATCCGGTGGGCGACAAGTTGCCGTTGCTGGGTTCGTACTTCAATATAGGGCCGGTGCCGATGAGCGGCTCATCCACCACCATCAAGCAAACCACTTTAGTCTTGGGTCCGTCCATGCGATTTGTCGGGGATCTCAGCGACTGGGATCGCTCGCTCAACAACATCACCATCGGAGAGTCCGGCCAGATTCTGTCGCGGCATTACAGAGACCAGTGGGGTGCGTATTATGCGGGCCGAAGTTTTCCGATGCAGTTTCACAAGGTGGATGCGAAACAGACTTTGACTTTCTTGCCGAAGTGAAGCCTGTTAAGCCACGGTCGGTTCGGGCAGCTCTTCCTTCACTCGTTTCTTGCGGTGCGAGCGGGTCTTTTCCAGGATCGCGGCCATGTAAGTGTAGAACACGGGCGTCAAGTAAAGAGTTACTAACTGGGAGAAGAGCAAGCCGCCGACCACTGCCAGACCGAGTGGCTGTCGGGCTTCGCCGCCGGCGCCGTAGCCGAGTGCGATGGGGACCGCGCCCAGCAGCGCCGCCATGGTGGTCATCATGATCGGACGGAAGCGAATCAGACAGCCTTCATAGATGGCCTGTAAAGGCGTCAGACCCTGCTTGCGCTCCGCTTCCAGAGCGAAGTCGATCTGCATGATGGCATTCTTTTCCACAATTCCGATCAGCATGATCAAACCGACGAACGCGTAAATGTTCAGATCCATGTGGAACAGATACAAAGTCATCAGCGCGCCGAAGCCGGCCGACGGCAGGCCGGACAGAATGGTGAGGGGGTGAATATAGCTTTCGTACAAAATGCCGAGCACGATGTACACCACCAGAATCGCGACCATCAGCAGCACCCAAAGATTGCCGAGCGAACTTTGGAATGCCTTGGCCGCGCCTTGGAAGTTGGTGCTGATGGTTTCGGGCAGAGTCTGTTTGGCGAGCGCTTGAATCTTGTTCACCACCTCGCCCAGTGATGCGCCGGGCTTCAAGTTGAATGACACGGTCACGGCTGGAAGTTGGCCATAGTGGCTCACTGCCTGTGGGCCAATATCTTGAGTTAGCTTCGCCAGAGTATCCAGCGGAATGAGCGCGCCGGATGAGGATTTGAAGTACAGCATCGAGAGCGCGTGCGGATCGGTCAAGTATTTCGGATTCAGCTCCAGCAAAACTTTGTACTCGTTGATGGCGGCGTAAATGGTGGAGACCCAGCGCGGTCCATAGGCGTCGTAGAACGCGTTTTCGATAGAGTTGGCGTTCACTTGCAGCGCGGCGGCTTTGTCGCGGTCGATGGTCACGTTCACCTGCGGGCTCAGAATGGCTAGATCGCTGGTCACATCCTGGACTTCGGGAAACTTCTCGATCTCCCGTTCCAACCGCGTGGCGCCGGCGTAGAGTTCCTTCTTGTCCGGCGACTGCATGGAGAACTGATACAGGCTCTTGGTGACCTGGCCGCCGATGCGCACGGTGGGCGGATTCTGCAAGTACACGCGCATGCCGGGGAAGTTGGAAAGCTTGGGGCGCAGGTCTTCGATGATTTTGTTGACCAGTTCCTTGCGTTGTCCGCGCGGCTTCAAGTGGACGACGATCTCGCCGTAATTGGGTCCTCCCAGCGTGGAGGCGGAAGTGCCGCCGACGGTGGACATGAGCCCGAGCACATCCTTATTGGTGCGGAACACCTCGGCGACCGCCTTCTGGTATTCCACCATCTGGTAGAACGAAGTTCCTTGCGCGGCTTCGGTGACGGCGTAAATCTGGTCGGTGTCCTGATCCGGGATGAAGCCTTTAGGGATGGTCACGAACAGGTACAAGGTTGCGGCCAGCACCACGCCGGAAGCGGCCATGGTGAGGGCGCGGTGACGCAGCACCACTTGCAGAGTGCGGTCGTACACGTGCAGCATTCCTTCGAAAAACTTCTCGGTGGTGCGATAGAACCAGGACCGTTTTTGCAGTTCGGGCGCACGCAGGAAGCGGCTGCACAGCATGGGCGTCAAGGTGACGGATACGATGCCGGAAATCAGAATCGCGACGCAGATGGTGACCGAGAATTCGCGGAACAGCCGGCCCAGGATGCCGCCCATGAAAAGCACGGGAATGAACACGGCGGCGAGCGACAGGGTCATGGACACGATGGTGAAACCGATTTCGCCCGATCCATCGAGGGCCGCGCGCAAAGGCTTTTCGCCCATTTCCATATGCCGGAAAATGTTTTCCAGCATCACGATGGCGTCGTCCACAACGAAGCCGACCGAAAGAATCAAGGCCATCATGGACAGGTTGTCCAGGCTGTAGTGCAGCAGGTACATGATGGCGAAGGTGCCGATGATGGAAAACGGCAGCGCCAGGCTGGGGATCACCGTTGCGGATACGTTGCGCAGGAAAAGGAAGATCACCATGATCACCAGGCCGAGCGTGAGCAGCATGGTGAATTGAACGTCTTTATAGGATTCGCGGATGGTATCGGAACGGTCGTACAAGACGTCCATGTTGACCGAGGCGGGAATCTCGGCGCGGAAGAGAGGCAGCAGGTTCTTCACCGAGTCGGTCACCTGAATGGTATTGGTTCCGGGCTGGCGCTGGATGCCGAGAATGATGGCGCGCTGGGTTCCTTCCTTCGTGTAGAACCAGGACGCGGTCTTGTCGTCTTCGACACTGTCGATCACTCGGCCCAGATCGTCCAGGCGCACCGGCGAACCGTTGCGGTAGGCCACGATGAGCGGCCGATACTGAGCGGCGCTCATCAATTGCCCGCTGGCCTGCAAGGTGAAAGCGCGCTCTGGCCCGATGATGGTGCCGGTGGGCAGGTTGACATTCCAGTTTTGCAGCGCGGCCTCGACTTCGTTGATGCCGACCTGATGGGAGGCCAACAGATGCGGGTCCACCTGCACGTGCACGGCGTATTTTTGGGCGCCCAGCACTTGCACCTGCGCGACGCCGCTGACCATGGAGATGCGTTGGGCGATGCGGGTCTCGGCGTACTCATCCAGCGTCCACAGCGGAATGGTCTTGGACGTGACCGCGAGATACAAAATAGGCTGGTCGGCCGGATTCACTTTGGTAAAAGTGGGAGGCGTGGGCATGCCTTGCGGCAGCAAGCGCGCGGCCTGAGTGATGGCGGCCTGGACATCCACGGCCGCTCCATCCAAGCTTTTGCTCAAGACGAACTCGAGAGTGACCTGCGTCGATCCGAGCGAGTTGACCGAAGTCATCGAATCCAGGCCGGCGATATTGGAGAATTGATTTTCGAGCGGCGTGGCTACCGAGGAGCCCATGGTTTCGGGGCTGGCTCCGGGCAGAGTGGCAGTGACGAGCAGGGTAGGGAAGTCGACGTTCGGGAGATCGCTGACGGGCAGAGAGCGGTAGGCGACCAAACCAAAAAGAGCGATGGCCGCCATCAGCAAGCTGGTGGCAATGGGCCGGCGGATGAATCCTTCGGAAAAATTCATCGAAGCGGCAATCCGTGGCTAACTGGTTCTATCCCGTCCCGCTCGGCCGCCGTCACCACGGCCTCCACGGCCTCCGCGGCCGCTGAATTGGACGCGGCTATTGGGCGCGAGCCGGAGCTGGCCCTCGGTAACAATGGTCTCGCCGGGTGTCAGTCCGCTATCCACTACAAGGTCCTGATCCACTCGCGTGCTGGTAACTACAGGCCGCATTTCCACCGTGCGGTCCTGCTTCACCACGTACACAAACTGGCCGTCTTGTCCGGTCTGCACCGCTTGATTGGGAACCACCACGGCGTTGGGACGCGTGGTGAGCTGCAGCGTAACACGGACGAACTCCCCGGGCCACAGGGTGTTGTCCTGATTTTCAAAAGTGCCCTTGAGCTTGATGGTGCCGGTAGACGGGTCGACGGTATTGTCGATGAACGTCAGAACGCCGGTTTCGCCGTTGGTCCCGGCATCCTGGGATTGGGCATGAACGGGAAGCTTGCGCTGGGCCATGTATTTCTTGATCTCTCCCAATTGGGCTTCGGGGACCGAAAAGGTAACGTAGATCGGATGCACCTCGGCGATGGTCATCAGCTCCATGGTGTTGGGCGCTACGATGTTGCCCTGCTTCACCGCCAGGTTGCCGGTTCGTCCGTCGATGGGAGAGCGGATGGCAGTATAGTCGAACTGAACCTTAGCGTTTTCGACCATGGCCTCGGCGTTGGCAATGGCGGCTTTGTCGGCGCCGATCTGCGCGCGAGCGCTTTCGATAGCGGCTTTGTCGGCCAGAATGGTCTGATTTAACGCGTCCGAATTGGCGCGCATCTGATCGGTTTGCTCGCGCGAGACGATGCCTTGGTCAAATAGCTTGGTGTAACGGCCGGCTTCCGTTTCAGCGTACTTCTGGTTGGCGGTGTCGCGGGCGAGATTGGCCTGGGCCTGGCTGAGGGCTGCGTTGTCGCGCGCTGAATTGGCTTGGGCTTGTCCGAGCTGCGCCTGGGCCTGACTGAGCTGAGCCTGGAAGGGACGCGGATCGATGGTGAACAGCGCGTCGTCCTTCTTCACGTAGTCGCCTTCCTGGAAGTAGACTTTGGTGAGCTGGCCGCCGACTTGCGCTTTCACCGAGATGGTGGAATAGGCTTCCACATTGCCGATGACGTCGATGTTCACCGGCACATCCTTCTGCATAACGGTGGCGACGACCACGGGAACCGGGCCTCCGTCGCCTCGCCCGCGTCCTCCACGGCCACCGCGGCCGGCACTCGCATCGGCTCCAGTCTTGCTGCTGCATCCTTGCGTTGCCAGAAATCCGAAAGTAATCAAAGCCAAAGAAAGTGGCGCGAGGCAGTATAGAACCCGTTTGGACACACTCATGAAAAGGGCAACTCCAAATCTAACGTTGATGGGGCGTCTTTACGATCCTTTAGGTTACACTTTACGAGCCGTTATCTCAAGCTGGGACTTGATTTTAGCCTCAGATCTGGTGGGGACGCCCGGTCTTCAGTTTAACGCAGTTCGAAGCGGCCATCGGGGTAAAGATAATAGCGGCGGCCCCGCCACACGATGGTGTTGCCGAAGAAACCGGCCAGCCAGCATAGGAAGGTGAGGATGTCCTGCAGGACCAGGAGATCCCAGCGCGGGCGAGTGCGTAAAATCCAAGCGCAGGTGGACCAGGCTGCTAAGGCCCGCAACGCGGCTGCGGGAATGAGCGCCGGCCACCAACCCGGATGCAAGACACAGAGGAGCAGCGCGAACGGGATCGGATACGTGAAAAGCTGGCCGACGTAGCCCCAGGGCCGCGAGCGGCGAGTGCTTCGGACCCAACGCATCCGGTGAGAGATGCTGGCGCGGAGGGTTTGGCTGCCAATGCGATGTTGGACGATGTTGCGCGAGAGGATGACGCCCATTCCGGCCTGAGCGGCGAACTTGCCCATGATGAAATCTTCAGCCAAGTAATCCTTGAGCTTGGCAAAACCGCCGATGGCCGCCAGCGCCTGTTTGCGCGCCGCGATGGTGGGGCCGACGGCGAATCGCATGCCTTCAACGAGCCGGGCTACCAATAAGCCCGCCAGAAATTCGGTGTTCATGCCCTCGGCCTCGAGTTGGGACCAGAGACTGGCTCCCGCCATGGCGCGATAGGGACAGGTAGCCAATGCGACTTGGGGGTCGCTGAACTCGGCGGCGATGGAGCGCAGGAATCCGGGTGGGACGCGGATATCGCTATCGCTCATGACCAGGATGTCGTGGCGCGTTTCAGCGACCATTCGTTCCAGGCTGTAGACCTTGGCATTGGGATAAGGCGGCGCGCCGGTGATCAGCAGCCGTGCCGCGCGAGTGGGGAATTGTTCGATCAACGCTCGCACGACGCTGGCGGCGGGATCGGCGGAGTCGCTGACGCCGAACAGGAGTTCGTATTGGGGGTGGTCCTGTTCGAAGAAGCTGCGCAGATTGGCTTCCAGGCCTTCGTCGGCGCCGGATAGTGGCTTAATGACGCTGACTGGGGCTGCGGGGGCAGCGGCCGGGATTTTCTGCGCCAGATAATTGCGGGCGGCAATCACCACCAGCAGGCAGTAAATCAGAGATCCGGCCAGCAAGAAGGCCACGGCGATCGCCAGGGCGAACATTAGTTGCCTACTCGGTCCGGGCTTTGGTTTCGATCAGCTTTTGGATTCCGGCCAGGAATTCATCGACCCCTTGCGCGCCCTGATCGCCGTGTTTCCGGTTGCGGACCGAGACGGTGTCGTTCTGGGCCTCGCGATCGCCCACCACCAGCATGTAGGGAATCTTTTGCAATTGGGCCTCGCGGATTTTGAGATTGACTTTCTCCTTGCGGTCGTCGAGCTCGACGCGGATGCCGGCCTGCTTCAGACGGTCGGCCACCTTTGCGCGCGTATTCGGCGTGGCGGTCGGTAATGGGCAGCACGATAGCCTGCACCGGGGCGAGCCAGACGGGGAATGCACCGGCGTAGTGTTCGATCAGGATGCCGAAGAAGCGCTCGACCGAGCCGAACAACGCGCGATGCACCATGAGCGGCTGGTGTTTCTTTCCATCTTCGGCGATGTATTCGAGCTCGAAGCGGCGCGGGAGCATGAAATCGAACTGGACGGTCGACAATTGCCAGGGGCGGCCGATGGCATCGAACAGCTTCACGTCGATCTTGGGGCCGTAGAAAGCAGCTTCGTCGGGCACCAGCTTGGCTTTGATGTTGAGGCGTTCGACGGCGTGTTTCAGCGCGTTCTCGGCGAGCGACCACTGCTCGGGTGTGCCGTCGTATTTGCCGCTGGCGCCGCCATCCCAGGTGGAAAGCTCGGCTTCGTAGGAATCGAAACCGAAGGTGGTGAGGACGTCGATGGCGAACTGCAGGCAGTTGACGATTTCGTCCTCGATTTGGGTCGGGCGTGCAGAAGATGTGGGCATCGTCCTGAGTGAAACCGCGGACGCGCAGCAGACCGTGCAGGACGCCGGCGCGCTCGTAGCGGTAGACGGTGCCGAGCTCGCCCAGGCGCACGGGCAGATCGCGGTAGCTATGCAGCTTATCGCGATAGATCAGGATGTGGCCGGGACAGTTCATGGGCTTGAGCTGGTATTCGGCGTCGTCCAGCTCCATGGGCTTGAACATGTTCTGGCTGAAAAAATTGGCGTGGCCGGAGGTCTTCCACAAGTCGTACGCGCATGACGTGAGGAGTGAAGACCAGCGAGTAGCCGCGCGCCAGGTATTGATCGCGCATCCAGTCCTCGATGATTTTTCGCACCAGGCCGCCCTTGGGATGGAAGAAGATCAGGCCGGGGCCGGCCAGTTCCTGGATGCTGAACAGGTCCAGCTCCTGGCCGAGCTTGCGGTGGTCGCGCTTTTTGGCTTCTTCCAGGCGATCGAGGTAGGCGTCCAGATCTTTCTTGCTGAAAAACGCGGTGCCGTAGATGCGCTGGAGCTTGGGATTGTGCTCGTCGCCTTTCCAGTAAGCGCCGGCGACCGAGAGCAGCTTGAAGGCTTTAATGCGCGAGGTGGAGGGCACGTGGGGGCCGCGGCAGAAATCGATGAAATTGGGCCCGAGCGTGTATTCTGAGAAAACCTCGTCGGCTTTTTCCTGGATGAGCTGCACCTTCATCCAGTCGTCGGCGTATTTGCTCAGGCCTTCAGTCTTGACGGTGAGCTTGCGCTCGTAGGGGAGAGCTTTCGATTGCAGCTCCCACATGCGCGCTTCGATTTTTTCGAGATCCTCGGGGGTGAAGGGGGTCTCGCGTTGGAAGTCGTAGTAGAAGCCGGCGTCGGTGGGCGGGCCGATGCCGAGCTTGGTCTCCGGGAACAGTTCGAGCACCGCAGCGGCGAGCAAGTGGGCGGTGGAATGGCGGTAGACTTGGAGGGCTTCCGGGTTGCGCGAAGTAAGGATTTCGAGCTTGGCGTCGGCTTCGAGCGGGCGCGTTAGATCGTAGAGCTGGTCGTTGACGCGCGCGACGACGGCGTCGTCGGCCAGGCGCGCGCCGATGGATTGGGCGACGTCCAGCGGGCGCGTGCCTGGCGGGGACCTGCTTTTGGCTGCCATCGGGCAGCGTGATGGTGAGGCTTTCGCTCATTTAGAATTCCAGGTTAACAGGAGCGGCGTGACTCATGCGGCCTTCGTTCTGGTATCAACGGCGGATATTTCAGAGTGCTGTGTGGATGTCCGTTCCGGCAAAATCCTTTCCCTTAAAGAGAAGGGGCAAGCCCGTCGCCTTTGCGAGCGCGTATGAAAAACAGTCTCCGTAGTTAAGGCCGGCTTTGCTTTTCTGGCCTTTGCCGTATGAAGCATAGGCCTCAAGGGCAACGTGCGCATGGTGTGCGGTCACGCTTTCCACTTGGCAGCCTGTTTCCTGGATAAGCGCGTGCAGCTTTTGCGCGCCTTTTGGCCCGTGCCGGTTGATCATGACAATGCCGGTTTCGAAGAGACTTGCGGCTGAAATCAAAGGCATGTCTGCTTCAGCGATTGCCTCCGCGTAACGTGCGGCATCTGGTTCTTCTTCCAGAATGGCTATCAGGGCTGATGTATCGATGACGATCATTTGGGCAGCCCGCGCCGGTCGTACAACATATCTTCCGGGCTACGTTTGTCGAGAACCGGGAGCTTAGCGCATTCATGACCGATCTCAAGCAGCCGTTCCACCAGGCGGGCCTTGTTGCGTTTCTTGCGGATTCGCTCCAGCCGTTCAATCACCGCCCGATCCACGGCTTCGGTCATCGTCTCGCCCGCGAGGTGGGCAAGCTCTCTTACGCGGCGGTGGGTTTCCTCGTTCTTGATGTTCAAGCTCATGGGTTACTTCTCTCTCTGCGTTGGTCGAAGGTAGACTGCAATTGTACCTTCTACCATAATTATCCGGCAACAGCAGCTCCCGATGCTCACTGATGCGCCGCGGAGGTCTCCGCGAGGAGGTTTCGGATTAGCACTGTGGGATGAAGTGTCTTGACGCCGTTCAGGTCGGCTATCTGATGTCGGCAGGAGGTGCCTGTTGCTACTAAAACGTCGCCCGTCTGCATGGATTCGACCGCTGGCAGAAGGCGGCGGCTGGCGATTGCTTTCGAAACTTCGTAATGATTTTTCGAGTAGCCGAAGGATCCGGCCATGCCGCAGCAGCCTGCATCCAAGTCGACTACCGTGGCGGAGGGGATGCGTGACAGGAGAGTGATGGTGGCTTTCGTTAAGCCCATCGATTTTTGATGGCAGTGCGCGTGGAATAGGATTTTTTGCGGACCGGCGCGGAGGGGGAGATCCAGCGCCGCCGCGAACTCGTCGAATAGCATGCTGGCCTGCGCTACTGTGCAGGCTTTTGTTTGTTGATCGCCGCGTAAGAGGGCTGGCGCGTCCTCTTTGATCGCTGAAAGACAGCTTGGTTCGCAAAAGAGGATCTTTTCGCCGCGCTCGGCTACTGGGAAGAGTGAGTCTACAACTTTAGCCGCGTGTTCGCGGGCTTGCTCGAGCAGTCCTTGAGAAATGAGCGGTCGGCCGCAGCAGCCGGGGCGGATTACGTTTGGGCGGCATCCGGCGCGTTGCAGGATTTCGACAGCGGCGATGCCGATCTCGGGGTCGAAGTGATTGGTGAACGTGTCGTTGAATAGCGTTACGGGTGTGCCCTCGGTGGACTTGGGTTGCGACTTCGCCCAATCGGCGAAAGTCGCGACGCTTCCACTCGGGAAGTGTGCGGCGCCGATCGATGTTCAAGAGCTTTTCGTTCCCATAGCGTCCGAGGGCGCTGCGCGTGATCGCGTTTGCAATCGGAGCGAAGCGGCTGGCCCAGTTAGATAGCGAGCCAATATGGCCGAGCGCGCGGGCGCGGAGCGGGACACCGTGGCGCTTCCAATAATCGGCCAGGAATTCGCTTTTGAGCATCGCCATGTCTACGTTCACCGGGCATTCGGCTTTGCAGGCGCGGCATTCCAGGCACAAATCCAGCACGTTGTAGACTTCTTCATCGCCGAGGCCGGTTTGATCAAGCTGGCCCGAGATCGCCATTCGAAGCGCATTGGCGCGGCCGCGAGTGGTGGCCGATTCGTCTTGCGTCGCCATGTAGGACGGGCACATGGTGCCGGATAGCCTTTTGCGGCAAGCTCCCACGCCGCTGCACATCTCGATCGCTCCGGCCACGCCTCCGTATTCGGAGAAATCAAACCAGGTGGAGGGGTTGCGGGCTTGATAGGCTGGGCCGAATCGGAGATTGTTAGTGAGCGGCGGCGGGTCGACGATCTTGCCTGGGTTCAAAATGCCCAGTGGGTCGAAGGTTCGCTTGATCTCGCGGAAAGCCTCGTATAGCGCATCGCCGAAGATTTTGCGCATGAACGGGCTTCGGACCAGGCCGTCGCCGTGTTCGCCGGACAGCGCGCCACCGTACTCGACCACCAGGTCGGAGACTTCCTCGGCCAAGCTCGCAAACTTGCGAACGCCCTCCTCGGTCTTCATGTTGATGACGGGGCGAACGTGCAGGCAGCCGACGGAGGCGTGCGCATAGACTCCGGCGGTGGTTTGGTGGCGTTCGATTATTTCGAGGAACCGGCCCATGTATTCGCCCAGTTTTTCCGGAGCGACGGCGGTGTCTTCGACGAATGAGATGGACTTGGCATCCTGCTTCATGGCCGTCGAGAGGCCGAGCGCGGCTTCCCGCGAGATTCCAGATGCGAGCCTGGGCAGTGGGGTCGGTTTCGGAATGGTAGAAGTAACCGAGGCTTCGCGAGCGAAGATCGGTTTCGAGCGCGGCGAGGCGCGGCGGCAGGTCCTCTTTACGATCGGCGTAGAACTCGACGCACAGGATGGCGCCTGGTTCGCCCTGGACGAATCCGCGGCGCGCTTGATCGAGGGCGAGGTTCTGACGGGTGTTGTCGAGAATCGATTTATCCATCACTTCGACCGCGGAGGGTTGGTGCGCCAGAATGGCCGGTGTCGCGCGCAGCGATTCCAGCAGATGATGGAATCCGACTCACCATGACGGCTTTGGCTTTCGGCAGCGGCACCAGTCGCAGCTTGGCTTCCAGCACCACGCCTAGCGTGCCTTCGGAGCCCACCATGAGCTTTGCAAGATTCACGGGCTTTTCGGGGTCGGCGAATTCGTCCAGATTGTAGCCGCCCACGCGGCGCAGAATTTTCGGATAGCGTAGAGCGATTTCGGCGGAGTGCTGCCGGGCCAGGTCCAGAATCGTGCGATAGCAGGCGGCTTCCAGTGTGTCGCCGGTTGGGATCTGGTCGCGGCTGATTTCACGAAAATGAACCACGCTCGCGTCCGAGAGGGCGACGGTCTGTTCCAGCACATGGTCGATTGTTTTGCCGAACACCACGCTGCGCGCGCCGGCGGAGTTGTTGGCCATCATGCCGCCGATGGTGGCGCGGCTGGCGGTGGAAATGTCGGGGGCGAAACGCAGGCCGTGCGGGGCCAGTTGAGCGTTCAATTCGTCGAGTACGACGCCTGGCTCAACGCGCGCCCAGCGCTCTTGCGCATTCATCTTCGAGAACACGGTTGAAGTACTTGGAGGTGTCCACCTGGATGCCGTCGCCGATGGCCTGTCCGGCTTGAGATGTGCCGCCGCCGCGCATGGTCAAGGGGCAGCGGAGGCGATGGCAGATTTCGAATCGTGTTGATGACGTCCTGGCGCGTTTTCGGAATCACCACGCCTAGAGGACGGATTTGATAGACGCTGGCGTCGGTGGAGTACAGGGCGCGTGAAATCCGGTCGAAGCGGACTTCGCCCTCGATTTGCCGATCGAGTTCGCGCTGCAGCGCGGCCGCGTCCACTTGGGCGGCGTTGGCTTGCGGAACTGCGGTGCCGGGGCTGACGTTGATCAAATTCAATGCGGGTTGCCTTCATGGGAGCATTGCGGTTGGTTCGGTGTCAATTGTGGATAATAATTGGACAGTGACTTACCGGCCGGGCAGACATTTTCTTCAGATACCAGGACCGACCAACGTTCCGGATCGCGTTTTACGCGCCATCGATCACGCCACCATCGATCATCGGAGCAGCGATTTTGCTGAATTGGGCCGCGCGTGCCTGGGCGGAATGCAATCGATTTTTCAGACGCAAGGGCCGGTTGTTATTTTCCCGTCCTCGGGTACAGGGGCGTGGGAAGCGGCGCTGGTGAACACGCTCAGCGCAGGCGACAAAGTGCTGGCGTTTGAAACGGGGCATTTTGCGACGCTTTGGGTGAAGATGGCTCGAAACCTGGGCCTGAGCGTCGAGGTGATTCCCGGCGATTGGCGCCACGGCGTGGATCCGGCGCGATTGGAGGAACGGCTCAGCGCGGACGCGGGTCATGAGATCAAGGCTGTGATGGTGGTCCATAACGAGACCTCAACTGGCGTAACAAGCAACGTTCCCGCGGTTCGGCACGCGATGGATGCTGCGCGCCATCCGGCTCTATTGCTGGTGGACACGATTTCCTCGCTGGCTTGTATCGACTACCGGCACGAGGAATGGGGCGTCGATGTGACGGTGGGTGGGTCGCAAAAGGGTCTCATGCTGCCGCCGGGGCTCGGCTTTAATGCGATTGGCGCGAAGGCGATCGCAGCGAGCAAGAAGTCGAACCTGCCTAAGAGCTTTTTTCAATGGGGCGAAATGCTGGAGGCCAACGCCAAGGGGTTTTTCCCGTACACGCCGTCGACGAACTTGCTTTATGGGTTGCGGGAAGCACTTCAGATGCTCCAGGAAGAGGGGCTGGAGAATGTCTTCAGCCGCCACGCGCGTTTGGCCGAAGCGACGCGGAGGGCTGGGCGCGCGTGGGGATTGGAGATGGTGCCGCTCAATTGCGCCGAATACAGCAACTCATTGACGGCTCTTTTCGTGCCAGCGGGATTCAACGAAGCGGCGCTGCGGGCGCTGATTCTGGAGCGCTTCAATATGTCGTTAGGCGCGGGGCTCGGGAAGCTGGCCGGACGCGCTTTTCGCATCGGCCATTTGGGCGACTTCAACGAGCTGATGCTGGCTGGCACGCTGGCCGGCGTAGAGATGGGGCTGGAATTGGCCGGAATCCCGCATGGCAGGGGCGGTGTGGACGCGGCGCTTCAGTACTTAGTGGGGGCGGCGGAAAGGCAACCACATTAGAACAAAAAGCGCCAGCGCCACCAACTCACCTACGGCGATGTACCACGGCCAGGGCCCAAAATAATTCAACAACGAAACGCTGGCGGGCTTTTGCCGCAGATACATGTAATTGGTTTTGAAGATCCAATCGAAGATTCCGACGGCGGCGGCGTACAGGTTTAACGTTCGAAAAGCCGTCCAGACGCTGTTCGGGCGCGGCCGAAGCAATCGGCTCCAGGTCAACGTCAGGATGGTCACAACGACAAAGCCGTGCGACAGAAAGAAATAGCTAGTCGGATAGGACGGGAAGGGCGCCCACAGATCCGGCGTGAGCACCGCCATGCCGCTTCCGGCGACGCCGGCGTAGTAGGCCAGCTCGTAGCACCAGGGCTGAAGCGACAGCGCCGCAACGATGGTGAGCCACAGCGTGAAATCGCAGAGTTGCAGCGGCAGGCCTTCGGGAAAGCGAAAACCCTCGTGGCTATAGCGGTAGACATACCAGATGAGTTCGTTGATCAGCAGGAACAAACCCAGGCTACAGCGAATCCAAACGCCGGCTCGACGGCTTGCGCGGCAGAGGGCCGTCAGAGCCAGAGCGACCAGAGGGATGGCGGCAATGATCGCGAGATGCGCTGGACCGAACAGCCGGAATCCGGGCACAGCGAAGAGAAACATTGATCGCCGATTAACGCTCTGCTTCGGTGTCTAGCAAGTGCCGGAGGTAAGTTCGACCGTCGGCTTGTCTTTGGGCCAATAAACGTCTCAGATCACGCGCGTCGGCACATGCGTGGTGGTCTTGTTTATTGCTTAGACCGGCCTTCGCCATGAGAGGCTCTTGACCCGCGCTTCGAACGCCAGTCGAGTGCCTCCAGTTGATTCCATGGAGGGAGCACACCCACTTACTTTTCTCTATGCCAGGCAGTTCCCCGTCCAGCAAGGCTTGGTCGCTGCTGGCATTATGCGCCACGATTCGATAGGCCCTTTCCAGCAACGCCCGCGCCGTCGTCTGTTGCAGCTTATCCCCCTTGTTCATCGCGTATTCGTCCAGAATTCCGACGATCTCATCATTCAAGGGGTCGTACGCAACATTCACTATCGCAAGCTCCGTCATTTTACGGCTAGGGTCTTCGCCCTTCCACTCCGTATCCAGGAAGGCGATGGTCTGAAGTTGATGTTCGTAAGGCGGGGGCGGAGCCGGAAGAGACCGCCGGGCTTCTGTTATCAGATTCTCCACCGTTAGCAAGGCCATAAAACCTTGGAGGATCGCTGAAAGCATCTTGGGTAAATCAAAGCCGTTTTGTTCACTGACCTCCAGACGAATATATTTCCATAGAGGGCAGGTTGGGTCGGGCTCCTCTCCGCCCTCGTAGTGATCGGTGAACCCGGCTCGCATGAGCTGCGGACGGATTCGGCTCAGCAGTTGGTTCCTGGGTTGGAAAACATTTTCAAGCGGAAGATACAGTTGGACGCACGGGGCCTCTGCCGTTGAATCATTCGACCAAAAGAATGAAAAGGCTACATACTCGTTGATGATGTCCGGCAGTCGCCAGAGGAGAGGAAACAGATAGAGTGTTCCTCCCTCGCCCTCAAACTGCTCAACATCGATTTTCCAGTCTTGGCGCTGCAACTCGGACTTGAGGTAATTACCAAGCCATTCAAGTGTCCGCCTCAACGCGGGTTCGCTCAGGATATTCATGGGCGCAGGTGACCTCAATTAAGTTAATAACGAAACACGGCTGCGATTGCTACGCCGTCCGGCATTTTAGCGGCCGGCAGGCTGAAAGCTAAGCCGCGCTGGCGCAGGGTCTCGATGGCGGCGCGGTTGAGCAGATCTTCGTTGTCCCGGTCCACGCGCGCGTCCTGATTGATATAGAGCCAGCCCACGCGGCCCTCGACGGCGGCGCGGAGGATGGTGTCCAAGTCGGTGGAGAAGCGCGCGGGCGCCATCCGCTCCTTCAACTCTATGAGGCTGGCCAAGGCGCGCTCGGTAGCGTCCGATCGAACGATCGCATAGGCACGCTCCAGCAATTCGTCCTCGGAGAAGGGCGTGTTGACGCTCCCATGGATGGTTTCCTTCAATAAGCGCCGGTAGGCGCTAACGGCGCGGTAGAGGGCCGTATCCTCATCGACACCGGCCAGGACCAGCGGCGCGTCGCCCGAGTGCACCAGTTCGCGAATACCGCGGTCGACAGCCTTGAAAAAGTCCGCCACGTACGTCTGCGCAGTCTCGCGTGCGGAACCGGTGCCGAATCGAACGCCGCGCATCGACCCGGTGGAACTTCCGGCCGTGGAGCGGTTCACCAGATCGTGGTCGGGCGGCTTGAAAGCCAGGGCTTCATCGAGCGTTCGGGGCACGCCCTTAGGCAGCTCGACCTGCTGGGCCCGCAGACCGGCGTACCGCCATAGTCCGACCGCTTTTTGCGACAACTTCAGCAGATAGAATTCAGCGGGCAGGTGCAAATCCGCGAGCACCGGCCGTAGCTCAAAGCAGGACGCCACCGTGACCCCGGGTTTCACCGTCTCGATGCCGTCCAGGATGGTAAAAACTTCCGGGGAGCGAAAGATAGCGCGGCCCCAGTGGGAGCCAGCCTGGAATTCAGGCGTCTCGGTCAACCGCAGTAACGGCTCGATTAGGTCTGTTACTTCGGACTGGGCGAGCCGGCGGGCCGTAAGCTGACGTTCAGCATCCTGGCAGAAGGTTCGTAACATCGAGCCCATCGACTTGGCGGTTTCGCCGGGCCTGTAAGGCGGCAACAGGATGGTAACGCAGGGCGCCGGAGAGCCGGCCAACTCGGCGATTTTTTCAGGGCGCAGAGTTTCCAAGGTCGGGACATTCAAACCGGTCATAGAGAAAGTCCTCCATCCGGAACTGCTGGCACGCGTGCAACCAATTGCGGCCCAATTGCGGGAAGGTTAACAGATTATGGTTGTTAGGCTGGCGGCGGGCTAGTTGGCTGCTTTCGCGCACCCTCGCTGTGAGGAAAACGGCGCGGGCCTTCCAGGCGATCGCCGGACCCGTCAACGGATTGAATGGCATGCTTTTCGGTCCCGCTCGTGCGGGGAAATAGGTGGTCCAGAACGGTTTTGCGGAGTCGTGTAGTATCTCCGGGCGCCGGACTGGAAGGAGGGCAATATGGGCGACAAAGAATTGCGTGAAGCGGTCGAGCAGGCGCTCGATTGGGAACCGATCATTGACGCCAAGGGTATTGGAGTAGCGGTCCAGGATGGGGTTGTAACGTTGAGCGGGCATGTGCCCACTTATGCGGAAAAGCGGGAAGCTGAAAAAGTGGCGGGATTGGTCCGGGGAGTGAAGGCGGTGGCCTGCGAGCTGGAAGTCGCGCTGCCGGCGGTTTTCGAGCGAAGCGATGAAGAGATCGCGCGCACAGCCGCCAACGCCATCGCTTGGAATACGCTGTTGCCGAAAGACGCCATTCAAGTGTGGGTGGACAAGGGGCGCGTGACGCTGGAAGGTGCGGTGGATTGGCAGTATCAGCGGAGGGCGGCTGGAAAGAGCTTGCGCTATCTGGCGGGCGTCCGGGACGTGAATAATCACGTTGTGGTCAGGCCGAGGGCCGATCAGGTCGCCGTGAAGACGCAGATTGAGGCCGCGATACTGCGCAACGCTCAATTGGACGCCCACCGCATCCGGGTGGACGTTCGCGGTGACCGCGTCATTCTAAGCGGCGGCGTTCAATCCTGGCTGGAGCGCGAAGCGGCGGAACAGGCGGCTTGGGGAGCGCCGGGCGTGTGCGACGTCGAGAATCTGCTGGTTGTGAACCCGGTGTCGAGCCTAGTGGCCCATTAGACTGGCCTGGGAGGCTCGGAAGGAGGGGCGAATGATCGCATTCCAACGAATCCTGTTTCCAGTCGATTTTTCCGAACAGTGCGTGGCCATCGTGCCGGCGGTGAAGGCCATGGCGAAACAATTTCAGGCGAAGCTCGAGTTGCTGCACGTCGTGGATTTGCCGATGGCCTGGTTTGGATCGCCTGAGGCTGCATCCTGGGCGGCGCTCATCAGCGCCGAACGGCTACGGGAGGAAGGACAGATCGCTCTAGAGCGCTTCATCGCCAAGCATTTTGTGGATTTTCCAGTGGCCGCGGTGGTGGATGAAGGCGAAGCGGGCCGCGAGATTGCCGACTACGCTCAGGAGAAGCATACTGACCTGATCATGATGCCGACGCGGGGCTATGGTCCGTTCCGGGCTTTTCTTTTGGGGTCCATTACCGCCAAGGTTCTGCATGACGCCCACTGTCCGGTCTGGACGGGTGTGCATGCCGAAGAGTTGGCGGCCCATCCGCCCCAGCGGTGGAAGCAACTTCTGTGCGCCATCGACACGGATGCTCGCGATACAGCGGTGCTCAAGTGGTGCGCCGAGTTTGCCGCCGGACAAGGCTTGGACGTCCGGCTGGTGCATGCGGTGGAGGGGGTGGACGCCAAGCTGACCAAAGAACGCGACCCGAGCTTGTACGAGTTTCTTTTCAATGTCGCGCGCGAGCGGATCGCGGAAATGCAGACTGAGGCGGGAACTAGCTATGAGGTCTGCTTTCTGGGAGGCAATGTGGGCCGGGCGGTGCATCAAGCGGCCGTCAGCCACAATGCGGATCTGGTGGTGATCGGGCGCGGGGTGATGCAGAAAGCGCTCGGGCGTCTGCGCAGCAGCGTGGTCTCCGTTATCCAGCAAGCGCCTTGCCCGGTGATCAGCATTTAGGACGCACACAGGCCGGTTGGAGCGTGTCACGTGACCTTGAACACGCAAGTAGCGATGCGATTGGATGAGGTAGCCGATCTGCTCTTGGAGCAGGGCGCGAGTCCTTTCCGTGTTCAGGCCTACCGGCGAGGCGCGGAAATCGTACGGCGGCTGGAGCGTCCAGTCAACGAAATTTTCGAGCAGGAGGGCGTGCAAGGGCTGCGCAAGCTGTCGGGCATCGGCGATCGTCTGGCTATCGTGATTCGGGATATTGTGCGCTTGGGCCGGCTTCCCATGCTGGATCGGCTGCGCGGGGAATCCGACGCGGTGGAATTGCTGCGAACCGTTCCTGGCATTGGGCCGGTGCAGGCGCAACGGCTGCACGACGATCTGGGCATCGATTCGCTGGAGGATCTGGAAGCGGCGGCGCAGGATGGACGGCTGGTCAACGTCCTGGGGCTGGGGCACAAACGGGTAACCGGCATCATGGATTCGTTGGCTACGCGGTTGGGCCGGCTGCGTCCGCCGAGTGTCGATGCGGAGGAGCGCGTCCCGGTGGAGGAAATGCTGGACGTGGACCGGGAATATCGCGAGCGCGCGGGAGCGGGGGAACTGCACAACATTGCGCCTCGGCGCTTCAATTCCTCCGGCGATGCCTGGCTGCCGATTTTGCACACACAGCGCGCGGCCAGACACTACACCGCGATGTTTTCCAATACGGCCCGCGCGCACAAATTGGGCAAGACCGGAGATTGGGTGATCCTGTATTATGACGGCCGCGGTGGGGAGCGGCAGGCTACCGTGATCACCAGCCAGTTCGGAGCTTTGAAGGGCCAGCGAATCGTGCGCGGCCGGGAAGAGGAATGCGCGGACTATTGCGGCGCAGCGCTGCGCCGTGCGTCGGGGAGTTAGCGGAGGTGGAATATGAATGCGACGGAGACAATTCTTACCGATCTGGTGCGGGACGCTGCTGTGCCGTTGATTGGTTCAACCGGGGATTACGATCCGCTTTTGGAATTGATTGGCGACGCGCGTTTCGTTTTGCTGGGCGAGGCGACGCACGGCACGCATGAGTTTTATCGGGAACGCGCCCAGATCACAAAGCGGCTGATCGGCGAGAAAGGATTCACGGCGGTGGCGGTGGAAGCGGATTGGCCGGACGCCTATCGCGTCAACCGCTTTGTTCATGGCCAAGGCGAGGATGACGATGCTGTGGACGCTCTGAGCGGTTTCCGGCGTTTTCCCGCCTGGATGTGGCGCAACGCCGACGTGCTGGATTTCATTGGTTGGATGCGCGCGCATAACGAGGCGCTAACCGCGCGGCAGCCGCGGGCCGGGTTTTACGGACTCGATCTGTACAGCATGCATGCGTCGATCCAAGCGGTGCTGGAATACCTGGACAAAGTAGATCCGGAGGGAGCGCGGCGCGCGCGGCAGCGCTACGCATGTTTTGAAAATTTCGGCGAAGATCCGCAGGAGTACGGCTATGCGGCCGGGCTGGGATTGAGCGATACGTGTGAGAGCGAGGTGATCGAGCAGCTCATCGACTTGCAGAGGCGCGCGGCCGATTACGCCCGCCGCGACGGGCGCATTGCCGCCGACGACTTCTTCTACGCCGAACAGAACGCGCGGCTGGTCAGGAATGCGGAAGAATACTACCGCGCCATGTTTCGGGGACGCATCTCATCCTGGAATCTGCGCGATCGGCACATGGCCGAGACGCTGGACGCGCTGGCCGAACACCTCGGCCAATACGACAAGCGCGCCAAGATCGTACTGTGGGCGCACAACTCGCACCTGGGCGATGCGCGAGCCACCGAGATGGGCCGGCACGGCGAGCTGAACGTCGGGCAATTGGTGCGGGAGCGTTATGGAAACGAGTGCGTGCTGATCGGATTCACTACCTATAGTGGAACGGTGACCGCGGCTTCCAATTGGGGCGGTCAGGCGGAACGCAAGCGCGTTCGTCCGGCGCTGGTGGAAAGTTACGAAGCTCTGTTTCATGCGGTGGGTGCGCCGCGATTCCTGCTGAAGCTTCGCGATCATGGGCCGGTTTCGCACGGCCTGGCGCAGCCGATGCTGGAACGCGCCATCGGCGTAATCTACTTGCCTGAGTCCGAACTGGCCAGCCATTATTTCCATGCCAGCCTGGCGAGGCAGTTCGATGCGGTGCTGCATTTCGATGAGACGCGCGCCGTAGAACCTTTGGAGCGCACGTCCGAATGGACGGCCGGCGAACCAGCGGAAACGTTCCCGTCCGGGATGTAATCGAAAACCTCGTCGCTCCGGCGCGATCTGCTAACTTCTCTAGGAGGGAACTCTTCGGGAAGACGGGGATGACTTGGCGTGTGCAATCACGCGTTCCAGGCTGCTGCGCGTGCTTCGTGCTGGCGGCTTTGCCGCTGTTGGCCGACGTTACATTGACCGGCCGTGTGGTGGACGAAAACGAAGTACCGGTTCCCGCCGCTCACGTGACCGTGCTTCCAGCACCTGGTTCCGCGACCGCCGCTCCTCCAAAACCTTGGGAAACGCAAACTGATCCTACGGGAGCCTTCCGGCTGAACCTCCCGGCGACAGGCGACTATCTGGTCAGCGTCGAGCGTGCAGGTTACTATGCGCTGAAGGGTCGCCCCGTGCGAGTTGAGGGGACGCAAGAAGTGACGCTGACGCTGAATACGGTCCGCGAGGTTTTTCAATCGGCGGATGTGAACGCCGAAACCTCGCCGGTGGATGTTGGACAGACTGAGAACCAGGAGCACCTGAGCGGAACCGAAGTAAATGCTATCCCGTACGCCAACAGCCACAGCCTGCGAAGCGCGATGACCGTGATGCCGGGGGTGCTGGAGGATGCGACCGGGGCATTTCACATCGAGGGTTCGTCCGAGAATCAGGTTCTGTTCGTGCTAAACGGCTTCAACATCAGCGATCCGATTTCGGGCAACTTCCGAACTGCTGGTGCCGTGGAAGGCATCCGTTCGGTGGACCTTACCACCGCGCGCGTTTCACCACAATACGGAGAGGGATCGGCCGGCGTTCTGGCCATCAACACCGAAAACGGCACGGACGCGTTCCATTACACGGCCACGGATTTTATTCCCGGCCTGAAGCTGCAGCAAGGGCCGCATCCGGGAAATTGGTATCCGCGGGTGGGTTTTTCCGGGCCCATCGTGCGCGGGCGGTCTTGGTTTTCCGACACCTTCGATTCAGGGTACGACCAGGGCATCGTAACCGATTTGCCGCGCGGGCAGAACACCCGCAGTGGATGGTCCGGCAGCAACCTGCTGCACACGCAGACCAACCTGACGCCGTCGAATATTCTGTTCGTGGATTTTCTGGCATACGTGGATCGCGAGGGCCGCGTGGGACTGGGCGCGCTCAATCCGGCGCCTTCCACGTCCAACCTGAACACGCGCGAGTTCTTCGGCAGCATCAAGGATCAAGCCTATTTCGGTCACACGCTGGTGGAGTTCGGCTACGCGCACAACGATTTCTTGGATGCGCAGAGGCCGCTCGGCCAGAGCTTGTACATCATTTCGCCGCAGGGCGAGAGCGGCAATTATTTTGTCAATTCCACGCAATCGGCGTCGCGCGATCAGGGGCTGGTCAACATTTACCCGGCGCGCTTCGAGTGGGCGGGGTCGCATCAAATCCAGCTAGGCGGCGATGCCGAGTGGCTGCAATATCGCGGCGACTTCAATCGCACCGGTTACGAAGTCCTGGGTCTGGAAGGACAATTTCTTTCGGAGACTTTATTCCAGGCTGCGGCGCCATTTCAAGTGCGGGATGTGGCGACGTCATCCTATTTGATGGACACCTGGCGCGTGTCCAAACGCCTGCAATTCGAGCTGGGATTTCGCGAGGACCTGGATCATCGCGCTTCGGACGTCGCCTGGTCTCCGCGGGCAGCGTTTTCCTGGTCGCCGTTTGCGTCCGGCCATACGCGGCTATCCGGAGGCTATGCGATAACGCACGATGCGGCGACCATGGAGATGCTGGGGCGGCCGCTGGATCAGACCGCGCTTACGACGACCCCAAGCACGCCGGCGTTGGTTGCGGCCGACACCAGTTTCGCAGTGGGAGGATTTCAACTGCCGCGCGCCACCAATTGGAATTTGAACGTGGACCGGCAAATCACGCCGCACACTTTTGCGACGGCGAAATACCTGCGGCGGCGTGGAACGGACGGTTTCGCGTTCGTCAACTCGCTGGAGCCGGATGCGCCGCCGTCGCTGTTGCCCCTGCCGAACGCCACGTCTCCCGGCGTCTACCAGCTCGCCAACTTGCGCCGGGACGACTACGACTCGTTCCAGATTTCCCTGCGGCAAAGCCTAGCTGGGCAGCACGAATGGATGGCGAGCTACACGCGCTCGCGCGCGCTCACCAACGCGGTGCTCGATCCGAGCACGACCATACCTCTTCAAATTTTGCCTGATCTTATTCCGATGCCCTGGGATGCACCGAATCGTTTCTTGGGATGGACATATCTTGCGCTGCCGTGGAAGAACTGGTCGATCGCCGCGCTGGCCGACCTGCGTACCGGCTATCCATTCTCGATCCGGGACCAGACCGGACTGGTTTCGGGCGCGGTGGATTCTCGCCGCTATCCGATCAATTTCGATCTGAACATCGCCATCGAGCGCCTGATCACGCTAGCCGGTTACCGGTTCGCCTTACGGGGAGGCATGGACAACGTCGCCAATCGAGCCAACCCCACCGCGGTGAATAACGTGATTGGCGCGCCGCAGTTCCTGCAGTTCCTGGGCGATGAAGGACGGCATTTTGTAGTGCGCGTCCGCTTTTTCGGCAGGGCTGGAACAAAGTAGCCGAGAAAGACTTCGGCGGCCGGCTATTGCGGTACCTGGACGGGAATGGTGGCCGGCGTCTGGGTCTCGGAACCTCCGATGGAAATGGACACGGGTATTTCTCCACTCGGCGTGGATTGCGGAATACGGACGTCGAATTGATAGAGGCCGCTGATGGAGCCGGGGCTCAGGCCCGCGTACAAGACGTCCGACGGCGCGAGCGTCGCAGTTCCTATCGTGACGGTGACTCCGTTCAGCAACGGCGCCTGGCCTGTGGCTAATTGGCCGGCGGCAACGGAGGGATTCGTGTCGCCAAATCCGGTTCCGTACAGGGTCACGATATCGCCCGGCTTGGCGGGAGTGGCGCCGGGGATGAGCGATGGATCGGCAACTATATTGGCGGTGCCCGCAAACTGCGCCGCGATACTGATGGAGTTCGCGAACAGAAAAAACGCCGGCGCGAAGGGTTGAAGCGTGGTGTAAGTGTCGATGTCGGAAGTACTCTGGTTGGTTTGGCCGGGGTTCAGTATAAGTTGGAGGGTTACCGGACCTGTTCCGGAAAATGTGGGTAACTGCGCGTTGATCTGCGTGGCCGAGACATAGGAGATGGGAATCAGCGTGGGGGAAACCCCGGGTCCGGTAACTTGCACCGAGACACAGGACAGTTCGGTGGGGAAGGCTCCGTTGACGAAATCGCCCAGTCCCGCTATGCGCCCCGGACCACCCACCACAAACCCGGTGCCGAGTATGCTGACCATGGCGTTAGAGGACAAGGGAGGTTGAAAAGAACCGCCATTTTCGGTGGTTCGCAGAATCGGGTTGGTGATGTCGGTGCATTTACCGGCGTTGGCGATGGTCTGCATGGACGTGTAGACCCAATCCCCCTGTGGCCCTCCACTGCCGTCGCCGGCGACAGCGGCCACGTAGACATGCAGCTTGCCCACCTCATTCGGCGGCGGAGTCCACAACACGTCAAACTCGAAGGCGGTTCCGGCTGCGCCTCTCGGCGCGACGTTGTGTTCGGCGAACGACCGTAGGTTATTGCATGGCGCGGCGCTGCCGTATTGAGAGCCGTCGTCGCATCGAACCTGCACCGGAGCTGGGGTAGCGGAGGGCGAAAACGTTCCGGCGGACTGCGTCTCGTCGCTCACCTCCCGAATGGTCATTTGAAAGCCCCAAGTAACCGCCTCCGGATGTTGGATAAAAATCTTAATAGTTTGCTGAATGTTCGGGACGTAATTGCTCACCGTTACGTTCAAAGATCCGCTGGAGTCGCTATTGGCGGCGCCGAACGAACTATGACAGGTACTACAGTTCTGCCCGTTGTGGTCCGAGGGTACGGCGTTCGCGCCCGTGTAACCCAAACTCGGGGTAGCACTTTCAGCCAGCACAACGGCCGGCATAACTGCGATCGCCAGTAACAGCGCTGGAAGTGTCCGTTTCATCCTTTTCGTGAGACTGAGTTACAGCCGAAAGGTTACAGTCCTAGGGTGGATTCGACGAGGAATTAGTAAGTTAGCGTCGATCGCCTTCGAGTTTTCTTAAGCATGCCAGGGCTTTCTTGGCCGCGGTGCTCAAGGGAAATTCGTTCAATCTTTGCGCGGGCAACCAGCGAAACCCCTTTGGAACATTTCTGGCGGAAGCCTGATGGACATGGAATGAATAATTTGTGTTCACGATAGTGTGGCGAAAAACGCCAATCCTCGCGCCGATTTTGACCTTCGGGATTTGCGAGGGCTCGGGCAGTTCCCAAAAGCCCGCCAAACGGCGGCTCTCAGCTTCCCTTTGCCACACCAGAATGCCAGCCGCGTTGGCGGATGACTAATAGCTGCTTTTGGATCTCTACGGGGCTGGTACGGACAGGTTTCATCGGCAACTGCGTGTTCGCACCCGAGGCGGCGTGCCGCACACTGGCTTTTCAAAGGACAAATGGAACACTGGGGCTGCTTGGGGAGACAAACCATCGCGCCTAGCTCCATCCAGGCTTGATTGAATTGCCCTGGCAGTTTGGGATCGATCAGGCGATCGGCGGCCGCACGCAAGCGCTTGCGCACCGTGGTGGAGGCAACGTTTCCGCGCTCGGCGGTGAGGCGGCTCAGCACACGGATGACGTTTCCATCCAGAGCGGCGTGCGGCAGATCAAAAGCGATGCTGGCGATGGCGGCAGCGGTGTAATCGCCGATTCCCGCCAAGGCTCGGAGCGAGGCGTAGTCGCGCGGGAACGCTCCCAATTCTACGATTTTGTTGGCGGCTTTTTGCAGATTGCGGACGCGCGCGTAATATCCCAGGCCGGCCCAAGCGGTTAACAGCTCCTGCTCAGGCGCCGCGGCTAGCTCCGGGATGCTCGGGAAGCGTTCGAGAAATCGCTGGTAGTAGCCGATGGCGGATGCGACGCGCGTCTGCTGCAGCATAATCTCAGAAACCCAGATGCGGTACGGGTCGCGAGTGCGCCGCCATGGCAAATCGCGCTGATGCTTGCTGTACCAGGCCAGCAGCAGGCGCCGAATTGTACGGACGGGCAGAGCTGGATCGGTCGGGCTCATTGCAACCTGGGATTGCGAATCTTATCCCTTCTATTATGACGGCGAAGCCTGGCATCGTTTCCCCGGCGTCGTGCTATATTGCGGATCATCCGGAAAGGTTAAGCTCGGCATGCGGACGCGCGTCATTCGGACATTTCTAACCAGCGGCTTTCTGCTGCTGGCGGCCGCACTGCTGGCTCTAGATCTGTACGCAGCTCAGGTCGATCCTTCACTCTGGCATCCATTGCTGGTAATCAGTGGAATTATCCTGCTATTCGGTGGAATCCTGGCGTATCTGTTCATTCGATCTTTCTCGAAGCAGACCGCCGAGCTGCGGTCCTACGCCGAACATCTGCTCGATCCGCTCGCGTCCATCGAACTTCTTCCGGCCGGCAACGACGACCTGGGCGACCTGGCGCGCTCGCTGCAGCGTATGGCACCGCGCATCCGCGAGCTGGTGGACAGCCTGAAGCTCGAAAACGCGCGGCGCGAGGCGATTCTCGCCAGCATGGTGGAAGGCGTTCTGGCCGTCGACAAGGATCTGCGCGTCACCTTCTGCAATAATTCGTTCGCGCGGGCAGTGGGGGCTCGCATTCCAGTGCACGCCGGGATGCCGCTATTAGATCTGGTGCGCGATCCCGAGCTGCGGGGAATCATGACCAATGTTCTGACGTCCGGCGAGCGGACCGAGCATCGGCTCACCTTGCCGGCCGCCGCCGATCACACTTTTGAGATCCTGGCCGGACCTCTGGCCGGGCCCTCCACGCGGGGCGCGCTGGCGATTCTGCATGACGTGACGGAGCTGGAGCGCCTGGAACGCGTGCGCAAGGATTTTGTCGCCAACGTTTCGCACGAGCTTCGAACCCCGCTGACCGCCATTCGTGGCTACGCGGAAACGTTGTTAAGCGGAGCCTTGCAGGATCAGAAATACAACCGCAAGTTCGTCGAGATCATCGAAGCGCAAGCCACGCGTTTGAGCAACATTGCGTCCGACCTGCTAACGCTCTCGGAGCTGGATTCGAAAGGAGGCGCTGCCCCTCAGCCGCAGAAGGTGTCGGTGCGGGCAGTGTTGGAGTCGGCGCTGCGCACGGTGGATTCCGCGGCACGAGTGCGGGGAGTGCGGATGCACTGCGGCCCCATCGACGATCTGACCGTGCTCGGAAGCGAGCTGCGGCTGGAGCAGGTCCTGGTCAACTTGCTCGACAACGCCGTCAAGTTCAACCGGCCCAACGGAGAAGTTTGGCTGGAAGTCCGGGCGGTGAATGGGAGCGCGCGCATCGCGATCCGCGACACCGGTATCGGCATTCCATCCGAAGATCTGCCGCGCGTCTTCGAGCGATTCTATCGCGTCGACAAAGCGCGCTCGCGGGAAATGGGCGGTACGGGGTTGGGTTTGTCCATCGTGAGACATGTGGTGGAGCAGATGCACGGAACCATCCAGGTGGAGAGCCGCCTGGGCGAAGGGTCGGAGTTCACGATTACGCTACCGGCGCTCGCGTGACTACAGATGCCGCTTCACGAACGAACAGATATGATACCCGTCGATGAACTTGAAAGGCGCTTCACCCAGCGTGTAGTGACCGCACGGCAACACCACCACTTTGTGATCCAAGCCGTGTTTTTCAACCTTAGCGATAATGTCGCGGGAAAATTCCGGCAGAAACGTCGTATCGTAGGCGGCGTAGATAAACAAAGTTTTGTGTTTTCGAGAGGCGAATTTTTCCAGATAGCTGACCGGGCTGATGGCCCTCCAGGACTCGCGTAGCACTCCCAGATCGATGTGCTCTTCCAGGCTTTGGCGAATGTGCTGCGTGGGGAGGCCGGTCCAGACCACGTCGGCCACGTAGGTGGAGCAGTGATTGAAAACGTTTACCGCGATGCGCGGGTCGTGCGCGCTGGCCAGGCACGCGTAGGCAGATCCCAGGCTGGTGCCGACGATGCCCAGGCGCTCGAAGCCTTGCATTTCGAGCCAGTCCAAACAGCAGCGGACGTCGATCACGGCCTGGCGCGCGGCGTCGATGGTGCGGCACACGTTGGCTGAGACGGCGTAATCGGCGCGCTGGAGTTCGGGCGGCATGCGGTAGTCGTGATAGGGCAAGCTAAGACGCAGAGCGGAGACACCCAGGCGCGCCAGGCCGCGGCACAGCGCATTGTGGCCATCGGCCGGCGCGTTCCAATGCGGCAGGAGCACCACCGCCTTTTTCCCGCCGCCTTTGGCCGGAAACCATTGCGCGTGCACCATGTTGTTTTCCGGATAAGGCGTTTCCACGGGTGAGTGGAAGCGCAGCATTCCGTCTTGGAGCGAGAAATCATGGGGCCGCTGGTAGGCGAAAAATTCGTCGCTATCCTGCATGGCGAGCTGGTTGAGCCTGGAGACGTAATCGGCGGGCGCATCGCCATTCTTCGGATGCCGCCGGCCACAGGGCCAGTTGTGGCTCCATTCCAGCCCCCATTCAAAATGCCGTACCACGCGATTGGTGGCGCGGAAGCAGAGCTGCTGCTCACGAGTCATAATCCAGCGTTGGTACAGGCGCGTCATTTTTACTTCTTAAGGATAGCGGGCGCTCCGCCGCATTGTCACGCCTGGAGAGCCGAAGCGCTTGGGGGCCTTGCTGGATGGCGTCTTTTCGCTGTCCAGACGCGGAGTGCGTCTGGGGTGTCCTGGCGCCGCTCTGCGAGATTCGTCTGCTAGGCTAGTTCGATGGGTGAGGGATGCGAGCAGGCGCCGCACAAGCTGCCAGGATAGCCGTTCATATCGCCATCGTGATCGCCATCATCGCGGCGATCACCTGGGTCTGTTATGGCTTGCTGCCGGTGAACGAGACCACCGTTGGTTTTGCCTATTTGCTCGCGGTCCTGTTTATCGCTTCGCGCTGGGGGCTGGCTGAATCGATCACGGCGTCGCTGACGGCGGTGCTGGCCTACAACTTCTTTTTTCTGCCGCCCGTCGGCAAATTCACCATCGCCGACCCGCAGAACTGGGTGGCGCTGATTAGCTTCCTGGCTACCGCGATCACCGCCAGCCATTTTTCGCGGCAAGCGAAAATGCGCGCCCTGGAAGCAACCAATCGGCAGAAGGAGATGGAAACGCTGTACGCTTTCAGCCGGTCGATCCTGCTGATTGATCCCAGCCAACCGGTGGCCAAGCAGCTGGCGATGCAGATCGCGCAGACTTTCAACGCGTCCGCGGTGGCGCTCTACGATCGCGAGAGCGCGCAGACCTATCGTTCCGGGCCGGAGGACTTTGCCGCCCCGGACGACCGGTTGCGGAAGGCGGCGGTGGAAGGGACCTTTTTCCGCGACCACGCGACTCGCAGCGTCATCACCTCGATCCGTTTGGGCGCGCAACCGATCGGCAGCTTGGGTCTGCGCGGCGCGGACCTGTCCGATTCCGCGCTGCAAGGTCTGGCTAACCTGGTGGCCATCGGTCTGGAGCGAAATCGGGCGCAAGCCAGCGCCAGCCGGGCCGAAGCCGCGCGTCAAAGCGATGAATTGAAATCCACGCTGTTGGACGCGCTGGCGCACGAATTCAAGACACCGCTGACTTCTATAAAGGCCGCCAGCACCGCCTTGCTGTCGAGCGATGGATTGGCACCGGAGCAACGGCGTGAACTGTTGTCCGTGGTGGACGAAGAGGCCGACCGGCTGAGCATTCTGGTCACCGAGGCCATCCAAATGGCGCGCATTGAGGCGGGCCGCGTGCATCTGCGGCGCGATCATCAGGACGTGCCTGCATTGATCGAAGCCGTTCTGGAAAAGCTGAAACCGCGCAGCGAAGAGCGCGCCATCCAGGTCCGGATTTCAAGCCAGATCCCTCCCATCTGGGTGGACCGCGAGCTGATCGAGGTGGCCTTGCGGCAATTGATTGACAACGCCCTCAAGTATTCACCTCCGGACACGCCGGTGCGTGTCGAGGCCGAGGTGGAATCGGGGCGGGTGATCGTGAGCGTGGCCGACAGCGGGCCTGGCATTCCAGAAGCCGAGCAGACCCGGATTTTTGAGAAATTTTACCGCGCCGATGCGGCTCGCCACGTTCCCGGAGCCGGGCTCGGCCTGGTGATCGCGCGCGAGATTATCCACGCCAACGGCGGCGAAATCTGGGTGGAGAGCAAACCGGGCGAAGGCTCGATATTCCGGTTTTCAGTGCCGGCCGTTGCGGCGCAGCATAATTCGCCCCGAGCGCCGATAATGGTAACGGAACATGACCACCACGACCAAGCGACGTAGTCCTGAAGAAATCCTGCAGCAGGTGCAAGCCGAGGAGGATTACGAAAAGCGCGGCCGGCTCAAAGTATTCTTAGGTTATGCTTCGGGCGTCGGAAAATCTTTTCGGATGTTGGACGAAGGCCGGCGCCGTCACGAGCGCGGCCAGGACGTGGTGGTGGGTGCGGTGCAGCCGCAGCGGTCGTCTGAGATCGAAGCGCTGTTGTCCAAACTGCCGATCATTCCGCTACAAGTTATCGAGGGCGTCCCGGTGATGGACGTGGAGACCATTTTGAAGCGCCACCCCGGCGTGTGTCTGGTGGACGGCCTGGCTTACGACAACCCGCCCGGTTCGCCCAACCACAGCCGCTGGCAGGACGTGGAGCAACTGCTGGACGCTGGGATTTCGGTCATTTCCTCGGTCAATATTCAATACATCGACGACCTGCGCGAGCGCGTTGCCAGGATTACCGGCAAGTATGTGTCCCAAACTGTGCCGCGCGCCTTTCTTTACTCAGCCGACGAGATTGTGGTGGTGGATGCGCCTCCGGAGATGTGCATCACGCGCACCGAAGACGCCGAAGCCGACGCTCGCGCTTCCAGCCAGGCGCAGAAGCTGTCGGAACTCCGCGAGATCGCACTGCTGCTGGCCGCCGATGTGGTGGACCGCCAATTGGAGCAGTACCTCCACCGTCATGGCATTACCCAGACCTTCGGCGCGCAGGAAAGAGTGTTGGTATGCATCACGCCGCGGGCCAACGGGGCTGTCATGATCGCCAGCGGCAGGCGCAACGCCGATCGTTTCCATGGCGACTTGACGGTGGCTTACGTACGGCAAACCGAGATCTCGCCCGACGATAAGTCCGCACTCGAACGCAACCTGGCGATCGCGCGCGACGCCATGGCACACATCGAAATCCTGGATGGGGAAGACCCGGTGGAAACGATCTTGCAATTTGCCCGCGACCACGGAATCACTCAGGTGTTCGTCGGTCACAGCACGCAAGTGCGATGGTGGGAGAGATATACGGGAACCCCGCTGGACCGGCTGATCCGCGGCGCCAACGACATCGACGTTCGCGTGTTCCCTCACTAGCTAGCATGCCAGCACTCCAGGCGCGAGGAAGACTCAAGATCTACCTGGGCTATGCCGCTGGTGTCGGCAAAACCTACCAGATGCTGGAAGAGGCGCAGGAAATGAAGCGCCAAGGCCGGGACGTGGTGATCGGCTACTTTGAGCCGCACGGCCGGAAAGATACCATCGGCAAGACCGACACTCTCGAGTTTATTCCGCGGCGCAGGGTGGAGTATCGCGGTACCGTCTTTGAAGATATGGATACCGATGCGATCCTGAGCCGCCGCCCGCAGCTCTGCGTGGTGGATGAGTTTCCGCACAGCAACATCCCGGGTTCGGAGCGGGAGAAACGCTGGCAGGATGTGCAAGTCTTGCTGGATGCGGGAATCGACGTGCTCACCACCATGAACATCCAGCACCTGGAGAGCCTGAACGACCAGGTGTGGCGCATCACCGGAGTGCGCGTGCGCGAGACGATTCCGGACTGGGTGATGCAGCAAGCCGACCAGGTGGTAATGGTGGACCTGACGCCGCGCGCTTTGCTGAATCGTCTGGCCCGCGGCGTGGTTTACGCTCCGGAGAAAGCTCTGGAGGCGCTGAAGAACTTTTTTCAAGAATCCACGCTGGTGGCCTTGCGCGAGCTGGCTCTTCGCCAGACTGCGCACGAAGTGGAGATCCGGCAGGTGGACTATAATTCACCGGGCTTCCAGGCGGACCCCGCCGACGGCGAGGTAACCGATGATCCGCCCCGGAGCCAGGAGCGCATTCTGATTTTGGTGACGGCCGATCCATCCACGGCCATGCTCATCCGGCGCGGAAAACGGGTGGCCGATTATTTGCACGCGGATTGCTTCGCCGTGGCTGTTCAGCGCAATGGGGACGGCCTGGAAGCAGCCTCCGGACAGCGCGATGCGGTGGAGCGCCATTTGAATTTCGCGCGCAACTTGCACATCGAAGCGCGTTTGCTGGGCGGGCACGATGTAGCCAAGACGGTGGTGGAGTTCGCGCGGCTAAACGGGGTGACGCAGTTGTTCTTGGCCAGGCCATCCACCGGACGCTGGCCGGCTTTCGGGGGGCGAAACCTGGTGCAGCAGGTGGTGCGCCTGGCGCGCGATATGCAAGTGATCATCGTGGCCGACCGCAGTAAACAGCAGGCCCATTAAGGCGCGGTTCCGCAGTACAATTGGCCGACGCTACCATGCCGGACTCCAACACAGTTTTTCTTTTTGACGTCGACAACACGCTGCTCAATAACGATCGCGTCACGGCGGACTTGAAGCGCTACCTGGACGCCAACGTCGGCCCCGAGCGGTCCCTGCGTTACTGGCAACTGTTCGAGAGCCTCCGCTCGGAGCTGGGCTATGCCGATTATCTCGGCGCGCTGCAGCGCTATCGCCTGGAAAATCTGCACGAACCCAATCTCCTGGCCGTTTCTTATTTTTTAATGGGCTATCCGTTCGCCAATCGCCTGTTCCCCGGGTCGGTGGATGCAGTCGAGCACGTCGCGCAATGGGGCCGCGTAGCGATCCTTTCCGATGGCGACGTCGTGTTCCAGCCTCACAAGATTTACCGGTCTGGTTTATTCGAGGTTTTCGACGGCAATGTTTTGATCTACGTGCATAAGGAGCAGGAGCTGGCGGATGTC
>CAVXJU010000003.1:0-38421 GCA_963761935.1 Terriglobia bacterium | reverse complement strand
CCGCGATGTGGACCTGACAGCGCTGAATGAAAGCTGCTTCGCCGGCATGTTTGCGTACCGCCGCTGCCAGCGCTTTACCGCCATCCAGGATGTACAGCCGCGGAGTAGTGAAGTCCACGCCGCGCTCCAGCAACTCGCTCAGCAGGCTGCTCACCACGGCAGTGTTTTCAGTCGCGCCTTCGCGCAATCCCAACACCGTTTTGTGTCCATCGCAGCCAATCCCAAGGGCTACAATCATCTGCCGGTCCTTGAACGGCGTGCCGTCGATCACGATGGCGCACAATCGCAGCTCGCCCAGCGGACGCTCCATCAGCTCCTTGACCTTCTCCCGGCTGGCCTCGATGAAGTTCTCGCTCACCGCCGATTTCTCGATCCCATAAGCGTTCTGAAACTCTTTCACCACCGCGCCATAGTTGCGCGTCGAAAGCCCGCGCATCATCTTGTCCCAAACGCCCAACTGCATAGGCCCGCTTCGCTGGAACATCTCGTAGCTACCTAAGCGCTGTTCGCGCCGCTCGGCGGTCCGCAACCGGGTGCGCCGGATCGGCACCTTCTGTCCATCCACGATGCAGTAGCCGTCTTCCTTACCCCAGCGATGCGCGCGCCGACCATCGTGTTGTTCATGACGCTCGCCAGCCAGATGACGCACTTCCTCTTCCATCACGGCCTGCATCAGCGCCAGCCCAGTTTCCCGCAGCAGGTTGCCGACTCCTTGCTGCAGCAGGCCCACGATCTCGGCCAACGGCAGGATCATCTGGATGTTCGGGTTTTGTTCGGTGGCGATCCGGCGGAACTGCTGCACGGCTCGTTGCTGTTCGATCTGGTATTGTTTCTTCAAGCGACTCTCTCCTTTTTTTCTTGGCAGAAAAACTCACCCTCGGCTCATTATGGCCGGGGGTTGAGAGTCGCTACTTTCTACGATCTACCGGGCAATCTCCCCTTCAAGATTTCACCTTGCTTCTCGAATTGGGACAGCAGATTTGAAAGATTGGCCCGCTTCTTTCTAAGGCGAATGGCGTCTGCTCCGAGAAGCGTTAATCGTGATTTCAGCTTGGCGATTGCATCCCTTATTTGCGCGAGGGATGTTGCCGGATCAGCGTGAGTAGTAAATGGACCGGCGAGATTCGGATCGAACGCCCCGATCTTGTCAAATATGCCCTTGATAAAGGCGACGTGCGGAACCGACATTTCGCGTCGGTTCGCGTTCATGGCCTCGGTCAAGAGTTTGTCCTGCTCCTGTAGGGCGATGAGAAAGCCCGATAGCGTGTCCAGTTCGGACGGACCGTTTCGTGGCGTGGACATATCGTGAGGATCGGCAGAGGGCTGCATGAACCCGTAGCCGAAATTCTACTCTACCAATCACGATTGAAATCCGATACAGCTAGGGGAAATAGCCCGGTAGCGCCCAGCATGGAAAAGCCAAAACCGTCTGAAAACCTTGGTTCTGTACCGCTCGATTGCGGCGTTTGCGGCGTGGGGGGCCCGATGAACGCGCTTGCGTCCGTTCAACTCCTGGATCGTTAGCAAGTCGGAAGTATGGCTGCTGAAGGCGGTGGTGTCGCAACGCAGGGGATGTGTCCGACGGGTTGCGCCGTGCGTGCGATGCCCGTCAGGTCAGGTTCAATCTATTACATGCTAATTCCTTCCTCTTCAAGAATCACTCCATTTTTTAGGAAGCGCCCCGAGCGCCACGGTAGAGGGCTTTGGTCGCCAATAGACCGCTGGCGGTCTCATTTCATTCAGCCTGGCTGATCGAGTACGGCATGGAAGCCAAGAACTGGCGTGGCGCACGACGGGATTTGATGCACCGGTTCCTTAGCTGAGTACTGGGCGAGTTTGAGAAAGTCCGTACCGAGGCGGCCGGTAATTCGGCTGATAGGACGTTATCCGACCGGGTGGGCATTCAACACCGTCTCACAAAGTTCCCTTTTCGGTTACGACGCGATGAGGTGTTCATAGGTTTCGTGGTCGCCAATCCAGAACCATAAGAAGCCATAGGACCGTTTCACCGCAAGGGCGCGACAACTCAACGTCACCCGAGCGGAATAAATTTCCTCGCCGTGGCGTTCACCGATTTTCTTGAATTGCAATGAAGGATGCTGCGGGTTTCCCTTGAGCAAGGAAAACTGCTTGTCGGCGCTGGTGCGGATGTGAGGGGGGGAGCGCGTGATAGTGCTGCCAAAATTCGGAAGTGGCGCGGTGTTCCATCAAGCCGCGTTCTTAAAGCGGCTGAACGCGACCGTTTTTCTCGTCGTCCAAAGCGCGGCTAATCGCTTTATCGAGACGGCCAGCGGCAAGGTCGGATTGAATGCGGGTGTCGATGGGCTGCGGGCAATTCTGGTCGAGCCATGAGTACAGTTCTTCCAGTTCACGGGGCGTAAGCGCCTGTATTGCGCGTTCGATGTCTTGAACCGTGTTCATAGCGTCTCTCCGTATTTTAAACCGGGAGAAGATTAGCACGGCAAGGGCAGGGGTGCAGGGCGCGCAGTGCAATTTGCGGGCGGCGGCAAAACCGGCTCAACAACGCATTCTCAAAACTTAGCCTTTGTGGAACGTTGCAAAATGGTTCCCTTATCGATAAAGAAATACTGATGGATGGCTACGTTGCGCATCCCGCGCATTTGCGCCCATGGAAGCTCGGGATGCTGTCAGGTTCTGTTGAAAGGCTTGGAGGTCTGGTACGGGCTGAAGGTAGCCTGTCGCCCGGTCAATCGCTTCCGCAATGTGTTCCAGATATTCTTCGACGCGCTCGGGATGCTTCATAGGGGCTGCGCCTGTTGCAGCACCTCTTGACGGAATTTGGGCGGCAATGCGTTCGGAGTTAAAACAGATACCGGCACTCCGAGCAATTTCTCCGCATCGATCTTCAAACCGGCAATCGTAAGCAGGCTGGTGGATCGTCCGGGTTCAACGAGCAAATCAAGGTCGCTGTCGTCCGTGTCAGAGCCGCTGAGAACCGACCCGAACACGCGGGGGCGCGATAAACCGTAGCGGCTGACAAGTTGCCGCAATTCGTCGCGGTGCGCTGTGAGGGCTTCCGAAGGTTTCGTGGCGGTTCTCCCGTGTTCCGCTTTTTCATCGTAGCTTTTTGGCACGGATCGGTGGCGGCGTCATGGGCGAAACGGCGAATTTTGGGGATGCTACAGGATCGCTCGAGGCGCGGCGGTTCCTCGCGCAGCTAGCGTGGAGGGCGAGTTCAAGAAGAAGAAATGGCACAGCGCGTGGTCAGTGCAGAATCGGCGAACCTCAGTCAGCTGTTCACTTCGCTTCAAATTGGAATCGGCTCATTTTCGGGTATGGATTCTGTTCGTTGGGTCAGAAATCGAACGGCCACAATAGCGGCGGCAAACCCCGATGCGGCGCCCACTCCAAGCGCCCAGCGCGGGCCGAAATGATTGGCGACCCAGCCGACGATGGGTGCGCCGATTGGGGTACCGCCCAGTGCAACAGCCAGGCGAAGCGCCATGACTCGCCCACGCATGGCAGGTTCGGCGGAGAGCTGCATCATGCTGTTGGTGGCGTTGGCGAACGTCAAAGCGGCGATACCAATCAATGCCAGCGAGCCGGCAAACCACCAATAGCCGGGCGACAGCGCAGCGAGTGTGCATCCGATACCGAACACAGCAGCGCCGATGAATAAGGATCCGAATTGTGGTCTGTCCCGGCCAGCGGCGAGCAAAGCACCCGAAATCATACCAACCGCCATGATGGAGGACAGCAGTCCGAATCCTTTCGCGTCAGAGTGAAATACATTGACGGCCATGGTTGAGGTGAAGATCGGGAAATTGAATCCGAAGGTGCCGATGAGAAACAACATGATCATGATGGCTCGGAGGTCCGCGCGTCCCCAAACGTAGCGGAAGCCTTGCATGAATCCACCCGCGCTGCGGCCGGCCCGGACATTCGGGTGTAGCTCCGAGACGCGGAAGAAGGACATGGAAATCAGAACGGCGACGAAAGATATCCCGTTTAACAAAAACGCCCAACCAGTACCGACCTGGGCGATAAGCAGACCGGCTAAGGCGGGGCCGATCATGCGAGCGGCATTGAAGGATGTGGAATTGAGCGCCACTGCATTCGCAAGATGGCCGTCGCCCACAAGTTCGCCTACGAAGGTCTGCCGCACCGGGGAATCAACGGCGGATGCACAGCCGAATAAAAATGCAAACACGTACACGTGCCAGAGCCGGGTGACGCCTTCGATGGTAAGCACTCCCAAGATCAGCGCAAGCACGCCCATGGTGGCTTGCGTAAACATCAGGAGCTTGCGCTGGTTGAAGCGATCCGCCGCGAGTCCGGTCCACGGCAACAGAAGCAGCTGCGGAGCGAACTGCAGGCCCATGACGATACCGACGGCGGAGGCATCGCGGTTGGTTAGCTGCGTGAGCACCAGCCAATCCTGGGCAATGCGCTGCATCCACGTGCCGATGTTGGACACCAGGGCGCCCGCTGCCCAGACGCGATAGTTGAAACTATTTAAGGCGCGGAATGCGCCGGTCGCGGGTTTCTTCATCAACCCTCCGGCGTGTTGCCGCCATGGAACCGTCCGAAGTGCCGGGCAGAAGTAAGGCCGATCAGCAGCACGCCCACCGCGAGCGGGAGCACGTTGCTGGTCGATCGCAGGTCGAATTGTCCGACGCGCAGCACGAGCAGGTAGCCGGCGACCAGGTTGAAAAATCCCCAGAGTACGTTGACGGTGGAGGAAGAAAGCCCTTGTCCGGGGGGCTTTGCGAAGGGGCTCTGGAAGGGCTGTCCCATGACGCCGCTCACAAAATGCGGAACGGCGTTGGTCAGAAAGAGGCCACCGAAGAAGTAGGAAACGAGATGCAGCCAGTTCATTTAGTAGGGCTCCTTTTCGCCAGCAAATCGATAATTTCCTGGGCCGTACCGGTTTCTCCGAGACGGGGAAAAACGTGGCTGAGGCTGTAGGCATGCGCTTCGGGACGCGCATCGGTGATGGCGTCGACGGCCAGCGTGACGTTGAAGCCCAGCTCGTACGCTTGACGCGCGGTGGATTCAACGCCGGTGCCGGTAGCCACGCCCACAACGACCACCTGCGTGACGCCTTTCGCTTTCAGCTGGCTTTCAAGATCCGTACTTGGAAATGCGCCCCAGGTTCGCTTGGTCACCAGGATGTCGCCAGGCTGCTGGTTCAGTTCCGGAAGTAAGACGGTGAATCCCTCAGGCAATGTCGTATGACGCGGCGTATGCTCGGTGCGGCCGGGAGCAACACCTGCGACATTAACGAGCACAACCGGAAGACCATGCTGCCGGAAGGCATCGATCAACGCGCGGGAGCGCTCGATGACAGCGGCGATCGGGTGGCTAAAGGGCGAGTTGAGGATGCCCCTCTGAAGATCGACGACGATGAGCGCTGTTCTAGCATCGATGGTTGTGACTGGCATTCGGTTTTTCTCCTGAGAAGCGATCTCGGCGATCGGAACATGGCCTCATGAAAGAGATCCATCTTCGGCCAGCCGGCTGAGCAGTTCGAGGGCTATAGAGAGGCGCTGCTGCTCCTGAGCGGAAAGCTTTTGCAGGATTGTCGAGGTCAGCCAATCCTGTCTGGCGGCACGGCTCTCCCGAAGGCGCTGCTCGCATTTCTTGCTGAGCGACATCAGAGTTTTCCTGCCATCGTCAGGGTCGGGAATGCCGCTCACCAGACGCGCATCTTGCAGCGACGTGACGATGGAACTCATCGATTGAGGGCGTACGCCCTCCGCGCGGGCGAGGTCCGACACGGTGGCAGCGCCATCCTTTTCAAGGCGAAGGAGGACGGAGATCTGAGATGGCGTCAGATCTTGCCGCCCACCGTGTTCACGCAGCCGGCGCTTCAGTCTGCTGAGAATGGTCCGAATTTGCGCTGCGAGATGCGACGCTGTTTCGGGCTCGAGGAAGGGCGGCCTCTTACTCATAACCTGAGCATACCATATATACAGTTTACCTGTACAGTTACACTGCACAGTTAGCCGGAAGTATGGAATTAGATTGTGACTTTGAGCTGCCCAGTGTACAATACCCGATTCGGAAGATATCCCGCCATTGATCGGAGGCCAACCCTTGAAATCGAACAAGATCGTCCTGCTGGTCGTGTACACGCTGGCGGGAATTGCCGCTTCGGCGCCGTTGCTCGCACAGCAGCTTCAGAAGCCTGCCAAGACGATTCTCTCCGGCACCGTACCCGCGTGGCTAAGCCGGGCACAGAAGCTTGGTCCGGCTGACGAGAACACGCGTGTGGTGTTCGAAGCTTATCTCAGTTGGCGAAACCCGGGCCAGCTCGAACAGCTCATTCAGGAGCAATCAACACCGGGCGCCTCGCGCTACGGCCAGTTTTTGACTCCCGCGCAGTTCCATGCCGCATTCTCGCCCAGGTCGGAAGATGTGGCTCTGGTAGCAAGTACTTTGAGCGCTCTCGGCTTCCAGATCAAGCACATTCCCGATAGCGGGCTATTCGTAGCAGCGAGCGGCACGGTGGGACAAATCAAGCAGGCTTTCGGGGTGAGTCAGAATCTGTACTCTTACCGGGGCAAGACCCTGCGGGCACACGCTGAGGAGCCCTCCCTTCCGGCGGAGCTTTCAGGATTGGTCACCTACATCGACGGTCTGGACGATACGCGTCCACTCATGAAGCCAGCGCTCGCACGGCCTGTACGGGCGGGGACGCAGCCGTCGTCTACGACAGGCGTTATCCCACCTCCGGAAGGCGCCAACAACCTGTATCCTTGCAGCACCTATTGGGCCGACCACCAGGCCAAACTTGAGTCGCCATCGCCATTTCCTTATGGATCGAATCTTCCCTGGCAGATCTGCGGCTACACGCCGCAACAGGTGCGTGCGGCCTATGGCGCCGATCAGGTCTCCGAGACCGGCAGGAAAGTGCGCGTTGCCATCGCGGATCTCTACGTCTCGAGTACACTCGTGGCCGACGCAAATCGATACTCCGCGAACCACGGATTGCCGCAACTGACCGCTGAAAACTTCTCAGAGATCTTGCAAGCGGGCGTGAATCACGTTCCCGCCGGTGACCCGTGCGGGTCCCAAGGTTGGCTAGGGGAGCAAACGCTGGATGTTGAGGCAGTTCACTCCATGGCGCCCAACGCTTATATTCTTTTCGTCGGAGGCTCTTGCGACCAGGTGGACGTGGTGGATGAGGGCGTTGCCGAGGAGCCTCTCTACCAAGTGATCGATCAGCAGCTGGCGGACATAATCACGAACAGTTGGACGTACATCGGTGAAGGAGACGTTTCCGCCGCACGGCTTGCTATTGATACTTTCCAGCACCTGCAGGCCGCGGCCGAAGGCATCACCGTCCTATTTGCAAGCGGTGACGGTGGCGACTCGACAGCGGAGGGGATACCGGTCGCCTCCGGCAGCTGGCCGGCCACCAGTCCTTATGCAACGGCAGTGGGCGGCACCAGCCTGCTGCTCATGAATGCTTCGGGTGAGAAGGCCGAATACGGATGGGCAAATTACTTTACTACTTTCAATGGCACTCCCGCAGTGAACGGAAATGCAACGAAAGTTACGGACCAGGGATGGGTCCCGTTTGAATATGCCGGCGGTTCAGGAGGTGGTCCGAGTCTGATCGTTCCGGAACCTTTTTATCAGTTGAACGTAGTTCCGAATGTATTCGCCACGTTAACGTACACGGCCGCCGGCACACCTGTTCATCTGAATGGTCCTCATCGTGTGACCCCGGATATCGCAATGCTAGCTGATCCGGACACAGGCTTCATGCAGGGTCAGACCTTGCTCATCGGAACGCCGCCGGTCGATCCGGGCTGCACCAAAACCGGGCCGACTACCGAATACTGCGAATCCGCGCTCGGCGGGACCAGCCTGGCCAGTCCGCTGTTTGCCGGAGTTTTGGCACTGGTGAACGAAAGGCGTTTTTCGCAAGGGCTAAGCGCGGTTGGTTTCTTGAATCCCGCTCTGTACGGTTTGCATGCGGGAGGGACAGGCTCGAACACGCCGATCGTGGATGTGAACGCGCCATCGGAACCGATTGGAGTACTCGTTTTTTACCCAGGATTTGATTTCTATGCTTTCGCGACTCTGGACTCGTATCCCACCAGCAGCGGCAAAATAATCGAGAACGTGGACAGTTCGCTGCGCTCCGTTCCCGGATACGATAACGTCACTGGTCTGGGGGCTCCGCTGGGTCCCGGCGCTGGTGCAGGCGCTGGGCGGACGATGAAGCGCGCGAGGCGAGGCAGGAAGTCCCGCTTCGAGCAGATGTTGAGAGCCTGACTATTCCGACCGTGCCCGCCAGCGCTTAGCTGTAATAGCTTGAACTTGATTTAACGCAAACGCGTTTTCACGGTAGCGACCCGGCCTTTCCGGACAGCCGGGTTGACGTCAAGCTTGGGAAACTAGTCCTGGATTGGCCACGAAGCACCGGTGCGCAAGCCACATGAACAGATCGAGAGCTGCAGGGGAAGAGGAGAGAGCCTTGGCCGTCTCCATGTCGGTTGGAATCGGATGGCTCATGATCTCGTTGAAGAATTCGTGGCTGAGGATGATTTCGTTTTGAAATCCGCCGGGGAGTGTGGCTTGATCCGGTTTTCCGTTGATCCGCAACACCCGATATCGTAACAGCGTCGCTGGGAAAGCGACTGCCGCGAGTCGCAAGGTGGACTTCTTAGCTCGCGCAGCAACTGCAAAATACGGAACCATCTGACCGGCATGCAACTGAGCGAGAAGCTGCGCCAACTCCGGTTCCCGCTCTGCTGCGTCAATAATGGAAGGAAGAACGGCCGCCCAGCGCACGGATTTTAACTGTTGAGCCAAACCTGTCGCGAGCGCGGTAACATAACACCGCCACGCGAGCGCCGCGAAACTTCGTCGATGCTGATACCTCCACTGCCTTCTTCGCCAAGCAATTTGTAGGTAACGGTTTCGCTTGCAACTTTTCACCGCAAAGGTACTCTAACAGGGCGTAAGCACAGATACCGTATCGTAGCAAGCCTGCTGGGCAGTATCGAGTAGCAACAGATACGGTACCGTATCGCTGCAAAAACAACAGGGAGAAAACGAATATGTATTTATATTTAGTTATGGGCATTACTGGAAAAGTTGGGGGCGCCACCGCGCGGCATCTCCTGAAGCAACGCAAACAGGTGCGAGCGCTGGTGCGCAATCGCGAGAAAGCAGCGAAGTGGGCAGACCAAGGCGTGGAGTTGGTGGATGGAGACTGGAACGATGCGACAGCCATAGCGGCGGCTCTCAAAGGTGTTGAGGGCGCGTTTGTTATGTTGCCGAGTGTATGGGCCCCCTCGCCTGATTACAGAGAAGCAAAGGGCGTGATTACGAACTATGTCGAGGCGCTGACCAAGGTGGTGCCCCCGCGGGTGGTAGCGCTCTCGTCGATGGGCGCGAATAGAACAAGCGGGCTGGGGATGATCACAGCCTTATCACTTTTGGAGCAAGGTTTTCGCGGCCTGCCATCTTCGGTCGCATTTGTGCGCGCAGGCGGCTTTTTCGAAAACTTTCTTTTCGGCTTACAGGCTGCCCAAGGCGGAACACTACCGGTCTTCTACAATCCTACAAACCGGAAATCAACAATGGCCGCGACAAACGACATCGGCGCAGAGGTAGCAAAGCTTCTGACCGGGCCGGCGTGGTCAGGGCATCGCGTTATCGAGCTCGGTTCGATGGTAAGCGCGGATGAAGTGGCCGGACAATTAGGTGAAGTCCTAAAACGCGACGTAAAAGCCTTTGCAGTCCCGCGTGCAGGGTGGGCGGAAGCTTTCGAGCAGTTCGGCGTGCCGAAGGGCCACACTGGACCTGCCGAAGAAATGTTTGACAGCGTTAACGCGGGATGGATGGACCTCGGAATCGCGGGTGCGGAGCACGTAGCGGGTACGACGTCCGCACGCGATGTATTCGCGGCTGCTCAGCAGGCCGTCAAGGCGGACCTCGTCAACGCGTAAGTCCGGGGCAAGCTGAATCAGCCCGGTTCCTTGGGAACTGCGGCGCTAACGTCGAGAAATCGAGGTCAAACATAAAGTTTCATTTTGGGTGCAACTAGCGGAGTGGTAGCCGCGCAACTCACAAGCTCTGGCATTCGCGTCAGAGCATCGCGCCGGGCCGCCTGTTTTGTTGTTCTTAATAACGTTGTGATGAACGACTTCTTCAAGCGGAGTCGCTTGATGTTGGGCAAATGAAGTTGCTCTGGAGGGCCTTGGGAGAAAACACCAGCCTTGCCAGTCCGCTGTTTGCCGGAGTTTTGGCACTGGTGAACGAAAGGCGTTTTTCGCAAGGGCTGAGCGCGGTTGGTTTCTTGAATCCCGCTCTGTACGGTTTGCATGCGGGAGGGACAGGCTCGAACACGCCGATCGTGGATGTGAACGCGCCATCGGAACCGATTGGAGTACTCGTTTTTTACCCGGGATTTTCTTTCTATGCTTTCGCGACTCTGGACTCGTATCCCACCAGCAGCGGCAAAATAATCGAGAGCGTGGACAGTTCGCTGCGCTCCGTTCCCGGATACGATAACGTCACTGGTCTGGGGGCTCCCTGGGTCCCGGCGCTGGTGCAGGCACTGGGCGGACGATGAAGCAGGCGAGGCGTGGCGAGATGTCCCGCTTCGAGCAGATGTTGAGAGCCTGACTATTCCGACCGTGCCCGCCAGCGCTTAGCTGTAATAGCTTGACCTAGCGCAAACGCGTTTATCGGTACTGATCCGCTCTAAGTCAGCAGAGGTTTTCTCCGAGTGGCGCGTTACTCATTCCCAATCCGTTTCCTAAGCCGATTCGGATTTTCATGGAAGTCTGATGCTATCGAAACATCGCATGCGGATTTTGCAGTCATGGGTGAAGAAGTGAACGGACGTTACTATCCATGCACAGAAGGCCCAAGAATCGATCACGTGTCCTGGCCTATTAATTCGCGTTCCGAAAGGCAGGCCGGAACCAATTCAGCGTGTTTCCGAAAGGCCTGGCGAGATTGCCTTTCGCCAACTCATGCGTAGATTCCTTTGCCGCTAATGGTTGCAGTGTTTGTATTGGTTTCACACTCGCGCGCTATCGCGTGCCACAGTTATAGTGAATCGAGGAAGCGAAAGGAGGGTTCTTATGTCTAAAGTCTGGTTAGTGACCGGCAGCGCAAGCGGATTAGGCCGCAACATCGCTGACGCTGTGCTCGCGTCGGGTGATCGCCTCGTCGCAACGGCCCGCGATCCTGGCCGCCTCGAAGATCTGGCGGCGAAGTATGGAGATCGAGTTCGCACCGCTCCCCTCGACGTCGCAGACGAGGGTGCGGCCAATGCCGCTGTGCAGGCGGCGGTGGTTGCCTTCGGGCGTCTTGATGTCGTCGTGAATAATGCGGGCTACGGCGATGTTGCGCCGTTCGAGCAATTGACGCCGGAAAGATTCAGGGCGGTGATTGATACAAACTTTTATGGGGTAGTCAACGTGACGCGGGCGGTGCTACCAATCATGCGCAGGCAGAAGAGCGGCTACATTCTACAAATATCGTCAGTCGGCGGCCGACTGGCAGTGCCCGGCAGCACTCCCTATCATGCCGCCAAGTGGGCGGTCGGGGGATTTACCGAATCTCTGGCCAGGGAAGTCGCTTCTTTTGGCGTGAAGGTGTGTGCGCTCGAACCAGGCGGCATGCGGACGAACTGGGGCACTCGTGCGCACAAAGATATGCCTGATCTGCTGCCGGATTATCAACCTTCAGTCGGCGCGGTCGTTAAGGCGCTGGAGTCTCTTTGGGGCCACGAGAATAGCGATCCGGCCAAAGTAGCTCAGGTGATCATTCGTCTGGCGGCCTGCGATCATCTGCCAGCCCATCTTCTACTGGGCAGCGACGCCGTTCGGTACGCCGGCGAAGCCGAGGCGGCTCGCGCAGCCGATGCAGAGAAGTGGCGAGCGATCAGCATCTCGACCGACGTAAACGCTTCGAATGCTATGCCTGCCTTACAATTCTGAGCTGGCTGCGGAGGCGACGCGAGTTGACAGTTTGTCGCCTATGCTGAGTTGGCCCGAAACGCGTTGTGGGGAGCGCCGCCTGCACATCCGAGCGGATCGCCGGCAATTCGTCCATAATTCGAGACCGCGAAACGGTAGCCACGATGCGGTGGAGAATTTTGTACATTAGTGGAGCCTATGGGAGAACCCGATAAGCAGCAAGCAGAGTTGCCGCCGATGAGGGCGCAGGATTATTCCGAGCGGGAGGATTGGCCGGGGTACTTCAGGGCCGTCTTAGGAAAAGAGCCGCGCGATACGCTGGTCCGGGCCCTGGATTTATTTACCGACGAGGGATTCGCTGGCGGCCTCGCAGTCGATATAGCAGCGGGCGAAGGGCGGGACACGCTTGAACTGCTCAAACGGGGCTGGAAAGTGGTGGCCTCAGACAGCCACCCGGACGCGTTTTCCTACTTGTGGCCCCGGGTTCCGGAGGCCTGGAAGCCGCTGTTGACGACTATCGAGGTGAACTTTGCGGAGATGGAGGTCCCCCCATGCGATCTGGTGAACGCGAGTTTTGCGTTGCCGTTTTGCGAGCCGCGGCATTTTCCGAGGCTCTGGGACAGGATCGTGGCGGCGATTCGTCCGGGTGGCCGGTTCGCGGGGCAGTTTTTTGGGAAACGAGATTCGTGGGCGTCGATCTCGAATCGGACCCACCACTCCCGAGAGGAGATGTTGAAGCTGCTGGAGGGCTTTGACGTCGAGATGCTCAGGGAAGAAGAAAGGGATGATGCGCCGGATGTGCGGAATCCCAAGCATTGGCAGCTTTTTCATGTAGTGGCGAGAAAGTATCGAGGGCCGGATAGGGAACGACAAGCCGGCACGTGTCCGCCGATTCTGCCCTGATCACGGGCTGTTTGGGAACTTAAGGCTGGGGAGCGTGTCGTCCGGCAGGCTGACGCGTCTGACGTAAATGCCTAGCTTGCGGCGGCTTCGTTTTTGCGGCTGAGTTCCTCGGACAGGATGATGGCTTCGGCCAGATCCTTCATCGGACGGCGCAGTCGGCGGCTCTCGTTGCGCAGCCGCAGATACGCGTCCTCTTCGGTAAGCGAGTAACGCTGCTGCAAAATTCCCTTGGCGCGCTCGACGACTTTGCGCGTCTCCAGCTGCCGCTTCATCTCCTGCGCTTCCTCGAACAGCTTGGCATTGGCATCGGCCAGGATGGATTTGGCTATCGCGCCGCCCATTTGCTCGCCCACAAAAGTGAGCAGCGAGATTTCTTCCGGGGTATGCTCGTGCGCCTGCCGGTGATGCACATTGATGACGCCGATCAGGTCGCCGCTGCTGATCAGCGGCACGGAAAGAAAGGCCTCGTAAGTATCTTCGATCAAAACTTGGAACCGCTTGAAGCGCGCGTCGGCCCAGGCGTCGGTAGAGAGCGCCACGATCGACTTGTGTTCCGCCACCCAGCCGGTTACGCCTTCTCCCATTTTCATGCGCAGGTTTCCGAGCGCCGCGGCGTGCGGCACCTGGGAAGCGCGCAGGACGATTTCACCGGTCTGCCGCTCGATCAGGTAAACCAGGCAAGCGTCGCAAGTGGTTACCTGGGCAGTGAGTCCAATAATTTCACCCAGCATTTCGTCCAGGGATAATTCAGAACTGACGATACTGCTGATACGGTGTAGGAGTCCAACTTGTGAGGCCGCCGGTTCGACGATATGTGCAGTTGCCATATACCAAGCGTAGGCGAGAGCCGAACGCGGGTCCAATCGAAAATTCCTATCGTGCTTATGGTTGCCGGTACTACGCTGGTGGCTCGCAAGTGATTGAATTTTCATGGAATGGGCAGAGGTCTGCACCGTTAGGAGAAAATAAAGTTATGAGGCAATGGTCATTGCTTTGTCTTGCGGCGCTGGTTTGCGTCAACGCCCTTCCCGCACAAACTTCCGCCCCCGCGTCTCATCCGAACGGGTCACAAGCGGCTCCGGCACCGCAACCGGCGGCAGCGCAGGCCTCGCCAAAGCTCACTCTGAACGAGCTAAGCATCCGGCTGGAGGAACTGGTAAACCGCATCCATCCAGCCGTGGTGCAGATTTTCTCCACCGGTTACGTAACTTCCGACGACACGGACTCGGGTAACGCGGCGGCCGTGCTTTCCACGCAACGCAGTACCGGGTCGGGAATCATTTTGTCACCGGACGGCTATATCGTCACCAACGCCCATGTCGTCAAGGGAGCGCGGCACATTCAAGTGCGGCTGTCGGAAGTTCGCCGGACGCCGGGAGGCCGGGGAACGACCATCGAGCCCGAGCCTAAGCTACTGGAGGCGAAACTGATTGGCAGCGATCGTGAGATGGACATCGCCGTTATCAAGATCGAGCGCACCGGCTTGACGCACCTGACGCTGGGCGATTCCGATGCGGTGCGCCAAGGCGAGCTGGTGGTAGCGTTCGGAAATCCGCTGGGTCTCGAAGGATCGGTCAGCATGGGAATCGTCAGCTCTACCACGCGTGAGCTGCATCCCGACGACATGCTGGCGTACATCCAGACCGACGCGCCCATCAATCCTGGTAACAGCGGGGGGCCGCTGATAAATTCAGAAGGACATGTCATCGGCATCAACACCTTCATCCTGACGCAATCCGGAGGCAGCGAAGGCCTGGGCTTTGCGATCCCGAGCAACGTGGTTAACACCGTGTACAACCAGCTCCGCAAGGAGGGGCACGTGCACCGGGGCCGGATCGGAATTTCCGTTCAGACCATCACGCCGGCCATCGCCGACGGTTTGGAATTATCGCGCGACTGGGGCGTCGTGGTGAGCGACGTCTTACCGGACGGACCCGCCGACAAGGCCGGCATAAAGGTGGGCGACATCGTGCTGACGCTCAACCGCCGCAGCATGCGCAACGCGCGCCAGCTGGAGGCTTACATTTTTCGCTCGCCCATGCGCGAGAAGGTCACGCTCGGAATCCTGCGCGGTAAGGACGAGCTGAGTGTGGACGTGCCGGTAATCGATACCGTGGACGATCCGGAGCGCTTCGCCGACATGGTGACTCCGGAAGACAATCTGATTCCGAGACTCGGTATCCTGGTAATTGCGATCGACAAAAAGCTGGCTCAAATGCTGCCGGATCTGCGCAAGAGCTATGGGCTGGTGGTAGCGGCCGGCTCGGCCAGCGATCTGGAAAGCGGGGCTCAGCTGCAGCCTGGAGACATCATTTATTCGCTGAACGGCACACCCATGTCGAGTATCGAGGCCTTCAAGAAAAAACTGGACGACTTCAAGACCGGCTCGTCCATTGTGTTGCAGGTGGAGCGCTCGGGCCGGTTGACGTACGTACCGATCGAATTGGAATGAAGCTTTTCGCCGTTGCGCTGGTGTGGTTGGCGGCCGCTCTTGCGAGTCCGGCTCAAACGCATCGGACACCCAAGCCCGCTGCCGGCGCCGAGGAAGAAACGCCCGCACCGCCTCCGCCCGGGACGCCCTGGCCGATCGAGACCCTGACGGTGGAAGGGAATCGTCTTTACAAATCCGAACAGATTCTTGGCGTAGCGGGACTGCGCGTCGGCCAGGTTGCAGGCAAGGCGCAGTTTGAAGCCGCGCGCGACCGGCTGAATGCCACCGGCATGTTCGACAACGTCGGTTACCATTTCGCTCCCGCGCCGGACAACAAAGGCTACGACGCAGCCATCGAAGTCAGCGAGGTGGCGCAGGTTTATCCGGTGCGCTTCGAGGATCTGCCGGCCAGCGACGCCGAATTGCGCGCGCAGCTCAAGCAAAAAGATCCGCTGTTCGGCGAAAAAATCCCTGCTACCAAAGCGGTGCTGGATCGCTACGCCGGGTGGGTTTCGCAATTCCTGGCCGCGAAAAACTATCATGAGCCGATTGTCGGGAAGCCCATTTCGGATGTCACGAGCGATTTGATCATCGTCTTCCGGCCGGCCAAAGGGCTGCCCCACATTGCGCGCGTCAAGTTCGCGCAGGCAGGCGATCTGCCCGCAGGGATTCTGGAAACCGCGATCTACGGCGTCGCTGTCGGTTTGCCTTACGATGAGGCGGAATTTCGCGTCTTGCTCGATTCTCAAATCCGTCCTATTTTCGAAGCGCGCGGCATGCTTCGCGTCACATTTCCGAAGATCGCGACCGAGCCGGCCAAGGACGTGGATGGCGTGGTGGTGAGCGTGGACGTGACGCCGGGACCGGTCTACACGCTCGAGGACGTGTTGTTCACGGGTGCGGAAGCGCCGCGCGAGCCGTTCGCCAGGCTGGCCAATCTCAAGACGAATCAGACCGCGAATTTTGATCTGGTTAAAGCGGGCCGGGATCGCATTGTCGCCAGTATGCGCACCAGTGGCTATTTGAACGCGTCTACCGAAGTTAAGCGCGACGTGAATGACAAGGACAAGAAGGTCAGCATCGTAATTAACGTGATCCCCGGCCCGCGATTCACGCTCGGGAAGCTGGATATCATCGGGCTAGACATCGAAAGCGAGCCGGTGGTTCGCAAGATGTGGACCATCGAGCCGGGCAAGCCTTTCAACCCGGACTATCCGGACCATTTTCTAGATCGCGTCAAGAAAGGCGGCGTTTTCGACAATCTGAAAAACACGCGGTCGGAGACTAAGATCAACGCCGCCGATCACACCGTGGACGTGACGCTCTACTTCAATAAGTAGGTGTTCTGCGCCCGAGTTTACTTGCGGTGGAAGCGGCCCACCAGAACGCCTTTGCCGAGGATGTGCCCTTCCATCGCTTTCAGAACCTCGTCGCGCGTGGCGTCGGGGCCCAGGTCAAGCTTAGTATCGAGCGCGAACAGTTCAAAAGTATAGTGATGGTCGGGACCGGCAGGCGGGGCGCCGGGTCCCATGAAGCCGACGCGTTGCGAAAGATTTTTCGCCTGAATGGCTCCATCCGGCATGGTGGCGGTGGCGGGCATGCCTTCCGGTAGCGATGTTGCGGTGCCGGGGATGTTGAAGATCATCCAGTGCAAAACATCGCCGGTCTTACGCTGAATGGCGACGTCCGGGTCGTGCAGGATTAATGTGAACGTGACCGTGCCCGGCGGCACATTGGTCCAATCCAACTGGGGAGAGACGGGGTGCGGATCGGATTGCGTGTATTTGACGGGGATCTCGCCGCCATCGGCGAATGCCGGAGTTGTAAGCGTCAGGCCGGGCCGCGGCGGCCCCTTCTTGGGCTGTTGTCCCAGAGCCAGACTCAAGCTGGCGGTCAACAGAATTGCGGAGATACTCAAGATTCTTTTCATGGAATCGCTCCTTTGTTGATGTATCAGGATAGCAGGATTTTATTTACCTGCAGCTTTGGCCTGAACCCTCGCGGCGAAGCGCTCGACATTGATGACGCCGCGTTCGTGGGTGCCTTCAGAGATCAGCTCCTTCTCGTCGAAGGCCTGCACGCGAAATGTCAAACGCCGGTCTTCCACCGCGATCACCTCGCTTTGAAAGGTCACTTCCATGCCGAGCGGGGTCGCCGCCAGGTGACGTACGTCCACGCGCGCGCCGACTGTGTCGTAGCCCTGGTCCAGAAACGGCAGCACGGAATTTCGGGCGGTAAATTCCAGATTGCTTATCAGGTAGGGCGTGCCGAGCACTCGAGCGCCCTCCGCGCCGAGAAAATCGACCGCAATGTCGGGCGTGACGCGCAGCTTAGTTTCGCCCTTGGTGCCGATGGGAATGTTAGCCACGTTAGCGATGGGCGGTGACGGTGATCTCGATATGCGCGCCTTTACCGGCCAGGTTGGCTACTCCCACCGTGGTTCGCGTCGGACGGTTGGTTTTGAAATAGGTAAGATAGACGGCGTTCATGCGCGGGAACAGACTGATGTCGGTGAGGTAGACCTGTACGGAGACCACGTCGGAGTAGGTCATCTTGGCTTCGCGCAGAATAATCCCGATGGTCTCCAAAGCCTGCTTCACTTCGTCTTCGAAGTTGTCGGGCATTTTGCCGGTCTTCAAATCGCGGCCGGTCTGGCCGGCGACGTAGAGGGTGCCATCCACCAGCACGCCCGGGCTGAAAGGAGCGCCGGGAGCGATTTCCTTGGGTTGAATAATCTTCTTCTCCGCGTTCAAAGATCCTGCGACGCCGAGCAAGGCAAGAGCGAGTGTGCATGCAAGCTTCATAAGGTATAGTGCATGATAGCTTGTCGCTACGCGGCCGGTCCAGCCCCATTCGGGAGATTTGAATTGCAAAAGCGGGCGGCCTGCCGTCGAGCCTCTACGATGCCATGGTAAGCATACAGCCAGGCAAGTCTAATGAAATAAAAGAGATACGGAGGTTCTAGGCGAAAACACAACCTTCTGTTATGATTGCGGTGGAGCGTTCCAGCGGGTGTTGGGACCGGTTTCCTATAATTGATCCGACAGTCAATTGTCTTGGGGTCCGACTCGGTTTAAGCGTTGGTGAGCAAGCTCCGGCGACTAACCCGCCATGGAGAAGCCTGAAGACGCTCGGGGGGCTCCGCCCCTGTTGAGTTCTGGGGTCAAGGACGGGGCCGGTTCGCTTGGTGGTTCGCTCCTTTACCCGCCCGTTCAGCCGTAGTAAATGAACATACTTTTAATTGGCGATATATTCGCCTCCACCGGGCGCAGTCTTGTAGCGCGTTTTTTACAGGAAATCATTTCGACTGAAAAGATTTCGCTCGCTATTGCGAATGCCGAGAATTCCGCGGGCGGTTTCGGCATCACGCCCCTGATCGCCGAGGAATTCTTTTCCATGGGGCTGGATGTGCTGACCTCCGGCAATCACATCTGGGACAAGAAGGAAATCTACGATTATCTTCCGCGCCAGCCGCGGCTGCTGCGCCCGGCCAATTATCCCAAGGAACTGCCCGGCCAGGGCCTGCTGGTCACCAAGGCCAGGAACGGTGTCGAGGTTGCGATTCTCGACTTGCAAGGCCGGGTGCACATGCCGGCGACAGATTGCCCGTTTCGCGAAGCCGACCGGCTTCTGGCATCGCTCAGCCCGTCCGTCAAAGTCCGCATCGTGGATTTTCACGCCGAGTTGACCAGCGAGAAAATGGCGATGGGCTGGTACTTGAACGGACGCGTATCGGCGATGCTGGGCACGCATACGCACGTTCCTACCGCCGATGAGCGCATTCTGGCCGGTGGCACGGCTTATCAGAGCGACGTGGGAATGACGGGGCCTTACGATTCGGTGATCGGCTCCGACAAAGACCTGGCGCTGCGGCGCTTTCTAACAGCGATGCCCATCCGGCTGGACAGCGCCAAAGGCGGCGGGGAGTTGCACGCGACCATTGTCACCGTGGATCCGCAGACTGGCCATGCCACAGCCATCCGGCGCTACGCACGAAACGGCTGAGCGGCGAACTCCAGCCGGTCGCTGGCGGCGCCCACTTTGGCAATCGCGCGCAGCTGAAACGTGGCGCGGTCCTGCACCAATATATTGGCATTGCGCATGGCGGCACGCGCGGTCTCCTGCCAGTCTGGCGCAAGCAAAGGAATCATCGCGCTATCCACCAGCAGGGCGTCGGCGGTCGAGCATCCGGCTTGGAGCGCGGAAGCGTGTCCTTCAAAAACCCAAACCGCGTGGCCGAGATAGCTCAAGGCCATCAAGAGCCCGAAAAAAGGAATGGCCTGGTCGACATCGGCGATGCTGGGCGCATCGGGGCCGCCGCCGAACTCGGTCTCGCTGATCACCGCCACGTTGCGCTGAACGCCGCTTGGGATCAAGTGGCTCAGGCCTTCGGCGAATTTCTGCAGCTCGGCGCTCTCCGGCATCGGCGGCACCACCAGATAGCTCCGGTTGGGACGCACAATCACCAGGCCGCCTTGTCCTTTTTCGCCCGCCGCGATTTTTCGGACGTTGTCGAAAATCTCCGCGATGTTGGATGCCGGCAGCACTTCAGGCATTCGCGCGATGGCCTGCGCGGCCCGAGGATGCGACACGCCTTTGGCATCGACGTAGTCGGAAAAATCCGATTTGCTCGAAAGACTGATTCGCAGTTTATGCTTGATCACCAGCTGGATGGCTGCCTTGACGCTGGGATGCGGTTCCTGGCCGGCAGCCTCGCGGTAGTACCAAACTCCGGTGCTCTCTTTATCGGCGGCTTGGAGCGCTTGATCGAGCGCATCCAACTGGATTGGTTTACCATCCAGCAATATTTCGCCCGAGGCAAGAGCGCTGAGTTTGAGAACCAAGGCGGTTGATCGTCCGTTCAGCACCTTACTTTAGCAGTGTTCCTCGAGAGGCGGAAAAATTCCTTGAGAGTCTTGTGACTGGCCGGGCACGTCTACCACGGCGAACCACTTGTTGCTGGAGAAAAGATGAACGACCACGAACCGGAAGTCCAACGCGCGAAGGCGGAGGGCCTCAAGTCCTGTTGCGACGAGGATTATTGCGTTCGCAAATACCTCGACCAGATCGCCGAGCCTGAAGCGCCGATTACCGAACGTATCCGAACCGTAGCCTGCGAAGTGGCGCACACCTGTCATAACTTGAGACCGGAAGACCTGCACCTGTGTGCCGGCCGGTTATTCGGGCTGACGCCGGAGTGCGACCTTACGAATTTGTTCGTGCAGGCGTATGGGGTGGAGCGCGATTCGATGGAAGGGAACAAGCAAATCCGCAAGTGCAGTGCAGGGGACTAGAGTAGCTGCGCGGCGGCCCGCCGGCTCATCTGGCACCGCAGATAGTAGAATGAGCAGCAATGAATCGAATTCTACTGGCCGGCCTTCTTGCCGCCGCGACGTTTCTTCCCTCGCTCCGCGCGCAGGCTAAACGCGACGTGCGCGCTGAGCATCCGCCGCAATTTTCAGTGGTTGAGGCGAGCATCTCCGATATGCGCGCGGCGCTGGAGCAAGGCCGCGTCACTTCGCGCGAGCTGGTGACGCAATATCTGGCGCGAATCGCGACGTACGAAGACAAACTGCACGCCGCGCTGACCGTGAATCCGCAATGCGCTTGCGGAAGCCGACGATGCTCGATCGCGAGCGCGCGCAGGGACAAGTGCGCGGCCCGCTGCATGGCATTCCGATCGCGCTGAAGGACAACGTGCTGACGACCAACATGCCCACCACCGGCGGTGCGCTGGCGTTTGTGGATTTCGTGCCGCCCTATGAGGCGACGCTGGTCAAAGAATCTGCGCGACGCCGGAGCGATCATCATCGCCAAGACCGGCATGACGGAGCTGGCCAACTGGGTGGCGGGCGCGTCCGACGCCGATGCCGGCGGAATTATAACGCGGTGGGCGGCTTCGGCTTCAATCCCTACGATCCGCGCCGCGATCCGCGCGAGGCCACTGACGACGGCCGGCCCGCGCTGCAAACCGGCGGCTCCAGCTCCGGAATCGGCACGGCGGCGAATTTCTGGGCCGGCAATATCGGCACCGAGACTTCAGGGTCGATCCTGAGCCCGTCGAATCAGAACATGCTGGCGGGCATCAAGCCCACCGTGGGCCGCGTCAGCCGCTACGGCGTGATTCCGATCACAGCCGATCAGGATACGCCCGGCCCCATGGCGAAGACGGTGACCGATGCCGCGATCATGCTGGGAGCGTTGGAAGGCGCCGCGCCCGATCCGAACGATCCAGCGACCACCACGTGCACGCCTCCGGCAGGCCGCGACTACACGCGCTTTCTCAACGCAGATGGCTTAAAGGGCGCGCGAATCGGCATCCCGCGCGCGTTCTATTATGACCACGTCACGCCGCCGGGTGCGAAGGAACAGCGCGGCGGACTGAATCCCGAGCAGGCCAAGGCGATGGCGGATGCGATCGAGGTTCTGAAAAAACAGGGCGCGATCATCGTCGATCCGGCCGATATTCCAAGCGTGGTCGAGCCCGGATCCGGCCAGCAATTTGCTGCTGTGGAGATCAATGTTGCGGGATTGACAGAGCGAAAGGCCAGGACGCGGATTGCTCGGTGGTTCTGAAGTACGGCATGAAGCGCGATTTCAACACATGGCTGGCCACGCTGGGTGCCTCGGCGCCGGTCAAGACGCTAACCGAGCTGCGCGAGTGGAACATCACGCACACCAAGGCGGGCGCAATCAAATATGGCCAGTCGCAACCTGGACATCTCGGACGAAATGGATGTGGAGGCGGATCGCGCGCGCTACCAGGCCGATCGCGCCAAGGACATTCGGCTGGCGGCGACGCAGGGGATCGACGCAGTGATGAAGGCCAACAATCTGGACGCGCTGCTCTTCCCTGGAGCCAACGGCGCGTCGATCGCGGCCAAGCCGGGTTATCCGACGGTGATCGTGCCGTTCGGCCTGGTGCCGAACGCGCCGTTGCAGCAGCCGTTTCCCGAGGGATTTGACGCCAAGCCGACGCCGTTCGGCGTGAGCTTCACGGGAATGGCCTGCAGCGAACCGCGCCTGCTCGCGCTGGCTTATGCGTTCGAACAAGCCACCAAGCGTCGGGTCCCGCCGCCCAGCGCCCCGTGAGGCACGTTGCTCGAGGCTGACAGATATTCCCGTGCACTAAGATTTGCGGCGCCGCTCGGCCTTGTAGTCATATGTAGGGTCGAAATCGATGGTGCCAAAGATCGAAGGAATGCCAGGCTGCTTGAGCCGCTGCCACGCTGAACCTTCCAGCGCGGGCTCGAAAAGATCCGGGTGCAGGATCTCGGCGAAAATCTGCAGCGACTCGACGATGCGCGGCCCCGGACGGTTCATATATTGGTTGCCGTCGGCCAGGTAAACTTCGCCGCTTTGGACCGCGCGCAGGCGGCTCCATTCCGGCCGGCCGGTTAACCAGTACAGCTCGCGGCGCGTGCGGTCGAGGTCGAAGCCGCAGGGGGTGGTGACGATCACGTCGGGGTCCGAAGCGGCCAACTCCTCCCAGCTCATCCAGGGCGAGTGCAGGCCGGCTTTTCCAAACAGGTTCTCGCCGGCGGCCAGCTCGATCAACTGCGGGACCCAGTTGCCCGCGGCCATGAGCGGCTCATGCCATTCAATGCAAGCCACTCGCGGACGGCGCTGGGACCGCCTTGCTCGCGCAGAGATCTGTTGCATTCGCGACTGAAGCGCATCCACTACCTGTTCCCCCTTCGACACAACACCACACGCGGCGGCCACACGACGAATGTCGCTCCAGATGTCTTCGAGAGCGTTCGGCTCCAGCGCTACAAGTTTGGGACGGCTGCCGACAGAACCGGCCAGCGCGCGCTCGACGTCTTCCAGACTGACGGCGCACACCCGGCACTGTGTCTGGGTGATTACATGGGTCGGTTTTAGGCGATCGAGCACATCCTCGAAAACCTGGTACACAGAAAGCGCGTTGGCAACCTGGTTCTTGACCCGCGCGTCGATCTCGGCGCTGTTGCCATCGACGGGAAAGCTGGGCGAGGTACAGATGGGCAGGGCCAGGACGTCCGGCGGAAAATCGCATTCGTGGGAACGGCCTACCTGGAAGGGGGTTAGATCGAGCGCATGGACGATTTCAGTGGCGCTCGCGATCAACGAGACAATGCGCACTCTTCCACTCTAGGGCAAGTGACGAGGGCAAGTGACAAAAAATTGTCAGTGACGAATAGTGGTCTTATGAGTCCGCCCGGCGGCCGGACGAAAGAACTCAAGGAGCTGGCTGGGAGGGATTCTCAGTAGGGAGATTCAAGAAGTTACAAAGGTTTGGAGAGGTTACCGGGGATAGCTTAGCGGAACAGCCGTCGCTCCTTGAGCTTTCATTGATTTCATCGCTTTTCTAGATTGCAAGCGCTGTTCCAAAGCGCCAAGCTCTGCCAAGCTCTTGTTTCTCTGAGTAACCCCGGCTTTTTACGTGAAAAATTTACCAGATCGGAACGAGCAGACATGCAAAACGGTACCCTATGAACCAGAATGGTTAGAGCGCGTAGCCAGATCCGGACAACTTGTTATATTGACGAGTGATGGAGCCGACCAACCAGATCCTGAGCGCCTTTTTTGAAACCGGAGCCTACTTGAAGGGCCACTTCCGCCTCACCAGCGGTCTCCACAGTCCGGAGTATCTGCAGTGCGCGCTGGTGCTGCAGTATCCGCGGCATGCCGAGCATTTCGGACGCTTGCTGGCCACCGAGTTTCGCCGGCTGGAACCTACGCTGGATGTCGGCGTGGTAGCTTCACCGGCGATCGGGGGGTTGATCATCGGGCACGAAGTGGCACGAGCGTTGGGCGCGCGCTTCATCTTCACCGAGCGCGACGCTTCCGGCAAAATGGTTCTGCGCCGGGGGTTTTCCGTCGAGCCGGGCGAGACGGCCGTGGTGGTGGAAGACGTGGTCACCACCGGCGGCAGTTCGCGCGAGGTGATCGACATTCTGAAGAACGCCGGCGCGCGGGTGATCGGAGCAGGGTCCATCATCGACCGTAGCGGCGGCGCCGTGGATCTTGGGATTCCCCGCGTGGCGCTGAAGACTCTTGAAGTGGTCGCTTACCGCGAAGAGGATTGCCCATTATGCCGCGCAGGCAGTCCGGTGGTGAAGCCGGGATCGCGGCCGGTGCATGCGGCGAATTAGAATCACTGTCGCCTACGATGGAACCGATTATCACGGCTGGCAGGTGCAGCCGGAACTGAAGACCATCCAGGGCACTCTCGAACAGGTTTTCGGCGGCATCGAAGGAAGGCCGGTGCATGTCGCCGGGTCGGGCCGGACCGACGCTGGGGTGCATGCGCTCGCGCAAGTCGCGGCAGTCGATATGGAGAATCCGATTCCGCTGGACAATCTGCGGCGCGCGGTGAACCGTCTGCTTCCGCCCGACATTCGCGTGACGCGTGTGGAACAAGCCGCGGCCGATTTCAACCCGCGCTACGACGCCAAGAGAAAGACCTACGAGTACCGGATTTTTCGCGGCGAGATTTGCTCGCCATTCGAGCGGCGCTACGTCACGCATCATCCTTATCCATTGGATGTGGAACGCATGCTGGAGGCCGCGGCGCTGTTTGAAGGCCAGCACGATTTCAGCGCGTTCGCGGCCAGCGATGCGCGCGATGAACTGGGAGCGTCTAAAGTGCGCACCGTGTTTTGCTCGAAGCTCTCGCTTGAAGCCGAGCGGCTGATCTATCGCGTCACCGGTAGCGGGTTCTTGAAGCACATGGTGCGCAACGTGGTGGGAGTGCTGCTGGAAGTGGGCAAAGGAAACGTGGATCGCGATGGCGTGCTGGCGAGGCTCCAACCGGGATGCTCGATTCCTCCAGGACCCACAGCGCCCGCGCGCGGATTATTGCTGATTTCCGTCGAGTATTAGGACGCCGCCGGAGGCAACTCCTGTTTCAAGCCCGAGGCAAGCTCGAACGCATGAGCCATTTGTAGAACACCCCAATCGTCGTGATGACGCCCCACGATTTGAAGTCCTACCGGCAAGCCTTCGGGCGTGAAGCCGCACGGCACGGAGATCGCGGGATTGCCGACCAGCGAGATGTAGTAGCAAGACTTCATCCAGTCGATGTATGTCGCCATTTTCACGCCGGCGATTTCGGCCGGATAAGGTTCGCTGACATCAAACGGCGGCACTTGATTGACAGGCAGCACGAAGAACTCATAGCGTTCCATGAGATGCCGGACGCGATGGTACAGCTCCGTGCGCTTCATCTCGGCTACGCCGACCTCGGCTGCAGTGAGCTTTTTGCCGCATTCGATTTCCCAGCGGATCGTGTCTTTGACGACTTCCAAGTTCTCCTGAGAGAGCGCGAACGAGGCCAGGTGGGAACGCCAGAACCGAAGGGTCTTGAAGGTTTCATCGGCACCGGTAAAATCCGGCTCGGCTTCCTCGACGATGCAACCGAGCGATTCGAACACCGTGCGCTGCGCGTTCACCACCTGACGCACGCACGGGTCGAACGGAAGCCCGCCGAGATCCTTCCACCAGGCGATGCGCACGCCCCGGAAATCGCGTTCGAGCGGAGCGGCGAACCTGTGGCCCGGCTCGTCGATCGAAATCGGCGCTCGCGAATCAGGGCCCGCCAGCGCCGACAAGAAAAACGCCACATCCGACACCGTGCGCGCCAGCGGACCTTCCACGCTCAAGCTGGACCATCCCAGCAGCGCCGGCCAAGTGGGCACGCGGCCGGGGGAAGGCCGGAAGCCGACCACATTGCAGAAGTTGGCGGGATTGCGAAGCGAACCGCCCAGATCGCCCCCATCGGCGATGGGCAACATGCGGCAGGCCAGCGCCACCGACGCGCCTCCGCTGCTGCCGCCGCAAGTCTTGCTGAGCGAGTACGGATTCAATGTCGCGCCGAAAACTTCGTTGAAGGTCTGCGATCCGGCGCCAAACTCGGGCGTATTCGTCTTGCCCAGCAGGATCGCGCCGGCCTTGCGAACGCGCTCCACCAGCAGTGAATCGGCTGCTGGAACGAAATCCTGATAAATCCGCGAGCCGAAAGTGGTGCGGATACCGCGCGTGGGTTGCAGATCTTTGTGGGCGATAGGCAGGCCATGCAGCGCACCATGCGCCGCGCCACGCGCCAGATCGTCGTCGGCCCGCTGGGCCTGCTCGAGGGCTTGTCCGGCGATCAGCGTCACGATCGCGTTGACCTTGGGATTCACTCGCTCGATTTGCTGTAGGTGCGCCGAGAGCGCCTCGCGCGCCGACAGATCCTTAGCGCGGATACGGCGCGCCATGTCCACCGCGCTGAGCTGGCAAATGTCGGGTGTCGCATCGCGGCTGAGTTTCGTCACGCTGTTATATTATCGGAGAGAAGCGGCACCGGCCGCGCGAGTAAGAATATCACTCCCATTAAATCGGTTTCGAATCGCGGGCGCTGCGCCCTTGCCGGACTTGGCTGCGCCGCCCTGGTCTTTTGCTGGCAATGGTTGACAGTGCATTCCAATTATCAGGGTAATTGGACCGCGCTGTTCTGCACCGGAGCCGAATTGCAGCAGCCGCCCGAATTGGCGGGCGAGCATATCTACCTTTTTCCCGACAGCAAAGGCTACGACGGCCAGATGTATCATTACGTCGCGCACGATCCATTTTTCATTCGCGGATTCGACTCGTTTGTCGATGCGCCGCGCATGCGCTACCGTCGCATTCTGGTTCCATTGGCCGCACACCTGCTGGCCTTTGGGCGCGACGACCGCGTGGACCGAGCGTACATCGGGGTCATTCTGCTGGCGGTGTTCGGGGGCGGATATTGGCTCGGCATGTACTGCTCGATGCTCGGCTTCAGTGCGGCCTGGGGATTGGCGTTCGTTCTGGTTCCGGCAACTTTGATCTCGATGGACCGGATGACCGTGGATGTCGCGCTGCTGGCCTTGTGCGTGACCTTCGCCGTGTTTGTCCTGCGGGGCGTTCGCTGGGGGATGTATGCCGTGCTGGTGGCGGCTCCGCTGATTCGCGAGACCGGATTTCTACTTCTCGCCGCGTACGTCGTGTGGCTCGCCACTGAACGAAAGTTTCGCCAGGCCGCTCTGTTCCTGACCGCCGCAATTCCAGCCTTGGGTTGGTACCTGTTCGTTCTGCTCAATACCGAACCTGAGGGTTTCCAAGGACTGTCGCTGATTCCGCTCCAGGGAATCGCGGAACGCATTGTGACGCCGTACAAATATCAGTTCACGGCTTGGATCAACGCGGCGTCCACAGTTTTGGATTACTTTGCGCTGGCTGGGATTGTCATTGCAATCGCGCTGGCTCTCTACATGGCCTGGAGGCGCGAATGGGGCGCAACGCCGATCGCCATCTACTTGTTCGCGCTGCTGGCGATGTTTCTATATTCCCCAGGCGCGTGGACCGAGGTTTACGCCTTCGGCCGTACGCTTTCGCCGCTGCTGCTGTTGCTGGCGCTGGCCGGATTATGGAAGCGCAATTGGATCTACGCGCTGCCGTTGTGTTTGGTGATTCCGCGCACGGCCATTCAACTCGCGCCCCAAGTCTCGGGCGTCCTGCATCACTTCATCTAGGCGCGTTACTTCGTCGCCGCGCTGGTTTCCTGCGGTTTCGGCAACGGCTTGCGCGGCAGCATTTCGGCCCGATTGGCCGCATCGTACACCACCGACGCAATCACCGCCGAGGCTTGCATCAGATCGGCCGCGACGGCGTGATCGTACGTGTCCATGTCGGAATGGTGCGTGACGCTCATGTAGTCCAGCGGATCTTGGACGAACTGGAAGCCGGGCAGACCCACCGCGTCGAACGATAGATGATCCGTGCCGCCGGTATTGCGAATGGTGATGGCGCTCACGCCCTGATCGCGGAACGGCGCCAGCCACTCGGCGAATATCGGCCGCATGGCATCGTTACCCTGCAAATAGACGCCGCGGACCTTGCCGCTGCCGTTGTCGAGATTGAAATATCCGGACAGCTTGGCGTGCGCCGCGGTGAGCTTCATGGTCTTGGGATCGCCGAAATGTTCCTTGACGTAGGCCTTCGAGCCGAGCAATCCCTGTTCCTCGCCGCTCCACAGCGCGATGCGGACGCTGCGATCCAAATTGAGATTCAGCGCCTTGAGGATACGCATTACTTCGATCATCACCGCGCTGCCGGCCCCGTTATCGGTGGCGCCGGTTCCGCTATGCCAGGAATCAAAGTGTGCACCCACCATTACGAATTCGTCTTTGTGCGGACCGCTGCCGGGAATCTCGCCGACGATGTTGTAGGCGCCCGCGTCGGCGTCCGAAGCTTGAGCCTGCAGGGTCACTCGCATCTCGACTTGGGTCTTGTTTTCGAGCAGGCGCACGATGCGGTTGTACTGTTCCGAGGTAACCACGAACAAGGGCGGGGCGAGCGGTTTGGAAGCCTCTTGCGATCCGGCGGCTTCAGCGAAGTCGATTCCATCGCGAGCGCGGCGGTCATCCTGCACCACCGCCAGCACGCCTTCGTCCAGGAAAAACTTGTTGCGCTTGGCCGTCAGCGCGTTACGCCGCGCGCGAAGCTCATCCTGGACTTCGGGAGGAAGGCTGGCGTTGAAGCGGATGCGTTCTTCCACATCTTCGGGCGGCTCCAGGTTGTTCAGGTCGATCTTCATGTGCTGCACCGGCGCCGGCGCGGTGGCCATTTCCGCGAGCTCCGCATCCGTGTAGCGGCGCAGCTCCGGCCTGGACTCCACGTCGGCGATGTTGTGCAAGGGCTGCGAAATCAAAACCACCTTGCCTCGCAGCTTGCCTTTGTTTTTCTGGATGTACTCGTTCAGGTTCGCTTCGGCCTTGATGACGGATTGATTTCCCGCCAGCGGCGCGAAAATCGGCTCACCCGTGACCGTGCCGTTGGTGTTGGACGTCCACGCCAGCGGCCAGGCCGAAAGCAGCGAGTAGCGCGGCTGGGTCATCTCGAGCGCAAACTTTTGGAGCGACCAGCTTCGGCCGAACGCTCCCCAGCGTTCCAGGTGCACGTTCTCGAGGCCATATTCGCGGAGGCGCGCGGAGGCCCAATCGGCGGCCTCTTTAAACTCGGGCGAGGCGGTGAGGCGCGGGCCGTAACGGTCGCTGAGCAATTCCAGAGTGTCCATCACCTGGGAGTGCTCGAAGGCTTCGGACTTGATGCGATTGACGGCGGCGAGATCGACCGGGTCGGCGGCAAGGGCCGGAATCGCGAGAACAAGAGCAAGAATGGTAGCTCGCATAAGGGCTATTATGGCACCCAGCGCCGCATCAACGATGGACGAAATCCGCCTCTGCGGAAGTTTCGGCGACTCAGCCGTCAGGATGCGAGACGCAGATCGCGTTCAACATCGCTGGGTAGGGCCAGCGTTCGGAACAATTCGGAAGGATAGAGATAATCTTCTCCCGATTCATCGATCACGCGGATTAGACCATTCACTTCCGCGTCCCGGTCATTGATAACCCGGTAAAGCTTGCGAACCTCTAGCGAAGCGGCGAAGCCTCCGTTTCGCAAGCAGACGGCATATCCTTTTCTCTTAGCCGACATCGTCAGTCTATAAAGTACTTGATCTTGATACTATCGCTTACCGGCAGACCATATCGCTTGCTCGCGGCCGCGATAGTTGGCATGCAGTCCCACGCTACAATTCAGTTTGGCCTTGAAAATCACGATCTCGAAAGAGAACTATCTCAAGACCATCGCCGAGGCCGAAAGCGAAGGCGAGCCGGTTATCGCCGCCACCCTGGCGCGCTGGCTCAAGGTCTCGGCCCCGGCCGTGACCATGGCCATCAAGCGGCTGAAACGCGATGGGCTGATCCGGGTTGGCCGGGAGGGCCAGCTTTCGCTGACCGCCGCAGGCCGCGAAATCGCCAACCGGCTGCTCAACCGGCATCATTTGATCGAGCGCATGCTGACGGAGATTTTCGGCATGGAATGGTACAAAGTTCATGACGAAGCCGAGCAGCTCGAGCACGCGGTTTCCGAGGACTTCGAGCGCCGCTTGGCGGAGCGGCTGGGCACCGGTGAAGCTTGCCCGCACGGCAATCGCGTGGATCGCGATACTCCGCAGGACCGGCGCAATCGCGGCTTGTTGCCGCTCGATGAAGTGCCTCCGGAAGCCGACGCGGCCGTGGTCAGCGTTTTCGAGCGCGACCGCAGGCTGCTGGAATATCTGAATGGTCTCGGCATCCGTCCGGGCGCCGTGCTGAGAATGCTGGCATCGAATTACGACGACACGTTAACGCTCAGCATCGGTCAGAAACCGCTGCAGCTCGGGCGCGCCGCTGCCGCCAAAGTTTGGGTGGAATTGCGTGCCGCTCGGAGGGCCTAGCTGCGCGCCAAGGCCGGCGAGCCGAGCTGCTGGAAATAGGCTATCGTTTCGCGCAGACCTTCTTCCAGGCTCACCTTCGGCTCCCAACCCAGCACGCGCTTGGCCTTGCCGATGTCCGGCTGGCGGCGCTTGGGGTCGTCTTCCGGAAGCGGCTTGAAAACGATAGGCGCTCTGGTTCCGATGATGTTTCGAATGTGCTCGGCGAATTCCAGAATGGTCATCTCCCGCGGATTGCCCAGATTCACCGGATAGCGCTCGTCTGAAAGTGCCAGCCGGTACAAACCATCCACTAAGTCGCGAACGTAGCAGAAGCTGCGGGTTTGCGAGCCGTCGCCATAGACCGTCAAAGGTTCGCCTCGCAGCGCCTGGTCGATAAACGCGGGCACCACGCGGCCGTCATCGAGCTGCATCTTCGGCCCATAGGTATTGAAGATCCGCGCGATGGTGGTGCGCAGGCCGTGCACGCGATGATAGGCCATCGTCAGCGCTTCGGCGTAGCGCTTGCTTTCGTCATAACAGGAACGCACGCCCACCGGATTCACGTTGCCCCAGTAGGTCTCCACCTGCGGATGCACCAGCGGATCGCCATAGCATTCGGAAGTGGACGTCACCAGAAAGCGCGCGCCATTGACACGCGCCAGCTCCAGCATATTCCGCGTCCCATCCGATCCCACATCCAGCGTTTCGATGGGATGCTCGAAGTAGTCCTTGGGACTGGCCAGCGAAGCGAGGTGCAACACAACGTCCACGGGCCCGTCGACGTCCAGCGGACGGCACACGTCCCATTCGCGAAACTCGAACGCGGGATTGCCGTTCAAGTGCTCAATATTCCGGCCCGAGCCGGTCATGAAATTGTCCAGGCCGAGTACCGAATGGCCTTCGGCGATCAGCCGGTCACAGAAATGGGAGCCGATGAATCCGGCCGCCCCTGACATTATGAAGCGCAGATATCTCTCCTACCCGTCTATCGTAGCCAATGCGCGTCGACTTTAGTGCCGACGCTCGCTCCAAGCACGAGTGCGCGCGCCCCTCCTGCTACACTCGCAGTTTATGGTTCAATTCTCGTGGCCCGAGACCGCCGTGTTGCTGGTCCTGATGGCGGCCTCGGCCTATGGCTTCTGGGTGCGGTTCGGCAGAGTCTGGCGGATCATTCGGGCATCCAAAAAAGATCCGGATTTCCAACTGCCGCCCTTGGAACGCCGCGTCAGCACGTTCATCTGGGAAGTGCTGCTGCAGGGCAAAGTGATCCGCCAGCGGCCGCTTCCGGGTCTGGCGCATGCCTTCGTGTTTTGGGGATTCTGCGTCTTCGCGCTCGTCACCATCAACCATTTCGCGGAAGGTTTTCATCTCCAGTTATTGAGCCGAGACGGCTTCTTCGGAAGAATCTACTTCGCGATCGCGGCCATTTTCGCGGTCGCCGTGGCAATCTCCATCGCGGGCCTGGCGTTCCGGCGATTCGTGATCCGTCCGAAATGGCTGGGGCCGCTCTCGTATCAGTCGGGCGTCATCGCGCTGCTCATCTTCCTGCTGATGATCACGTACCTGATGGCCTTTCTACCCGGCGGCGAATCGAGCCAAGCGCTGTGGTGGTCCCACACCTTGACCATCCTGATCTTCCTGCCGCTCATCCCGCACACCAAGCACCTGCACCTGGTCTTGAGTCCGGCAACCGTCTTTTTGAAGCGCGACGGCTTCAGCAAAATTCCACCGCTCTCGGGAGACGACGATTTCGGCCTGGACACCGGCAAGGATCTTACCAAACTGGTTTCCCTGCAGGCCTATTCCTGCGTCGAGTGCGGACGCTGCACCGAGCATTGCCCGGCGGCCAACACCGGCAAGGTGCTCAACCCCAAAGAAATTGCCCTGGGCGTGCGCGGATATTTGAACGATTTCGGCCCAAAAAGCGAAGAGCCGCTGCTGGGGAAATATCTTTCGCAGGAGGCCGCGTTTCAATGTACTACCTGCGGGGCCTGCGAGTTCCAGTGTCCCGTTGGCGTCCAACATCTTCCGATCATCATCGGACTGCGGCGCGGCGCGGTGAACACCGGCAAGTGGGAAGACGATTACGGGACTAAGCTGTTCCTGAACCTGGAGCGCAACGGCAACTCGCTCGGATTCTCGTCCAGCGAGCGCGACAAGTTCATTCAAAAGCAGGAATTTCCCATCTACGACGGCACGCAGGATTATTGTCTGTGGCTGGGCTGCATGGGCGCCTACGATCCGCAGGGCCGCGAGATTGTCGCCGCGCTAGCGCAAGTGATGCGCCGGCTCAACGTCAGCTTCGGTGTGTTGCGCAAGGAAAAATGCACGGGCGATCCGGCGCGGCGTTTGGGTAACGACCTGGCATTCGGCCAGCTCGCCGAGGCCAATTTGGAAACGCTGAAGCAGAACAAGGTGAAGAAGATCGTGTCCATCTGTCCGCACTGCGTCCGCACCATCGGCACGGATTGGAAAGAATATGGCGAGGCGCCGCCCATCCAGCACCACAGCGAATTTTTGGCCGAGCATTTGGATCAGCTGCCCGCAAAAACCACGTCCGGTGAAACCATCGTCTACCATGACCCCTGCTATCTTGGACGTTACCGAGGCGTGTACGATGCGCCGCGCAGCGTGGCCGCGCTGTACGGAAACGTGATCGATCCGCCACGGGCGCGCGAGCGTTCGTTCTGCTGCGGCGCGGGAGGCGGATTGGCCTTCTTGGGCGAAGAGAAAGGCGAGCGCGTCAGCGTCACGCGCGCCAAGGAATTGGTGGCCACCGGAGCGACCGTGGTGGGCGCGGCCTGCCCGTTCTGCAACACCATGTTCCGAGACGCCCTGTCCGGTATTTCGAAGACGCCTCCGCGCCTGATGGATATTGCGCAGATCGCCGCCGCGGCCTACGCCTCAGTAGATGGTCCAGCAGCCGGGAGTCACTAGTTCCACCAGGTGCCCGTCCGGATCGCGAAAGTAGAGGCTGAATCCGCCGCGCGGCCAGGCTACTCGCGACTCTATGGCTACGCCGTGCTCGCCGAGGTGCCGCGTCCAATCGCTTTCCGATTCGGCGGGGATGGTGAAGGCCAGATGGGTTGTTCCGTCGCCATCATGTGGCGGAATCACGCCGCCGGGAATCCTGATCGGCGCCGTAGTTCCGTGCTTTCGAAATACCAGCAGCACCTGTTGGCCGCCGACGTTCAGCGCGCCGAAGCGCTCGTCGCCTTGCAGTTTCTCGAAACCGAAGATGCGCTGGTAGAACTCGGCGGAGCGCGCGACATCGTCCACGTAGAGCGAAGTCTCGAGCACCCGGCCCACCAGCGGCATACTGGTTCAATGGTATCGAACCCCGCGTACCGAACCCCCGCCGCGCGCCAGGAAAACTATTCCATCAGCCCGCGCAGACGCTGCACGATGGTATCCAGCGACTCGGCTTCGCTTCGGACCTTATTGGTGGACTGCGCGTTCTGCTCCGCATTGGCGGCGGCCGATTGCGTCACTTGCTCCATCTGCCGTACGCCCGTCGAGATCTCTTCAATGCCGCGAGCCTGCTCCTGGCTGGCTGCACTGACCTGCTCCATCTGGGTCTTCATATCGTTGGACAGCGTGGTGACATTTTCGATGGCGCGCACCACTTGTTCCAGGTTGCCGCTGCCCTCGCGCGAGCGGTCAATGGATTCCTGAATCAGCTCCGCCGTATCCTTGGCGGCCTGGGCGCTGCGTTGCGCCAGCGTGCGAACCTCATCGGCGACTACTGCAAATCCCATGCCCGCTTCCCCGGCCCGGGCTGCCTCGACAGCCGCATTCAGCGCCAGAATGTTGGTCTGGAACGCGATCTCATCGATTACTTTATTGATCTTCGAGATTTTGTCGCTGGAAGCCGTCATCTCCTGCATGGACGTCATCATCCGCTGCAGCTTGGCGTTGGCCTCCGCCACACTCTCGTTAGCCTGGACCACCAACTGGGCCGCCGACCGGGCATGATCGGTGCTGCGCTGCGTCATGGAATCGATCTCGGTGGCAGCCGCCGACATTTCTTCGATGGAAGCGGCCTGCTCCACCGCGCCGGAGGCGATGGACTGGCTGCCTGAGGCGAGCTGATCGGAAGCCGTGCGAATCCGTTCCGAACCTTGCGCTAACTCCTGTCCGATGGCGCGCAGGGGCCGCACGATGAGCCTGCGGTTCAGCGCCCAAAATCCGGCGATCACCACCAGCAGCACCAGCGAGCCGGCCACGGTGATCTTCTGCATGCTGGCCAGCACCACGCGATCGCGAGTCATGGGGGCTTTCAAAACAAAGGCGCCCTTGACGTCGCCCACGTGCAGATTCTCCATCGCGTAGCCCAGCGGGTCCTTCCCGTCATGCGTAAGGCTGCTGGACGGATCGCCGTGGCACTCCAGGCAGCCGTTGGAAATGCGAGCCGGACGCGCCAGAATCAGCGTGTTGGTCTTCGAATCCTCGGCGAAATACTCGTCCTGACCCGCGGCGAAGGCCCGAAACGCGGCATCGAATTCTTGAGTCGCGTTGGCTGGATTCCGGGCCGGAATTCCCGGACGCACCGGCGTGAGAAATTCAAAACCCCGCCTGACTGCCACCGTGCGAAGCGAGCTCCATCCCGCCACCACCGGGATGGATTGATAGAACGCCGTCTTGCGAAAGTCCTGTGCCTCGCGGGCGCCCTTGCGCAGCGCCTCCAGGTTGAAGGCGCCGCTCTGGTGCAATGCGTCCACATTCTCGGTCACGGTTTCAGACTGCTGGATCAGCGAACTCATCAGCGACCGCAATTCGTTCACGCGATTGGCGTGGGAGATGGAGTAGACGGTGGCAATGGCCGCCACAGTCGCTAGTACAACACCAGCCGCGGCACAAACAGTAGTTTTTCCGGAAAGCTTCAAATGCCCTCGATTCGAGCGGACCCGCAGGCCCATCCAAAAAGCCTTATCGGCCGGGTAGTGGCAGGTATGATGAATCGGGGCGTTCTAAATCGGGGGGGTAGCGCTGGGCTAACGGCGGAGCGCGTCGCCCACGCCTGCCACCATCGAACTGCTGGAAGCCTCCATGGTCGCGCGCGTAGGCTGCGGTCGCGGTTCCACCGCCGGAGAACCCGCGAACGGTCGATCTAGAGCAGCGACGAACGGTTTCAAACGGCTCGGCTTAAACAAGTAGAACCGTAGGCGGCACATGTAGCAGCGTTGCGGATGGATGCCCAGCTTACTGGCAAATGAATCGCGGAACAGGCGAGAAACGGAAGGGCGGAACAAGACTGAGCCGCATCGTGGACAATAGAATACGATTCTTACTCGCATAGCAAGCTTCCCTTTTGCAATAACCTAGTCCTATCTAATTCGACCAAGGGTTAAAGTGCACAGGTACGACGGTACTATTCCGTATGCCCACTTCGTACCAAGCATACTAAGAATCATAGTACTTTCTCCCAAAATGATCTAGACCGAGTAGTACTAGAGCAGTACCCCTTTCAGCCTTTCTCGATCCGACCGCTCCAGCTTTGCTCCCGTCTTTTCCCCCTGCCGGTGAGGTATGATGCGACTACCCACCCATTGAGATGTCTGCACTAAAGAACGTCGATTTACTGAATGATCCAAGCCAACGGCAGAGCGTTTCCAAGCCGTTCTTGCCCGTCCTCCTGCTGCTTTTCGCTGGGAGCGGCTGCTCGGCGCTGATCTATGAGATTGTATGGTACCAGCTTCTGCAACTGGTGATTGGATCGACCGCCATCTCGCTCGGCGTGCTGCTGGCGGCGTTTATGGGTGGTCTTTGTCTGGGGAGCCTGCTGTGGCCGCGTTTGATCTCGGGCCGGCAGCATCCCTTGCGCCTGTACGCCTGGATCGAGCTGGGCATCGGAGTATGCGGGCTTCTGGCACTCTTTGGAATGCCGCTAATCGACCGCATCTACATCGCCGCGGTGGGGCATGGTCTTCCGGCAATTTTGACTCGTGCCATCATCTGCGGCGTTTGCCTGATGCCTCCTACGATGCTGATGGGCGCCTCACTGCCCGCCGCAGCGCGCTGGATTGAAACCGACGCGCAGGGCGTCTCGTGGATGGGCCTGTTGTACGGTGCCAACACGGTGGGCGCGGTTTTCGGCTGCCTGCTGGCCGGGTTTTATTTGCTGCGCGTGTACGATCTGACGGCCGCTACGTTCGTCGCGGCAGCTCTCAACGGAACGGTGGCGCTGGGCAGCCTGTGGGTCGCCTCCCGAAGTTCGTACCGGCGTCTGGATGGCGAGGCTCGGGCCGAAAAGCAGGTCCTGGGTCCCTGGGCCGTATACCTGAGCATCGCTCTATCGGGCGCCTGCGCGCTGGGCGCCGAGGTGGTGTGGACGCGCCTGCTGGGACTGCTTCTGGGCGCTACTGTATACACCTTCTCCATCATCCTGGCCGTGTTCCTGGTCGGACTGGGGATCGGAAGCGGCGCCGGATCGCTGCTGGCTCGCCAATTGAACAAGCCGAGATTAGCGCTGGGATGCTGCCAGATGCTGCTGGCCGCCGCGGTGGCCTGGACTGCCTACATGCTGTCCGATTCCCTGCCCTATTGGCCCATCAATCCATTGCTATCGACCGACGCCTGGGTCACCTTTCAAGTCGACCTGGTGCGTTCGCTGTGGGCCGTTCTGCCCGCCGCGCTGCTGTGGGGCGCGAGTTTCCCGCTGGCGCTGGCCGCGGTGGCGGCGCCGGGCGAAGATTCCGGGCGCATGGTGGGCGGGATTTATGCCGCCAACACCGCCGGCGCGATCCTGGGCGCGCTTGGTTTCAGCCTGCTGCTGATCCCGCGGATTGGCACCGCGCGATCCGAGCGCGTGCTGATTATCCTTTCCACTATCGGCGGTCTGGTGCTGCTGGCTCCCCTGGTCGCGTCTTTCAGAAAAAAGGCCGCGGCCTTGGCTCTGACCGCTTCTATCGCCGCCGCCGTGCTCCTGGTCCTGACGGTTCCATCCACTCCCGGGCTGCTCATCGCCTACGGACGCCGCATCATGACCTCCTCCAGCCGCGCGCGTATTCTCTATGCCGGCGAAGGCATGAATTCGTCCATCGCCATTTCGGAATGGGACGACGGCGCGGTGCAGTTTCACGTCAGCGGCAAGGTGGAAGCATCCACCGAGCCTTACGATATGCGTCTGCAAAGAATGCTCGGCCATCTGCCGGGGCTCTTCCACCCTCAGCCGAGCTCGGTGTGCGGGCATGTCATCGACGCATACTCGATCCTCGTCCGCTGACCGGCGCATTCGGCGAGCCCTGCCAGAGATCGGGCAGCGGTCCCGGCGCCATCAGCTCGGCGGTCGTGGACGGCTTTTTTTCTGCGCCAAGGCGGGCTCCGACTTGAAAAATCCGACCGCGCCGGCGGCGGTCAGGCCGGCTGCGGCCCCGAGTTCCAATACCTGACGGCGCGATTTCCACTTCGGCGATTGCATGGATATTTCCTCTGCTGGCGTCCGGGCGCAAGGCGCTCCCGTGGACGTCCTTCTTGGATAAGGCGGTCTGAACCGCCATCGATGTGGCAAGATCACCTTTCCCAGGCAAGCGCCGGCGCGCCTGTCTTCTTCGCGACTTCGCGCTCCGCCTCGCCTCAGCCGGTCCGGGTCGAGAGCACGCCGGCGCCGAGCCTGGCGAGCGCGTCGCGCAGGCCGGGATCGGCGATTTCCTCGACGGCACGTGCGGCAGCCGCCCGGGCGGCCGGGTTCGGCGGCGCAGGTCTGCGCGGCGGCCGGCGACGACCGTTCGAGCGGGCCTTGCCGGAAGGCGAGCCGCCCGACACAGCGCCAGCCGAGATGGGCATTGACCCTTTCGACGACGATCGGCGCCAGATGTTGCAGTTCGAGCGCGAAAGCGCCTTCGACCCGAACCACCAGGGTCGCAGGCTCGGTGCCCGCCTCCGGCGCCCGCCGCGGACCGCGCGGCGGCCATTGCAGCTTGATC
>CAVXJU010000002.1:0-22555 GCA_963761935.1 Terriglobia bacterium | reverse complement strand
CTGGAGCAAACACGCCACGCCGTCCAACACGCGCAGCAGCTTCACTTGCATGCGCGGTTCGAGCTCGCCGATTTCGTCCAGAAATAAAGTGCCGTGATTGGCCAGCTCGAAGAGCCCAGGCTTGGGAGAATCCGCCCCGCTGAAGGCCCCCTTTTCGTAACCGAACAGCTCGCTCTCCACCAAATGTTCGGGAAGCGCCGCGCAACTGACGTCCACCCAGGGCTTGGAGCAGCGCAGCGAGAAATGATGCACCGCGCGTGCGATCAGCTCCTTGCCCGAGCCGCTCTCGCCGGAGATCAAAACCGCGGCGTTCGTTTGCGAGATCCGCTGCACCAGCTCCAGGAGCTGCAACATCGCAGGGCTCGACACGATCGCCTGCATTCCCAAGAAGGTATTGACTTGCGAGCCCATTGTCCGCTACTTCGCTTTTCGACGGATTTGACGCGCGTTTGCATAGTACTTCGGTTTATATCTATCGGTAGGAGCACTGATTTCATGTACTGTCCCGCCGGCCGGCTGCGGACAGATTATCACGGCTCGCGGCGCCGCCGGGACATTTTGTCCCTTGCGCTGGCTATTGTTCCGGGTAGTAACAGACGATGAATCAAGTGGTTCGACTGAGTTACTCGTTGGCACGGCAACTGCAATTGCACATGCTTAGTCAAAAGCGGTACAGGCCCTAGGATGAAAGTCCCAACCCTCGGCAAACTCTACATTTTGGCCGTAGTGCTGCTCGGCGCATTGCTGGGCGCAACCGTTTTGTCGCATTGGCAATCGCCGAATCTGATCCGCTTCACCTGCTACGCCGCCTTAGCGCTGTTTGCGGCGCGCCTAAAATCACCTTTGCCGGGCATCACCGGGTCGATATCGGTATTGTTCGTTTTCATTCTGTTCGCCGTCGTAGAGCTGAGCTTGCCGGAAGCAGTGCTAATAGGGTGCGGGGCGACATTAGCGCAATGTTATTGGAAAAAGCTCTTTCAGCCACGCTGGGAGCAGGTGCTATTCAACGTGTGCAGTATGGCGATCACGGTGGTGGTCACCTACGACGCGTATTACTCGCCTTGGCTGCAGCTGCGACACCTGGAGGCGCCCGTCAAACTGGTGGTGGCTACGGTGGCCTTCTTCGGCATGAACACCTTTCCGGTGGCGGCCGCCATTGCAGTGACGGAGCGGAAGTCGCTGCGGCGGGTGTGGAATGAATGTTATTTCTGGGCGTTTCCCTACTATCTGGCCGGCTCGGTGCTGGTGGGCATTGGCGCGGTGATCGATCATTACGTGGGTTGGCAGACCGCCTTGCTGGCCGCTCCGGCCGCCTATCTGATCTATCGCGCCTATTTCCTCTACATAGCTCGCATGGAGGAGCAGAAAAAACACGCCGAAGAAGCCGCCGCCTTACATCTTCGAACCATTGAAGCGCTGGCGCTGGCCATCGAGGCCAAGGACCACACCACGCACGACCATTTGCAGCGCGTCGAGGTCTACGCCGTCGAGATTGGGCAAGGAACTGGGCCTCCGCCGGATCGAACTGGAGGCTCTGCAGGCCGCCGCGCTGCTTGCACGATATCGGCAAGCTGGCGGTGCCCGAACACATCATCTCCAAACCCGGCAAGCTGACTCCGCGAAGAATTCGAGAAGATGAAGATCCATCCGGTGGTCGGCGCCGAGATTCTGGAGCGGGTGCAGTTTCCTTATCCGGTGGTGCCGATTGTCCGCGCGCATCACGAAAAATGGGATGGCACCGGCTATCCGGACGGCCTGAAGGGCGAGAGCATCCCCATCGGCGCGCGCATCCTGGCCGCTGTCGGATTGCCTCGACGCGCTGGCTTCCGACCGGCAATACCGCCGGGCTCTGCCGCTTGAAGAAGCCATGGAAGAATCGTGGCCGATGCGGGCAAGGCTTCGATCCGCGGGTGGTGGAAATCCTGGAACGGCGCTATCCGGAACTGGAGGCGCTGGCCAAGACCAGCCAGGCCGCCAATGCCGCTCCCTCCCCGCGGAGGGCCATCGAGCAGCGCCCGGAACCGAGCCTGAGCGCGGAAAATCAAGCGGCGCCGGAAACGCCAAACACCGATAAGCCGTCGGACTTCCTCGCCTCCATCGCGGCGGCGCGCCAGGAAGTTCAGAACCTTTTCGAGCTCACCCAGGATCTGGGCAATTCTCTGAGCGTCAACGATACCCTGTCGCTGCTGGCAGTCCGGCTCAAGCGCATGATTCCTTACCATGCCATGGCGATTTACGTGTTGCGGAGCGACAAACTCCGGGCCGAGTACGTGATCGGGGAAAACTTCCGCCTGTTCTCTTCGCTTGAAATTCCGTTGGGCCAGGGGCTGTCGGGATGGGTGGCCGAGAATCGCAAGCCCATCGTTAACGGCAATCCCGCGGCCGAACCCGGCTATCTCAACGACGAGACCAAGTTCACCACCATGCGAAGCGCTCTTTCTGTGCCTCTGATCGGGCTGAACGGCACGGTCAGCGTTCTCACTTTATACCGCTCGGAGCGCGACGCCTTCAGCAACGATAATCTGCGCATCCTGCTCGCGGTTTCGCACAAAGTGGCGCTGTCGATAGAAAACGCCTTGAAATTCGAGCAGGCCCAAAGCACCGCTTCCACCGACTACATGACCAACCTTCCCAACGCGCGCTCGCTGTTCCTGCATTTGGATAGCGAACTGGCGCGCTGCCGCCGGCTGCAATCGTCCTTGGTGGTGCTGGTGTGCGACATGAACGGCTTCAAACAAGTAAACGATAAGTTCGGCCATCTGGAGGGCAACCGGCTGCTGAGCCGCGTAGCCGAGAAATTGAAAGAAAGCTGCCGGGAATACGACTACGTGGCGCGAATGGGCGGCGACGAGTTCGTGCTGGTTCTTCCGGGGCTGGAGCCGGATCAGATTCCGCAGAAGATCCAGCGGCTGCAAGCCATCACGGGCGAGGCCGGCCAAGCCATCAGCGGAAACGATGCCAAGCTTTCGCTCAGCATCGGCCACTCCATATTTCCCGAAGACGGCATGGATGCCGACCGCTTACTGAGCGAGGCGGACCGGCGCATGTACCAGGTCAAGCAAAAACAGAAACTCAAGATGGTTCCGCGCGGCTTTGAATTCGAGCCCACGGGCGCCTGGTGATGTAAGGATGCTGGCCGTTCTCGCTCGCCAATTCCGGCGGATCCTGCTGACCGTGCTGGTGGGGGGCTTGCTGGGTGCTACGTTGGTGCGCCTGGGGCCTGGTTTTGGGGTGGATGAGCGCGAGCTCGACAACCGTCTAAACGCCCAAAGCCAGCAGGCCATCCGGCAAGAACGCGCCGCCGAGAATAACGTGGCTGTTTTCTACATGCACTATCTGGCGGGACTGGCGCACGGCGACCTCGGCTTTTCAAGATCGCTAAACCGCCCGGTAGCGGAACTGTTCAAAGAGCGGCTGCCCCTGACTTTGGTTTCGCTGTTTTATGGCGTATTGGGGGGAATCGCTTTCGGCTTGGGATTAGCGCTGCTCACGGTGGCGTGGCGGGGACCGGCGTCCAATCTTGTGCCGTCCTTGCTGAGCGGCTTGTGCCTGGCTGTGCCCGCGGCCGTGATCGCACTGCTTTTTCTTTGGATCGGTGGCGGCGGACGCTGGGCTATCGCGCTGGTGGTGTTCCCGCACGTGTACCGTTACGCCAAGAATCTGTTAGTGTCCGCTTACCAATCGCCGCACGTTCTGGCGGCTGAGGCCAAGGGACTAAGCAACCTCCGGGTGCTGCTGGCGCACGTGATGCTTCCCGCGGCGCCGCAATTGGCCGCGCTGGCCGGCATTTCGGTGAGCCTGGCGTTCGGCGCCTCCATCCCTATCGAAGTGGTCTCGGACACGCCCGGCATCGGGCAACTGGCCTGGCGGGCGGCGCTGGAACGCGATTTGCCGCTGCTGGTAAACATCACCATTTTGATCGCTCTGCTTACGCTCGTGGTCAATACACTGGCCGACCTCGCGCTGGCGTCGCGGAGGGCGGCGTCATGAGCGGGCGCCTGTCGCGCACCCAAAAAACCGCGCTGGTAATCCTCGCTGTTGTCACCTTGGCGTCGCTGGCCGCCGGGTGGCTCGCGCCATCCTATGCCGAGCAATTCCGGGACGCTATCAGCGCGCCGCCATCGCCCAAATTTCCGCTGGGCACCGACGAACTGGGACGGGACCGGCTAGCGCGCCTGCTCTATGGCACTCGCGTTTCGCTCCTGCTGGCACCGGCGGCCGCTCTGCTTTCCACGCTCATCGCCGCGTTCTTGGGAGGCACGGCCGGTTATCTGGGGGGTCGTTGGGAACGCCTGGTGACCTCCGGGATCGACCTGTTTCTTTCCTTGCCGTGGCTCTTTCTATTGCTGGCGGTGCGCTCCTTGATGCCGCTCAACACCTCGCCCATCACTTCGGTGATTCTTACCTTTTTGCTGCTGGGCTGTCTGGGATGGGCGTCGCCGGCGCGTATCATTCGCGCCGGCACTCGTACGCTGATCAACTCGGATTATTTACTGCAAGCCCGCGCTAGCGGCGTCTCGCCAGCACGGCTGTTCTGGCGCCACTTGCTGCCTAACCTGCGTCCGATTCTGGCCGCCCAATTCTGGATCTCGATCCCGGTATTCATTCTCAGCGAAGCGAATCTGAGCTTGCTCGGTTTAGGAGTATCCGAGCCGCTGCCTTCCTGGGGAGCGATGCTGCGCGATCTTGAAAATTACAGTGCGGTGCTAGAAAACCCCTGGATGCTGGCGCCGGCCGTGCTGCTGATCGCCGTGGTGAGCTGCTTGCAGCTTCTGCTCCGCACCGAGGATCCGCTGCCATGTTGAGATACGCGCCTGTACTTCTGTTGGCTTTGGCGCCCCTGGCCCAGCCGGCCGGCGAGTTGCGTTTCACCCTGCGCGGCGAGCCGAAGACCTTCAATCCGCTGCTGGTGGAAGACGAAAATTCGGAAACCATCCGCTATCTCACCGCGGGCGTGCTGATCCGCCTGAACCGCTACACGCAGGAATTGGAGGGAGAACTCGCGGCCAAGTGGAAAGTGCTGGAAAACGGCCGGCGCATCGATTTCGAGCTGCGTCCCAACATCCATTTTTCCGACGGCACGCCGTTCGATTGCCAAGATGTGCAATTCACCATGCGTCAGTTAATGGATCCAGCGTTGCACTCGCCCTCGGGCGACTCGTTCCGCTCTACGCCAGGCGCGGTGGAAACCAAGTGCCTGGGGCCGTATTCGGTGGTGGTGCGCTTTCCCGGCGCGATCGCCGCGCTGGCCTCTCAGTTCGACGGCGTCGCCATTTTGTCGGCGCGCTCGTCTCGCAAAGAAGCGGCCGTGCTGGGGCCGTTCATGCTGGGCGAATACAAGCCGGGTGCGTTCGTACTGCTGCAGCGCAATCCAAACTACTGGAAGAAAGATGGGAACGGTCATCGCCTGCCTTATCTCGATTCCATCCGGCTCGAGATCCAGCAGAATCGCGAGCTGGAGCTGCTGCGCTTTCGCCGCGGCGAGCTGGACATGGTGAACAAGCTCGATCCGGACATGTTTGACCGGCTCTCCTCGCAGATGCCGCACGCGCTGGTTGACGCCGGGCCATCGCTCGACTCCGAGCTGGTGTTTTTCAATCAGGCCGCCGGCGCGCCGCTTCCCGATTACAAGCTGCGCTGGTTCCGTTCCACCGCTTTCCGGCACGCTATTTCAGAAGCCATCCATCGCGACGACCTGGTGCGTATCGTTTATAAAGGACACGCGCGCGCGGCTGCGGGCCCGGTATCGGCGGCCAATAAGTTCTGGCTTAATGCGGCGCTCAAGCCTCCCGCTTACTCCGTCGATGGAGCGCTTCAAGAATTGCAGCGCGACGGTTTTCACCGCTCCGGGTCGAACCTGGTGGATCGGGACGGGCACAAAGTGGAGTTCTCCATGATCAGCAACGCCGGGAACAAGCTGCACGAGCGCATGCTGACGTTGATGCAACAAGACCTCGCGCAACTGGGCATCCAGTTGAACGTCCTGACGCTGGACTTCCCTTCCCTGATCGAGCGGATCACGCGCACTTTCAATTACGAATCGGTGCTGATGGCGCTGACCAACGTGGGTCTCGATCCCAATGACCAGATGAACGTTTGGCTGAGTTCCGCCGATAACCATCAGTGGAACCCTAATGAGAAGACTCCCGCCACTCCCTGGGAAGCCGAGATCGATAAGCTGATGTTGGCGCAAAATGCTTCGCAAAACATTGACCAGCGCAAGGCACGCTTCGATAAAGTGCAGCAGATTGTCGCGGACCAGGCGCCCATGATCTTCCTGCTGAATCCCAACGCGCTTTCAGCCGTTTCGCCCAACCTGAAGAACGTCACGCCGGCGCTGCTGCGGCCGCAAATCTACTGGAACGTCGAACGTCTCTATCTCGGGTCGCCGGTGGTGAGCCAGAAATGACGAGCCAGAAATGACGCCACTGGTCTCAGCTTGCTTCTCGGTGGACTATCCCAACAAGCCCGGCGTTTTGCGCGACGTCCAGCTTGAAATCCGCGCGGGCGAGATCGTGGGGCTGGTTGGCGAGAGCGGCTCCGGCAAGAGCACCATAGCGCTGGCCTTGCTGCAATTGCTGGATCACAAAGGCGGACGAGTGCGTGGTGAAATTCTATTCGACGGCTGCGATCTCCTGAAGCTGCGGCCGCGCGAAATGCGGCGCATCCGGGGGCGCGACATGGCTCTCATTCTGCAAAGCCCGTTGTCGTCGCTTAACCCGGTGCTGCGGATCGGTTCGCAACTCGAGGAAGCCTGGCGGGCGCACAATTCCGATGCCGGAGCCTGGAAACAGCGCGCACTGGAATTGTTTCACCTGGTGAGCCTGCCCGCCGAGGAGGCCTTTTTCGAGCGCTATCCGCGCCAGCTCAGCGTGGGCCAGGCGCAACGTGTCCTGATCGCGATGGCGATCCTGCACCAGCCGCGGCTGCTGATCGCCGACGAAGCTACCAGCGCGCTGGACGCCATCACGCAAGCCGAAACTTTGGCGCTGTTTCGCCGCTTGAACCGGGAACTGGGCATGGCCATGCTTTTCATTTCGCACGATCTGCTCGCGGTGGGTTCCTTGTGCTCGCGCATCGCGATTCTGCGGCAGGGACATATCGTCGAATCCGGCCCTACGCGCGAGCTGTTCCGCGCTCCCCGCACTGAAGACACGCGGGCGTTGCTCGAAGCCGTATTGCGCAATACCTTGGCAGCTACGGAAATGATTCCGGACCCGGCGAATCTGGCAGCCCTCAGCGACTAGCACGCCCGGTTAGGGCCGCCCGGGTTCGGGTTCCGTCTCCGTATCCGCCACCAGCCGATCCACCGCCATGGCATAGATCGCCATCTTCCCGTCGCGATCGCTTTGAAAGAAAATCCGCTGGCTGTTGGGCGAAAATACCGGATTGGTCTCGGCCGGATCGCTGGCGCGATGTTCGCACAGCGTCAATTCCCGCTTCACCGAACGCACCAGCAAAAGTAAATACGGCGAAGCCTTGCTCCCACTGGCCCCTACGAACACGCTCGAATCCGCGTTCGCACTCAGCGCGACGAACTGCGTGGTGTTGGCAACCAGGCGGTCCTCATTGGTATCCGGAGTGAATTCCCGAATATTGTGGAGCTGCGTTTTGTCCGCGGGCAGGTTCAGGTACAATACGGCCCGTCCATCGGCCGACCAGAAGGCCGGGCCCACACCACCCGGCTGAAGCCGCAGCTTCCGATTCTGCGCGCCATCGAAATTCACCACCCACAATTCATCGTTATCGCGCCGGTACAACAATCCCGCGCGGCGGGGGCGCGGCATGGGATCGGAAATCGCCTCGGCGGACTCGGTAACAGTCGCGGCGCTGCCGGTTCGCAGGGTGATCAGCCGCACCCGGCTGGTTCCGGCCTTCTGCTCCACCAGCGCTGCGTACAATCCATCGTCGGAGATATGCAACCCGCGTCCAGCCTGATAGCCGGTCTCCAGCCGATAGATCTCCCGAGCCCGAAAATTGGAAAGATTCGCCAGCATGAGGAGCTGGCCGTCGAGATAACAAACACCGCGCTCATCGGGAGTGAGCGAGAGCGAATCCGGAATAAGCCCGCTGGCTTCGGTGACTGCGTGCGACTGGCCGGTTTTCAGATCCAGCCGATAGCCTTGCACGGTTCCAGAACGGTCGCTGGCATAAATCAAAAACCCGGCATGCCGCGAAATCGCGCGGCCAGACCGCGGAAGCCAACTGCGATTCGCCGGATCCGTCAGCCGATAGATATCGAACTCAGTGGCCAGGTCCTTGAAGCGCCGCAGTTCCGAAGGAAAAACCCGCCCTTTATCGCCCGCGAAAGCGCTCGCGGCCGCCACCGAACCTAGGAACCCACGACGGCTGAGGATCAAAGTGCTAGCGATGACTGGTTTGATAGTGCTCTTTCAGCAGATCCAGCCCGAAATCGTTGTCGAAATCCCGCCACACGCTGTGAATGTGATTGGCATGGTCTTGCGTATCGTCGAACTCGATCAGGAAGGCCGGAGTCTGAATCCGATAATAATGCGGGTCCCTGTATTTTTCGCCTCCCGCCCAGGCGAAGTACAAATTATTGCCGGCTTTCTTGACTTGCTCGGCGCGCATCTGGGCGATCTGGTCAGGCACGTTGTTGACGTACTCATCCAGAAGATTATCGAGCAGCTCGCGCTGGTGCGAGTTCAACTTCGAAGCCTCCAGACCGCTGGGCTGGCCTTTCAAAGCGGCCTTCCGCGACGCTTCGGTCAAAATATCGTCCGGAACTTTTTGGGTCACCACGGCCAACTTCTTCTGCTCCGGCGTCAGGGATTGGATTAGCTCGCGACCCAAATCGTCTTCGCGCGCCAGAACCCGCAGCCCCTTGCGCGGACCATCCAGCACCTCGGCCGGATTCGATCCGAAGAAGCTTGGGGCGTCCTGAGCCTTGCCGTTGCTCACCGTGAAGTTTTGGCTGAAGTGATGTCCCTCGACACGATATCCCCAGGTGCCGGTTTCCGAAGGCTGGCCGAAGATGGTGAAGAAATAGCCTTCCGGATCGCGCCGCGGGCCCTTGCCGTTCTCCATCACTTGCAGAATCTCGTCCAGGCTCATGATGCTGGTGGCCTTGATGTAACCGCGCTGGCTCAGTCCGGCGGCGAGCAAGGCGTGCGCGAGCTGCTTTTGCGCGGGCGTCATGTCGCGCAGCGGCAGTCCCTTGCGCGGCTTGGGGATGAAATGCCAGTCAAAGCGCTCGTCATCCTGCATCGCGAAGGTGGCCTGCGCGCGCTGGGCGGGAGTGAGCGAAGCCAGAAACGCCTGGGCGGTTTCCGTCATCACGGCCGCCGTGTGCAGGCGCGAATAGGCCGAAGTCAGCAGCGCCAGCGCAATTCCGATGGCGAAAAAACGCAACGCAACAGTTTTCATAGTGAGTTACCGTTTGTGCACGCTGAAACCGGATTTTCCGGCGTGCTCCTAGCTTAGCTCACTGAAAGTGTATTAAATTTGCCAGGCTGCGCTAGAAACCCAAATCGGTTTGCGTGCGGGCCGGCAAAGTGGTCGCCGAACGCGCCAGGAACGGATAGGGATTTACGGGCACGCCGCCCATGCGCACTTCGTAATGCAGATGCGCGGAGGTGACGCGTCCGCTGGCGCCGGATTTCGCGATCACATCGCCGCGACGCACTTCCTGTCCCTCCACCACGCCGAACTGCGACAAATGCCCGTAATAGGTCTGCAGTCTGTTGCCATGGTCGATGATGACCAGCCGGCCGTAGCCGCTTCTCCACTCCGCGTACACCACCACGCCATCCGCCGCGGCGCGCACCGGCGTTCCCATGGGGGCCTGCAGATCGACGCCGGTATGAATGGCGCCTTCACCGGAGAATGGATCGGTCCGGCCGCCAAACCCGCTCATCAGCCGGCCTTCCACCGGCCACAGACTAGGTCGCACATGCGCCTGCCACTGCTTCGGGTAATTTCGATACAGCGTCGAAATGGAAGCCGATTGCAGGAAGTTGTATTCGTTCAAAGATTGCGGGAAGCTGGGACCCAACTTCGCGCCGTCCGAAACATCCGCGGAGGTCTCCGGGCGCCGCTTGAGGCCGTACGCCACCGAGACTTCGCTGGCAAAGGTCTCCAGTGTCGCCAGCTGCTCATTCTTTTGATCCGTGACCCGTTGGAGCTCCTGATATTTGAGGCGCAGCGAATCCACTTCCTGCCGCAATGAGTTGTAATGCGATACTTTCCAACTCATGCGCAAGTAACTGGACAGAAAACCGAATATCGAAAGGCATCCAATCAACACGAAGGCAAAAGCTGTATAGATCGCCTTATGGGGGACGTGGACGCGGCGCAAACGCCCGTGTAGGGAATGCGCGAGCACAACCACAAAGTAAGGCTGGTGTGGCACGTGTCTCCTCAGCTTAAATCGGCACGATCCAGTTTATACTGCAGACGCGGTGAATCGTAGGCCGGAGAGTACCCTCGGGAGTTCAGGCTCCCGATGAAGTGAAGACGAAGGCTAAGAATACTTCATGTGAAGGAAGTGTGTCAAGGTAACACAGTGTGTGGCATGTTACATTTACGGCCTAACCGCAGACTTACGTTGTGGAACGGCGTGGCGACTTGAACTTATGCTTGGGGAACGATCAAAACAAAAAGCGAGGCCGATGCTTTGGACGCTTGTTGGGTTCGCAGAACCGATCCGGAGGAATCGATCGGCTTGCGTGACGTTGACAAGTGATTCCGGCCAGAGAATGTTCTACTGCTTAGAGCGGTAAGTGTTTATCAGTTCTTCAAGATTCCACGGCTTTCTTGGGGTGTTGCCTCACGTTGTTGATCCTGTCCTGTTCGGGCGGGAACCCCCACGGCAGCGACGCGTGGGATATTGATGCGCGTGACGTAAGAATTTCCTCCAACTCAGTATCGTTTCGCGGCGGGATTTTTCGCGGGAGGACATCGCTGGACCGGTGGAACCCTCTGAACGCGTTTGGAAGCGGGGAGCTTCTCGTGGACGATATAAGCTGTCAGGTTCGGTATCGGCTCAGCTTCCGTCAACTCATCATCACGACGACCATTCTGTGTGGGTTTGGAGGCGTGATGGCATGGTTCACCCGGAACCTCAACTCATGGACAGACCATAATCCATTCGTAGTGATGGATATTCTGTTTCTCTGGCTCTCGCTAGTCGCCGGCGGTGTCGCGTTCGGAATTTGAAGATTTCGAAAATACCTGCAGGACTCAATCAGCAAAGCTCCCATCGACGGCCCGTCGCGCGCTGCGCGTTGATCCGCTGCGTGCACTTCGCAGAGAATAGAGGAACATGAGAACCGCGATCTCGATTGTTCTGGCCATTGGAACCGTGTGCGTGATGCTGGCGCAGCAGGGCTCGCCGACCGCTGCCGGTGCGCCGCAGTTCACCGCCAGCAATGAACTGGTGGTGCCTACCGATTACCGCGAATGGATTTTCCTAAGTTCTGGTCTCGGCATGACGTATGGTCCGATCGGCGAATCGAACGGCGATCGTCCACTGATGTTCGACAATGTTTTCGTCGCTCCGGCCGCCTACCGCGCCTTTATGGCGACCGGAAAATGGCCGGAGCAAACCATGTTCGTGCTGGAAGCGCGGTCTTCCATCAGCAAAGGATCCATCAACAATGGCGGACATTATCAGAGCGATCGCATGGCCTTCGAGGCCGAGGTGAAGGACAGCTCTCGGTTCCCGGGAAACGGCTGGGCATTTTTTTCGTTGGGCAGCGGGAAGAGCGCCAAGATGATTCCGCGCAGCGCCACGTGTTACAGCTGCCATCCGGCCAACGGCGCGGTCGACAATACTTTCGTGCAGTTTTATCCCACGCTGCTGCCGGTGGCGAAAGCCAAAGGAACGCTGACGGCAGCGTACCTTGCGGCTGCGGAGGAAGGCCACTGAGCGAGCGGTTTTAAATCCAAACCTTCTTAAATCCAAACCTTCTCGGCCGGGACTCCGCGCTTGCACATTTCGCACGAGCTGGCGTCCTTATAATAAGTCGCGTCCAGCTTGGCGAGATAGTAGAACGGCAGCGGACTGAAGTCCACCGTCTTGGGAGTCGGCTGATAGATGATTACCGCCAGTCCCACCACCTGCGCGCCGGTGGATTCCACCAGCCGCTTCAGCTCCGCCAGGTTCTTGCCGGAACGCAGGATGTCGTCGACCAGCAAAACTTTCTCGCCGGGCGTCTGCTCCAGGTACTGGCGGAATCGCATGGGGCCGTTCTCTTCCTTGCGGTCCGCCCAATACACCTGATGAGCGCGCAAGGCTTCGCACACTCCGTAAGCCACAGGCAGGCCGCCCGTGTCGGGCGTGACGATGGAAAGCTCGGGAATGATGGCGCGGATCTCGGCGTTGGCGCGCAGCAGCCGGCTCAAACCGACGCTCAGAACTTTGGCGTGCTGGAAATAGCGCATCGCCAATTGGACTTGCATGTACTCGGTGGCATGCAGACCGTTGGGATATTCGAAATGCCCATCGCGGATGGCGCCAGTGCGACGGAGCAGGCGGACCACTTCCTCTTGCGTGGGAACCAGGTGCATATTGTCTCTTTCTATTATCCCGCTGAAGCGCGGCCCACTTAGTAAGCGCCCCGGCCAGTTAACACGCGGGGAATGGTGCGCAGCATGATTTTCCAGTCCAGGGCGAGCGACCAGTTATCGATGTACTGCATGTCCATCTTCATCCAGGTATCGAAGTCCAGAGCGTCGCGTCCCTTGACCGCCCACAGGCAGGTCAGTCCGGGGCGCATGCGGAGCCTGCGGCGCTGCCAGGCTTGATACAGCTCCACTTCTTCGGGCACGGCCGGACGCGGTCCCACCAGCGACATGTCGCCCTTGAGAACGTTCCACAGTTGCGGCCATTCGTCGATGGAGAACTTGCGCAGTATCCGGCCGACGCCGGTAAGGCGCGGATCGTCGCGAATCTTGAAGGCGGTGGATTTGTGGCTCAGGTGCGCGAGCGACGCTTTCATTTCCTCGGCGTTATCGCACATCGAGCGGAATTTGTAAAAGACGAACCGGCGGCCGTTCAATCCGCAGCGCTCCTGGCGGAAGATGGCGGGGCCGGGCGAGGTGAGGCGGATCAGCAGCGCGATCAGCAGCATGAACGGGAACAATAAGACCAGGGCGGCGGCGGCGAGGGCAACATCGATGCCGCGTTTGGCCAGCAGCCGGATCTCATCGTGGGGGGCGGCGGAAAACGTGAGCAGCGGCGTGGCGCCCAGCCGGTCCAGATAAACCTGGCTGTTGACATGCGGAAAGAAGTCGACCACCACTCGCGTCCGGACTCCTTCTTCATCGCAGCGCAGGAATACTTCTTCCATTTCACCCAGGCGGCTGCTGTCGACCGCGAAGATGATCTCGTCGATCACCTGACTGCGCAGCAGCTTCGGAAGCTCCGAGAGCGCGTGACGCGGGTAGGGTCGGGACAGCGTGATCTGGCCGGGTTCGTCATCCAGAAAGCCGATCAACCGAATGCCGTAGTCGGAGGATTTTTCGAGCGCTTCGCCTAAGCGGCGAGCATTTTCACTGGAGCCCACCACCATCACATAATGGGCCGTCCCGAATCCGCGGCGCACCGCTCCAATCACGCGCGAGGCGTTCAGCCGGAAAAGGCACAGCAGCATCCAGGCGTAAACCGCGAATAAAGCCACGAACGAGCGGCTCAGGTCCAGGCGCAGCAGGTACTCTATGATAACCAGCGCGACGGCGCCGAGCAGGCACTGCTGGAAGGTGTCGCGCAGAACTACGCGCGGGTGCGCTGAATCTAGTTTTTCGTATACATTGAACCAGTAGCCGATCGCGACCCAGCACGAGGCCGAAACGAGCAGAAGTGTCGCCGTCACCGGAAAATCGAGATAGAAGACCTTGTCGAAAGGCAGACGGATACGGGTCTGGTAGGCCGCGAGGAAGGCTAATGAAACCAGCAAAACATCGGTAAGTCCGAAGATTGCCTTGACTTTTCTATAATGCCGGCTGAACACTCCGGAACACAGCATAGCATGCGCCCGCGCCTGCGCCCGTAAACGAAAAAGCTGAAACTCGGCCGTGACTCGGCGAATCCGATGACGCATGGACAATTCAGATCTGCGTTACCCGGTGGGTAAATTCCGCTTTCCGGATGCGGTCAGCCGCGAGGAGCGAAGCACATTTGTCGAGCAGATTGCCGAAGCGCCCTTGCGGCTTCGTTCGGCTGTGGCCGGTCTGAGCGATTCGCAACTCGACACGCCTTACCGGCCGGGTGGATGGACCGTGCGCCAGGTGGTGCATCACGTACCGGACAGTCACTTGAACAGCTACACGCGCTTCCGGCTGGCTCTGACGGAAGACGAGCCGACCGTCAAGCCGTACCAGGAAGATCGCTGGGCCGAGCTGCCGGACGCGCGCTCCGCGCCGGTGGAGGTATCGCTGCGGCTGCTGGAATGCCTGCATTCGCGCTGGCTGGGGTTGCTGCGGTCACTCAGCGAGGATCAATGGAAGCGCACGTTCCGCCATCCGGACTTGGGTCTGGTGAGTCTGGAACAAAATGCGGCGCTGTACGCCTGGCATGGGCGGCATCATGTGGCGCACATCACCGGGCTGCGCGAGCGCATGGCCTGGAAGTGAGCGGGGCCTCTAGCGTTGGAAGATGGCCGGAGGGAGTGGCGTCGTATCGCCGGAGAGGATTACGGGCGCCCAGTACAGGAACGAATGCGTGGCCGGGTTTCTGAGTAATTGCAATTGCGCGGTGCGCAGCGCTTCGGCGCGGCCGCGACTAGCGCTCAGCTCTTTGTAGAAGCGTTCCATGAGAGCCTGCTCGGGCGCGTCGGCTACTTTCCACAGCGGCGCGACGAAGGTCCGGACGCCGGCGATGGCGGCGGCGCGGCGCATGCCGTAGACGCCTTCACCGGACGAAGGCACGCCGTCGGCCATCTGGCATTGCGAGAGAACCAGCAGCTGGGTGCCTTGGAGATCGACGGTTTCTAGTTCCAGGGCGGTAAGCAGGCCATCTTGCGACGAGCGCGGGCCGCGCCGGTAGGCTTCTTCCAAAACAATCGCCGACAGACTCATCACGCGCGAGGCTGCATCGAGGTTGCCGACCGCGCAGCCGGGGCTCGTGGGATTGGCCTTGCAATCTTCATTGCCGCGAACCACGCCGTGTCCAACGATGTGCAGCAAGGCCGGGCTATGGAGTTGCTTGACGCGTTCCTCGGTAGCTTCGCCTTCGGCCAGAAGTTGGGCGCGGGGGATGATTTGCTGCAAGCGTCGGGCCTCGGTTGCGGCGCCCTCCAGGCGGTCGAGACGATCGGCGCGAAAGGCACTCACTACGCCCGGGCCCGTAGCGCCGGGGCTCAGAGCGATTACGGGGGCTGAATAGGCAAACTCGCGCTGTTGCGGATGGGCGAGGTCGCGTCCAGCGGGGACGTAGCCGATGGCGAATCGCTCCAGCAGATAACGGCCCTGCGCGTCAGAGAGCGCGCCAAAAGGAACCAGCGTCAGCATGCCGTCCGGGGCGATGCGGAGGCGGTGTGCGCGCTGTAGCCAAGGCTCCAAAGGCGCCAGCACGCTTTTCGACAGTTGCCGCAGGGCGTCTTGCGCGGTCTGTTCGGCCGATTGCGCGGTGCGATTCTCGCGGCCGGCGACGGCGGTGCTCCAGTCGTTGGCGGCTTCAAACAAATCGCGTACCGATTGATCTATAGGCGCGGCCGGCCCGAGATCCAGCCAGTGCAGATTGCGGGACGCGTCGATCACGAAGGCTCCGTAGCGTTGCGCCGCGCGGTTGTTGCCGTCGTGCGGTTGATAGGCGACGAATTCAACGAACAGCTCGCCGGCATCCAGGTGCGACTGGATGTCTTTGAGACTCGCGGGGCTCAAGGCGGCGCCGAATTGCGGCGATTCACGGCTCAGCGCAGCTTCGAGAGCATCGCGCCGCTGTTGGAGGACGCCGATGGCGGCTACGGCCTGGCGTCCAACTTCGGCGCTCCAGGTGGTGCGCAGGTCTTGGAGCAGACGCTCGTAACGGCCTTCGAGTTCGGTGCCAGGAAGCGAGCACCCGCCCAGCACTGCGGGCTTGAGATCGCGATAGCCCAACGCGATGGTAAGCGAGGATTGGCATTCCAGCATAGCTTCCCATTGGTTGAAGCGCGTCAGAATGGCGGGGTCGGAACTGAGACGCAAGCGCTCGCGCCAGTCGCGCACTTCATCCAGCACCCGGCCTTTGCGGCGCGCGACGGCTTCAAATGCGAGAGCGCGCGCTTCGGGGACTTGCCGAGCGGCCCTTTCCTGAAACGAAAGCAGCGCGGGGATGGGGTCCGCCAGGTTCGAGATTTCAGCCAGTTTGTTACTTTCCGCGCCGATGTTCAGAATGCCGGTGAGGACCGCGTCGTTGATTTCGAAGCTGCGGCGATAGAGCGGCTCGGCGGCGCGGTAGTTGCCTTCCTGGTCGTAGAGCGCGGCTAAGTTTTGAACATAGCTGGCGAGGTCGGGATGGTTCGGGCCTTGTGTTTCGGTGACGATGCCGATGGCTTGCTCGAAACGCCGCTCGGCCTGAGGAAATTCGCGGGCGTCCTGATGGACGATCGCCAGATCGTTGAGCACGCTGGCGTAGAGCGGATGCTTTTCGCCCAGGCCTTGGGATGTTACGTCGAGCGCTTGCTGAAAGGTTTTCCGTGCATCCGCGAGATCGCCGCGATTTTTCTGCGCTTCTCCGAGGCTCAGCAGAACACTAGCAAAGTCAAAAGGCGGATGGTCGGAAGATTTGGAATAGATGTCGACGGATTCCTGCAGTAGCTTTTCGCCTTCTGCCCGATTTCGCGCGTACACCAGGCGGCCATAATTGCGGAGCGTGGCTGCTACCAGCACATGATTGGGGCCGAAGATTTTTCGTCGTGCGGCCAGGGCGGCGGAATAGTCGGCCTCGGCGGCCGCGAAGTTGCCCATGGATTGGAAAAGCGTGGCACGGTGATCCAGCACCTGCACGTACATGGGATGCTGATCGCCCAGCTCCTTTTTCAAAAGCTCGGCGGACTGGTCGTAGTATTTTTCCGCCAGCGCGTAATGGCCGAGCTCCGTTTCGAGCAGCGCCGGGCCCATCAAGCTGGTGGCGTAGATGGGATGATTTAGGCCGGGATTCTTGCTCAAGACCTGCAGCGCAGTCTCAAAGTCGGCTTCGGCTTTTTGGTATTTGCCCAAGCGCTGGTCGTTGCCACCGATGTTGACTAGCAGCGTTCCATACTCGGCCTTGGGATTCTTGGGGTCCAGCTGCGATTCGTAAATCGCGCGGGCCTTGTCGAAAGTGGAGGCGGATTGCTCGTATTCACCGCGCGCGCTGTAAATGGACCCGAGCGTCTCCATGGTCTCGGCCAGCAGCGGATCCTTGGGGCCGAGAACGCGCGTACGAATTTCGACGGCTTGCTCGGCGAGCGTGCGTGCTTCATCCAGCTTGCGTGTGTCCCGGCAGAAGAGCGCGAGATCGTTGGCGCTTTCGGCGTACTCCTCCGTGTCCGGTCCGATTTGGGTGCGGCGAATTTCGATGCCTTTTCTCAGGAGGGCCTCGCCGTCCTTCAGATTTCCAGAGACATAGTAGAGATAGCCGAGACGATCGAGGCTGCGGCCGGATTGCTTGGAATTGGAGGCCGCGGCGACGGAGAGCTTGGCCAGGCGCAGCGATTCAGCGAGGTCGCCTTTTAGGTAGGCCTGCTCGAGCTGCTTATCGAGCGAGTCCCAATCTTGCTGGGTGGGAGGTTGGGCGAAAGCCGTGGGAACGAGCGCTAGCAGGAGCGCCGCGAAGCTAGTGGTTTTCATGCGCGTCTTTCGTCAGACGGGCTAGGTTCGCCTGGATGGTCTGACGGTCGCGCAGAGAAGCAGCGGCGGTTTTGTCGAGCACGCGAAGAGCAGCTTCGTAAAGAGCCTGCGCATTGGCGGTTTGGCCGCGCAACTCTGCTAATACGCCGGCATTATTCAAGCCCTGCGCATCGTGAGTTTGGCGGAACTTAGTCTCGGCTTGCGCGGTGTCGCCGCGCAGAATCAGCAGCGCTCCCCAAGCGTTGAAGGCCTGGTCTTGCTCGGATGTGCTGGCCGCCGGAGGGGAGTTGAAGCTACCGGCGAGCGATTGATAATCCTGTGCGGCGGCGTTTGTGTCGCCACTCTTGTAATCCAAAGGCGCCAAGCGTTCGAGGATTTGACGTTGCTCGGAGGGGGCGATTTTATTTGAGTTGGCCCAAGCCAGGGCGTCGCGGGCGATTTTGCGGGCTCCCGCGAGATCTCCGCGATCTGCCAGCGAGTCCATGTATTCGACGACGGCGGGAAGATACGTCGCCGGCGCGACCTGCACACGATCGTTGACCTGAGTCGTGTTGCCGCCCGGGACAGAGCCGCGCGCACGGTCGCGAAAGATCGTGGTTACTTCGAGGCGGGCGACGGGCTGATTTGAGGACCCGTGAAAAACGTCGAGCTGCGTCCCTTTTGCGAGGCCATCCAGCGAACCGAGATTTACCGTGGCGACAGAATTATCCAGCGTGAGGATGGCGCCTTGGGGCAGTGGGGCGCGGCTGTCGGGTTCGGTGCTGCGAAAGATGGGAGCGGCACTGCTCGACGCTGCGGCCGGTGCGAAAGCCTGTGCGAGCAGAGTCGGTTTGCCGGACGCTGGATCCAGGCTCGCCGATAACGCGCTGCCCGAACCGCTGGTTGGTTTAGATGGCGCGGGTTTCCACACATACACCGCGACGGCCGCGATACTTGCGGCGAGGACGCCGATCGCGGCAATGCGCAATCTGCGAGGAAACGAAACTACTTTCTTGCGCGGTTCCAGCACTGCGCACCCGACCGGATCATGGAACGCTGGGTGACCCAGGCTATTCTCTACGGCAGCGTGGGCGGCCAGGGCGTCGAAAAGCTCGTCGTCGGCGAGAGCGGCCTGCGCCAGGTCCCTTTGTTCGGATCGAGAGAGGCGTCCGCTGACATATGAGTGGAGCGCATCGTCGCTGGCCGGCTGGGCGGCAATGCCGTGCAATGCAACGGCGGCCAGAGTCAGATCCTCGAACAGACCGCGGCGATCCAAGGCAGCTTGCGCCAACTCGCGAGCCTCGGCTGGGCTCAACTCGCCACGCAGGTATCGATCCATTTCACGTTCAAGGGGTTCAGCCATGCTTTTTCCTCATAGCTCCGGCGGATCGGGTTGTTGGGTTTTGCCTCCGAGCTGAGTCCGGCGGCGGACGCATTGTCCCAAGCTTTTGATGCCGCGGCTCACCCAAGTGGCCACGGTATTTTCGTTGGTGCCGAGGCGAATGGCGATTTCCTCATACTTGAGACCCTGGGCGCGCAATTTCAAAACGGCGCGGTAATCCGGATCGAGCCCGGGCAGGCACTCCAGCACGATCTGCTGCAGCTGTTTTTGGATGAGGGCCTGAAGCTGGTCGGGAGCGGGGTCGGGTGGATCGAGAGGCGCGCTCCACTCCGAGCCCCCGGTTTCGCTGCCACTGAGCAAAATTTCGCGGCGGCTGCTGGCGCGATTGTGTTCTTCCCGGACCACGAAATTGAGCACGCCGTGCAGCCAGGCCAAAAGCTGATCGAGCGGCCAGGCGGGCTCTGGAACGCCGGGTTCCAACTGCTCGCTGAAATAATATTCGATGGCGGCCTGGGAGTTGGGATAGCCGAGGGAGCGCGCCAAGGTTTCCTGCGCGGCACTCTCAGGATCGCGCGAGCCGAGCCAGCGCGCACGCGAACCGAGCGCAGCCAGCAGGCGCCGGTAGTCACTACGTGGCATCTCGAGCGAGTGCCATGCCGTCTGAACTCCCCATGGAAAATTCGCGAGCCAATCCCGCCATGTATGATTCATTCTCGCCTATTTCGGCCAGTGGTGGGAAGATCGGCTGCCCTGTTTGCGGCCTTTGATCGACACCCCGTCCAGCCCCCACCCTTGACCTCCGCGCCACCGGGCAGTAACATTCCTTAGGCGCGTTTACCTTCGCGCAAAAGGAGCGGGAAATGAGCTTGCGACTTTTGGGTCTAGCTGTCTCGGTTACCGCATGTGCTTCGTTTGTCCAAGCGCAGCAGTATAAGGCGCCATTGGCCGGGGATGGGCATCCGGACCTGCAAGGGTTCTGGGCCAACAACAACGCGACGCCGGTGGAACGCCCCAAGGAACTCGCCAACCATCCGGTGCTTACGGACGCCGAAGTTCAGGCCATGCGGAAAAAAGCGGAAGAGATGTTCGTCAGCGGGAAGTCGGATGCCGCTTTTGGCGACCAGCTGTTTCTGACCACTTGGGCGAATGTGAAAGGCGTGAAGATCGGTTTCACGAGCACCGACGGCGAGACGGGCGATTACAGCTCGGAGTGGAACGATCATCGAGTCTGGGACAACCGGACTGCGCTGATTACCGATCCGCCCGACGGACGCTTTCCTCCCATGACCGCTCGGGCCATGAAAATCCAGGAGGAGACCATCATAGCGCGGCGGCGTCCCGCGGAAGGGCCCGAGGATCGCTCCTTTGGAGAACGCTGCATCACTCGCGGCGCGCCACCGATCCAGGCCGGATACCAGAGCTATTTCCAGATCGTGCAGACCTCTACGGCCGTCATGATGATGACCGAAATGTTCCACGATGTGCGCGTGTTCAGGCTGGACGGCCAGCCGCATCCGCCGGCCGAGGTGCAAGGTTGGATGGGCGATTCACGCGCGCACTGGGAAGGCAACACGCTGGTTGTCGACACGACGAATTTCAAGCCGCGCGCGTTTCAGAATGTCTCGAGCGAAAAGTTGCACGTCATCGAGCGGATCTCGCGCCAGGATGCCGAGACGCTGCGCTGGGAAATTACCATCGACGATCCCCTGGCTTGGACTAAGCCGTGGAGCCTGATGATTCCGCTGCAGCGGTCCGCCGAGCCGGTTTACGAGTATGCTTGCCATGAAGGCAATATCGGCTTAATGGGCATACTGGCCGGTGCGCGGGCCGATGAGGCCAAAGCGGCCAAGTAGGCGGTCGCGCCGCGAAAGGCTTTCGGCGCAGTTCTTACTGGGAAATATGATTCTTCTCTAGGAACGCGCGGATCGCGTTAAACGCCCGCACGCGCTCGTCCGCCTTGAAATTGCCATGCCCGCCGCCGGGGATGGTCACCAGCTCGTTCGGCACTCCGGCGGCGGTGAGTGCATCGCGCAAACGCGTGGAGTTCGAATACGGAACGATGGGATCGGCATCGCCCTGAATGCTCATAATGGGCGGCAGTCCCTTGCGGACGTAGGTGAGGGGCGAGAGTTTCCGGGCGAGTTCTTCGCGATTCGGCAAGCCCGCGAACCATTCCACAGCATAAGAGCGCTCGTTCTCGCCGCTGAGCATGTCGTTGAGGTCGGCGATGCCGTACCAGTTCACGATGGCGGCGACTTTCGGAATTCCCGCGCCGCGTCCCTGGAAGTTGAGTCCGGGACACTGGCGATCCAAGCCAGCGGAATCCGGGATCATGCCTGTGGTGAGCGCCAGGTGGCCTCCGGCGGACTCGCCGCTGGTGACGATCCGCGCCGTGTCGACGTTGTAATCCTTGGCGTGCGCCACCACAAACTTCAACGCGCACAGGCAATCTTCGACGGCTGCCGGAGCGAGCGCGACATGCGAAAGCCGGTATTCAACGTTGATCACGTTCCATCCCATTTCGAGCCAAGGCAGGAACGACATCACGGCCGACTCCTTGGTTCCGAGCACCCAACCGCCGCCGTGGATGAAGATCAGGGTCGGTTGCGGCGTGGTCGCGTCTCTGCGCTGATAGACGTCCAGTTTCGCCTCGTATCCGCTCCAAGTTCCATATACGACATTCGGGCGAATGGCGTACTTGGCCTGGCTTTGCGCGGCCCAAGTGGCGGCGGGATCCTGGCCGAACGAGAAAACGGCCGTCAGCGCGATCAGAGCTATAATCTTCCACATTCCCGTGAGCATATCAGAAAACTGGCGCACTCTCAGGAAAAGACGCGACTCGCACCTTCCCGCGGGTTTATCTTAAAGGTATGGCCCCGGCGACTGAGACCGAGGAACTTCAACTTGCCGATGTCGGAGGAGGCGGACCGCCTGACTTCGGACCCGGCGACGACGGCGGTGGCGGCGATGGGGACGGCGGCAGTCCCGATCCGCGCTATGTGCCCGGCGCCGGGCTGCTGGCCATGCGGCTGGTGCTGGTCTCCATCACTACTCTGTTTGTGACGGTCGGCATCGCCTACTACGAGCGCGCGCAATCGCCCGTCAATTGGCAACACATCCGCGTGCCGCACATGCTGTGGTTGAGCACGGCGCTGATTCTGCTAAGCGGCTGGATGCTGGAGGCGGCGCGGGGCGCCTTCGAGCGGGGGACAATGCGCGCTACATGCGATGGATCGAGTTCACCGTGGGCGGCGGCCTGGCGTTTCTCGCCTGCCAGGTGCTGGCGTTGCGCGAGCTGGTGAGCCAGGGAATTTATTTGCAGCATAATCCGCACAATTCGCTGTTTTACGTGCTCACCGGCGCGCATGGGCTGCACCTGCTGGGCGGCGTCGCGGCGCTGTTGTATTTATTGCTGCGCGCGATGCAAATGCCGGAGCGGTCGCGGTTCCATTTTGTGCGGCA
>CAVXJU010000001.1:0-71242 GCA_963761935.1 Terriglobia bacterium | reverse complement strand
GCTCCGGCACGACGGCGACGTTCACCGCCTCCGCCACCGGAAGTCCCACGCCGACGGTTCAATGGCAGGTAAGCACTAATGGTGGGACGACGTTCAGTAACCTTGCGGGCGCAACGTCCACGACGTTGAGCTTCACCACTCCGCCGGCCAGAACGCAAACCAGTACCGCGCGGTGTTTACCAACACGGCTGGATCGACCAACACCAATGCCGCGCTGCTGACGGTCAACACAGCGGCTGCGATTACTTTGAACCCGATAGCCCAAACGGTGACCACCGGACAAACCGCGACGTTCACCGCGGGGGCCAGCGGACAACCCACGCCCACCGTGCAGTGGCAGGTAAGCACCAATGCCGGGACGACGTTCAGCAACATTACGGGCGCAACGTCCACGACGCTGAGCTTCACCACCATCGCCGGCCAGAGCGGAAACCAATACCGGGCCGTGTTCACCAACACCTGCGGCGGGGCCACCACCACGGCGGCGACGTTGACGCTGAATACAGGGCCCGGGATTTCGTTGCAGCCCACGGCGCAAACAGTTTGCTCCGGCACGACGGCGACGTTCACCGCCTCAGCCACCGGAAGTCCCACGCCGACGGTGCAATGGCAGGTAAGCACTAACGGTGGGACGACGTTCAGTAACCTTACGGGCGCAACGTCCACGACGTTGAGCTTCACCGCGTCCGCCGGCCAGAACGCAAACCAATACCGCGCGGTGTTTACCAACACGGCGGGATCGACCAACACCAATGCGGCGCTGCTGACGGTAAACACAGCGGCTACGATTACCTTGAACCCGATAAACCAAACGGTGACCACCGGACAAACCGCGACGTTCACCGCGGGAGCCAGCGGACAACCAACGCCCACCGTGCAGTGGCAGGTGAGCACCAACGGCGGGACGACGTTCAGCAACATTACGGGCGCAACGTCCACGACGCTGAGCTTCACCACCGTCGCCGGCCAGAGCGGAAACCAATACCGCGCCGTGTTCACCAACACCTGCGGCGGGGCCACCACTACGGCGGCGACGTTGACGCTGAATACAGGGCCCGGCATTTCGCTGCAGCCCTTGGCGCAAGCAGTTTGCTCCGGCACGACGGCGACGTTCACTGCCTCCGCCACCGGAAGTCCCACGCCGACGGTGCAATGGCAGGTAAGCACGAATGGTGGGACGACGTTCAGTAACCTTACGGGCGCAACGTCCACGACGTTGAGCTTCACCGCGTCCGCCGGCCAGAACGCAAACCAGTACCGCGCGGTGTTTACCAACACGGCGGGATCGACCAACACGAATGCGGCGCTGCTGACGGTAAACACAGCGGCTACGATTACCTTGAACCCGATAAACCAAACGGTGACCACCGGACAAACCGCGACGTTCACCGCGGGGGCCAGCGGACAACCCACGCCCACCGTGCAGTGGCAGGTGAGCACCAACGGCGGGACGACGTTCAGCAACATTACAGGCGCAACGTCCACGACGCTGAGCTTCACTACCGTCGCCGGCCAGAGCGGAAACCAATACCGCGCCGTGTTCACCAATACGTGCGGCGGGGCCACCACTACGGCGGCGACGTTGACGCTGAATACAGGCCCCGGGATTTCGCTGCAGCCCGCGGCCCAAACAGTTTGCTCCGGCACGACGGCGACGTTCACCGCCTCAGCCACCGGAAGTCCCACGCCGACGGTTCAATGGCAGGTAAGCACTAACGGTGGGACGACGTTCAGTAACCTTACGGGCGCAACGTCCACGACGTTGAGCTTCACCGCGTCCGCCGGCCAGAACGCAAACCAGTACCGCGCGGTGTTTACCAACACGGCGGGATCGACCAACACGAATGCGGCGCTGCTGACGGTAAACACAGCGGCTACGATTACCTTGAACCCGATAAACCAAACGGTGACCACCGGACAAACCGCGACGTTCACGGCGGGAGCCAGCGGACAACCAACGCCCACCGTGCAGTGGCAGGTGAGCACCAACGGCGGGACGACGTTCAGCAACATTACGGGCGCAACGTCCACGACGCTGAGCTTCACCACCGTCGCCGGCCAGAACGGAAACCAATACCGCGCCGTGTTCACCAACACGTGCGGCGGGGCCACCACTACGGCGGCGACGCTCACCCTGAGCTCGGGGCCAACGGTGGTTTCCTTTAATGTTCTATTCGGTACGGTGGGCAACTACGCGATGATTGGTTCCACGCGCAACCGCTTGCCGTGGGAAATCACGGGGGTGCAGGTGACTTTCTCGAAACCCATCACCACCGGCAACATCAACAGCCTAAGCGGCACCGGCATTACAACCACGAGCTTTAGCGGGCTTGGTACCACCACCCTTACCTGGACCATTAGTCCATTGGCGCTCGGTAGATTCACGGCTACACTGGCCGGGTCGGGCGCTAACGCTCTGAAGGACTCGATGGGCAACGCGCTGGGATTAGGAGCGGGCTACAGCCAGAACTTGAAAATACTCTGGGGCGATTTTAACGACGACGGCACGGTCAATGCGCAAGATGAAGTGTTGGTGAATCAGGCGCGCGCCCTGCCCTACAATCAGTTGGCCGACATGAACGGCGACGGGGTTGTAAGTGTCCTGGACGTGCAAATTGTAGCTCAGCGCAACGGGACGAACGAGCCCTAAACGATCGGGATTGAGGAGGCGAGAGAATGCATTCAATTTGGCTGAGGCGAGTATGGCTCACGGCAGCCTGTGCCGTGGCGTGCATGATGGGAACAGGAGTGGCACGCGCGGACCTGGTTATTTCGATGACGCCGGCCTCCGCCAGCGCTGGGGATAGTGGATCGTTCGATGTGGTGTTGACGGATACTGGCGGCGATTTTAATGTCGCTGGGTTCAACTTTGAAGTCACCACCTCCGACACGGACGTCACTTTCACCGATATCACCATCAATACGGTGACAGCGCCATATATCTTCGCAGGCGATTCACTGCTGGCCGCGCCGGTGACTGGTAGCATCCTTGAAAATCCGCCGTCCACCGCGCAAGATGCTCAAGCCGGCGACGTCACGGCCGATTTCTCGACCGTAGCACTCGCGGACGGCGACGAATTTGGGCTCGGACAGGTGCTGTTCACGATCGCGCCTGGCGCAAGCCCAGGACCGGTGAGCATCGATTTCGGCGCGGCCACATCGCTGTCCGATGGCCTGGGTAATCCAATCGCCTTCGATACTTCCGGAGGGACGCTGACCATTACAGGCGGGATAGTCGCCACGCCCGAACCGGCGATGACGGGCCTGCTAGGGTTAGCCCTAATCATAGGCCTGATAGTGTTTCAGAAGACCCGGCGGGCCCGAAACGCCTAAGTTTTGGCTTAGGCAGGGGAGTGAAGCGCTGGTCGGCCTTCGGTCAGCCTCGCTTGACCGCACTCCGTACGGACCCCTACAATAAAGATGTATCCATAAAGGAGGCCCATGTTCCGATCGATAGGCTTCCCCGAGCTGGTGGTTATCCTCGTCGTCGCTGTTCTGCTGTTTGGCGGAAAAAAGATTCCCGAGGTCGCCAAGGGTTTGGGCGAAGGCATCAAGAACTTCAAGAACGCCTTGAAGACTGACGACCACGAACAGAAGGTCGACGAAAAGAAGCAGGTCTAGGGCTTCCTGGCGTTGCTCGCACCTGGAGCAAACCTGAATCGACTTCCCAAAGAATAAACCCCCGCGAGGCTATCGCGGGGGTTTTGACTTTTCGGCGCTTAGCGCCTATTTCTTCTTGGGCACGATGGCGTCTTTAACAGCCTTCGCCACCCGGAATTTCACGACTTTCTTGGCCGGGATCTTGATGGCCTCGCCCGTGGCGGGATTGCGGCCCATGCGCGCCTTGCGATCCACGCGGACCAGCCGGCCGATACCGGGAATGACGAACATGCCGTTCTTCTTGGTTTCCTTGACGGCCAAGTCCGAAAAGCTGGTGACGAACTGCTTGGCTACCTTGGTGCTGGTTCCGGTGGCCGCCGCCAGTTCCTTCATGATCTGAGACTGCGTCATCTTCGCTGCTGCCATGAACTTCTCCTTTAAGTTTTCTTCCACTCTCCAGCGCGGTCACATAAAACATAACCGTACTAAATTGTTTCCTACCAAATCATACGGGAAGCGTGAGCGGAAGTAAAGAGCAGAGTAACACAAAATTTGCGGTTTTCCTCAGTCTTCTTGAGGCACCGTCTCTCGAAAGCCCATGAATCGGGCTTTCGGGCAGTCAGAAGGGCTTCGAACGCCCGAATCAAGCGGTCTTGGCGGTCTGAGCAAGGCTGAACGGATCTTCGCCCTCCGTGGGCGTCAAGCCGAGCTGCCGGCGCAGTTCAGTGTCCAGCCGGTCCCGGATTTCCGGATTCGAGATCAGAAACGAACGTGCGTTTTCGCGGCCTTGGCCGATGCGTTCGCCGCCATAGCTATACCACGAACCGCTCTTTTCCACCAGCCCTTGCGCCACGCCTAGATCCAACAGGTCGCCCTCCCGCGAGATGCCTACCCCGTACAGGATGTCGACTTCCGCCTCACGGAACGGCGCGGCCACCTTATTCTTGACCACTTTGATCTTGGTTCGGTTGCCCACCACCGCTTCGCCGTCTTTCAAAGAGGCCATGCGGCGCACCTCCACGCGAACCGACGAGTAGAATTTGAGCGCGCGTCCGCCGGTTGTCGTCTCCGGATTGCCGAACATCACCCCGATCTTTTCGCGAATCTGGTTGATGAAGACCAGCAGCGTGTTGGTGCGCGCCACGGTGCCGGTCAGCTTGCGCAGCGCCTGGGACATGAGGCGCGCGTGCAGGCCCATGTGGCTGTCGCCCATTTCGCCATCCAGTTCCGCCTTGGGCACCAGCGCCGCCACCGAATCGATCACGGCGACGTCGATGCCGCCGGAACCGATCAGCGCACCCACGATCTCCAGCGCCTGCTCGCCGTAGTCCGGCTGCGAAACAACCAGGTTATCCACGTCCACGCCGAGTTTTCGAGCATAGTTAGGATCCAGCGCATGCTCGGCATCGATGAACGCAGCCGTGCCTCCCGCCGCTTGTGCTTGCGCGATCACTTGCAGCGCGAGCGTGGTCTTGCCAGAAGACTCGGGGCCGAAAATCTCCACCACCCGGCCGCGCGGGAACCCTCCCACGCCTAGAGCCGCATCTAGCGAGATGGAGCCACTGGAAATAACCGCAACCGGCAGCACATTGCGCGATCCCAGACGCAGCACCGTGCCTTTACCGAATTGCTTGTCCATCTGGCTCAGGGCAGCGTCAATAGCGCGCTGGCGCGCGGCGGCGTCAATTGGCAGACTTTGATCTTTCACGCCCGATTAGTGCGGGTGGCGGCCCGTTTGTCTCAATGCGCGTGCGGACCTGGCTTTTTGCCCATCCAGCGCAGTGAACCTCACACCTTCGGCGGAAATTGAGCATTAGCATAGTGTAGGTGGAGATTTTGCATCAGCGGCCAGTTCGTCGTCTGCTTCCGGCAATTCTCGTTCTGGCGGCGCTGCTGCTGTTCGCCGTCGCCAATCGCGGCGCCTACAAGAGCTATTTTCAAGCCGATTCGATCGACAATCTGTCGCTGGTTCAAGCGCTGGGCGTTCGCGATTTCGTCCAGCCGCTGCTGGTTCCCAAAGTATTCGTCAATAATTTTCGGCCGGTCGGCATGCTGTTCTTCAAGTTGATGGGCCCCTGGTTCGGCCTCTGGTTTCCTCCTTACGTGGCCGCCCTCCAGATATTGCACATCTTGAACGCTGTGCTCTTGGTATGGCTGATGCGGCGGCTCCAACTGTCGCTCCTCGCGTCCGCGGCGGGCGCGGTTTTTTTCGCCGTACACATGGCCTTGTTCAGCGTGCATTGGGAGCCGATGTACGTGTTCGATCTGTTGTGCGGCTCGTTGTGCCTGTTGAGTCTCATCGCCTACGTTGACGGGCGCTGGATCGTTAGCTTCATCTTGTTTTGGCTCGCTTTCCGCGCCAAAGAAAACGCCGTCGTGCTCCCGGTGGTGTTGGCAGTATATGAATTGCTATTGGCGAAACGCCGTTGGAAGCGGCTGGTTCCGTTCTTCGCGCTGTCGATTGTGTTGGGCGTGCAGGCTCTGATCAACAACGCCGCGCGTAATTCCGACTACACGCTGCACTTCGATCCAGCCAGCATCTGGCAATGCATCACGTTCTATTCCGGGCAAATCCTGCTGGTCCCCTTGGCCGGGTTCGCGATCCTGGCGCTTCCATTCTTGGTTCGCGATCGCAGGTTGTGGTTCGGCATTGCCTGCTTTTTGGCCTTCATTACTCCTTTACTGGTGCTGCCCGGCCGGGTTGCGCCGGCGTACCTGTATGTACCTCTGATTGGCATCGCGATCGCGACGGGTGTATTGGCCGAGCGGCGTCCCAAGGCCGCAATGGCGGTACTTCTGCTGATTTGGATTCCATGGAATGTCGTCAACCTCCGCCGGCTTCGAAACACCGAAATGGCTCGCGGCGCCGCGGCGCACGTGTATGTCGCCAGCCTCGTTAAAGCCTCCCAGAAATATCCGGACATTAGCACCTACCTCTACCATGACCTGCCGATGAGTTGGTATGTCATTCCCGCCGCGGTGCGGGTTGTGCATCACAGCTCCGACGAGGTTAAAACATTGAGCGTGGATGACGCGTCAGCGCCAGGGGCGCTCCAATCCCAATCGCTACTGCTGCTCGACTGGGAACCAATGCCTCCGCCGGGCTCTGTTGTAACGCTCGCTCACACCCCGCAAACAGGCGATCTGAGTTACATCAAAATGGACCGTTCCACTCCCTTGTGGCAATTGGAGAGTGGCTGGAACCTGGACGGTCGCGGGCCTTATCGGTGGGCGGCGCCGTCCGCTGTCGCGAGGCTGGCGCGGCCAACCGGCGCAAAACAGTTTGAGCTCACCGTGAATGTCGCCAAAGACTTTTTCAAATATGTCCGCGGCAGCCGGCTGCGCGTCCTGATCGATGGCCGCCTTATTGGCGAACACAATTTCGATCGCGCGGCAGTGGAAGTGCTGCACTGGAACCTCGATCCGGCTCCGCCAGGTACCGCGCGGGTGGAGTTCGAAGTGCCAGGCTTCCGGCTTGATCCTCAGGGCGAACTATTCGGGCTCAGCGTCGGCAATTTCGGCTTCCTTCCCTAACGCGGCCCTTCCGCTATTCTGACTTTATGGTTTCGTTCGTTTGCAATATCTGCGGCCGCTTCAATCAGGTCGAGCGTTTCGCAACCGAACCGGCCACCTGCGCCTGCGGATCGAACGTCCGGCTGCGCGCGCTGATTCACCTGCTATCACAAGAGCTATTTGGCGAAAGCCTGGCATTGCCCGACTTCCCCACGCTCAAATCGATCCGTGGCCTGGGCATGAGCGATCAGCAAGGCTACGCCACGCTGCTGGCTGAGAAGTTCGACTACACCAACACGTTTTACGACCGCGAGCCGCGCCTAGACTTCACCGCGCCGCACCCCGAGCTATACGGAACGTACGACTTTATTCTGTCGGCCGACGTGCTGGAGCACATCGCGCCGCCCGTGGAACGGGCTCTCGACGAAGTTTGCCGGCTACTCAAACCTCGCGGCTTTTTCGGGATCACAGTGTTCTGCAATCCTGCCGACAACCTGCGCGAACATTTCCCCGGCTTGCATACCTACCGCACGGTTTCGCTCGGCGACTCCATCGTGCTCATCAATCGACGCGCTGACGGCGAATTGGAAATTCACGAGGAGCTGGTCTTCCACGGAGGTTCCGGCGCGACGCTCGAGATGCGCGAGTTCGGAATCACCTCGTTGAAGCAAAAGCTGCTCGGCTCCGGCTTTTGCGACGTACACCTTTTGACCCAGGACATCCCCAGCTTCGGAATCCACTTCGATAGCGATGTGTCGCAGCCGCTGATCGCACGCAAGGAGCCTTTCATCCTGGACAAATCGGCAATGCGCGAACTGATCAACCAGCGGCGCGCGGCCGAGATCGAACTGGATCAAATGCGAGAGGAACGCGATAAGCTTCGAGCCCAAATCAAAATGGCGCGGGAATCTCGCTGGGTGAAGCTAGGCCGGAAGTTCGGCGTCGGGCCTGATTTTTCCTGACTTAACCGGAACAGGTCATAATGTGTAATTGCGCAACAACCATGCGGTATCCACTCCTCTTTCCAATAGCCGGTCTATGTGCGGTTACAGTGGCATGCAAGCCGATAACACCCATCCGGCTGCAGCCGACCATCGAAGACTCCACGTTGGCGAGCTCCATCCGTTTCAGCGAGACAGCCAAAGCCGACCAGCTCCTGCGCGGGTTCTATGATCTTCAGTCGGGCTCGTGGCGTTGGACGGCGCCTCAGTTTGCGGTTGTGCTGGGTGCTCCAGCCGGCGCGGCCACGCGTGGCGCACGGCTGGCGCTAGAGTTCGATTTGCCCGACGCCTCCATCGCCACACTCAAGAACATGACGGTCGCCGCCAAGATTAACAACGTCCCGTTGCCGCCAGAAACATACACCACGCCGGGAAGGCATCAATATCGGCACGAGGTTCCAGCCTCCGCCTTCCTCAGTCAGGACGCGACCGTAGAATTTTCGGTTGACAAGTTCTTAACCCCGCCCAACGACGGCCGCAACCTGGCTTTGGTTGTTACCGCCGTCGCGCTGGAGCCCAAATGACACGCCTGGCACGCGGGGCCTTTTGGCTGGCGCCCATGGTTTTTTGCGTGGCCCTATATTGGTTGGGCCTGAAATCCTGGTTCTCGGAAGACGATTTTGCCTGGCTGAATCTCCGCAATCACGTGGTCGATTTTCATTCGTTCTTATGGGCCATGTTCGCTCCTCTGGCACAGGGTACCATCCGCCCGCTGAGCGAGCGCGGATTTTTCATGCTGTTTACTTACCTCTTTCACCTGCACCCGCTGCCGTATCACATCTTCATTTTTCTAAACCAGTTTCTAAACATCGCGCTCCTGGCGCTGATAACCCGCAAGCTTACCAACTCGGACCTGGCGGCCTTTGTCGCCCCGGTGTTGTGGCTGGCGAACGTGGCCCAAGCGACGCCCATGTCGTGGACCTCGGCTTACAACGAAATTCAGTGCGCCAGCTTCATCCTCGCGAGCTTCTATCTGTTCCTGAGGTACGCCGAAACCGGCCGCAAGGGCTTTTATTGGGCGCAGTGGGCGACCTTCGTGCTGGGCTTCGGCGCCAATGAAATTAATGTAGTGTACCCGGCCCTCGCGGCTCTGTATGCAATCCTGTTCGCGCGGCGCTACTGGTTGTCGACGCTGCCGATGTTCGCCGTTTCAGCGGTCTACGCGCTGGTCCACAGGCTCGCCGCCGGACCAGGCTCGGATTACTATTACGAAATGAATTTTCACCCCGGCTTGCTCGCTAGTTCGCTCTGGCAGTATTGGAAAATTCTGCTAGCCGTTCCGCAATATGTAAGTTTCCAGCATTGGCAGTCATGGATCGGTGCTGTCGGCCTGTTTCTGTTGACCGCGGCGCTGCTGGCCTTCATCGCATCTGAGATTCGCCAGCGCCGGTTCCTTCCATTATTCTTATTGGGCTGGTTTCTGATTGCGCTCGCTCCGCTCGTTCCCCTGCACAATCACGTCACCGATTACTATCTGTTCATTCCCGCCCTGGGCTTGGCCATTTTAGCCGCGCAGGCCATGGCCGTCGCTTTCAAGCGCCGCTGGACCGGCGTATCGGCCGTTGTCCTGGCGCTTATGTATTTGATTCCTTCCATCGTCCAGGGTCATCGAGTTACCGCTGACATTTTTGACCGCGGTGACTTGGCCCGCTTTCTGGTTCAGAGCGTTGCCTATGCCAAACACATCCATCCCGGCAAAACGATCCTGCTGAATAATGTGAACGACGAGCTTTTCTGGACGGCGATTTATGGTTCTCCATTTCACATCTTCGGATGGACGGACGTTTTTATAACCCCCGATTGCCTGCCGTTGATCCGAGCCGACCCACATTTGGGCAACGTCGATCCGTTTGTTCTTCCGGCTTCGGCTGTTGCGCATGCGCTCCAAGATGGCACCGCCTTGGTGTACACCGTCGAGAAACGCAAGCTGAGGAACATTACGCAAAGCTATACGGCGCTGATTCAATCCGAGCCTGCGCCGCCACTGGCTCCTTTCATTGATGTGGGAGCGTCGTATTTCGCCTCGCAAGTGGGAGAAGGTTGGTACGGCCTCGAGGACGGCTTTCGCTGGTCGCGCCAGAGCGCTGTCGTGTATCTTCCTGGCCCCGCCGCAGCCGGCAAGAAACTAATGGTGCACGGTTTCGCGCCGGAGCAACAGATAAAAGCCGGCCCGCTGCATTTTGCGCTGACCATAGATGGGCAAAAGCAACCGGTGAAAATCATCGATCGGAACAACCTGGAGTTCCATTTCCAGTACGACTTGCCCGCTGATCTTGTGGGCCGCCAAAAGATTGAAATCGCGTTTGCGATCGACCGTACCATCCGCGTGCCCACCGACAATCGGGATTTTGGCCTAACTTTTGGAGAGTTTGCCATCCAATGACCGAATTAGCCGTGCGCCGCTCCTGGCCAGACAAACGTTGGATCGTAGTGGCGTGCTTTCTCGCCGCGGCAGTACTGTTTTACTTCGCCAATCGCGCCGCCTACAAAGGATATTTCTCCGAAGACGATCTCGACAATCTCACCTGGCCGACTTATGTCGGCATGGACGTCTATTTCCATCAGTTACTGGCGTTCACAATCGGCTCCGACATCTTCCGGCCCGTGGGCGATCTCTACTATCGTTACTTGTATCGCGCCTTCCATCTGAACTACGTGCCTTACGTCGTCGCGATTCAACTCCTTCACGGGCTGAACGTAATTCTGCTGTTTTTGCTGCTTCGCCGTCTGGACTTCTCGCGCGTAGCCGCTGGGGCTGCAGCGTTGTTCTACCTTTTTCACGCCGCCGTGTTGGAGATCTGGTGGAAGCCGATGTACATTTTCGATCTGCTGTGCGCAACGCTCTGTCTGATATCGTTATTGCTCTACATTCGAGGCCGATGGATTTTAGCTCTGCTTCCTTTTTGGCTTGCGTACAAATCCAAGGAGATTGCGATTGCGCTTCCCCTGGCGTTGCTTGCTTGGGAATGGTTGCTCGGCCATCGCAAGTGGAAACGCCTGATCCCCTTTTTCCTGGTTTCCTTCAGCTTCGGACTGCAAGCATTATGGCGCAATCGCAGCATTGATCCAGGCAACGCTTATGCCCTTCAATTCAGCCCGCCGCTCTTATGGCATTCGATAGTTTTCTATTCGTCGGCCATTTTCTTCGGAGCCTTCGCTGGATTGGGTCTGTTGTTGCTGCCCATTTGGATGCGCGACCGGCGCTTGTACTTTGGCTTAGCCGTGGCGCTGGCGTTACTCGCGCCCATGCTCGCGCTGCCCGGCCGACTGGAGACGGTGTACTGGTATGTCCCCATGATCGGTGTTGCCGTTGTGATCGCCTCCGTCGCCTCGAAAACCCCAGCTTGGGCGATCGCACTTTTGTTCTTACTGTGGCTGCCCTTCAACTATGCCCAACTGCGTGAAAAACGAAGCCAAATTTTGGCCGAGGGAAACCGCAATCGAGCGCTGATGGCAACATTGCGTGGATATGCCAACCAGATGCCACCGGTGCGCGCGGTCGTTTATCAGAATGTGCCTGAGCAAGTCCACCCCTGGGGATTGGATGGGGCCATCGCCCAGGTTTTCGGATTTCCAGTTAAGTCCGCCTGGTCGGAGTCTCCAGAGGCAAAAGAGGCGATGGCGAAGTACCCCATGCTGGTCATCCGGTTTAAGGCGCCGCACACGGTGGAAGGATTCATCCGCACGCGGCCTGAAGTACAGCCCTACATCCGGTCGATGAATTTCGCTCCGGACTCCCAGTTGGGCAGCGGCTGGTACGACCAGGGGAGCCAGTTACGCTGGATTGCGCCTCGCGCCGAAGCCATGTTCTACCGGCCTGGGATTGCGACGCAATTTGAGATCGTAGCCGGCATGGCGCAAGAGAGCCTGGACCGCGACGGTCCATCGCAGGTAACGCTGCTCGAAGATGGACAGCCGCTGGGAACCGAGGTTCTATCGCAATCCGCTCAAACGCTGCGCTGGAAGCTTCCCGCGGGAAACGCAGGCGACAAGCACATTACTATTCTGAGCAAACCGGTCCGGCGTGGTGAGCCGCAAGATCCTCGTACGCTCGGCATCGCGGTACGAGCTATCGGTTACACGCCGTTCTGACGCCGCCGGAAGCGCGGGATTAGACAAAGCGCCAGCGCGCCCAGGAACGCCGAGAACGTTGCCACCGCGCCGGCTATGACACTCAGCGGCCGGTAGTGCATTTCTACAGTGTGCTTGCCAGGACCCACCACCACGCCGCGCAGCGCGGTGTAAGCCTGGTAAACAGGCGCTCGCTTGCCGTCGACGGTCGCCCTCCAGCCCGGAGCGTCATTCTCACTCTCCACTAGCATGCCCCCGCATTTCATATCCACCACGGCCGTGCTGGAATTGGCGTCGCGCCGGAAAGATTCGACGGAATCTCCTTCGCACTGTTCTAAACCGGACGCCGGCGCGTAGCCGAAAGTCTTATTCCGCAGATCGAAATTCGGGTCCTGTATTAGCCGGTCGGCATCCTGGGGATCCTTCGCCACGACCAGTTGATGCACGGTCCAGACTCGGGGAAGCGCCCGCGGATTTTTGTACACGATCAGCCCGGTGCTGTCACGGAACACCTCTTCTTCGCCCGCCATGGTGGGCTTGCGCGCCACGGCGTAGTTGGAACCGTAGAGTAGTAGCCGGGTGCGCTCGGAGCCAAATTCCAAATTGTACAAACTCGCGGGCAAGCTGGGGAGCAGACCCTCCATGGCATCGATGCCGTACCAATCCCCAAAGTTGAACTCCACGTCCTCGCGGGCGACGTCGGCGCGCACCGGCGCGGGCTGGCGTCTTAAGAAAGCGGCCACGTCCCGGGTATTGTCGAACGCCTTAAAATAGGTCACCGCGACTTTGTCTTCCTTGGCCGGGAGATAATAGAGAGCCTGGTTTCCCAACTCCATCAGAAGCAGCGCGCCCAGCATCGCCGGCAACCAGGCGCGGCTTGCATCCGGCCGGCTGAAGCGGAACAGCAAAGCGGCCAATGCCAGCGCGACCAGCGGGCAAATGACCACCCGATCGTCGAATCCCCAGTTGAAAGCGCGTCCCACATCGATGCCCATAATAATCAGGAAAAGCAGGGCGCCGAAGCCGAGCAGCAGGAACGCGGCGCGCCTTACCAACGGCCGATTCTCAGGGAGCAGCGCGGCATCCACGCCAAACGCCACCAGAACGGCGAACGCCAGGGTAAACAGGTAGATCGCGGCTTCCGGACTGCGCGCTTTTTCGAACAGCGGCACGATGCTGTACAGAATGCCGTGGAAGACGTCGTTCTTGCCCAACGCCAAGAATAGTCCGGCCACGCCGATTCCGCAGAGGATGCGGACTTCTTTGAGTCTCCACCAGCAGGCCAGCCCCAGCGACGCCATGGCCATCCCGACCACGCCGATGAACGGGCAGATGCGCTGGTCGTAGCCAGGAATCAGAATGCCCAGAAGATAAATCGGGCTGAGAGAAAACTGCTGATGCACGGAATAAGGAACAACTTGATTCCACGCAATCGGATCGTGCGGCGATCCGACCCAGCGTACCGCCAGACGACCGTATTCATAGGCCGGCCACATTTGTAGAGCGCCGGTAAGGACGAAAAAAGCTAGGAAAACCGTGGCGGGTTTTACGCGCGCCGCGTTCCAGCGGCCGTTTTCGAGTAAGAAGTAGAGCCAGACTGCGCCCGATGCCAAGGTGAGAAAAATCGGGATCTGGTGATGCCCGGCGAGCCAGCTCATGCCCAGGAACAGTCCGGAGAAAGCTGCGCTCGCGATGGGGCGCACGCCGCGTGTGGCGCGGAACAGGAACAACAGGATCAGCGGGCCCCAAACCGCGCCGTTGATCATCTGCGGCCAGTCCGTGTTGCCTACGTAACCTCCCAGGCCGAACACTAGCCCGGCGAGCACGCTGGCCGGTACACCGCGGCCCAGGTCGCGGCACAGCCAGAAACAAAACAGCGCGGCCATGTAGTGGATCGCTAGAAAGTACCAGTTCAAAATGTCGAAGTTGATTTGCCCGCGATGCAGCGGCAGCGAAAACAGGAGCCAATTGAGAGGGTAGGCCAGGCCGGGTTGGCCTTGGCCGATGAGCGATTGCCCTCCGAACAGGAATGGGTCCCACAGCGGTATATGGTGCAAGTGAAATTGCTGCGCCTCGTAGTTGAGCCAGGGAAGGACCTGATCGGCGAGGTCGAAGGAAGCCAACCAGGTGTACTGGCTGGTGAGAACAAGTTTCCAGAAAAACCCGATGACCGCCAGCAGCAGGATCAGTGGGCCGGCCCATGCGAGCGCTCGAGAGCGTGTGCGCCGCTCCTCGCCGGCGTGTTCAAATTCCGCTATAGTTTTCGCGGCAGACATCGAAATCGAGCGTAGCTCAAGGTGGAGTATAGCGCAGGCGGAGTCAGCTATGGACTCGAGTGGCTATCTACCTCGCAGCCCCGCACCGCCAGTACAGCATCGCTTTGCTCGCCTCGGAAAAGAATATGTAACCCCTGCGATTGGATGAAGCCGGCACTCTCAGGATAGTAGAGCACATAGCCTGATTTATCGACCGGAAGCGGCTTGCTGGAATCGGATGGAAACTCCAGCGCGCTCTGGCCGTAACTTCGTTTATAAAAGTTGAGTACGCCCGGGTACATCCAAAATGTGGCAAACTCCCGCCCGCCACAGCGGCGGTTCGCGTCGACGGCCGCCCAGTAGAGCTGCTTGGAATCCGCATCGAATCGCCATTCCCGGAAATAGCCGAGCCGTAGACATCCGGCGAAGTAGGCGGCCACAAGAATCAGCACAGTGATGGCAGCCCAGCGCACGGGATCTCTACGTTGCAACTCGAAACGCAGCGCCAGAGCAGAACCGAAGATCAGCGTAAAAAGGATCACGAAGAACAGGCCGGTGCGGTCCTTCGGAAGCAGAAGGTGAAAAGTGTGAAACGCAATCCAGTGCACCAGAAGAGTGGCTACCGCAATGGCGGTCAGCAGGCGAGCAAATGTGAGCAGCGGCGCAACCGATGGCTTAGGCGAGCGCCGGCGACCCAGCTCGACGCTGCCCATCAGAGCCAGCAACGCCAGCGCGCCGAGAACTGGCAGCGCCGTTTGCATTTTCTCCATCCACTTCAACAGCAGCGGATTCAGCACTTGGGGATTCAGTTGGTCGAAAGAAGCGGTGACTAATCCTCGCGTCATCTCCGACAAGGATTGCGATCCGAAATAGAGTTGTCCTTTGGGCCAATTCCAGACCACCGAGCCAACCAGGACGAATCCGGTAACCAGGCCGGGCAGGAAACAAGAGGCAGCCAGACTGGCGCCGGCTCGCAGGCCGTTCTCTCGCTTTCGTGCGGCCCAGACGAAGAAGAACAGCAATGCGATTCCATCGGCGATGGCGAAGGAAAAATTCGCGGCGAAGGAAAGCGCCAGTAGAATTGAAATCCAGGCACACTTGCGCAGCACGGCGGATTCCCGTTCGCCATCCCAAACCACGCTGGCGATCACCGCGAGAGCCGCCAACAGGAACCCGGCGGCCAGGCTGTAGCCGCGCGCCGCAACCAGGTAGTCCAGGATCATGGGATTGTAAACCAGGGCGATGAACAGCGGCGCCTGCAAAACGACGCGCGCGGTCATCCGGCGGCACACAAATAAAGGCGGCAGCGACGTAGATCATCGCGCCCAGGATGGCGGGCGTGCGGAGGGTCAGCTCGTTGACGCCGAATATGGACGTTACCAGCCGCTCGAGCAACGTATTCAGCACGTGATTTCCCGAGCTGGGATACCATTGTGCGGGCCAGGATTGACCGGCGAATAGGAGAAAGGAATCCGCTTCGTCGATGGTCACCGACTGCAAACACGCCCGGATAATCACCAGCGAGACGGCGCCCGCCGCGAGCATTAGCAGCGCCCAGTCTTCTCTCCAGGTGCGTGTCGGGTGCGGAGGCAATCCCTATGCTACTCCACCCCTCTCTTGATGACCAAAAATCGCGCTACACTAGTGAAATCGAAGTTCGCTTCGAGGTGCACGTACCCGTGAAAAACCCATCAGCCAAAGTCCGAATCTAACGGGCTGTCCTAATCAAGCTGACGCCCACGCGCCGCCGCAACCACTCTATTCCCGCGCGTAGGCAGAAAGGGTTTTTCAAATCTGTGGAGACTCCCATGAGTGAAATGAACGCTGTGGAAGTTCGTGTGCCCGGATTCTGGTCGTCGCTGCGCGAAGCGCTGATGGGGACCAGCCAGGACTTCACTGAAGGCACGCTCGGACGCGCCATCGTACTGCTGGCCGTGCCGATGGTGCTGGAAATGTGCATGGAATCGCTGTTCGGCGTGGTGGATGTGTTCTGGGTCGCGCATCTCGGCGCGGACGCCATCACCACTGTCGGTTTGACCGAAACCTGCATGATGGTGCTGTACGTCATCGCGCTGGGATTGAGCATGGGCGCCACCGCGCTGGTGGCCCGGCGTGTAGGCGAGAAAGACGAAGCTGCGGCGGGTTTGGTCGCCGTGCAAGCCATCGTGGTTGGACTGCTGATTGCCGGGGCGACGGCGCTGGCCGGATTCGAGTCCGCTCCCAGCCTGCTGCGCTTGATGGGCGGCTCAGAGGACGTAGTGCGCATCGGCGCCGGCTACACGCGCATGATGTTCGCCGGCAGCGCGACGATTTTCTTGCTGTTCCTGATCAACGCCGTGTTTCGAGGCGCCGGCGACGCGGCTACCGCCATGCGCGCCCTGTGGATCGCCAACATCGTGAACATTTGCATCAACCCGTGTTTGATCTTCGGTGTGGGCCCGTTTCCCAGGCTGGGCGTCACGGGGTCGGCCGTTGGAACCACCATCGGACGCGGCATCGGCGTGCTGTTCCAGCTTTGGATTCTGACGTCGGCGCGCAGCCGTCTGGTCATCGGCGCCCGGCAACTGCGCCTGGATCTGGCCGTCATGCTGCGGCTGGTGCGTTTGTCTCTTACGGCGATGTTTCAATACATGGTGCAAATGGCGAGCTGGATCGGAGTCGTGCGCATCATGGCCGTTTTCGGAAGCGCCGCCGTCGCGGCCAATACGCTCGCCATCCGCGTCATCGTGTTTGCGATCCTGCCTTCTTGGGGGATGAGCAACGCCGCGGCTACGCTGGTGGGCCAGAATCTGGGCGCCGGCAAACCGGACCGCGCGGAGAAAGCCGTGTGGCGCACCGGCTTCTATAACATGCTGTTCCTGGGCGGCATCGGGCTGATATTTATCGCCTTTGCGGAGAAGATCATCGCGTTGTTCACCAGCGATCCGGCGGTCGCCCCGCTGGCGGTAACCGGCCTGCGTGTGCTCAGCTACGGGTACATTTCCTACGCCTATGGGATGGTGGTGACGGCCGCGTTCAACGGTGCGGGAGATACCACGACGCCGACGCTGCTCAACCTGTTCTGCTTCTGGGTCTGCCAGATTCCCGTGGCCTGGCTGCTGGCGTTCCATACCAGCCTGGGACCGCGCGGCGTGTTCTTCGCGGTCATCCTGGGCGATACGTTGTTGGCAATCACCAGCATTTTAGTATTCCGCCGCGGCAGATGGAAAAAGATGATGATTTAGGGGCGGGCTACAAGGTTTCATCAATCTTTGTTCGCGAACGCCCAAACATGAATCTGGAATCTGGGGTCATTGACAAGGCTGTGCCGCCGCGGCTTGTAAAACGTCCATTTCATGTCATCGGTCATATCGGCGATCAAACATTGCCGGTTCCCCCACGAATCTACCTTTACGCGAGAAAACCCAGAACGCTTTAACATCTCTCGCATTCCGTCGGCTGTCCAACGGTAGTAGTCGTAGGGAACCGGGTGGAACTTAAATCAAGAACGGAGTGCTAACGAATAGAACACCGCCGGCACGCAGCATCTTAAACATATTGTCAACGGCTCGTTGCGGGTCCGGAACGTGCTCTAATACCCGCTCTGCGATTATGACATCCCACTCACCGGCCAGCGGCTGCCCACAAACGTCGTATTCCGGATATTCCGTAGCTCGGTACGATGCCCAGCGGCGTTTGTCCCATCGGCCAGGAGCACCGCTAATCTCCAGGCAATGGGAATTCTCGGTGGCATGCGCGTCAAAGAAGTTGTCGGATTCCCGATTCATCACGACCCGGCTCCAATGTAGTTCCGGCGGAAAAACAGCACCGCGTATCTTCTCGACAGCAGTCGCGGAAAGTATCATTCTCGCCGTTATCCGAAGTGGCTTAGCGATAGGTGACCTCAATATAATGTTCAACATGGTTCACTTTCTTCGGTTAGGCCTGAGCCGGGGGGCGAATTAAAAAACGGATCTCCGTTTTGCATTCCACAATTCGACTAGTATACGGCAATCGGCTCGAGTTCTGGCAAGTGTTTCTGGATTATTCACTTGACTTAGGGTGAGAATCTCCGTATAAACTGTCACAAATCGTTGATACATAGGCCAGTAGCAGCTAAAACGGAAATCCTGGTTAGGATGCGTCACCGCGCGATGTCGCGGTGTGTCTCTTTCACTTTGAACCCGGCGCGCTGCAGCCGCTTGCGGATCTCGCTGGCAATCAGCACCGAACGATGATGCCCGCCGGTGCAGCCGAACGCGATGGTTAGGTAACTCTTGCCTTCCCGGATATAGTGCGGGATCAAGTACACCAGCAGCTCCGAAATCCGATCGATGAATTCGACGGTCTGCGGGAACGAGCGGATGTAGCGCGCCACGCGCGGATGGCGTCCGCTAAGGTTCTTGAACTCCGGAATGTAATTGGGATTCGGCAAGAAGCGCACATCAAAAACCAGGTCGCTGTCGAGCGGCACACCGTGCCGGTATCCGAAGCTGGTGATGTCGATGCGTATCTGGGTTTGCTCGCCTCCGTCGCGGAACTTGTCTTCAATCACATCCCGCAGCTCGTGCACGTTGAACTTGGAAGTATTGATGATGTGATCGGCGACTTTGCGGATGGGTTCCAGCCGCGCGCGCTCGGTGCGAACATTCTTTAAGACCGACGAATCGATTCCCAGCGGGTGCGGACGCCGGGTTTCGCTGAAGCGCCGCAGCAAGGTGCGCTCGTCGGCTTCGAGAAACACCAGCGTCGCAGGGACGCGCCTGCGCAGCCGCTGAAAGATGGCGGGGAAATGCTTCAGGTTCTGACCCTCGCGGATGTCGATCACCAGGGCCGCGCGGCGCACATTGGCGGCTTCCTTGGCCAGCTCGGCGAACTTGGGAAGCAGGCCGATGGGCAGGTTATCCACCGCGTAGTAGCCCAGGTCCTCCAGGGCCTTCAGCACAGTGGCTTTTCCCGACCCGCTCAGCCCGGTGATGATGACCAGTTCGGCGGGATGCGGCTCAGCCCTCTTGGCAACCCGTTTGGCCACTAGCTTTCGATCAGATCGAAATTGCCGTCCGGGCGGCGCATGAGCACGGTGACTCGATCGGTCTGGGCGTCGCGGTAGACCATGTAGTCCTGCGACTCCTCCATTTCGAGCATCGCTTCTTCGAGCGTCATGGGCTTGCTGCCGTCGTTATGATTGACGCGGAACACTCGTTTGCGGCGCGAGTTCTTGCCGGCGCTTGCCTTCGAAGCCGCAGCCATCGCTTTGGCTTTCTTGGAATTCGAGACCGCACTCGGCAGCTCGGAAACAGGCGCCGCTGCTTCCGCTCCCTTATCCTTGTGCCGCTTGGTGTCGCGCCATTTGTTAAGCAGTTTGAGAATCTGCTTCTCGAGCTTGTCCAGCGCGTCGTTGGCCGCAGTCACCAGGTCCGGATTCGACCCGACGCCGACCATGGCGTGATCCCACGCGTTCAGCGTGATTTCCACTTTCTGCAAAAACCGCTCCTGCGTCAGGATGACGTGCGCTTCTTTCTCTCCCCGGCGATCGATCATCTTGGAAAGTTTTTGTAGCTTAGTCTCGAATTTCGCGCGTGCTCTGACGGGAAATGCTTCGTGCCTACCGGTATAGCTGATCTTCATGGACCGTACCTCTCTCCTGAACGCGCACAACGGAACCCCACGGCAGCGCGTTTTAGCGGAATTGGAATGCCGTGATGTCCTGTGCGCTTTGAACGAGAAGTTCTTCAGTTACGAACCCGCCGCTGGTGCGTGGACGGGATTTTCATATCTTCGCGGTATTTGGCAACCGTTCTGCGAGTGACGTCGATACCTTCCTCCTTTAGCCGCGCCGTGATCTGCTCGTCGGTCAGCGGATGCTGGGTATCCTCTTCCTCGATCATTTTCTTGACCCTGCGTTTCAGGATCAGCAGCGGCGTCGCGCTGCCCGCGATACCCTGCACCGCTTCCGAGAAGAAGTACCGGAGTTCGAACACGCCCTGCGGCGTATCGGCATACTTGCTGGCCACCGCGCGGCTGACCGTGGAGGGATGCACGCCGATCTCCTCGGCCACTTCCTTGATCATCATCGGCTTGAGCTGGTCGATGCCATGTTCCAAGAATTCCAGCTGGCGGCGAACGATGGATTGGCAAACTTTGAGAATGGTCTGCTTGCGCTGCTCGATGTTCTTGATCAGTTGAATCGCAGCCGCATAGCGGTCCTTGACGTAATTTCGGATTTCCTTGCTGGGCTCTTGATCGCGATCCAGCATCTTGCGATACTGCGCGTTCAGGCGCAGCTGCGGCAGATCGTCGTCGTTCAACTGGATGATATATTCGTCGCTTTCTTTAAAGATATAAACATCCGGCTCAACCTGGCGCGCGCCCGGACCGGAGTAGCGCAGGCCGGGATAAGGATCCAGATGGCGAATGAGACCTACCGCGATCTGCACGTGCTCCAGCGGCCGTCCCAGTTGCTTGGCGATTTCCTTGAGTTGCCGGGTCTCCAGCAGCTTTAAGTGATTGGATACGATTTGCCACGCCACGCCGCCGGTGCCATTGCGGCTTTCCAGTTGCAGAAGCAGGCATTGGCGGACGTCGGTGGCTCCCACGCCGGCCGGATCGAGCGACTGCACCACTCGCAGCCCATCCTTCACTTCCTGGATGGTGTGCTGGCCCGATTCCGCGATTTCTTCCAGCGTCGCCGTCAGGTACCCATTCTCATCCAGATTTCCAATGATGTTGGCCGCCGCATCGCGGACTTCATCCGGCATCACCAGCACGCTCAATTGCGAATGCAGATGGTCGGCTAAAGTGACGGGCGAGGATAGAAAGGTTTCAAAGGATGGTTTTTCGACGGACTCCGAGGCGGGACTCTTATAACCCGGATCCAGGTAATCGTCGAAAAAGGTCCCGAAGTCGATTTCGTCAAACGGGTCCTTGTCGGTCTTTTGCTCGGTGGTCTCCGCCTCTGGCGTTGGCGTGGCAGCCGCCGCTTCCGCCGAGGCCGGAGCTGTGCCGTCCAGGTCAAAATCGCCAACGTGGTCTCTGAAATCTAGCGCTTCGCTCGGCGCTTCGGCTTCCTGAGCTTCAACCTCCGGCGCCGAGGCCCCATTCATGGTCTCCAAAATCGGCTGATCCGAAGGTTCGGATTCGCGCTCCCGCTCCAGAATCGCCTGAACTTCTTCAGGAGTCAGCTCTTCCACCCCGTCGGCGGTTTCCTCCAGCACGGGATTCTCGGCGATCTCCTGGGTGATCATGTCTTTCAACTCCAGGCGATTCAACTGGAGGACCGTCACCATCTGTACCAGCCCCGGCGTCAGAATCTGCTTCTGTGAGACCTTCAGCTGCAGTCTGGGCGAAAGCATGGACATCTGTAGCCATGATAACACCGCTTTTGACGGCTTTTTCCAGCAATTTCTGCAAATCGAAGCCAGCGGGCAAGTCCTTCTGTATCAGATTGATGACAGCGGGGATGGATTACTGCGTTGTTCGGCTCGCCAGCGCGCGACTGCTAGAATGGCGGGTTAAATGCTGAACAGCGCCGAGCACTTGGAAATCGACCGGTTGTGGAAGCGGAAGCTCGAACAGGATGCAAGCGGCCTTCCACAAAGCCATCGCCATCGCAATCTCGAACCGGCTAGCGCGGAGTTTCTGCACGCGCTGGCCGCCGGAGTGGGGGCCAAACGGATGGTCGAGATCGGCGGATCCAGCGGAATCTCCAGCATCGCTCTGGCATCGGCTGCGCTCGAGAATGGCGGCCGGCTGCTCTCAATCGAGATTGAACCTGTGCGCCAGAGCGAAGCGCGAGACACGCTGGGGCGGCTCGGGTTGGGTTCGTTTGTGGATTTTGTGCTGGCCGACGCAGCCCAGGTTCTTCCTCGACAGCCTGTCTTCGATCTGGCGCTGATCGATTGCGAGAAAGAAGACTACATCCGTTTTTTTGACATGCTCCCGATGCGGGGAGGCGGAATTGTCGTGGCTGACAACATCATTTCGCATTCGCTCTCGGGCTACGTCGGGCACGTGCGAGGCCGCGCCGGTGTGGAATCCATCACGCTCGCCATCGGCAAGGGGCTGGAAGTGACCCGGGTTCCGCTGGGGCTGGGCGACTGAGCGGGCGATTTTACGTTCTTCTTACAAGGCTGCAACTTCCATTAGAACGGCGCTGCGTCAGACCAAGCATGAAGAGAATTCTCGTAGCCGTTGTTGTGCTCGCGTTGCGTGCCAGCGCCCAGGATCCACAAAACGCAGGACCTCGCGCCACCTTTGCCGATGCCGCGCACAATACCGTTCTGCTGGAGATGAACGGAAAACAGTATCTGGTGGATGTAGCGGCCGAGAGCGTACGAGAGGCCGGTTCAAAGTCTTCGGCGCCGCCGTCGTCCGCCGCCAATCTGTTTGGCCAAAATTGCGCAGGCTGCCACGGCGCTGACGGCAAAGGCATCCGTGAACGCGGCACGCCCGACTTCACCAGCCCATCGATCCAGACCAGCCTGAGCGACCGGCAGATCGTCGATATCATCCGCAATGGCAAAGGAGCGATGCCGGCGTGGTCCGGAAAGCTCTCCGATTCGCAAATCTCGGAGTTGGCCGGTTATGTCCGTTCGTTTGCGAGCAACAGCTCCGCGGCCCAGCCGGCCGCCTCCGGCATCTATCAACCCGGTGACGACGTGCTGGTGACATTACCCACCGGCCGTCCGGTAGACCGGCACGGCGTCTACGTGAATTTCTCGCACCGCTTCGCTTATGACTCCGCGGTCTCCGGTCCGGCCCGCGGCGCGGAACTGTTCGGCCTGGACAACTTCGCGCTCTCCTCTTTCGGCTTTCGATATGGCGTGACGGACAAGCTTTCGGTGGATGTGTGGCGATCGCCGTCGTTCATCGATCGCCCCATTCAGTTGATGGCGGCGTACAATCTGCTGGACGAGCACCACGCCGCGCCGTTCAATCTGGCGGTGCGGGCTTCCATCGAAGGACAGGATAATTTCCGCAAGAATTACACCGAGAACCTGGAGGCCATCTTCTCACGGAGCCTGACCTCGCACGCTCAGTTTTATGTGGTGCCGACTATGTCCTTCAACGACCGGGAACTGCTGATGGGATCTCTCAAGTCCGATCAGATCCGCGATGTGCCCGGTGTCAACGCGTTTTCAACCGGCTTTGGGATCGCGGTGGACATTCGCCCCACCGTGGCACTGCTGCTGGAAGCGATTCCGACGCTGGTAAATGGAGCGGAATTGGGTATCCACCGCCCTGCCTTCTCGTTCGGAATCCAGAAGAAAATTTACCGGCACGCATTTACACTGAGCCTGACCAACAGCCCCGGCGCGACAGTATCGCAGCGAGCCGGGACCAATGCGACATTCCTCGACGAGCCAAGTGCCGACACGTTCTCCGGCCTGTTCATCGCGTTCAACATCATGCGCCAGATTCACTGAGCTGTTCCGACTATTCCGCTTGACGTAATACCCAACGCGGTATAGACTGGCTGTAGCTGGTTGATTGCCTCGTTCAAATGCCGGGAAACGCGGCTGCTGTTCGAGGGTCACGCATCGGCCGCGGACTGCTCACGTGTGGCGCAGCGAAAACTCCAGATGTTGGATGCGGCTGCGAAGTTGGAGGACCTCATGGCCCCACCCGGCAATCGTCTGGAAGCGCTTAAGGGCGACAGAAAAGGGCAGCACAGCATTCGCGTTAATGGCCAATGGCGGATCTGCTTTGTCTGGGATGCCGAGGCCTGTAGCGCCGGTGAGGTCGAGATCGTCGATTACCACTGAAGGGAGGAAAACCACGATGCCCAAAGTTTTGCCGCCTGTTCATCCCGGCGAAGTGCTACGGGAAGAATTCATGCTTCCCCTAGGAATCAGCATCAACGCACTGGCCAGGGACCTGCATGTTCCGGTAAGTAGGATCAGCAAGATTGTGAATGAAGAACGCGGCATCACGGCCGACACAGCCATGCGGGCGGCCCGTTACTTTGGCACTTCGGCTGAGTTTTGGCTGAACCTCCAGTCTCGGTACGACCTCCAGGTCGCCAAAAGCAAAGCCAAAGTCATTGGACAACAGGTGCGCCCGTTGGCATCGTGACGGCTGAATGGCCAAGGCCGAGCAACCTATGGGCGCTAGTCGATGATCGACTGATATACCAGGCTCCGCGACAACGCATGAATCGGCAGCGTCGTCCCCAGGCTCTGGTGCTGCACCATCCCAACGAACGCCAGATCTTTCACCGGATCGATCCAGAACCAAGTGCCGGCGATGCCGAACCAACTAAACGTCCCGGTGGGTACCGGCTCGCCCGCGGCTGCGGCATCGGTCACGATCTGAAAATCCATGCCCCAGCCGGTGCCCGGCGGCATGGTCTTGAGCGGCTCGGGATTGACATAATTGGTGCGCATCATCTCTACCGTGCGCGGCGCCAGCAGGCGGACGCCATTGAACTGCCCGCCTTCGAGCAGCATCTCGCAGAGGCGCGCGTAATCCATGGCCGTGGAATACAGGCCGCCGCCGCCGGACGCTCCCTGGGGTACCACGGTCGGGTCTGCACGGGCCGCATCAATGGCGAGGCTGGTTTCGGCGAGACTCGCCCCGGAGCCGCCGTGGATCTGCGCCAAGCGCGCCAGCTTCTCCTTCGGCACATAGAACGCCGTGTCCTTCATCCCCAGAGGGTCAAGGATTCGTTTCTTCGCGAATTCCGCGAACGACATACCGGAGAATTTCTCGATCAGGTATCCCTGCACGTCGACGGCGATGCTATAGGACCAGCGCGTGCCGGGCTGCGCCAGCAGCGGAACCTTCGCCAACCCATCGATCATCGTTTGTAGCGGCGCGTTCGGGTTCAGCAGGTTCTGCTGAATGATCATTTTGTCCACCGGATTAATCGGGCTAAGCACGTAACCGAGGCCGGCCGTGTGCGTCATCAGCTCGCGCATAGTCATGGAACGCTTCGCGTCTTCGAGTTTGGGTGAGCCGTCCTCGTTCTTGCCGGCGTAGACTTTCAGGCGGGCAAATTCGGGAATGTAGCGCGACACGGGATCGTTGATCTGCCACTTGCCTTCTTCATACAGCATCATCATGGCCACGCCGGTGACCGGCTTGCTCATCGAGTAGATGCGGAAAATCGAATCCTTTTGCATTGCGTCCGGCTTGCGCACGTCGAGTTGGCCGGTGGCATTGTAGTCCACAACTTTTCCGTGCCGCTCCAGCAACCAAACCAGCCCCGCGACCTTCTTGCTCTCGACTTGTTGTTTCAAGCCCGCATCCAGCCGGCTCAACCGTTCCGCGGATATGCCCTCCGATTCAGCCGAGGCAGGCCCGAGATCGCGAGCGCGTGTCTCGGCAACCTTCGCGGCGGCGGAAATGGCCCGGTGCGGCGCCTGAGCCAATGACGTAATCGTGAGCGCTGCCGCGCCGAACAACGCAAGCAGCCCTACCGCGACGGGGCGAAAATGACGTGTCATAGATCTCCTTCTGTTTCTCGAATCATAACACTGAAGATCCGCGGGTTTGGCGCAGTCTCCAACCCAGCTTCAGTCAGGCATCCGCACCGAAATCACCCTGTTTCCATGCCGGCGATAAATCCGAAAATCCGAGTCCAGCGTGAAGACCTCTCCCGATGGGTGGAGCTCCGACAGTCTTACCAGACACGCATCCGCCAAAGACATCGGCCGGTTCCGATAGCGCTGCATGAGCGCCCGCAAATCAGCCTGCTCCTTCTCAACTGAAAGCACGACGCGAACCGCTCCTCGCTCTAGCAAGTCAAAAATAGGGTCCACGTCGCTGCCTTCCCGGCCCAGGAGAAACGCCGCCTCGGTAAGAACCGGCTCGCACGTGAGAAGGGGAGGTTTGAGCTGTTTCCACTGCTCTACAGCCCATGCATGGTGCCTAAGCCCCCTAGCCAGAAAGCTGACCAGCGGGCCGGTATCAAGTAGTCCCGGGCTTCCGCTCACTTACCGAAATCTTTCATGTATTTCGGATTCTCAGCCAGATCCTTAGGCAGCCCCTTCACGGAACCGGCAAGGTCCCGCGCCAGGTCATAACACGAAGCTCCACGCCGGCCCGAACGCTGGCGCAACACAATCTGCAGGCCTTCGCGAATCAGCCGCGATTTCGTCACACGCCTAGCCTTAGCCTCACCTTCGAGCTGCGTTAGGAGATCGTCGGGCAGCTTCAGCGATATGGTCCGCATATCGTTATGGTATTACGCCCAGTGTTGGCGCGCAATACCGGAGTCTGCCGCGTTCCAACGGCACCGGCCGGCTCCGCCCTCGTCTCTCCCCCGCGCCCACCTGTCACAATAAGAGATACATGACAGGCAACGACATACGCCAGAAGTTTCTCGACTACTTCGCGGCGCACGGCCACCGGATCGTCCGCAGCTCCTCGTTGGTGCCCGCCAACGACCCCACGCTGCTGTTCGCCAATGCCGGCATGAATCAGTTCAAGGACGTCTTCACCGGCCTCGAGAAGCGCGACTACTCGCGCGCCACCAGCTCGCAGAAGTGCGTCCGCGCGGGCGGCAAGCACAACGATCTCGACAACGTCGGCTACACGCGCCGTCACCACACCTTCTTCGAGATGCTGGGCAATTTCTCCTTCGGCGACTATTTCAAAAAGGAAGCCATTGCGTTCGCCTGGGAGCTTTTGACCAAGGAATTCGGCCTGTCCAAAGACAAGCTCTACGCCACTGTCTTTCGCGAGGACGACGATGCCGAGCGCCTCTGGCAGGAAGTCGCGGGAATGCCGAAAAGCCGCATTGTTCGCCTGGGCGAGAAGGACAATTTCTGGCAAATGGGCGACACCGGCCCGTGCGGCCCTTGTTCGGAAATCCACTACGATCTCGGACCCGATGCCGGTCCGGCTGAGTTTCCCAACGGCGAACGATACCTGGAAATCTGGAACCTGGTCTTCATGCAGTTCGAGCGCTTCGCCGACGGAAAAATGACGCCGTTGCCGCGCCCATCTGTCGACACCGGCATGGGACTGGAGCGCATGGCCTGCGCGATGCAAGGCGTCATCTCCAACTACGACACCGATCTTTTCCGTCCCATCATCCACCGCGCTGCGGAGCTGGTCGGCGCCTCCTACGGCGAGAACGAACGCACCGACGTCGCGCTGCGCATCAATGCCGATCATGCCCGTGCCACTGCGTTCTTAATACACGATGGCGTCGTTCCGTCGAATGAAGGCCGCGGCTACGTGCTGCGCAAAATCATGCGCCGGGCCATTCGAAACGCTCGCATGATCGGGCGGCAGGATCCTTATTTGTACGAGCTAACCGGATTTGTCGCCGAACTGATGAAGCCCGGCTATCCGGAAATGATGGAGAGCATCCAGCGCGTCGCGCGCGTCGTCAAGGACGAAGAGCATCGCTACGCGACTACGTTCCAGGTAGCGGAGAAAGTGTTCGTGGACGAAGCCAAGTCTGCCGCCAACGGTATGATTCCCGGCCCGGCCTCGTTCAAGCTTTACGACACCTATGGGCTCGCTCTGGACGAGCAGGATGAAATGGCTCGCGAGCGCGGGCTAAGTATCGACCATCCAGGCTTCGAAGCCGAGATGGAGAAGCAGCGCACCCGTGCGCGCGCGAGTTGGAAAGGCGGCGATAAAACGCAAATCGCGCCGGTCTACCGCGATCTGCCGGCGACTGAATTCGTCGGCCGGGAGGCGCTGGAAGCCCCGGTTAAAGTGCTGCGAGTGATCAAAGTTGGCGACACCGTGCGCTTGGGTGGCGCCGAAGGCGAGGGCATTCTCGAACTGGTGTTCGATCGCACGCCATTCTACGCGGAAGCTGGCGGCCAAGTAGGCGACAAAGGCGAACTTCTTTCGTCTTCAACCGGCGACCTCGTGGCCACAGTCGATGACACCTACAAGCCGGCGCCAGGAGCCACAGTTCACAAGATCATCCGGCAACTCGCCCCCATCCAGGAAGGCGACGAACTGATTGCGCGCGTCAACTCCGAACTGCGTGCGTCCACCATGCGCAATCACACCGCCACGCATCTGCTTCACGCCGCCCTGCGCACCGTGCTCGGCACACACGTCAAGCAAGCCGGCAGCGTGGTGGACCCTAATCGCTTGCGCTTCGACTTCACACACTACGCGCACACCGATCCCGAAGAGCTGGCCGAAATCCAAAAACTCATCAACGACGAAATTCTGAAGAACATCGAAGTCCACACCGACGTCATGGACCTCGACCAAGCCATCAACACCGGCGCCATGGCGCTATTCGGCGAAAAATACGGGGACCGCGTGCGGGTGGTTCAAGTTCCCGGATTCAGCAAGGAACTTTGCGGAGGTACGCACGTCCATCGCACCGGCGATATCGGCCTGTGCCTGATCACCCACGAAGCCAGCATCTCGGCTGGTGTTCGACGTATCGAAGCCATCACCGGCGAGTCGGTCCTCGACAAACTCCGCGAAGAGGAGCGCCTCTCGCGCGAGGCTCAGGAAAAGCTCGCCGAAGAAAAGCGCACTCTGGAAAAGCAGCTCGAGCAAATGAAAGAGAAGCTCGCGCATGCTCAAGTGGCCGGGGTCGAAGGCGGTTTCAAAGAAATTAAGGGTGTCAAGGTTTTGGCCGCCGAAGTCCCGGGCATGGATCGAGCGCAGCTGCGCATTATGGTCGATTCGCTGCGCGTCCGGTGGAAGACCACGGTCGTAGTGCTCGCTTCCGCCGAAGATTCCAACGTCTCCATCGTTTCCGGCGTTACGAAAGACCTGACGTCGAAAGTGCACGCTGGCAAACTGGTTGGCGCTGTTGCCCTAGCCGTGGGAGGAAAAGGCGGCGGACGTCCCGACATGGCGGAAGCCGGGGGCAAGAATCCAGCCGCGCTGGCCGGCGCGCTAGACGCGGTTTATAGTGCCGTGGAGGGGATGCTCTGACGGTGCAACAGTACGATGCCATCGTGGTTGGCGCTGGCCCCACCGGCCTGGCCTGCGGAATCGAGCTTAAGCAGCGCGGCGTCAATTCGCTGCTCATCGAAAAGGGCTGCCTGGTGAACTCGCTTTACAATTACCCGATCCACATGGTTTTCTTCACCACGCCGGAACTGCTCGAAATCGGCGGCCTGCCCATGACCTCGCTCAATGAAAAACCGGGCCGCACCGAGGCGCTCAAATATTACCGCCGCGTCGCCGAATACTATCAGCTCAACATCAATCAATACGAGCGCGTGCTCTCGATTCACGGCGACGACGGCAACTTCCACGTCACCACCGGCAAAGCTGAATATCGCGCGCGCAAGATCGTGCTGGCCACCGGCTATTACGATCTGCCCAACAAATTGAACGTCCCCGGCGAAGATCTCGACAAGGTCATTCACTACTACAAAGAGCCGCATCCTTACTACAATCACGACGTCCTGGTGGTCGGCGCCAAGAATTCCGCCGCCATCGCCGCGCTCGAACTGCATTGGACCGGCGCGCGCGTCACGCTCGTCCATCGCGGCAAGGGCATTTCCGACCGCGTCAAATACTGGATCAAACCCAACATCGAAAACCGCATCAAGAGCGGCGAGATTCCGGCTTACTTCAACACCAACATTGTCGAAATCCAGCCGCACTCAGTGCGTGCTCGAATACGCCCGACGGCCTGGTCACTTTGAAGAACGATTTCGTCTTCGCCATGACCGGCTACCGGCCCGGATCTGGAATTCCTGGCCTCCCTGGGCATCCGGCTGGATCCGGAAACGCAGCGCCCGCGCACCAATCCCGAAACGCTCGAAAGCGATCGCCCGGGCATTTTTCTGGCCGGCGTGATCGTGGCCGGCATGCACACCAACGAAATCTTCATCGAGAACGGCCGCTTTCACGGCAAGAAAATCGCCGAAGCCATCGCCGAATCTCTTTCTTCCACGCAACTGTTATCATCGACCTCATGACACGCAGAGACTTTGCCAAGTTGGCCGCCGCCGCGCCGCTGGCCTGCGCAGGACCGGCGTTTGCAAAGATCAATTCCAAAATCGACGGCGTCATGATCGGCGCCCAAACTTACAGCTTCCGCGACCTCTCTCTGGATCAGTGCATCAACGGCATGAAGGACATTGGTCTCGGTTACGCCGAGTTTTGGATCGACAAGATCCTGCCGAGGGATGCCGAGAAACTGAACGCCTGGCGCAGCAACCCGCCCATGGACGAAATCAAGAACGTCCGCAAGAAGTTCGAAGACGCCGGCATTGATATTTACGCCGTGAACATCAGCTTTCGCGACGATTTCACCGACCAGCAGATCGACAAAGGCTTCGAGATCGCCAAGGCGCTCGGAACGAACCGCATCACGGCGTCCTCGAACGTCGACATTTCACCGCGCGTCGACAAATTCGCGCGGCAGTATCAAACCTACGTCGCCTTCCACAACCACGACAGCATGCGTCCCAACGAGTTCTCCACTCCGGACGATTGGAAAAAGGCCATGGAGGGGCGCTCCAAGTACATCTGCATCAACCTGGACATCGGGCATTTCACCGCTGCCAATTTCGATCCGGTCAGTTTTCTGGAAGAGCATCACAGCCAGATTCTGACGGTGCACATCAAGGACCGGAAGAAAAATCACGGCGCCAACATGCCCTGGGGCCAAGGCGAAACCGACATCCGCGGCGTGCTGCAGTTGCTCAAGCTCAAGAAATACCCGATCCCCGCCATGATCGAGTACGAGTACAACAAGCCCGGACTCGATACCATCGCGGAAGTCACAAAATGTTTTAATTACTGCAAGCAGCAATTGGCCGTTTAGTCGCGCGCCTTGGGGCCGTGCAGAACGGTGGATTCCTTCAGCTTGGCCAGTTCGCGCCGGGCGATTTGTGCCCAGGAGCTGCCCGGGTCCAGCTTCAGATATAACTTCCAATGCTGGACCGCCTTGAGCGGCTGTCCGGTGGCCTGATAGAGCAGCGCGACGTTATAGTGCGCATCGGCGTAATTGGGATGAATCTTGAGGGACGCCAGATAGTGGCTCAACGCCCGGGGCCGATCGCCGCGCTCGTCGTACAAATTCCCCAGATTGAAATGCGCCAGCGCATATTCCGGATCCACTACCAGCGCCTTGCGATAGTGCTGCTCGGCCTGCCGCCAGTCGTGCAGGTTGAAATATACGGTTCCCAAATTCACCAGTGCGCCGGCGGACCCGGGGTCGATCTCGGACGCCTTGGAATAAGCGGCGATGATTTCCTCCACCGGAGCGCCGGTTTGCTCCAGTTGCAAGCCGCGTTCAAACCAGTGTTCGGCCTCGCGCCGGGACTTGATCGCCTGCGCCATCGACGGTTCAGTCCGGCCGGGAAACGATGCCAGCTTCTTGATCTCGGCTTGATCGAAGTCGAGCAATAATTGCCCCGAGATCGGTTCCATCTTCTGTCCCGCGAACTGAACTTGAATCTTTCGCCCTTGCGAGTAGATTTTGACTTCAGTGAGCGGAATGTGGACGTCCTTGAGCTTGCTTCTGAGCGCGTGCAGGGCCTGCCGGATCTGAGCCGCCGGAATCTTGCTGGCCCGTAAAGCGATCAGCGTCCGCAACGCCAGAATGTCGGAAAAACTAAACGATCCGGTGGACGAGATCAGGTTCTGCCGCTCCCAGGCGCGCAGTTGTTGGGCGGAGACGCCGAATTTCCTGCAAACTTCTGCGCGCGAATACGCCTGCTCGGTCGCGGAAGCTGGCACGGTGAAAGTGTAACACTTGCGGTTTCGCGCCGACTCACGCCTCAAAAAATCCCGAATCCCGCCACCAGGCGTTTCGAGCCCAGCAGAATGGCGAGGATGCACAGAATAATCGCCACCAGGGAATTCTGCCGGGTCGGCCCGCGGCCCGTCAGGTGGGCAATCACGCTGAAGATGAATCCGGCGAACGCGAACGGAATGTTGAACCAGTTGAGCCAGCCAAAACACGGAATCAGGCCCACCAGCATTCCACCCAAAGCCAGGATGCCCCAGGCGAGACTCAGAGCTTGCATACCGCGACACCTTTCCGCCGCACAAAGGCCAGCACTCCGATTTCGTTAGTCGTGAAAAGCAGGTATAGAGGGATGCCGGCGTGATTGGCGCGCTGTGCGTTGCCAAACTGGCCCTCGGAAATATCCAGGAAGCTGGTGGTCATGCCGCAGAACGGGCATTCGCGCTGGTATTTCACTTTCCATTCGCAGGGCGGGAGCAGATGCGCCAGCCGCTCACGGCCGAGCGCGAAAGGCGCAGCCAGAGTGGCCAGAATAACCAGGCTCACCACCAGCCAGACCATCCGCAGCGCTGGTTTGAGATCGGCCGCTAAAATTCGCATTCGCTCATTCTATACGGTAGAGTGGTAAATTAAGTTCACGATATGTTGTCGGTCGTAATCCCCATTCACAATGAAGAACCTTCGATACTGCCGCTGTATGACCGTCTAACGGCCGTGCTGGAGTCGCTGCAAAAACCGTACGAAATCATCGTTGTGGACGACGCCTCCACGGACCGCAGTTTCGACTTGCTGGCGAATCTGGTGGAAACCGACACGCATCTGAAAGTGGTCCGGTTGCGGCGCAATTTCGGCCAGACCGCGGCGCTATCGGCCGGCTTCGACGAGGCGCAGGGAACGTGATCATCTCGCCTCGATGGCGATTTGCAGCATGCACCGGAGGACATTCCCGTGCTGCTCGCAAAGATCGAAGAGGGCTACGACATCGCCAGCGGCTGGCGCAAGGAGCGCGTCGATAACGCCCTCACGCGTAAGCTGCCGTCGCGGGTGGCCAATTGGCTGATGGCCAAGGCGTCCGGCATCCAGCTGCGCGATTTCGGCACCACCTTCAAGGCCTATCGCGCCGAGATTCTGAAAGAGATCAACCTGTACGGTGAGCTGCACCGCTTCATCCCGGCGCTAGCCAGCTTCTACGGAGCGCGCATCGTGGAAGTGCCCATCCGCAATACGCCGCGACTGGCGGGCGGTTCACATTACGGCCTGGGCCGGATCTTCAATGTGATGTTCGACATTGTGACCATCAAGTTTTTGCTGAAGTATTTCACGCGCCCCATGCATTTCTTCGGACGCATAGGATTGCTGGGCGTCACGCTGGGCAGCGCGATCCTGGGCTGGCTCGCGGTGTACAAGCTGCTGGGACACGAGTTGGTGAGCGAACATGGGCCGCTGATGATCGCCGGAGGCCTGCTGCTTCTGGCCGGCCTGATGATGTTCAGCACGGGCCTGCTGGGAGAAGTCCTGATGCGAACTTATTTCGAGAGCCAGGGCCGGCGCATTTACGCTGTGCGCGAGATCCGTTGCCGGCGAGAACCGGTAGCGCCTGCCTAGCTAGCCCGCAAAGGGTGCGGCGGCGCCCTCTTTTCGATCATGTAACACTGCCGCCGCGGTCCGTTTTGCGGGCTGTTACTTAGTAGGCGTTAGGTTCGTTCATCCGCGGTTAAGACCAGCCGGTCCATCATCCGCATCAGCCAATAATTAGCAAACAGACCTTTCATCGCTTCGCCCATTCCAGCATGCTCGAACACCACCGCGGTCCAGGTGGGACGCGTGATCACCGGATCGAGCAGCGCCAGCAGCCCGCGCTTACCGTCAAAGACCGCCAGCTTCATGGGCAGCGAATCGATTTGCCCAACCTCCACGCCCGCGGCCGCGTAGTCCTCCAGGCGCTGGCGATGGGCGGAATCGAGCGTTCCCGCTTCGATCAGCAGGCGGCAAGTGACGCCGCGTTGGCGCGCCTTCTTCACCAGTTGCTCGTCCAGAGGATCCACCGCGTAAGGCGGGCGCGAAAATTCCAGATACTCGCTCGACACCTCCGACAGCATGCGCCGGTATTGGATCGCGGTCTGCTCGGGATCGCTCACGATGCGCAGATAATCCAGCGTTCCACGCTCGCCTTCGGCCTTCCGAATAAGCATCGGTCAGATCCGTGACCAGCGCTGTCGGCCATGCGGGTCTGGTCGCTCAACTCCCGCTGCAGGACTTGGCGCGCGCCGCACCAGGTAACTGGGCAAGGCCATGCTGGGCTCGACGGCGGAAAACAGCTTGGTTTTTTCCTGGATCACCTGCGCGAAGCCCTTCTCCACCAGGCTGTCGAGCACTTCGTAGATTTTTTGCCGCGGCACATGTGCGCGCGCCGCCAGCTCCAGCGCCTTGAAGCGCGGATGCCCGATCAGCACTAAATAAGAGCGCGCTTCGTACGCGTTCAGGCCCAGTTGCTGCAGGCGGCGCCAGAACCGCTGGAAGTCCATCTCGGGCAACTCAGGAGTCATGCGTTTCCATTCCAAGTAGCGTGCTTGGCGTCAGAAAAGCTTCACCGGAACACCAATCAGGCGCGCCACCAAAGATGTGTTCTTGAGCATATCAGATGCCCGCAGCCGTTTGCTGTTAGAATCGCGGTAGATCGAGTTTTTCTCTTATGCCTGAACTACCTGCCAGTCTCGGCGCCTTAAAAGATAGCCATTATTCGGAAGAGCGCATCAGCGGCCGCAGCGTCAAAGAAGAGCTGCGCGAGAACCTGATCTGCAAGCTGCAACGCGGCGAGGATCTGTTCCCCGGCGTGGTGGGCTATGAAGATACGGTGATCCCGCAGATCGTCAACGCGATTCTGTCGCGGCACAACTTCATCCTGCTAGGGCTGCGCGGGCAAGCCAAGACGCGCATCATCCGCATGCTCACCGCGCTGCTGGATGAGCGTCTGCCCTACGTGGCCGGATGCGAGATTCGCGACAATCCGTACCGGCCCATCTGCCGGCGCTGCCGCGATCTGATCGCCGAGCAGGGAGACGAGACGCCCATCGCGTGGCTCGAACGCGACGAGCGCTACGTGGAGAAACTGGCGACGCCGGACGTCACCATCGCCGACATGATCGGCGACATCGATCCCATCAAGGCCGCGCGCGGCGGGCCACGATCTATCGCATGAGCTGACGGTGCACTACGGCCTGCTGCCGCGCGCCAACCGCGGCATCTTCGCCATCAATGAACTGCCCGACCTGGCCGGCAAGATCCAGGTAGGGTTGTTCAACATCATGCAGGAAGGCGACGTGCAGATCAAAGGCTATCCGGTGCGGCTGCCGCTGGACATCATGCTGGTGTTCACCGCCAATCCGGAAGACTACACGGCGCGCGGCAAAATCATCACGCCGCTTAAGGATCGCATCGGCAGCGAGATCCGCACGCATTATCCGATTACGCTCGATCAAGGGCTCGTCCATCACCAGGCAGGAATCCTGGACCGAGCGCACCTCGCCGATCGGCTTGGAAACGCCCGAATTACATTCGCGAGATCGTCGAGCAACTGGCGTTTCTGGCGCGCGAAGACAAGAAGGTGGACAAACGCTCCGGCGTATCGCAGCGGCTGCCGATTTCGGTGCTCGAAAATGTGGTCTCGAATGCGGAGCGGCGGGCGCTTCGGGCGAGCGAAAACATGGCCGTGCCGCGCGTGCTGGATATCTACGCCGCGCTGCCGTCCATCACCGGCAAACTGGAACTGGAGTACGAAGGCGAGCTGAAGGGCGGCGACAACGTAGCGCGCGAACTGATCCGGACCGCGGTCGGCAAGATTTACAGCAATTATTTCGAAGGCGTCAACGTGTCGCAGATAGTGCAGTGGTTCGAGCTGGGCGGCTCGCTGAAACTGGACGAGACCATGGACTCGGCTCGCATGGTCAAGCAGCTGACCGGTATTCAAGGCCTGATGGAAAAGACCGCGGCTCTGGGGCTGGGCGCGAGTGAGCCGGATGCGATTCGCGCGTCGGCGGCGGAATTTATTCTGGAAGGCCTCTACGCGCATCGACGCATCAGCCGCAATGAAGAAGCGGGATTCACCGCCGGCGAACGCAAGCGCGAACCACCACCCGAGGGCGGGAAGGCCGCCGGCCGCCGCGGAGACAGTTCAATTAGCGGATTGAAATGAGCGGATTTGAAATGAGCGTGGTCCCATGAGATCGATTCGATACTCCCGTTACACCGGCGACGACTTCGGTCTGAGCGCCGAAGACCTGCTCAAGGCGCTGTCCGATTTCTTCCTGCAGAGCGGCTTTCAGAATCAGTACATGGGCTTCAGCGAGTGGAACCAGCACACGCTGGAAGATCTGAAGAACGCCATCCAGCGCGCGCTCGAACAAGGCGAGATGTTCGATCAGGACCAGGCGCAGCGCATCCAGCAAGCGCTCGAAAACATGACGCCCGAGCAAATGGACGAGATGCTCAACCGGCTGGCTCAGAAACTGGTCGACGAAGGCTACATCACCGAGCAGAAGCAGGACAACGAAACCGGGCCGGGTGGCACCGGGAACGCCGACCGCAAGGTGAACGTCGAAATTACGGATAAATCCATCGATTTTCTCGGCTTCAAGACGTTGAAGGATCTGCTGGGTTCGCTGGGCAAATCCAGCTTCGGCGCGCACGACACGCGCGATCTCGCGACCGGCGTCGAAACCAGCGGCGCTGCGAAACCCTACGAGTTCGGCGACACCCTGAACCTGGACATCAGCCAGACGCTTTTCTCCGCCATCCAGCGCGAAGGCCTGAAGATCCCGCTGCAGCTGGAATACTCCGATCTGCACGTGCACCAGTCGGAATATCAAAGCTCCTGCGCGACCGTGCTGATGCTGGATTGCAGCCACAGCATGATCCTCTACGGCGAGGATCGCTTCACGCCCGCCAAGAAAGTGGCGCTCGCGCTGGCGCATCTGATCCGCACGCAGTATCCCGGCGACAGCCTGCGCTGCGTGCTGTTCCACGATTCGGCCGAAGAGCTGCGATTGTCCGAGCTGGCGCGCGTCCAGGTGGGTCCGTATTACACCAACACGCGCGACGGCTTGATCCTGGCGCAGCGTCTGCTCAACCAGGAAAAGAAGGACATGAAGCAGATCATCATGATCACCGATGGCAAGCCGTCGGCGCTGACGCTGGAAGACGGGCGCATGTACCGCAATGCGTTCGGCCTGGATCCGCTGGTGATCAGCCGCACGCTCGAAGAAGTCAGCCGCTGCAAGAAGCAGGGCATCCTGATCAACACCTTCATGCTGGCCAGCGATTTCGGCCTGGTGAACTTCGTCCAGAAGGTCACCGAGCTGTGCCGCGGCAAGGCGTATTTCACGACGCCCTACAATCTCGGCCAATACCTGCTGATGGATTACATGAACCGCAAGACGCGGACCATTCACTAACCGGCGCGCCGGCATCAATCGCTATAAATGAAGAAAGGATAGCGATCCACCGCGAGATCGCTGCGTTTCTTGGCCAAGCACCAGGACTGTTCGCCGCGATTTTCGGGATTGTACCCATTCTCTTCGAGAAATTTGAGCAGCGGCAAGTGAGTGGAGTATTCGGCGATGAAGGTGGTGAATAGCTGCGCCACTTCGAATCCAGCCGCCTCCACGGCCTCGCCCAGTTCGTACACGGTGTACTCGCGGAAATGCCCGATCTCTTCTTCGATGCTGGGCGCGGGCCGCTTATATAGGAAAAAGATCTGTGGGTTGTCGTGACCATCCAATGTTTTGGCTACGCTGGTAACGCTGGCGACATTCGGAGTGGTGACCAGCAGATATCCGCCTTCGCGCAGCACGCGGCGCGCTTCGAGCAGCATGTGCATGGGGTCGTAGGTCAGATGCTCGATGATCTCGCCCGCGATCACCAGGTCGAAATGTTCGTCAGGATAGGGGAACGGGTCGCGCTCGGCATCGAAATGATCTACCATGCATGCAAATTCGCCGTCGGGAAATTGCATGGTCTTGCGATCCACGCGTCCGGGCTGGCCGAAATATGCGCCGCGCACTTCGCGATAACCGCACAGGCGTTCGAGCAGCGGCGTGATCTGCATGTAGCATCCAAGTTCGAGCACTCGCCCGGTAGTTTCCCGGAGGAGGCACGAGTGCGAGCGTCCGGGCCAGACGGGGGATGTGCTTCTTGAGATACGCCCGCGCGCCGTCGTCCGGCATGGGCATCTGACTCGAGCGCCTGCTCGGCCGCTGTGAGCCTCGCGGCTCAAATGGCTCGACGAACGAACGCGCGCTCCCGAAGCTGTCAAGATGGTAATTGAGACGCCGCAGAACATTGCGGGTTAATCGCAATGGAAGCGGCAATTGCGGGGTTGCGTCAGCGCGCTTCATTAGTTCGACACGCGCAGACTCGCCGGGGGGCTCACGATGTCGCCTACACTGACGGTGATCTCCCTCACGCCGGCCGAGGTAGCTGGCGGGATTGACGCATTCACTTGCCTCGCTTCGCCTTCATTCGCGCGCTCCACAAATAGGACCGGGATACGCCTGCCATCCAAGAATGCGAGAAGGTTGTTCTTGTCGGCGTTCTCGGGCAAGCCGGCAACCCACATCGCGACCACGTTTCCCTTTCGCGAATCGATTTCATTTTGCTTCCAGGTCTGGCCGTCGGAAACTCCTCGGATCGTCAGGCGATCGGCCACCACCGGAATATCGAGGGCCAGCGTCCGCACGTTGCTGCGCCCGCACGATCCCACCCGGACACATGCTTGATGCCAACCCGCAGCCAGGCCAGGCGGCAGCTTAAACGTCGTGTCCCAGTAGTCAGTCCGCCGCTTGAGGGCGATCGGGCGAACGCCAAAAGCGTCGACCTCCGGCCTGACATCGTCAATGCTCAGGCTCTGCGCGTCCCATTGGAACGACGCGGTGATATAGTCATCCAGCCCCGTGCGGAAATTGATGCCGAAATTTGTATGATGGTAGATTTCCAGCAGCACCGGCGATTTCTCGGGTTCCTGCGGTTCCTCCCAGCGGCGGTAACAAGCCACGCATGCGCTGTGATCCAGCGTGCTGCGCCACTCCACGCGCGCGAACCCGGCAGTGCGGCAAAACGCCAGCAGGCATGGCAGGCTCGGGCGCAACCCAGTTGTCGGTTTGGCCGCCGAATTCGTCGGTTTCGTAAAACTCCATCACTGGTCGCTCGGTTCAAATGTTCTCCCGGGCGGTGTTCCTCGCGCAGGATGAACGAATCCACGGCCGCCAGATCCGTGGTGAGCGCGCACACGCGCTCCAATGCCAGCAGCGGATGCTTCAAATGATACAGCACGCCCAGGAAAAGCACGATGTCGAACCGGCCCACCAGTTCGGGCGTCAGTTCATAAATGTCGTGCTGCCGGTAGTCGACACGGGAACCAAGGATCTCGTGCATCTCGCGAAACCGAGGATTGTCCCAGCAATCGATGGCCATCACTTCCGCGCCGCGGCGTTCCATTTCGAAGCTGAACCAGCCGTCCCAGGCGCCGATATCGAGCACACGCTTGCCGCGCAGATCGCTGGGAATCGGAAACTGCGCGATGCGATTTCTCAGGCCATCCAGCTGGCAAACGCCGCTGAATTTCGGTGCCATCGGGCAATTCGAAGCTGTGCCACCAGCCGGTTTCTTCCCGCAGATTCTTCCAATCCGGACGTAGTTGAATGAACCGAAATCGGATTTGGCGGCGGGAGGCATGGGAGTCAGCGTGCCGAGTTCTGGCGCTTACTTATTAGTAACCATATCACGCAGCCCGCCAGGCTCGACCAGCTCAGAATTCGCGCAAGCTTCATTTCGAGCCCGCCGTCGTATGCGAGTTCGATCTTGGCATCTCCGACGAAATCGGTATTCACGATCATCTGGCCGAGGCCGTCGCGCGAAATTCGCCGCGGCAGGCCGTTCAACGTCGCGTGCCAACCCGGATGATAAGTTTCTTGAAAAGATATGACATCGCCTGAGCGCAAATTAGCTTCGATTTCCACGGAGTGCCGGCTGGTCCAGCGTAGATTCGCCGGCGGTGCACCCAAGGCGTCAACGTACCGGCTCGCTTCCGTCACGTCGTTTCCGTTGATGGGTGTGCTCCGTACCATCGCCGCCGCGGGAATAACGTGCGCGAGCGAAGAAATGCCCGGCACCAGCGCGATTGCATCGTCGCCGTCGCGCATAGCTTCCGGCAGCAATCCGCGAAACCGGGAGGAAGCCAGGAATGGCTTGTAGATTTCTCTGCTGTTGGGGCCTTGCAATCCGAGCGCCGCGATGCCATACGCTTTGAACCAAATCATGGAGATCTTAGCGGTCTCTTCCGGCGCTCCGGGAGCGGCGCCGACCTGGTATGCGACCGCTGGCTGCACACGGTTCACAATGCCTTGATCGAATCCCCCACCGAACTGAGGCGTGTCGTTGAAAGCGTTTAACCAATACGAAATGCTACCCGGCATCACGACGCGCGCGTTCGTGAACTGCGAGTCGAGCCACTTGGCGGTCTGGAACTCGACCGTGGTGTTTATATCCAGCGGGCTTGATATACAACTTCGCGTACTGGCGATCCCATCGCACCAGCGGAATAGCAAAACAACCACAGCCGCCAATGCCGCGAATGTTCGTAGATGGCGCGAAAGCCGATCGAACAGCGGCTTGAGAAGGAACACGGCGGCCAAGCAAATCGCCAGCTCCATTTCGAGGTGATATCGCTGGGGTTGAGGCACCACGGCAATTTCAAACCATTGTCCGGCCAGCGCTATACCACCGGTCAGGACAGCAAACAGCAGGAAGAACTGCAATGGCGGATTTGTACCCGACCGCCGGAACACGATCTTCAGCACGATAACCACGAGTGCTGCGAGAGCCAAATAGAATACAGACTTCGCGAATGTTAGAGCATAGGAGCCACCTACGTATTGGGCGTTGTAGTCTATGTCGCGAATCGTGGAGGGAGGGATCCACGGGCTGGCCAGCGCATACGCAAGCACAGCGATGCCGGCGGTTGTGAACCAGCGCCTGGACCAGCTTCCGGCGCCTTCATTCCAGGAAGTCGCTACCAAGTAAGCCACCACTCCTAACGCCAGCGCGAAGGATCCGAGCCAGTTTGTGAGAGCCACGGCGTCCATGCTAAGAGCCGCCACCAGATAACCTGCCGGCGTGCGCTTGCCGAGCGCCCAATCCAGAGCGAGCACCGCCAGCGGCAGGAATGTAAGCGCAGCGATGTGCGGACCTTCTCCGTAAACCATTAGAACTTGCAATCGCAGAAGCGTCCAGTAAGTGCCGAGATCCTGATGGACGGAAGGCATCAAGAACGCCGCCGGCGAGAGCACGGAGTAAACCAGCCCCGCCCAAAAGCTGAACCAGCGCGACCGCGTCAGACGCAGCGCCAGAAAGTAAACCGCTACCGGGCCGAGGCAGTACAAGAAGGCAGTGACGGCGTGATGCGATCGAGCCGGCGTTACGCCCACAACAGCAGCAAAACACGCAACCAGAGCGTGCAGCAGAGGCGGATAGGTGTTTTGAAAAGGAATGCCGCCGTACCACAGTGGGAACCAGGTCAGGTCGCGCCAGTTCTCCAGCATGTAGCGGCTGATCGAAATGTAAGCCGCCTCGATGGAGCCCATGTACTGGCTGTATTCGAGCGCAAAAAGATTTCTTGCGATGTAGACGTTCAACGCGAACAGAGCCAGCGGCAAGGCGGCTGTCCCCGCTGTTTTTCGAGCTCGTTCGGCTTGCATCACCAATGAAAATTGCCGACCACGAAATACACCACCGGCAGGGCGAACAGGCTGCTGTCCACGCGGTCCAGCCAGCCGCCGTGGCCCGGGAGCCAAGTGCCGCTGTCCTTGACGCCCGCGCCGCGCTTCATCGCGGACTCGCACAGGTCGCCGAATTGGCCGGCGATGTTCGCCACGGCCGTCAGAGCGAGCGCTTCGGCGAGTGGAGCACCGGTGAGCAATCGCGGGATATACAGCGCGCCGTAAACCAGCGACGCCGCCACCGACGCGGCCGCGCCTTCCCACGTCTTGGCAGGGCTCACGCGCGGCGCCAGCTTGTGACGGCCGATCAGCTTGCCCACGTACAGCGCCGCGATGTCGCCCACCCAGTTGAGCGAGAGCGCGAAAAATAGCCAGTAGGGCGTAATCGCATGCAGCTCGATTCCGCAGCGCAAGCTCCCAAAAATGTATAGTACGCCCAACAATAGAGCGGCGGCGCTAGGCAGCGCTTTCGCCAGGTCCTGCACGCGCAGCGAGAGCGCCATGGCCAAAATCGCGATCAAGACCACGAGGGCCGCATCCTTGCCCGGCACAAAGAGAACTACAAGTCCCGCGGCATATCCAAAGAGACCCGGCTTAGCAACGCGATGGAGCGCGGCCAAATTGGCGTACTCCCGGAAACACAACACGCTCACGCCGGCCACGGTTGCCAGAAAGGCCCACTCCGGCGCCCACAGGATCAGATACAGAAAAATCGGGATGAGCAGCAGCGCCGTTACGACGCGCTTCATCGCGCCAGCGTGCCGACCGCTTCAACCCATTCGTCCGAATTGATCCGCTCGCCTTCCAGGTTCAAGCCGCCGAAACGGCGGTCGCGCTTCTGGTAGTCGAGAATGGCGTGCAGCAGATCGGGACGCCGCCAGTCCGGCCACAAAGTGTCGGTGACGTACAACTCGGCATAGGCTATCTGCCACAGCAAGAAATTGCTGACGCGCATTTCCCCTGAGGTGCGAATGAGCAAGTCCGGATCCGGCAAGCCCGCGGTATAGAGGCGCGCCGCGATACTCTGTTCGTCGATGCGCAGGCTGTCGAGACGCTTTTCCGCGCGCGCTTGCTCGAGGATAGCGGTCACAGCGTCCACCAGTTCTGCCCGCCCGCTGTAGTTGAGCGCCAGGTTAAGACGCATGCCGGTATTTTTCGCTGTAGCTTCGATTGCGGCGTCCAGTTCGTGGCGGACGTGCTCCGATAAGACGTCCAGGCGGCCCATGCACGTGAACCGGATTCGGTTTCGAGTCAACTCCGGCAGCTCGCGCCGCAAGTACACGCGCAGCAAACGCCACAGCATTTCCACTTCGGCCCGCGGCCGTTTCCAGTTTTCCGCCGAGAAGGCGTACAGGGTGAGGGCCTGAACACCCATGCGTGCGCAGGTCTCCACCGTAATGCGAACGGGTTCAATGCCGGCCCTATGACCGGCCGCGCGCGGCAAGCTGCGACGCCGGGCCCAGCGGCCATTCCCGTCCATGATGATGGCGATGTGCGCGGGCAGGCGTTCGGGATCGATGGCCGTGGCTAGCGCCCAATCCTTGCTGCCTGGCCTGAGAATCTCGAACAGATCTTTCATTCAGGCTAAGTTTTATGGTACACCGTGGGAGCTGAACTTGGCCGGAACCTCGCGGCGTGCAACCCTATTCCGTACGCAGCGCCTGCAGCACGTCCACTCGTGCCGCTCGTGCCGCCGGTATTACCGACGCAATCACGGCCGCGAGCAACAGTACCAAAGCCGCAGCGGCCACCGGCAACATGCTGGGCATTTTTAGGTCTCCCAAGAGCGTGCCGGCCAGTTGCGCTAACCCGTATCCGCACGCCAATCCCACCGCGAGCCCGCCAATGGCCATGCCGGCACCTTCGGCGATCACCCGCAATAGCAAATGCCTTGGCTGCGACCCCACCGCCAGCCGGATGCCAAACTCGCGCGTGCGTCCGCTCACCGAGAATGCCAGCACGCCCGCCACGCCCACGATGGCAATCAGCAGCGCCACGCCCGCGAAAACGCTGAAGACGAACGCATTGAGCCGATCCGACGACAGCACTTCCGCGCGCACGTCTTCCAGAGTCGCCGCGTTTTCTACCGGCTGATTGGCGGACATATTTCGCAGGATGCGCGTGATCGGCGTCACCAGGGCGTAAGGATCCGAGCTAGCGTGAACAAACATACGCCCGCCCCCCAGGAACTCCTGCTGAGCGAAAGGATGATACACGGTCACGGTTGGTTTGGGAACCAGGTTCAGGTCGTCGATGTCCGCCACCACGCCGACGATGCGGCAAGGCTTGGGGCTAAAGGGGGCGAACTTCAGAACCGGATCGGTCCACTGCATGTGATGGTTGAGCGCATCCCCCTTGGGAAACGCCCTTCGCGCAAAGCTCTCGCTTACGACAGCCACCAGTTCGCTGCCGTTGCGGTCTGCATCGGTGAAATCGCGCCCTTCGAGCATAGGACGGCCGAGGGCGGCGAAAAATCCGGGTGTGACTATGCGAATCCCCGCGCGAGGATGTTCGTCGCCCGAGGCCGGAACGCGCCCATCGATCCCGAATTCTAGTGCGATCGCTTCGCCGCCGTCGCGCCATGGGACCGAGGTGCCCACCGCTACGTTCTGAACGCCCGGCAGTTCACGAATGCGCCGCGCGGCTTCCCGGTAGAAATCTACTACCTGCGTGGGTGTTTTTCCGTCACGCATCACGGGCACGTTCACTGCCAGGACATGCCGCATGTCGAAACCGGTCTGTACGTACTCGAGCGAAAGCAGCGTTCTTACTGTTGCGGCGGCGGAGACAACCAGTACGAACGAAGCGGCGATCTGAACTACGGCAAAAACTCTTAGTTTCCGATTCGCCGAGCTGGTCACGCGAGTGCTTCCGCTGACCAGGCTGAATCCCTGGGCTCCCCCGGACGACGGCAGGCGCGGGACGAACGCCAGCAGCAACGCGGCCAGGACAGCGAGTAAGGCGCCCACCCAGAGCATGCTCGAATCCACCGTGAGATCCAGGGCTCGTATGGAATATCGGGACATGTAACGCGCCAGAACAGCCACCATGGGGCTGGCGATCAACAACCCGAGCGCCGCTCCGCCGACGCACAGCAGCAGGCTCTCGGTCAGCAAGGTACGACGCAAAGCGGCGGTGCTAGCGCCCAACGCCGCGCGGATACCCAGTTCCGATTCGCGTCGGATGGTCCGCGCCAGAATCAAGTTCGCGACGTTGGAGCAAGCGATGATGAACACCAGCAGCGACGTTGCCATCAGCACCAGCAGTATGGTCCGCGCTTTCGCAGTGAGCTGGTCGCGCAGTCGCACCGCGCTGACCCGGTAGTCGGCTCTCGCTGGATAGGCGTCCGGATGCTCCCGCTTCATGGTTCCGTATACCGTTTGCAGCTCCGTGCGCGCGGTTTCCAGATCCGCGCCCGGCGCCAGCCTGGCGAACAATTCGGTCATGCGATGTATCCGGCCGGTCACCATGGTTGCCGAAAGATGATGCGCGCTGGTGACGATATTGGCGATGATCTCCGTGTCTTGGGGATAAGGGACGCACGGCTCCAAAACGCCCACCACCACGGCCGGACGCGTGTCGACAAATGAACCCAACCGGATGGTTTTGCCGAGCACCGTTGGATCGCTCTTGAGCGCGGTCGTCCAGAACCGGTAAGTCAACACCACGGCGCCGGCGGCATTGGGGCCGTCATCGTGCGCATCTAGCAGCCGGCCCAGGACCGGACGCAGTCCCATGGTCTGGAAATAGGAGCCGCCCACCACTCCCGCGGTCACCGTGCGAGGCGCTCCCAGTCCGGTCATGGTAAAGCCGAGCGTCGAGAAATCGCCGAACGAGGTTAGCGTTTTCAGACGCGACCTCAAATCCATGATCTCCGGCACCGAGAAGGTAGCATTGTCGTCTCCCATTCCCGGAGCGCTCTGCCGGATGTAGATCAGGCGATCCTCGTCGCGGTTGACCAGCGGGCGCAAAAGCACGGCCCGCACCAGGCTGAACATCGCAGCGTTGGCTCCGATTCCCAGGGCCAGGGTCACGACTACCGTCACTGTCAGGCCTTTTACACGGGCCAAGGAACGGGCTCCGACTTTCAGCTCGCTGAGAAAGGATGCGATATTTTCGACCATGCCGTTAACCCTTGTCGTAGGCTTTACGCAAGTATATCGCCACGGCGATGGCAGACAAATCAAGGCCGTGCGCCCGGCCAGTCAAACTTAGTGTTCGTTTCCGGAATTGCCGCGTTCGGAAAGGGACAGAAGCAAGTTCGGTTATTCTCAGGCCCACCAGTTAGAACGCGACCTTTATAGCAAACTGGAATTCGCGCGGGTCCTCCGCACTGCTAATGACACCGAAGTTGGAGGCTCCGAAGATCCGGCCCGGCAGATCGAAATTCGGATGATTGAAAACGTTGTACACGTCCACGCGGAATTGGAGCTTGAGCCTTTCACGCAGGGTGGCATCCTTGCGCAGGGAACAATCCAAGTTCGCCAGTCCCGGCCCGACCACCACGTTCCGGCCGGCGCTACCGAAGGTGTTCTGCGCGGGCAGCGCAAAAGCTGCCGTGTTGAACCATTCCGACGGCGTCTGGGGCCCGCTGTTGGGATTGCCAATCAGATTCGGCCGCTCCAGATTGTCCCCGTTGACCAGGCCGATGTGCGCGACGTCCTGGCCGGCGGCCGAAGACAAGTTCACTGTAAGGGGCGGCCCGGTTTGCGCAATCACGATTCCGCTGGCATGCCAGTCTCCCGCCAGCCGATGCAGCCAGCCTCTGGAATCGCCGGCGAACGGAAGCGCGTACACGACGCTGGCAGTGAATCGCTGGCGATGGTCGAAGCTCGACACCGCTTTCTCAAGAGCCGGTGCATACACATCCTGCGGGAGATTGTATTCGGCGTTGGTAGTGCCCGCGTCGGACGCGTCGTCCATCGATTTCGACCAGGTATAGCTGGAGTCGAACGACAGACCTTTGGACAAGCGTCGGGTCGCTTTCAGCGTCAGGCCGTTGAAGGTGGCCCAGCCATCCCAACGGATGGTGGTGAACGCGTTTAATTGTGGATAGGGCCGCGCCCCGCCGAAGCTCGCCGGGACGTTGACCGCAGTGGAGCTGTCGGCATGCACGGTTCTGGATCCGATGTATTCGGCCTCGACTGCCGTGTTCGAGCCAAACTGATGCTGGAGCGCCAAGTTCCAAACTTCGTTGTACTCGATAGCGAAGTTGTGGTCGACGCCGTTTGCGCCGATTGCGCCAGTCGGGTTGAATGACAAAATGTTCTCCGTCGTGTAGGTGGGCGCGGAGGCCGTGTTGGCGACGGTCTTGATCAGGGAAAAAGGAATGTTCTCGGCCAGGTTCTGAAGAACGCTGTAGGCAGCCTGATTGGTATAGATTCCAAAACCCGCGCGAAGCACGGTCTGGCTCGTTCCGGGAATGCTCCACGCCAGCCCGATGCGTGGCGACAATCGCAGGTTCTTGGGCGTCAGCAGACTGCCATTCCAGCCCACGCTCGCCGCGGACACAATCGGGATCGGGCTCAGCGCCGCAAGCGCGCTTTGGGCGGGCGGCAACAAGGACGGAGCGCCGGATACGACGAACACCGGGCCTCCCGCGGCCAGGAGATCTATGTCGGACGTTTGATTCGCGCGTGCGACCAGGTTTTCATTGAACTCGTAGCGCACGCCAAGATCGAGCTTCAAGCTGCGCGTCACCCGCCAGCCATCCTGAATATAGAAGTGCGCCCAACTAGCGTGCGCGTTCTCCGAACCCTGGCCGATTCCAACTTGCGCTTGCGACGGATATCCCAGCAAGAAGTCCGCCAGAGCGTTGCCCGTATACACGCCACTGAATGTGTAAACTCCGCGAGCGTCGTTTGGAAAAGAGGGATTGAAGTCGAGATGGAAGAAGTAGGTTCCGAATTGAAGCGTGTGCGAGCCGCGCTGGACGCTGGCGTTGTCGTAAAACTCGAAAGTCGCGATCGGTTCGCGTGCTGGAGCCCGTCGGGTCCCCGATGGTGCTGAACGTATTGCTGAGCGAAACTTGTGGAAAGCCGGTGTCGGGAGCATTCGACGTGGTTCCTGCGAGGCCGAATTGACGGGCGAAAGCGTTGCCCGCGTTGGGATCTCCTTGGCCGCCCGAAACGCCCAGCCAGCCGAATCGAACCTCGTTCAGTATCCGGGGCGAAAAAACGTGCGTCTCGCCCAGCGACAGATTCACAGAATGCGTGGTGAGAGTTCGGCCGAACCCCGGCAATAGCGCTTCGTTGAGAACACTGGAGCCAAAAGGATCCACTTCGTTCGCGTCGAAAACAGAAGCGCGCAGATACAGGCTGTCCCGATCCGGCCAGCGCTGATCGAGACGGCCATTGAATTGATTATTGTCATTAGTCTGTTGGTCTACCGCCAGCAGGTTGTTGGAAGATCCCGGCAGATTCGGCAGGGGAACTCTAGCAAGCAGTGCCACTGCCGCCGGATCGAGCGGAGTATTGATCGTATTGTTTGGGAATGGCAGGCCCGTTGCGGGATTCAGGATGCCCGTGCTGCCGAAGATTCCATCGCGCTGGGCCGCGGTAGGCACGCTGAACAAATGACTCAACGATTTTCGAACCTGAACGCCGTCGTAGTCGGCAAAAAAGAACGTCCGGTCCTTTATGATGGGACCGCCCAGCGATGCGCCGAACTGATTTTCCTGAAATGGCGGGGTGGGCTGATTGGCGGGCGAAAAGAAGTTCTTGGCGTCGAACACATCGTTTCTCAGGAACTCGTACAGCGCTCCGTGAAAGCGGCTAGTCCCGGATTGCGTAATCACATTAATCACGCCGCCCGATTTGCCGCCGAACTCAGCGCTGTAGTTTGTCTTGGCAATATTGAATTCTTCAATGGCGTCCGGCGGAGGGCTCACCACGACGTTGTTGAAATATTCGTCCGTCACGCTGACTCCGTCCAGAAGGAAGAGGTTGTGTCCGGTGCGCTGCCCCAGAATGTTGATTAGCTTCCCGGTCTGTTGCAACGAATCCCCACGGGTTCCGCCCGGCGGGTTCACGACGCCGGCGCTCATCAGAGACAATTGCAGAAACTCGCGATCTTTCAGCGGAAGATCGAGCACCTGCTGGTTGCCGACCACATCCTTGATTTCAGCCGAGTCGGTTTCGAGCAGCGCGGGTGCTTCCTCCACAATCAATATTTCCGTCCGCTCCCCCACCGTAAGCTGAACGTCCTGCCGGATACGATCGCCGGCATGCAGAACGATGTTGCGTGCTACGGCTTGTTTGAAGCCCGGCGCGCTCACAGCGAGAGAGTACTCGCCCACCGGAAGCTGCGCGAGCAGAAATTCGCCAGCTCCGTTCGTTGCAGCGGTAAACTTCAAATGCGTCGCCTCGTGAGTGGCCACTACAGTGGCGTCGGTTATGATTCCGCCGGCGGAATCGGTGACCATCCCGTTGATCTCCGCGGTATTCATTTGCGCGCAAGCGGGCGTCATGGACAAGGCGGCAAAGATCGCATAGAGCACCGCGAGCCGGATTTCATTCATCCGTCGACGAAGCAAGGCCGTGGACTGACAGTCAACCCCCATGCCGGCCCACGCCATATCGCTTATCTTATATCTCTGAGCGCTGCGAGCTTTACACGCCCAGCCGGTGGGTCCAGATCACATTGAGACCGAATCCTACGCCCAGCGCGGCGACGCCCAGGAAGGTTCCGAAAGGTAATTCATAAGTGGATGCATCTTTGCCGGTGAACCAGATGTAAAAGAGCCCAACCACGGCGCCCAGCAGCGATCCGACGATCAACGTCAACAAAGCGGTCTGCGCGCCAACGAAGGCGGCAATCATGGCTACCATCTTGACATCGCCCAAGCCCAGTCCTTCGCGATGCCGCACCTTCTCGTAAAGGAAAGCCACCAGCCACATGGCGCCCGCGCACACCAGGGCGGAAAAGGCGGATTCCGCGGCCGACACCAGCGCCTGACTCTGGACCGAATGCAGTACCAGCGCCATCAGCCCCCAATCCAAGTGAACGAAGAATGCGAACACCACGCCCAGGACCGCGCCGCCGATGGTGAACTCGTCCGGCAGAATGCGTTCTTCGAAATCGGAGAAAATCAGTGTGATCAGGATGGCTGCATAGATCGAGTATTTAACGGCTGCGAGACTAGCGCCGAGAAACCAAAATGCGCAGAAAAATGCGGCGGCAGTGAACAACTCCACGAGCGGATAACGAAATGGAATGCGAGTGCCGCATTTCCGGCAGCGTCCCTGTAGCGCCAGGAAGCTGAGCAGCGGAATATTGTCGTACCAGCGGATGGTGACCTGACACTTCGGGCAATGCGATCGCGGCGAGACCACCGAGAGATCCCGCGGCAGACGGTAGATGCAGACGTTTAGGAAGCTGCCGATCAGGAGTCCGGCAAGCGCAGCCAGCCAAGCTTCTATCAAACGACCATCCTCTCATATACGCCCAGCGTTGCGCGCACCATACCTTCGATAGAAAACTCCTGCTCGACGCGCGTTCTGGCGCGGGCGGCCAGACGTAGCGCGAGCGGCCGATCGTCGAGCAGCCGCCGGATCTCTCTCGCCACCGTTTCGGGGTCGTTGGAAGTGAGCAATCCGGTGCAGCCATCTTCGACGATTTCCGCGAGGCCGCCCACCGCGCTTGCGATCACGGGCACGCCGTGCGCCATCGCCAGCAACGCCGCGGATCCTAAGCCTTCCGAATCGGAAATGTAAACGAACAGCGCCGCGCCGGGAAGGTCGCGGCCAAGATTCTTCGAAAATGCAATCGGGATGTCGGCGAGGGCGGCGGCTTTCTCGATAATGTTCTTTCCCTTGCCGGGGTCTTCGGAATCGAGCGCCACGATGCGGTCCCTCACTAGGCGCTCCCGATGTCTTGGCCCGGCGGGCGGAGGAATGGGAACGCCATCGTGCACCACCGTGATGCGCGACGCCTCCACGCCCGCCTCGAGCAGTCTCTGCTTCACAAACTCCGACACGGCGAGAAAATGACTGGCTCGCCGGTATTTCCAGCGCGATAGAAGGCCGCGCCGCACCTGAAACGCCACGCGGCGGGAAACGATCAGCGGTTTTCTATACACCAGGCTTAGCGTGTGCGCGCGTGCGTCGTGCGCGTGGACCAAATCCGCGTGACGCGCTGCCAGCAACATCGCCCCCGCATCGAGCGGACGTGCCTCCAGCCGTTGTGCCAGCGCGGCCTGCAGCAATTCCGAACCCTCCGGAGCCAGCAATCGGGCGGTATGACCTTGCTCCGCCAAGCCACGCAACAAATACAACACCTGCCACTGCCCACCGCGCATCTCAGTGCCGCTGTCGATGTGCAGCGAGACCACGCTAGTTTCGCGGCCCCATGTTCTTGGCCTTGGCGTATTTCAGGAAATTGTAGAAAGCCGCCATATAGGCTATGGCGAGCCCTTCGTAGCCGTCCAGGAAGCCGCGTTGCAGAAAATAGGTGCGCAAAAAAGTCCAGGCCGGATCGAGAGCCAGTTCCTTCCAGCCGATTTCGGCCTTCTGGCTCACCAGTTGCTCGGCCGCCAGCGTAGTGTAGCGGTCCAGCGTGCGGAGGTGTTCGGAAAAAGAACTGCACGTGAAGTGCAGAAGGTTCGCGTTGAGGTGCCCCACGCGCCCCTCCACCACAACCGACTCGTGGACAAAGTTGCCCACCCACTTGGCGTGCCGCCGGTCATACAGCCGTATCTTGCGATCCGGATACCAGCCCGAGTGCAGAATCCAGCGGCCCAGGTACTGCGCCATCCGCGCCATCGTGTAGGCGTCAAACTCCGGACCGTTCTTCTTGATTTGCCAGATCTCGGCTTCCAGGGCCTCGCTCAGCGCTTCGTCGGCGTCCAGCGAAAGAACCCAGTCGTTCTGGCAGCATTCCGAGGCGTAATTTTTTTGTCCCGCATAGCCGCGCCAGGCCATTTCCAGGACGCGCGCCCCCAGCTTGGTGGCCAGCTCCACCGTGCGGTCCGTCGATCCGCTGTCCACTACAACGATTTCGTCACAGCAGCGCAGGCTCTCCAGCGCCCGTGCTATGTTGCGTTCTTCATTGTAGGTGATGATCGCAGCCGAGATTTTCATTCCGAGGGCTGCTGTTAGTTTACCGTGCTGGGTTTCGATGTTATCGCTCGAAACAGCGCTACACTGTGCCCTGTAGCCCGCGACGATGAAAGCGCACACTGCCAGCGAAACGCAGACTCGAGGAAGCCAGGGCTTCCCACTCATGGCAGCCAAGCTCCGCAAGCTCAGTTGCTGGGCCGTGCTGGCGCTGTTCGTCGCGCTCACCGCGTATGGGTTCGATCAGGCCAAACTCTTTCGTCAGGACATTTGGACTCCGGCCGGTTTGCGCCGATTCCTGATCTTCGCCGCCGGTTACTGGCTATGCTTTGCCTTGTTCGCGGTCTGGAAGCGCCGAGTTTTTTTCGCCTTTGTGCTAACCGCGGTGCTGGTTTACACCATCCTGGCAACAGGGCCGCTGGCGGTGCTGGCGGTCATTCTGGTGGTGTTGTCCAGCCTGGTGCTGGGGCAATCGATTCTAAAACGTTTCGGCGTACCCGATCAGGACGCCGTCACGGGCATCCTCGCGACCGTCCTCGGCCTCAGCCTATTTATGTTCGTGCTCAGCATCGCGGCGCTGGAGCCGGTGAACTATCCCGCCGCGTATCTGGCCGCAGTCGCCGCACCTCTAATCTGGCAGTGGCGGCGCAGCATCGCCGGGCTGGCTCGAATCCCGAGATTGTGGAAACCGCTGCCCCTGAGCCGCGCCGAACAATTTGCACTTGCCGCTCTCATCTTCGTTCTGATGCTCGATTGGCTGGTGGTCCTCGAGCCCGAGATCGGCCCCGACGCGCTGTCCATACACCTGGTGGTTCCCGAATACATGCGGATGGTGCATCGCTGGCATTTCGATGTCACCCGGCATCTGCAAGCCGTTATGCCCAAGGGCGCCAACTGGCTCTACACGCTGTGCTATTTTCTGGGCGGCGAAGCGGCGGCGCGCCTCTTCAACCTAGCCACCCTGTTCGGCATCGTCGCCTTGCTGATCTCGATCATCCGCCGTTGGCTGCCGCTTGCGCCGGCATTGCTGCTGGCCTCGCTGTTCGCCGCCACTCCGCTGGTTCAGCTCGTCACCGGATCGCTGTTCGTCGAAAATCTCTGGGCCTTGCTGGGCTTCGGCGCGCTCATCTCGCTGGCGCTTTATCGCGAAGCCGGGCGCGAGCAGTTCCTCAATCTGGCGTTCATCCTGCTAGGCGCAGCGGTTGCTACCAAATCGATTGCGCTCGCATTTCTTCCACCCCTCGGCTTGGTCGCCGCCTGGACTTGGTGGACACGTCGCGATGCACATGCCATTCGCCAGGCCAGTCTCGCGCTCCTCTGTTTCCTGGTCTTCGCCATCCCGCCCTATTGGACCGCCGCCGCCAAGACCGGCAATCCGGTGTTTCCTTATTTCCCAGCTGTCTTTCATTCCAAATTCCAGCATCTGGCCGAGAGCTTCGGAGGTCCGCCGCCCACCGGCCCTCGGACGCTGGCCGCGCCTTTTCTGCTGACGTTCCGCAGCGGTCTCTATCGCGAGGTGCAGGACGGCGCCATGGGCTTCCAATATTTCCTCTTCCTGCCTCTGGGAATTGTGCTGCTGCGCCGCAAATCCCCCGACCTCGCGGTACTCAGCGGCCTGACATTCATACTCTTCGCGATTGCTACGCTGCGCGTGGATCCAACCCCGCGCTATTTCTACGCCGCGCTCCCGATGGCCACCCTGTTTATCGCCGCCGCCTTCGCAGCACTGCGCTTGCTCGATTCCTGGCTATATCGCGCGTCGATCGTCCTGGCCTGCGCCGTGCTGTGCCTGGATGTCTATTTCATCCCCTCCTCCGGCTGGATGTTCAAGGAGTTCGTCACCAATCCCGCCTCGCGCCAGGTTCGCTTGGACTACGTGACGGCGCACGCACCGGAGCGCAACCTGGTGGCTTACCTCAATCGCGCGCATCCCGGCGCCCCGGTCGCCTTTTTCGAAAGCAACGCCATCGCGGGTCTGCGCGCACCCGCGCTGACCACAAGCTGGCACAACATCGAGTTTTACCAGCGCATGTTGGACGCCACCTCACCCGCCGAATGTCGGCGCATCCTGCAGGAAAACGGCGTTCAATTCGTGATTGCGCCCTCAGCTGCGAGCGGCATTCCCATCACCACCACGCCCCAGGAAGCATTCTTGCGAGAATGCACCGAGTCCGAGACGACCTCCGGCAATTTCTATGCGGGCCATCTGAAGGACTCCTGCCCGGCCAGCGCGGCGGAGCCACCACCGGTTCTCTCGCCGGGGGAATACGACGACTGGGATGCGCGGCTCCTCTACCACGGCCCGTGGTCGCGCCTGCGCTTCGGCCAGGCTTCCAGCGGGACCATAACCGCTTCCCAGTCCGCTGGTGCCGATCTAATGCTGCGCTTCGATGGATCGCAACTGATCTACGTCTACACCAAGGCATTCAATCGCGGTGTGGCCGAAGTGCTGCTGGACGGCGCAAGCCAGGGAACGCTGGACCTATATTCACCCCACGTCGAATGGAAAACCGCCACGCCGTTTCGCGCCACCGGCCCAGGTCCGCACACGTTCCAAATCCGCGTCACTGGCCGCAAGAATCCCGCCGCAACCGGTATCTTCGTCGATGTGGACAAGCTGATCGTGCGTTAGGCAAAACCCTTACGTAACCGCGCCGACGTACCTAGTGTCGTAAGGCAATTACCTCGATCGTTCTAAGTCATCCCGCCGCTACTTACTACCACGGAATGCGTCGATCATTTGGACAAGGAAATAAGGCTCGTGTATCTGGTCAAAATCTTCGGCGCCAGCCCACTAACGGGCCTAGCGCTGTGCGTCTGCCTGGCGACCATCCTATGGTGCATCCGCCTGATCCACCGCCAGAAAACCGGTTTGGATCGGTTGCTGGCCAGCCTGCTCGGCTTGATCGCGATTTACGAGGCCCTCCGGATTCTGCGCGACGCCGGTTTCGCACTCTTCGAAGGTCTAAAGCAATGGGACGGCTGGGTGGATTTCCTGATTGCCAGCCTGTACCTGATCGCGGTGATGATGCTGAGGCTTTCCAGTATGGACCGCACCCGCACCAGGGTCCGTCTGCGTCTGGTGGAGGCCAACGAGAAATCGAGCGACGTCGGCAAAACCGTCGCGGCCGTGGCGCCCGATCTGGCCTACATGCTGTTTGATGCCTCTCCGTTGGCCACTTTTGCGACGGACAAAGATCAGAACGTGATCTATTGGAACCCTGCGGCCGAAGATCTTCTGGGATGGACGCGCTATGAGGCATTGGGCCAGCGGCTGCCTTTCGCCGCCGGCGGTCCGCTGCTCAATAAGCGTGGACGTACTGTGGATGCGGCACTGTGGAGCGCGCCCATCTTTTCCGCCAGCGGCTTGCGGCGCGCAACGCTGATGATCGCAGCGTCCGAAGCGTCTTTGCGAGGCGCGGGCCTTACAGATTTCGGTCTGGACCACAAGCCGGAATTGGCCCTGAACGCCTGACCGGGCATCGCGCCAGCCTTATTGCGGCAACACATCGCGAATGGCCAACCGGCGCAACAATCGTTAGAAAAACTCACGGGCCGAACGCGACGCCGGTAATTCTTACCCGAGTCGAGTTCTTATTCTATTTTCCAAACTACCGCTGTTCCGGCTTTTCCTGACGCGGAGGCGCCGCGTGCGCCGGTTCTGGACGAGGAGCCGGTGCCGGACGAGCTTGAGGAACAGGTCGAGCTTGCGGTGCGGGCCGTGCCTGCGCCACCGAACGAGGAGCCGGACGAGCTTGGGGAACAGGTCGAGCTTGCGGTACCGGCCGTGCCTGCGCCACCGGACGAGGCGTCGGGCGAGCCTGCGCTTGGGGCCGAGGCTGCGCTTCCGGCGCCCGATGGGGCTGCGGCGCCGGCGCTGAAGGAGCCCGTTGATGCAAGAATTGCGGTGGCATCGGTGCGGTTCCCCGCTGCGCTACTGCCGGAGGAGTTTCTCGCCGCGGCTGAGCCTGCGGGCGCTCAGCCTGCGGTGGCCTGGGCGCGGTGCCTCTCTCGGCTACTGGCGGACGAATCTCGGGACGTGGCTGAGCCTGCGGGCGCTCGAATGGCCGCGGCGCCGGCGCATTTCCTCGTTCGGCTACGGGCGGTCCTGGGTGCGGAACCGGCCCAGCCTGAGGACGTTGTGCGGCCGGCATTTCGGCTCGGGCATTCGGCGCTGCATTAGCGGGCCTTCCCGCAGCGGGCCTGGCGGCTGCTCGCATCGCCTCAGCTGGAGGACGCGCCGCCGGCGCTTTGTAACCGGTCGAAAGCGGACGCGGCGCCGCGAGCGTTGCCGGGTCCGGGTGGCCCGCTGCGGCGAATTGCGCGCGATTGCTGGACGCCTCACGCGCGTGCTGCGTCTGCGCCGCTAATGGACCCGTTCGCGGATCGTGCGTCACCGCCAACTCCTGCGGCGTGGGACGCGCTTCGATCCCCCCGCGTCCGCCATTGTAACTGACGCGGTCATGACGCCCGCCGGGCGCCGAACGGCTGTAGACGTTGCGAACGGTTGCCGGATCTATGTTGGTAACCGATCGATTATAATCCAGCCTGCCGTGATTCCAATAGGCGCCATAATAGCCGCGCCCCGTATATCCGTAGCCGTAGTCGATGCCTCCGTAAAATCCGATATGGGGGCCCCAATACCCGCTATAAAAAACATAAACGCCGTTGTCGAAACCCCACCATGGCGGCGTCCACAACGCGTCCACCCACGGAGCCAATACCCAAGCCCCCGGGACCCAATAATATCCGGCGTCCGAATAATCCCAGTAGCCTGGCGTCCAAATGTAACCGTCGCCCGGACACGGCGGCTGACTATACTCCGGAAGAGGCGGCGGAGGTTCGCTGCTCTCCACCGTCGGTCCGCTCGGCGCTCCATAATAATTCTGTCCGTACTCTGACTGGCTATATGCCGGCTGTTCGGACACCGGCTGGCTGTAATTTTCAGCCGCTGGCGCCGAGTTCTGACTCGTATAATCGGCCGGCGCGAGATTTCCGTTGGCCGGATCTCCAGTGTCCAGGTCCGCCGCTTGATTCGCTTTATTGCAACCACTCAGCCCTGCCAATAAAACAACGATAAAAAGCGACAGTGATAAAGATGTGACTTTAGCGGGTGTGCCCATGGCCGCCTCCCAGTCGGTTCCAGCACTTCGCGTGCCAGGTAGCCGTCCTTCGAACGCGCTAACCTTTTCGCTGCGGATGTACCAGCTATACTGAAGACCTTGGAGATGAAGCGAGAATCGTAAATTCTCGCGGCGAATCATGACAATTTCACGACGTGAGTGGTTACTGGCGGCGGCTTGCTGGGCCGAAGTGCTTCGGGCGCAAGCCGAGAAATTCACCTGGTTCGATCCGTCCACTGCCGCGGAGATCAAGGCCATCGCGTGCCAGATTATTCCCGACGACGAAACGCCCGGAGCGGATCGAGCAGGCGTGATCTGGTTCATCGATCGCGCCCTGGCCGGCTACGACCAGGACAAGCGTGAGCTCTACAAAAGCGGTCTGGCCCAAATGCAAGCCAAGCGCGCCGAGTTGTTTCCGCATTCTTCGAGCATCGCCAGCCTCAGCAAAGACCAGCAGATCCAGCTGCTGCGCGCGACCGAAAAAACCGATTTCTTCCAAGAGGTGCGCTATCACACCGTGCTCGGCTTCTTCGGACATCCCAAGTACGGCGGCAACCGCGGCGAAGTGGGCTGGAAACTGATCGGCGTCGAACACTCCATGCAGTTCCAGCCACCCTTCGGCTACTACGATGCCCAAGCCGCAAAGGAGAACGCGAAATGAGCGTCACGTTTCGTCCTTCCGACACAGTTGACTTCGTAGTGGTGGGCGTGGGCGCCGCGGGCGGCGTGATGGCCAAGGAACTGTCCACCGCCGGCTTTCGCGTGGTGGCGCTCGAACACGGACCCTGGCGCCATGAAAAGGATTTCACGCACGACGAAATCGCCATCGCCGAGCGCGGCGAACTGGTCAACGATCATTCCAAACAACCCAACACCTTTCGCAAAACTCCCGGCGAGAAGGCCAAGCTGCAACCCGCCGTTGGATATTGCCAAACCGTCGGCGGCGGCTCGGTGCATTTTACGGCCAACTACTGGCGCTTTCACCCCGAGGATTTTCACGAACGTTCCATTTGGGGCAGCGCGGTCCCAGGCGCCGACCTGCGCGATTGGCCCATCGCCTACGACGATCTGGAACCGTACTACACCAAAGCGGAATGGGATCTGGGGATCTCCGGATTAGCCGGCTCCAATCCATTCGACGGCCCGCGCTCGAAGCCGTATCCGCTGCCTCCGATGCCGGTGAAATCGTCCGGCGTGTTGTTCGAACGCGCCGCCAAGAAGCTCGGCCTGCATCCCTATCCCGCGCCCATGGCGGTGTTGTCGCAACCCTACAAGGGCCGCGCGGCCTGCGTGCATTGCGGCTTTTGCGAGGCGTTCGGCTGTGAAATGGGCGCCAAATCCAGCAGCTTGATGCTGATGCCTGCGGCCGTCAAAACCGATCGCTGCGAAATTCGTCCCGGCTCCTACGTCCGGAAAATCGAAGTCGGGAAAGATGGCCGCGTCAATGGCGTGATCTATTTCGACCAGCAGAAGCGCGAGATTTTCCAGCGCGCCAAGGCCGTGGTAGTCTGCGCCAACGGCGCCGAAACCCCGCGGCTGCTGCTGCTTTCTAAATCCAACGCGTTTCCCCACGGCCTCGCGAATTCTCACGGAAATGTCGGCAAATATTTGATGTTCGACAATGGCGGTTACGCGATGGGCGTCTTCGAACACCCGCTAAACGACTACAAGAGCATCGTCGTAACCCGCGTCTTGCATGATTATTATCGCGCCGACCCCAAGCGCGGCTTCTGGGGTGGCTCCGGCATTGATGCCCGCTTTGATTGGTATCCGGTCGCTTTCGCCGCGCGCGGAATGCCCACCGACATTCAGCAATGGGGCTCGGAATGGAAACGCACCGTCGGTCAATATTACACCCACACCATGGGACTGCTAGCCCATACCAGTTGCCTGGCCGTCGAGCAGAACAGCATCTCGCTCGATGACGAACTCAAGGACGCCTGGGGACTGCCTGCCATGCGCGTCACCTTCAAGAATCACCCGGACGACGTCAAGATGCTCGCGTTTGCGGCTGAGCGCCAAAAGGAAATTCTCACCACCGCCGGAGCCAAGAAGATCTGGTTCGATCCGGCTTCGCTCGAAGAGCAGACCTTCTCCGTGCACCTCATGGGTACCTGCCGCATGGGCGACGATCCCGCCACCAGCGTGGTGAACAAATGGAATCGCGCTCACGACGTTCCCAATCTTTTTCTAGTGGACGGTAGTAGTCTTGTTACTAGCGGCCGCCAGCAACCTACGGAAACAATTCAAGCTCTCGCATATCGCACGGCCGATTACATCCAGCAAGCGGCCAAACGCGGCGAAATCTGATCGCCCCGCGCATAAATCCGTGGACGCCATGCCCGGCATGACTTTCGCTTGACATGATTTTGTAACGGGAGCATAATTACCCCATTAGTTTCAGGTGTGTGTGCAACGGCCCAGGTAGCCGTAAATAGTGACGGAATCTACGCCCACGTGTAGTCGCAACGCCGTCCAAAAATCACAGATCATTTGTGTAAAGTTGGGAGACTTAATGCTATCTGCAATCAGGAAATCACAATTTTGGTTCGCCGCTGCGTTGTTCACAATAATCGCAGCAGCCGCTTACGGACAAACATTTCGTGGCGCCATCAACGGAACGGTCACCGACGCCACTGGCGCCGTGGTTCCGAAAGCCAACGTCACGGTCACGAATACCGGAACCAGCGTTTCGCAGAGCATGGTCACCACCACGGATGGTGCGTTTTCATTTCAGGATCTTCCGCTCGGCACCTACAGCATAAGCGTTACTGCCTCGGGCTTCCAGCCGGTCACTGTTTCCAACATCACCGTGACCGCCGGAAACGTCTACACCCTGCCGGTCAAGCTGGCGGTGGGCCAGACCACTACGGCAGTGGAAGTTTCCGCCGCTGCCATTGCCGTGGATACCACCACGTCCACGCAAAGCGACACCCTTCCCACCTCCTCGATTCAGGACTTGCCCTTGAACGGCCGCGACTTTACCCAGATGATCGCCGTTTCGCCAGGCTACGGCGGCTATTCGGTGGGCGGTTTCGGATCGCTCAACGGAACCCGCGCCAATCAAATGAATTGGCAGATCGACGGCACCGACAATAACGATTTCTGGCACAACATCCCGGCCGTCAATCAGGGCGGAGTTTCCGGAATCGCCGGCGTGGTAATGCCCATCGATGCGGTGGACGAGTTTTCGGCCCAGACGCAATCCAACGCCGAAACCGGACGTAGCGCCGGCGGCACCATCAACCTGACCCTCAAGAGCGGCACCAATGAATTGCACGGCAGCGCTTACTATTACAACCGCAACGAATTCTATGCCGCCCACTCCCCGTTCTTCGTCCCCAGCGCGGACTTCCCCAAGCCGCCAGAACTTCGCAACTACAATACCGGCTTAACTGTCGGAGGGCCGATCATCAAGGACAAGACCTTTTTCTTCGTCGGCTTTGAACGGCAAGATTACATTTTCGGCTTGACCGGCCTCACCACCGAGCCTTCGCAAGCCTGGGTTTCACAAGCTCAAGCATTGCTTCAGAACGCCGGCGGCCAGTACGGCAACTATGCGCCGGTCGCCGAGAGTCCCCTGTCGGCGCGCCTGCTTTCCACTTTGTGGCCCAGTTCCATCAACTCTCTACCGGGCACCGTCAACAACTATTTCGCCAGCGTCCCGGGCACCGGCTACAGCTATAACGGCATCGCTAAGGTGGATCACAACTTCAGCGCCAAGGAACGGCTATCCTTCCACTGGTTCGTCGGGCAAGGCAGCCAGACGCAGCCTCCCGGCGCCAGCTTGGCGTTGGCCACCGCCAGCTCAAACCTGGGTTACTATTTTGAAGTCGCGCCGCTTCACGTTCAGAATTATTCGCTCGTGCTGAATTCGCTGTTCAGCAACAAGCTGACCAACCAATTGCTGTTCGGCGTGAGCTACTTCCATCAGATTTTCAGCGACGCCAACAACAGCTTCAACATGAAGAATCTCGGCCTTTACCTGAGCCCGGATGCGACCATCAACGGCAATCCGATCCCCGGCGCCTCTCAGATCATAATTGGAAGTTTCGATCGCGTCGGCATCACGCCGCCCGAAGGGCGTCAAGACATTACCGGCCATGTGACGGACGTGCTTTCCTTCATCACCGGCAGCCATCAATTCCGTTTCGGCGGTGAGTTCCGGCAGGGCCGAATCGATGAGTTTTATTACAGATCGTCTCTAGGCCAGTTTGTTTTCGACGGCTCCCAAGGGCCCTGGTCTAACTTCTGTGGCAGCAATCCCAATGCGGGGGCTTGTAACGGCTACGCCAACGCATTAGCCGATTTTCTGGCCGGCGATGTGAACACGTCCTCCATCGCGGTTGGAGATGCCGAACGCAAGGTGCTTGTGAATGGTTACGATTTCTTCGCCCAGGATAATTGGCAAGTCACCTCCAAGCTGAATATCAACTACGGCATCCGCTACGAGTACTTCGGGCCGCCGCAAGCTAACGAGCCGGCCGATCTGGGCGTGTTCGTGGCGGGTCAGGGCCTGCAGGTGCAAGGCGCTGGTCTCAATTCGATATTCAAACCGGATCGCAACAACTTCGCGCCGCGCGTAGGATTCGCCTATAATCCACTGCCTGGCGTTGTAATCCGCGGCGGCGGCGGTATTTACTACGATCAAATCAACATGAATCCGTTCTTCGATTTCCGCCCGCCTATCGGAGCCGCTGACGGTTTGGAAGACAACCCAATCGGGATACACCCGGTGGATAGCTACAGCCGAAGCTCCTATAACTGGGATGCCGCGCAGGCTGGCGGAGCATCCATCTTTCCCGGCGTAACCACTTGTTTGGGGAACTTCGCCACTGACCCGGGTTGCCTCAGCGCCAGCCAGACATTCAACGTGTATTCAGTGAACCAAAATTTCCGGACGCCTTATTTCTACAACTACAATTTCAACGTAGAGAAGAGCTTCGGAAATTCCAGTGTTTTCCAGTTGGGTTACGTCGGAAGCCAGGGCCGCAAGCTGTCCGTGATGCAAAACATCAACCAGAATATGGTGGCCGTGTCGTCTCCACCCTTTGCGAAAAATTCCGCAGCGCCGTGCGGTCATTGAGCACGGCGGCGATCCAATCGTCTTCAAATCCATCGGGAAGCTGGCCGAGAACAGAGAAAATGTCTCCGAAGCGGTAGGACAGCGCCGCGTAGACCTCGTCCTCGACAGTACCGGCATAACGCAAATTCAAAACCTGGACGTTGTCGCGTGCCTGACCGATCCTTTGCACCCGGCCCTTGCGCTGTTCAAGCCGCGACGGGTTCCACGGCAAGTCGATGTTGACCTGGGCGCCGAGACGCTGAAGGTTCAGGCCCTCGCACGCGGCATCCGTGGCGCAGACCAGCCGATCTCACCCTGCTGAATCGACGTCTTGATCTGCTCGCGCGCCGCGGACCGGCGGTCCTGGCCGCGTTGAACAAATGACGCCGCGCCGCCGGCATAGAGCGCGACTGGCTCGTCCGGGAAGGCAGCACATAACGCTTCCAGCACCCATTCCGCTGTCGTTCGATACTGGCTGAAAATGATTGCCCCGTTTTCTTCCAGCCAACGCCGCTCGCGTAGATAGTGCAAGACCACCTGCACCTTCGGATCATCATCCGTGCCGTCCACGACGGCGGCGAGATTTCGTTCCACGTCCCGCAGCAGCGTCGATCTCCTGTGGATCAAGTGCGCGCGCATCGATCGGCGCGTCCTTCGTCGCCCATCTTCCTCCTCGGGCACCAGCGAACATCCATGCGGTCGAGAATTTGCCGCGCGGTTTCCAGGCCAGCCTTCGCCGACGAGCCAATGCGCCGCAACAAGATTGTCTTCAGAAAGCCCGCACCGGGTCGACGGCGCGCATAGAGCTCGGCTGAATTCCTCCGCCGCTTCATAAGCGCTCTGAAGGCAAGACCCATCTCCAGCCCTTCGCCCTCGAACAGGTCAGCAGGCAGGCCATCATCCGGCCGCGGATGCGTGATCACGCCGATGCGCTTCAGCAGCCCGCGCTCTTCGAGCATCGGACGGGTTCGCCGAACGACGCGACGCACGATCGGATTGTGCCGTTCGGCCAGGGTCGGGAACTCCTGAAGGAAGTCGCTTCGCACATCTGGGCCCAGTTCGTCGAAACGGGGGCCGAGCACCACTTTGGCGATGCAGTCGCTGCGTCATTGCGAATGTCACGGAATACGGCGTGCTCGCGGCCGGAGGCAGTGGATTGCGGAACAGGCCCCAGCGATTAGTGTCGTTCTGCGGCCACGCCCGTTCGCCGGTGAGGAACTGAATTGACTCCTCGCGTATCCACTCGCCGCCCTCGAATGGCGTGCCGAGCACCTGCGGCGCGCCTTGATTAAGCGCCGACAGCAGGTCCCACAACTCCACCGCATCGAGCTGGATTGGGGTCGCGGTGCCAAGGATGACGCTGCCGGCGTTGCGGGCGATCGTGCGCGAAGAAAGCTGAGCAGATTGTTTGGCTTTGGTGGGTCGCGTCCTGCATTGCCCGCGAGGCCCGCGCCTTGTGAGCCTCGTCGAGGATCACGACGCCGAACGATTTCTTCGCCAGAGCGCCGCGCTCGCCCTTGTCATCGCCTTTGACGATAAGTCCGGTCGACATGATGCCGATGCGCCATGGGCATTTTGCCACCAGTTCGGGATCGCCTTTCTGCGTCAGGGGCCGGCGTTTCGCCGTCCAGCCAGCATTTCTTCTGGGTCGACCAGACCGCCGCGGGCATGCCGAGCTTGTCTTCCAACTCCTCCTGCCACTGCCAAATCAAGGTCGCAGGGGCGAGGATCAGTACCGGCTTGTCGTCGAGCAGCGACAGCACCAGCGCCGCTGCCGCCATCGACAGCGTTTTGCCAAGACCAACGTCGTCGGCGATCAGGTAGCGCGCCTTGCCGTGCAGCCGCCAATCCTCGACACAAGTCTGCACGAACCGCTTCTGCCATGAGCGCAGGATTTGGCCGCCCTTGTAGATCGGCCGCTCGGCGAGCACCGCATCGGCCGGGACGCCACCGTCCGCGTCGCGCGCATCCTCGATCGAGCGGTACTCGATCCGGCTCGCCATCGCGGCGACGTGCTTCACCACGGCGTCCGGCAGATCGACGCCCTGTCGCCCAGAAATGCTCGAACTCTTCGCGCACCCAGTCGCGCCGCGCCGGGGTCCTCGTCGCCCCAGAGGATTTCGTAGGCGTGGCGGAAGCCGGACGCGGAATCGTTCAGCTGCCGACGAAGGAATAGACCTGGCCGTCGGCGTGCTCGATCACGCCCGCCTTGCCGTGGACGAACACGTTATTCGCATCGCGCGGCACTACGCGCACCTTCATCCGGCCGGATGCCAGAAGATCGTGCAGACGGCGATAGCGCTCGCGCGCCAGCAGTAGGTCGAACCCGGTCTTCGGTCGACTGCCAGGACGACACCAGCGTCCGCGCCAGCGCCTCCTGCCCGTCGCGGGCGGCCTTGGCGACCTTCACGTCGTTCGGATCGAGATCGCCGTTGCAGACCACCCGAATCTCGCCGACGGTCGCCAGCGCCTCGCCCACCACCTCCAGCAGCGAGGAGCGGAAATACCCGGCAATGCGGAGGTAGCGGGACGCGCCGGACAGCCGCGCCGCCAACACGGGGCCAAGCGCTTCACGGCGGGAGGAGAAGCGCTCGATCGCCATGGATCACACCCGGTCGAGTTTCAGCGCCTCGGCCAGTTCGTGCGCGGCGGCGCTTTCCTCCGGCCGAGTGCGCTTGCGTCTTCAGCGCGACATATCTCGGCGAGCGCAATCAGCTTCTGGCGGCGCTGCCAGTAATCGGCGGCGTATTCGGTCTTGAGCGTCGTGACGCCGCGTTTCGGGTCGCGCTGATGCGTCTCCATCGTCTTCCAGACCGCGAACAGCACCTGCCGAAGTTGCGTGCCCCAGAACCCTTCGCCGGACGAGCATCCGGCCCTTCAGGTCCGCGGCGCCGGCCAACGCGGCAGCGTTGGCGGTGGTCGAGGCCATCAGAGTCGGCATAGCCGCCAAAGGCGAAGCTCTTGGCGAAGTTCTGGAAATCAGCGACCTTGGCCGAGCCCTTCGCCTCCATGTCGAGCATGCGGACATAGAAGCGCTCGGCGGCGCCGAGGTCGCGCCACATGTCCCGCGGGAAACCTTCCGGCACCAGTAATCCATTCGCCACCTGGGCTGCGTAATCGACGAGGTCGCGCAGCATCGTCGCTCGCCCTTGTCGAGCTTGCGATATAGGTCGCGGTCGAGCGGTTGGCGGTCGATGCTCGAATAGGAGGTGACGACCTGCAGCGCGGCGGCATAGGCGGCGAGGGTCAGGTCACCGTCGGTGTAAAGCGTTTCGGCGTTGGTGCGCTCATGCCAGGCGTCGTCGAGCGCATTGAGGCGAGCGAGTTGGCCGGCAACGGCGTCCTCGATTTCGGCCTCGATCTCCATGCGGCGGGCGTTTGCGTCGCCGAGGCGCTTGCGCAGGACGAGGCAGACGGTGCCTTGGACATAATTGCCTTCCTTGAGAGCGCTTTCGGTTTCTGTGACGATGTTCCACGCAGCGGTGACCCGGAGACCAGCCGCCCAAAGAATCGACGCCGAGATCAGCCCAGACGCCCGCGTCCTGATGCGTGAACATCACGACCTGCAGACCGTTGTCCGGCATGTTGTCGGTCATGGCCGCGTAAGCCTCGACCATGTCGCGGCGGAATTGCTCATCTTTGCCTTTGATGGCGAGGTCTCGGTGAGAGTCCCAGGTCCATTGGTCAAAGGGGGCTGGAGGGTTTGCTCCGTAGCCAGGCGATAAAAAATTCTGTAATCTCCTGGTAATTGACCGAGTCCGCATATGGTGGATCGGAAACAAAAAAATCTGCTGCAGGTACCGCAGAGCGAGCTGAAATGCTTTGAATCTGAAAATCCCCAAATACAGGCGCTGAAGAAAACTCAGTCTCAATTAATTCAGCGATATCGAATCCTCCCCGACAACTCCAAGTTGAACTGAGTTTTGATTGACGGCCGTGAGAACAACTGCTCCACATAAGCATCTCTGGGCCGCCACTGGCAGGATTTGTTGATGTAATCGAGCGTCTTTGCCAGTAAAATCCGGCCTAAGGGATGTTGATCGCTTGCCTCCAGGACGACTTTGCGAGGAGAATTTGTCGCGCGCCAAACATATGATGCCAGTATGTCCAACCGTTCGTACGGATTGGACCTTCATTCTCTTTCCCAGTTTCGATTCGCATACAGGGGACGATACCGTCGCGCTGCCAGTTTGAGAGATTCTGACTAAGAAGACTTTCAATCTTCCGATCGCGTGCCACGTCATCCTCGGTTACCGCAGCAAAAAAAGTCTCGTGCCGCTTCTTTATGATTGATGCCTCAGTTATCCATTGGATGCAGTATAACCGCTCTTGAAAGATATCGTTCTCCCGCGGGAGAAAAATCGCATTTGTCCCAAAGCCGCAAGCGGTTGCGCGCATTCCCCTCCGCATCACGGTAGTCGCCTCGGATAGTCTTTATTTCGACACCAGATCGCTCTGGGTTCATCGGGTGCACCAACCGGCCACCCCGCATAGTCCCCTGTTCGGCCGCCTCCATCGCTTCGGTCGACACGCCGGTATCAATTTCGATTGCATAGCGCTTCATCGTGGGATCCGGCACCAGTCTCGCCACGACGTTCTGCCTTTTGGATATTACCCAGGACGGTGCCATAGGCACCATCCAACCGGTCTTTGGGCAGCGCGTTTCAAGGCAATAAAGATAGGCCTTTGCCCGATTTCTCTTGGCGTCGCATTCAATGCCAAGTCGCTTGATTTCAGCTTCCAACGCCTCCGCGATTCTCTTCTGGGTTCGCCTAATTTCATCACGTCTTACATCCGGTGATCCGACGATATTAAACGCGCCCCAGGTAAGCATGCACGCGACGGGGTTCAGATCGGATGCAAAGGCGTCACAGCCGATTCGCGCGGCTTCGAACGGAATGGAGCCACCGCCGCAGAAAGTATCCGCCATCCTCGGTCGATGTCCATAGCGCGCCAAGCCAAGTTGTTCGATTAGATCAGGCAACGTCCTGACCATCGTGCCAAGATGTCGATTCACGTCCTTCCAGATTGGCGCCAGTAACTCGTGCTCGTCGCATTCTTCGGGGCGGCGTACGTGGGTCAGTCGCTCAGAGTAAGGCAAATCGCTGAATGCCTCGGAAATCCGAGTTTGCCGTTGATGTAGATTTAGATCGTCCCGCCACACCCGACGGCCGCTCTCTGTCTCCTCGGTCGCGAGGTCTGCCTGTGTTGGAAACAGTCGCGCGAATGAGGCTGCGCTATCATTGAAACGACGACCAAAGGCAGCATCGTCCATGGCCATCAGTTTTAGAAAAATGTCGAGGTCCGCGGTCGCATTGTCCGTCGTTGGCAGCAAGCAGCCAAGCACCACGGCACGCACCAGAACCAGGGGCTTGCGTCCCTTCCAATAGGAACCGATCGCCGTCAGGGTCTGCGCTTGTTTCGCATTCCGTTCTTTATAGGTTTCCGCAGACAGCCGCCCCACCGGGAACTGTCGCTCAATAAACGACGGCGCGTCCTTCAGCGACCAAGGCGCGAGGCCGGGCCTGATCCCCGTCTGGGCTGCATCGTTCACGTCCAACCCATCATTCAGCCGCCACCGGAGCGGCGAACAGGAACGCACGGATCGTCCGCCTTCTCGCGGCTGCGTTTCTTCCGCTTTGGTTGCTCAAACCGCTCGTTCACACGCGGCGCCAGAGTGCCCCGCCCGGTGACCGCGCCCAAATGAAAGGCATCGGCGCGGGTGCCGAAGCACAGCGCCATTCGCAGCGCCCCGCGCCAGCCCAGGCCCGCCTGATGCGCCAGCCCGGTCGCCGCGGCGGTCATGGTGTACAGCCACCACCGCTCCTCCGGCTTGAAGCCGAGCCAGTTGCGGATCGCGACCGCGACTTCCTCCGGCTTCACGTCCGGCAATTCCACGGCCCACAGCAGGACCAGCAATTCCTTGCCGAACAGTCGCTGCACAGGCGTTTCGTCGGCGGCCCAGCGCCCGGCTGGTTTGTTGTCGAGCTTCAGGCGGCGATTGAACTCCGCCCGCGCCTCGCCGGAAACGGCGTCCCACGCGGTGCGCGGCACCTCGCAGCGCAGAATCGTCTCCGGCGCCCAGTGCGGATCGTTGTCGGCGGGCGGGCCGCCGAACACCTCGAACACGCTGACCGTCGCGTCGCGCCCCTTGGTCAGGCGCACGAGGTAGCCGTGCTCCAGGTAGATGTCAGCGCAATCGAAATTGGCGGGTGCGGTGGCCAAGGCGGATCAGTCCTGCTTGCCATGTGACGCGGTCGAAGTCGTCGCCGGCCGCGTCACAGAATGCCATCAGATCGCGGCCAGAGGGAAATGCAATTCCATCGAGCCGCAAATTCACCGTCGGCGCCTCCGCGCCCAGAAGCTCGGCCAGAACCTTGACCATTTCGTTGAGTGCGGGGGCGTGGATCGGCACGTCGCGGCCCAAGCCGGACGGTGAGAAAATCCTGCTCGGAGCGTCCGCCATTCGCCTCCACCATGCCGCCGTGGATTTTGACGCCTGGGATCTTCGACAGCCGGTCGAGCGCCGCGAACGCCGCCGCAGTGTCCTTCGGCTCGAACCGCGATGTCATCCGGGCCGGCGCGTCGGGTTTCAGCGCCGCCTTTGGCTGTCCCGGCGTTACGGCCGGGCCGCCGCTGCACGCCCGCGACGAGCGAAGCGCGTTTCCTCCTCGCTGAACTGCCCGTCGACCTCGGCGATAACACGCAAGCGAGTAGCGCCATGCGGCGCGTCCATTTCGCCATGCGGCACTTCCTGGGCCACGCGGGGGTCCGAGCCGTCGAACGACGCGCGTATCTTCGCCGCACGCGGCGTGGCGAGCAGCGCGATCCGGAACCCGCCGGACACGCGGGTCACGTCGGGCTTAACCCGGATCGGTGCGCGCCACTCGCACGGATCGCCGGTTTTCGCGCCGCCTTTGGAGTCCACAGCGAGGAACCAGACCGCCGGCGCCGCAGTCTCGTAAACCCGTCCGTCAAGCTTCGCAGCCGTGGCCGAATTGGGCGGCCCGCTCTCGGAGACATAGATGGTATCGGCGTCTTCCGGCGTGACATTGATCTGGAACCGGCCGGTCGTCATCGGGTTGGAGGCGAAATCGTCCTGCCGGGCAGTGACGCGCGTCACTCGCTCCCACTTTCGGAAGACGAGGCCTTCCTTCGTCGCGCCAGAACCCGCGTTGGACAGCGGTGCGGACAAGTTGTTCAAGACCGCCCCGAGGCAGCCAATACCATCCCGGCCGGATCGCCGCGTTGCGCCGGAGCGAACTTTCCTGCACCGCGTCGGCATCGAACAGCATTTCCTCGGCGTCGAGTCGAAGTGTTTCGAACTGCGCGTCGAACTGGTCGGAGGCAATGAATTTGCCGCGTTTGACCAGCGTGTCGATGATCTGCTTTTCGCCCGAGTAATTGTTGCCGTCGAACTCCATGCGGAAATCGTCGATCCTGCGCAGCGCTTTGGTCACGGGGAAGACGATCGTCTTGAACGTCTCCCGCAGTGCGCTGGTAAAGTTAGCCGCCTCGCGGTCTCGCACGCCGTCGAGTTCAGTCATCTGCGGCGAAGCTTTGCCGTGCTGCGCCAGGATGCGTTCCTCGACCTTTTGGATCGCCCGTGTGCGCCGTGCGCTGAGCCTCAGCGTGGTGAGCGCGTTCTGATCGGCGGCGAGGACGAGGACCCGGTTCTGCAGGTCCAGCTTCTTCCACCAGTCGTCGAACTCCGCCGGCAGTTTGTCCGCCGGGCTTTCCAGGATGACCAGCGTTGGCCTGTCGTCGTCGAGCGGAATGGCGTCCAATGCTGGCAGGATCGCCATCTTGTCGGAATACAGCGCACCACTCGTGGGTTTGAACACCTCGCGGAGTTTTTCGCGGAGGGTGTGATCGACCTGTTCCTCCGCGATGTTGGCGGCGATTTCGGTGATTTCGGCGGTGACGTTGGCGGTCTGGCCGAAATAGACGCGCTGATCCACGCCCTGGAACAGATACCAGGCCTGGCCTTGCAGCCGGCTGAGCGCAGCCCTTGATCTCGGATACTTCGAGTAGCGGATCGACCAGTGTTTCGATCAGTTCGCCATCGGTCAAGCCGCGCAGAGGCGACTCCGCGGCGGACAGCGAGGACATCAGCAGCACCTTGGCCACGGAAGAGGCCGTCGTGCTGCCGTCCGCGTCGTCAATCTTCTCCGCCAGCGCGCTGCCCCGGTCGGAGACATCGTGCGAGATGGCGTTAATGTACGCCGGATTGATTTTGCGGATTTCCTCGATCGTCGCCTGATCGTTGAAACCCAGGTGTTGCAGGCCAATCAGGAACGCGTTGTCGTTGCCGGCCATCGCCCCACGCACCGCGAGCCGCAGCAGCCGGATCAGCGCCCGCGTCTTCTGATAGCCCCGGTTCTCGGAAAACCGGGCGACGATGTCCCGGATCGAGGGATGGAACGGATAGGTTTCCCGAATCCGCTCGACAAACGTCTCCGGCGTGGTCGGGATCGTGTCCACCCGCTTGGCTTTTTGCAGCGCCGCGACATAGGCCTGGGCCACCTCGTCGATGCGGTCGTCGGATGGCAGAGCATCGAACAGGCGCTTGCGAACAATGGCGAACACCTCGCCCGAGTTCTGTTGCACCGGCGTGATCGCCTGGGCGTTGCGGTCGTAGTGCTTGGTCAGGTTCTCGATCAGGGTGCGAAGCTGGCCCGAGCCTTCCAGATAGACATCGTCCTTCAGGTTGGTCACGACCACGCACGCCCGGGGGCACCGCGGCAACGCGTTGAACAGCCGCTCCAGCGCGCCGATGGTGAGTTCCCCGAGTGTGGTCGTGCCGACAGGCTGTCCCTGAGCCATCTGAAGATAGCTGGGCAACTCGTCGAGCAGAATCAGCACGGGCTCGGTGCCCAGGACCTTGACCCATTCATCGATGCCGGGCGTCTTGGCTCCATTGCGCCAGAACGGCGCCATCACGTCGCCCTGGCCAAGCTGATCGGCGATGTAGCCCCAAACCAGAGTCTCGGGGTTCTGATGGCCGTTGAAGATGACGACTTTCGCCGCGCCAAACTCGTTGCCGGCGGCGATGTTCGGGACGACCTCCCGGCGCAGACCCGGGTCCGACGCGAGCAGGCCGAAGGCGATCAAACTATGCGTTTTGCCGCCGCCCATCGCCTGGGTGAGGTAGAACGCGCTA